>JAZSCN010000021.1:0-68123 GCA_045602925.1 Oscillospiraceae bacterium | reverse complement strand
ACTCCTTGGCTCACAGAACGACATGGCTACGATCCGACTTAGGGTGAAAAGGTAGTTCTCGTAAGACTTGAGACATCTCCTGAAGATATCACAGGTATGAAGGCTGCTCAGGGTATCCTCACAGTTCGTGGCGGTATGACATCTCACGCTGCTGTAGTTGCTCGTGGTATGGGTACTTGCTGTGTATCAGGCTGCGGCGACATCAAGATGGACGAAGAAAACAAGAAGTTCACACTTGCTGGTAAGACATACAACGAAGGCGATTACATCTCTATCGACGGTTCAACAGGTAACATCTACGATGGTATCATCCCAACAGTAGACGCTACAATCGCTGGCGAATTCGGTAGAATCATGGCTTGGGCTGACAAGTACAGAAAGCTCAAGGTTAGAACAAATGCTGATACTCCTGCTGACGCTAAGAAGGCTAGAGAGCTCGGCGCTGAAGGTATCGGCCTCTGCCGTACAGAGCACATGTTCTTCGAGGCTGACAGAATTGCAGCATTCAGAGAAATGATTTGTTCAGATACAGTTGAAGAGAGAGAAGCTGCTCTTGCTAAGATTGAACCAATCCAGCAGGCTGACTTCGAAGCTCTCTACGAGGCACTCGAGGGCAACCCTGTAACAATCAGATTCCTCGACCCACCTCTCCACGAGTTCGTTCCAACAGAAGAAGCTGACATCAAGGCTCTCGCTGACGCTCAGGGCAAGACAGTTGAAGACATCAAGGCTCTCACCGCCGGTCTCCACGAGTACAACCCAATGATGGGCCACAGAGGATGCCGTCTTGCTGTAACATACCCAGAAATCGCTGCAATGCAGACAAAGGCTGTTATCAAGGCTGCTATCAACGTTAAGAAGGCTCACCCAGATTGGAACGTATGCCCAGAAATCATGATTCCACTCGTTGGCGAAATCAAGGAGCTCAAGTTCGTAAAGAAGGTTGTAGTTGAAACTGCTGACGCTGTTATCGCTGCTGCTGGCTCTGACCTCAAGTACGAAGTTGGTACAATGATTGAAATCCCAAGAGCTGCTCTTACAGCTGACGAAATCGCTAAGGAAGCTGACTTCTTCTGCTTCGGTACAAACGACCTTACACAGATGACATTCGGCTTCTCAAGAGACGACGCTGGTAAGTTCCTCGATGCTTACTATGATGCTAAGATCTTCGAGAACGATCCATTTGCTAAGCTCGACCAGACAGGCGTTGGTAAGCTTATGGAAATGGCTATCAAGCTCGGTAAGCCGGTTAACAACAAGCTCCACATCGGTATCTGTGGCGAGCACGGCGGCGACCCAACATCTGTTGAGTTCTGCCACAAGATCGGTCTTGACTATGTATCTTGCTCACCATTCAGAGTTCCAATTGCTAGACTTGCTGCTGCACAGGCTGCAATCAAGTAATCAAGGAGTCTTTTCGGAAACACCCGAAATCGTGCTTTCCTACGAATTCACGATTGACTTTGAAACCGCAAAGGCTTTCCGTAAGCTCGGCGGTAAATACCTTCGCTCTAATCAGTGGGAGGATATCACCGTTGAAGTGCGGATAAGCTGATGTGAATAACAAAAATGACCTCCTCGACTGTAAAAAGTCGGGGAGGTTTTTGTGTTGTTTATACTTTCCACGGGCGTTTTTTACCGAGCCAGCCTTTTTCTGTCCAGTATTCTTTTTCGTATTCCGATGAGCCCATTCCGTTTTTCTGCATCATACCCATCACATTGAACATAAAACGCTGTTTAAATCCAACGTTCACTTTTTTCTTTTTGGATAATGTTTTGGCAATTTTTGTTGTGTCTTTTTCGATTTTCTCCTTTTTACTGTCCTTAACGCTTTCCCAGTTCATAGCCTGCAAAAGTGCGGCATAGCTTTTCACAAAGGGGACTCCCCAATAAAACAGGGCGTTAGTAATATCCTTTACTGCTTTTTTCGCTCCCGAGCCTGCTGCTGTTGAAACGACAAATGCCTTTTTGTTAAACATACGCTCTCTTGGTCTGTGCGGTAACCAATATGTAAATGTCAAATCAAGAAAAGCTTTCATCGGTGCAGATGCACGTTCACAATATGTCGGGGTGGTAAAAATAAGAATGTCGCTTTCCTCGACCTCTTTCATAATTCTATACTTTTCTTCAAAATAAGGGCAGTTTTCATCGCCGTCAAGACATTTATAACATCCGACGCAAAAATGATTAAGGTCTTTCGGCAGGAAAAACTCGATAATTTCATTTTCGCCCTCAATCTTTTCGGCAACGATTTTACCTATGTTGTAAGAGCTTCCCTTATGATTTTGACCGTTGATAACCGTTATCTTCATTACTTTTCCTCCTTGCTGTAAATTCGTGAAAACTGTCTTATGTGCTGTTCTAATTGTGCAGTAAGCTCTGCTTCTCTGTGCGGTGCTCTGTCGCACATTGTCAGAAGCGTATATATGGGCGAGTAGAACTGAAGTGCCATTATATATGGATTTTCACCTTTCAGCACACCCTGATTGCAAAGTATTTCAAGCATTGTACTTTGATATTTAAGGGCATCATCAAAATATTGTTTGCTGAAAAGTTCTGCAAGTTCGGGATTGTTAAACTGCTCGATAGTCAGCATTTTGCGGAATTTCTGCATATATTCATCGTGAAGGAAAAACAGAAACAGCCCCATTCCCATTTTTACAAGACCGTCCTCGTTAACAGCGGCGAAAACATCTGCGTCAGCAGCGGCATTATTACCGTTCATATTAAGCATAGCCGCTTGTTTATCATAACTCTGTTTCATTTCGTCGAGGATTGCGTCGAAAATGTCATGCTTGCTTTTGTAATGCTTGTAAAGTGACGGTGCTTTAATCCCGACCGCTTCAGCTATCTCCGCAACAAATACGTTTGTGTAGCCTTTTTGAGAGAACAAGCTCAGCGCTTCGTCGAGTATTTTTTTCTTTGTATTCATCATATGCCTCCTTTGGCTAATTTGCGTTAGCTTTATTATAAGCTAATTTCGATTAGCTGTCAAGAGGTTTTGAAAAAAATTCAGTTTGCACCCGTAAAACACAAAAATTTTCCTCAGCATTTTTCTCGAACACACCCTGCATCATTTTCAGAATTTCTATCGAAAAATCTGCTCTGTTTCACAGTCCAAGAGCTAAGAAAAAGTTGCTGATTCAGGGTGGTTATCTCCGAGAAAGGTAAAATACCTTCGCTCTAATCAGTGGGAGGATATCACCACCCACGTGCAGATAAGCTGATGTGAATAAACAATCTACGCCCTTGTTCTTTTGAACAGGGGCGTTTTGTCATTGAAACAAAGCGTTGATTGTGATATAATGGAACTAAAAGGAGTGTGAGCTATGAAAAAAATTCTCATTATTGACGACGATATGGATTTATCCTTTATTATATCAGAAATGTTGGAAAGCTACGGCTACAGCGTAACAACTGCCGAAAGCGGTGAAGAGGCATTTGAATTGCTCTCAAAAAACAGCTTTCAGCTTATTCTCCTTGACATCAATCTTCCTGATACAACGGGACTTGAGCTGTGCAAAGAACTCAGAAAAGTATCGCAAATACCCGTTATCTTTGCGAGTGCAAGAACAAGCGAAAGTGACCGTATTACAGGGTTTGATATCGGTGGTGATGACTATCTGCCGAAGCCATATTCAATGAAAGAGCTTTTGTCAAGGGTAAATGCGCTTATCCGCCGTACATACGGCTTTTCGGAGCAGGAAAAAATCATAAAGTTCGGTGATGTATCGGTTAACATTACAGCACGGACGGTAACAAAGGGTAATGCTCCCGTTTCTCTTTCCCTGCGTGAATTTGACTTGCTTGCTTATCTGTGTGAGAATATCAATACCGCAATTCCAAAAGACAAGCTTATTTCTGAGGTGTGGGGTGCATTTTCGGAGGTTGAGCAGTCAACTCTTACAGTACATATCCGTTGGCTTCGTGAAAAGCTAGAGGATAACCCTGCCGAGCCGAGTTTCATAAAAACCGTTTACAAGGTTGGTTATATGCTGGAGGTTAAGGAATGAAAAAATATCTTATTACTGCCGCCGCTGTTTTTATAGGCTTGCTTGCAATAGCGACAGCGGTGCTTGTAAACGCCGCCAATAAGCCTCCCGAGGTTGACTTCGGCAGCTATATTGTATCGGCAAATGAAATCGAACAGCTTATTGCAAGCGGTGAAACAGAAGAAGCAGCAAAGATAGCAGCAGAACTTAAAATATCACTTTCGGAATACACTCCCGAAAACAATAACACGGATTATTTATGGTGGGTTTCCGGCGGTTGTTCGATGCTGATTATCGCTGTTTTCACTTATATATGGTTTGCTATTTTGCGACCTTTTGAAAAGCTGACAGGCTTTGCCGAACAGATAGCAAACGGTAATTTCGACCTGCCACTTCAATATGAACGCACCAATTATTTCGGCAAGTTCACCTGGGCTTTTGACTGTATGAGAAAGGAAATTTCCTCTGCCCGTGCCTGCGAAAAAGAGGCGATTGAGAATAACAAAACCGTTATTGCCTCACTTTCCCACGATGTCAAAACTCCCGTTTCGTCAATCCGTGCCTATGCCGAGGGACTTGAAGCGGGACTTGATATGAACGCAGAAAAGCGTGCAAAATATCTCAGTGTAATTATGAGAAAATGCGACGAGGTTGCGACGCTTACAAACGATATGCTTCTACACTCAATTTCCGACCTTGACAGACTTAAAATGAATCCCGAAAAATTTGAGCTTTGCGGCTTTGTAAAAGAAACTGTGTCCGAATTTTCTGCAAGAAACGATATCAGGCTTAATCTCCCTGCGTGTTTTATTGATGTTAATGTTGATAAAAACAGACTCACACAGGTGTTCGAGAACATCATAAGCAACGCTTCAAAGTACGCAAAGACGGACGTTGAAATTGCTGTTGAAAAGACTGCAAAAGGTGTGGAAATTGCTTTCCGTGACTTCGGAAAAGGAATACCCGACGAGGAAATCCCCTTTATCTTTGATAAATTCTATCGTGGCAGTCGTATCGGAAACGAAAACGGCGCAGGACTTGGTCTGCACATCGTAAAGTATATTATTACACAGTCGGGTGGCGAGGTTTACGCCGAAAATCTTGCTGACGGTTTTCAGATAAAAATTATTTTGCCAACGGTGACTTCTTAAGGACTTCTTAATAACTTTTGCGGTAAAATTAGTTTAACGAAAACAGAACAGAAAGGTGAAACGCTATGAAAAATACAATTTTATCCGCAAAGGGACTTTGCAAAAGCTTTGCACATAACGGTGTGCAGAATCATATTTTAAGCAATCTTGACCTTGATATTTACGAGGGGGATTTTACTGTTGTAATGGGTGCGTCGGGTTCGGGCAAGTCCACTCTTCTTTATGCTTTAAGCGGTATGGACAGAGCTACCGGCGGCTCGGTTACATATGACGGAAAGGATATTGTAAAAATGTCCGAGAACAAGCTTGCCGAACTTCGTCACGGTGATTTCGGATTTATCTTTCAGCAGATGCACCTTGTAAGTAATCTTT
Organism: Oscillospiraceae bacterium; assembly: GCA_045602925.1. Classification (GTDB taxonomy): domain Bacteria; phylum Bacillota; class Clostridia; order Oscillospirales; family Ruminococcaceae; genus UBA7477. The sequence continues at coordinate 62,608 of JAZSCN010000021.1, read as the reverse complement.
CACTTTTTGAAAACGTTGCTGTACCGGGTTATCTCAATAAAACTGTTTCAGCAGATGAAGTAAACAAACATGCTGATGAGCTTCTTTCAAAAATGGGGATTTCTGAAATAAAGACACAGCTTCCGTCGCAATGTTCGGGTGGTGAACAGCAGAGATGCGCTATCGCAAGAGCTGTAATCAATAGCCCCAAGCTTCTTTTTGCCGATGAGCCTACAGGTGCGCTTAACAGAAAGAACACCACCGACGTTTTAAATCTTTTAACCGACCTTAACAACAACGGTCAGAGTATTTTGATGGTAACTCACGACAGCCGTGCAGCACTTCGTGCAACAAGAATTATCTACCTTGCAGACGGCGCAGTAGTAGGAGACCTCGACCTTCCGCCTTATTCACCGGAAAACGAAAAGAGCCGTGAAGCACAGGTGAACTCCTGGCTCTCATCAATGGAATGGTGAGGTGCGGTATGGAAATACTCAAGCTTCTTAAAGCCAACATCAAGCATAAGAAGGGTGCCTTCAAGGGTATCATCATTCTTATGGCGGTTATCGTTGTTTCATTTACCGGAACTGTCAGCAACAACGACAACATAGACAGAACACTCACCGAAGCGTATGAGTGGGCAAATTCAAAGGATATGTCAGCCTATATTGAGGCTGAGAAATGCGACGATGAGATTCTTGACACAATCTTAGAAGACCCCGATGTAGAAGATGTTATGACAACCGATTATGTCGCTAATAACACAGCGTTTGTGGATGATATGGAAATCCATAATTCGCTTCTCATTTACTCTCAGAACCGTGACGGCTACCGTGTCTTCAATGACAGCAAAACGGGATATATTGAAAATCCCGAGCCTCTTAAAGAGGGCGAAATATATGTCCCATACGCTTTTACAGGACTCTATAGCAAGGCAAAAATCGGCTCGGAAGTAATTATCAACATCCCTTCAGCCGAGGACTCATCTGTAAATAATACTTATACCTTTAAAATCAAAGGCTACGTAGCAGAACCGTTTTACGGCGGCCTTATGCTCGGAATGAAATGCCTCTTTGTAAACGAAGCTGACTTTGAGAAAATGTATTCCGAAGCTTCAAAGGACTTTCAGTTTGTTGAGATTGCTATGACATTCCGTGAGGGTGCCGATTATCTTGAGGTACAAAGAAACCTCGACGAATCCTGCAATCTTATCAATGAATCAAGAGTAATGCTTGCTAAGGAAGAATCCGAGTCTTATACAAAGATTATGTCCGACACAGGCTCAGGAGTAGTTATTGCGTTTGTAATCCTTATGCTTGTAATAGCTATCATCGCAATGTATCACAGCATAACAACATCTGTAGAAATGGAATACATAAATCTCGGCGTATTAAAGTCCCAGGGCTTTACCTCGGGTAAAATCCGACTCGTGTATATCCTGCAGTATATTGTAGCTGAAGTAATCGGCTCTGTTATCGGACTTTTACTGTCGATTCCTGTACTGTTTTTACTCGGAACGCTCTTCCAGTCAATCACGGGCCTTGCAACAGTTCACCGTATATCTTTTGGTAAATGCGGACTTCTCTGCGTCGGAATAATCCTCATAAGTGCATTGTTTGTAACACTCGCAACAAGAAAGGTAAGCAGGGTTTCTCCCGTCCGTGCAATTTCAGGCGGAAAGTCCGAGGTGCATTTTGACAATCGCCTGAATATTCCTGTAAAGAAAAAGCCTCTCTCGTTCTTTATGGGACTCAGACAGTTTACGTCAAGAAGCAAAAGCTATGTCGGAGCTGTGCTTATTGCCGCATTGCTCGTGTATTTTCTTATGACAATGATGGTGCTTACCGCAAAGCTCAAGGGAGAAAACCTTATGGTAGGTACGGTCTACCCTGATGTTACAGTAGCCACGTCAGACAGCTTTACACTTGACGATATGGATAGCTTTGAAGAAACTGTCCGTGAGATTGATAAGGACGCAAACATAATGTTCGGTATGGGCGGATATGTGATGCTTGATGATGTCCAGCTTTTCTGTGACTCCGCAACCCCTATCGAAAAGCAGTATCAGACAATCGAGGGAAGACTCCCACGCTATAATAACGAGGTATCTGTCACTGATATAGTGGCAGAGACAATTGGCAAGGGAATAGGCGATACCGTTACAATCGGAAGCGGTGACAACAAGAAGGAATTTATCATAACCGGCTATCACCAGTCGATTGCCGACGTCGGAAAAACCTTTACAATAACCGCCGAAGCCTACTATGAAGTAACAGGAACACTTCCGAATTGCTATATTGAGCTTTCTGACAGAAGTCTCTCGCAGGCAGTGAGAGACGCTCTGAACAGCAAGTATAAGGAGCTTATAGAGATTGTAACAATAGAGGAAAAAACAGAAGCTGACGATAGTATGGTAGAGCTTCTCGATATGGTTTGTATGATTCTGCTGGTTGTAGTGTTCGGTATGTCAATCGCATTCTCGGCAGTAGTAATCAGTATGCTCTGTTCAAAATCCTTTGTTAAGGAAAGAATGGATATCGGCATACTCAAGTCGCTCGGCTTTTCATCAAGTGGACTGCGTGTCCAGTTTGCACTTCGCTTTATGATAATTGCCGTAATCGGCTCTTTGATTGGTGCAGTAGCATCTGTGTTCCTGACAATGCCTCTCCTTGAAGCTCTGCTCAGAATCTTAGGTCTTACAAGAATCGATACCTCAATAACCTTTACAACCTTTATTATCCCTGCAGCCGCAATCTGGCTCAGCTTCTTTGTGTTTGCTTATATCGCAGCAAGAAAGATAAAAAAGGTTGAAATCAGAGAGCTTATCTCTGAATAATCCGGATTTTATCACAAAGCACACTGATTTATATCGGTGTGCTTTTATGTTTCAATTTTTTCGGCATCCGACAATGTTAACGAGAACATCAACCATTGTGCTTTCCTCTCCACCGCTGCAGCTCTTTAAGAAGCGTGTAACGTGGTCTGCAGGCTTGCCTTTGAGATATCCTGCGTCCGCTTGGGACTGCAAGTAATGGGCTGGCTGATTTTTCTCGGCGGAACGATGGGCGTATTTACAATGTGTATTTTGCAGGTCAATCATCTGAACGAAGCCGATAGTGAGGAATAAGAAAAGCCGTACTCGTACAATAATAAGCGGTTGACAAAGCTCCGCTGACATTATATAATTGTAGATACATACCGCATCAATAAAATCAGCATAAAACGGAGAACATATATGGATAAATACGTTTGGCTTTTCCCGGTAATATTCATCATACACGACATGGAAGAAATAATCGGTATCGGGATATGGCTCAGAAAGAACAAAGAACTGATTGAGCAAAAATTCCCATTCATGCTCAAGACCTATAAAGACTTCTCTACAGAGGGATTTTCCCTTGCTGTAGCTGAAGAACTGCTGTTATGCTCACTGATCTCGCTTATAGCCATGCTGACAGATAACGAACTGGTCTGGTGTCTCTGGCTGGGCGGATTTACAGGCTGTACCCTGCACTTTGCAGTACATCTCCTACAGTCAGCTGCACTCAGGAAATACATCCCGGCCACAGCTACAAGCATTGTATTCCTTCCTGTAAGCATATACATAATATACAAGTGTCTGTGCACACTTAACGTCAGCACAGCTCTCCTTATCGCAGGTATGGTCATCGGCACCGCAGCTGTAGCAGTCAATCTTCGTGCTGCACAAAAGCTGATAGGCTGGTTCACAAGAAAAACAGGCCTGCCTCCCATAGTATAAAAAATGCTCCCCGGATATCCTTCTTCCGGGGAGCATTTCTGATATATTGATAAGTATATAAATATCCGCAGCAATTCCGGCTGGAACACCGGAAGCGCTGCGGACCGTTCATAATATTCAGATCCGGTAAGGACCTTGTTTCCGGCAGGATCAATAGTTGCCGGAGGTATCCTCCATATTATGCAATTCTTCTTTGTTCATAAAAATTAAATTTCCTCTACAAATTCCGATTTATCGAGCAGTTTGCTCTTTACATAATTATACCACTTACTCTCCGAAAAAGCAATTCTCGAAGGTGCAAAGCGAAATGGGGCAGTGAAATTTAAAATTTCTCCGCAAGTGTTGAAACGACTATTCCCAATCCTGCTGATAAAAGGATTATCTGAATAGCAGACAGCTTCTTTTTAATGCACTTTTTCACAATAAAATGTACGGCAACTATAAGGGCGAAAATCACAGCAGAAACTATGTCAAAGTTCCATTTGCTTAGGCTGATAAACCCGATTGTCTTAGCAAGCAAAATGACGCCCGTTGAAAGAATGAGTGCCGTGATGACAGGATTAACTCCTCGAATAAAGCCTTTGAAAAATCTATTATCCGTAAATCTTTTCAGTATTGAGGCTATAAGAAGAATAATCAAGAAAGACGGTAGCACAACACCGATGGTTGCACATATGCTTCCAAGTAAGCCACCCTGCACCGAGCCGACATAGGTTGCGATATTCACGGCAATAGGCCCCGGAGTTGACTCGCAGATTCCGACAAAATTGTAAAATTCGCTTTCGGTAAGCCAGCCGTACTTTATGACAGCTTGCTCAATCAGAGGCAACATGCCGAATGCGCCACCGAAACAAAACAAGCCTATTTTGAAAAATTCAAGAAAGAGTAATAGATAAATCATTTCTTACTCTCCTCTTTTTGGGGCAAGGCGTAAACGATAATGCCGATAACCCCTCCCATAAGAATGAGAATAATCGAGCTGAAATCAACCGCGAAAATCTCAAAGCACAGCATTGCAACAAATACTGCAATAAAAACTACAGCTGCAATTTTGTTTTTCGGAATTTTCTTCAGCATTTGAAGTCCTGCTTTTAGAATAAGAAAGGCAACAGCACATTTGATTCCTACAAAAGCATAGGCGACAAATTTGTTTTCCATAAACGCATCAAGAAAAAGCGAGATAATATATATTATAACAAGCGATGGTACTGTTACACCGAGAGTTGACATAATACTTCCACGGACTCCTTTGCGCTTGTAGCCAACATAGGTTGCAAGGTTTATGGCAATAGGGCCCGGCGTAGATTCAGCGATTGTAATTACCTGTAAAAGCTCATCTTCGCTCAGCCATTTTTTCTTATCTACAACAACTTCTCGTATGTTTGCAATCATGGCGTAGCCACCACCGAATGTAAACAATCCGATTTTTAAAAAAGTCAGAAATAATTTAAACATTACTTTACGCCTCTTTTATAAATATAACCTTATTATATCATTTCGGTACTCAAAAAGCAATCGCTAAAGGCGAACGCTTTTGCTGTAAGTGATTGCGGATGTTTTACACTTCCTTTGCTGAAAAGGCGAGGTTTTTGCGTTTTGGCAGACTTGCGATTTCTTTACTTTTGTGGGATTGTATGGTATAATAAAACGCAGATGGACTGATAACTTATACCTGTCAACAAAAGGAGGGAAGGCTATGGCACTTAAATATCATCAGCTTGACGCAGAGGTAGAAAAGCAGATTTTAAGCGATATGGAAAACGGCTGGGAAAATCCGTTCAGGGCGCTGCCCGGTGACGCGTTGCGCCGAGATATGAGCAAGGACAAGTCCTCGCTTTTAAGACCTTCCTATTCAAGAGATATAGACAAGATTTTGCACCTGCCACTATACAACAGATACAATGACAAGACGCAGGTTCTTTCTCTATACAGCAATGACGATATAACAAGAAGGGGTCTCCACGTTCAGCTCGTTTCGAGAATTGCGAGAAATATCGGTAGACTGCTCGGCTTGGAGCTTGACCTTATTGAAGCAATCGCCTTAGGCCACGATATCGGTCATACGCCGTTTGGTCACGCAGGAGAGAGGTTTCTTTCTGAGCTTTTGCAAGGCGAAACGGGAAGATACTTTAACCACAACGTGCACAGCACAAGAGCGCTCGATATTCTCTATAAGCGAAATATCAGCCTGCAGGTGCTCGACGGTATATTGTGTCATAACGGTGAATTTGAGCTTGAGGAATATAAGCCGTGCACTCTGACCGGCTTTGATGAGTACGATGAGCGTGTCGAGGCTTGCTATACCGAAGGTGGCGACGCTATAAAAAGGCTCGTGCCGATGACCTTAGAGGGCTGTGTTGTGAGAATAAGCGACATTATCGCCTATATCGGAAAGGACAGGCAGGACGCCGTTACTGCTAATATCATAGACGAGTCGTTTAGCTTTTCATCTGATTTTATAGGGCAGAAAAATGCAGAAATGATAAACAATCTCATCGTAGATATTGTGAGCAACAGTTATGGTAAGGACTACATTAAGCTTAGCGACAAGGCGTTTTCAGACCTTAAAACTGCAAAGAGCGAGAATTATCAGCATATATATTTCAGCGACAAGGTAAACGAGCTCTACGACAGCCAGATAAAGCCGATGTTTACACAGCTTTATTACAAGCTGCTTGACGATTTGAAAAACGAAAACACAGACTCGGTAATCTTTAGGCACCATATTCAAGGTATACAAAACGGCCTTCGTTACTACAGCGACTTTGACTACCTGAAGGAAGATCCAAACCAGGTAGTCGTAGACTATATCGCAAGTATGACGGATGACTATTTCATAGAGCTTTACAAGCTGCTTTTCCCTGATTCAAAATACAAGCTTGAGTATAAGTCTTACTTTGAAGATTAATTAGAAACATATCGAGACCTCTGATGCTTTATGTAGTGTCGGAGGTTTTGTGTGGCAACTTAGTCGCAAAACCGTACAGCTTAGTGCGAGCATACGCCTTCTGGATTTGAAAAACAGCAGCTTGACGAAAATTTGTTGACGGCATTTTTGGGCTATAATAGGTGTAATTAAAAGCTATGTTTAGAAGTATACAAAAAGAGAGCTAGAGAATAAATATAAGCCTTAGTGTGAAAACTTATAGGGGTAAGCCTCCTCACTGTAATAAAAAGTGGGGAGGCTTTTGTATGCACTAAAAACATTGAAACGGTAGGGAAGATGTGATATAATTATTCTGACAAGAGTTAAACCACGCTGAAATACATGGGCGTGGCTGCAAAGGAGTTATATGTATGGGCAAAAAAGAGATTGCAAAAAGATACCTGCTATTTATAGTAGGACTGTTCTTTTCGGCGCTTGGTGTTGCCTTTACAAAGCATGGCGGATTAGGCGTTACGCCGATTTCTTCAATACCGAATGTGGTGAGCATAAAGCTTTCGTTTCTTACTCTTGGACAATGGCTTATTGCATGGAACTGCACGCTCATAGTGGGCCAGATAATCGTTTTAAGAAGCAGGTTTAAGCTTATACAGCTTCTCCAGGTGCCACTATCCTTCTTGTTCGGCTGGTTTACTGACTTAGGACTGGAGCTGGTTTCTATTATACCGGTAAAGGCTTACCCTGCAAGGCTTTCTATGGTGGCTATAGGGATAGCCGTGCTGGGCTTTGGCATTGCGCTCACGGTAGTTGCTGATGTAATTATGAATTCAGGCGAAGCTTTCGTAAAGGCTGTATCGGATACTCTGCACAAGGATTTCGGCAATGTGAAAATTGCTCTTGATATAACCTATGTGCTTGTTGCTCTGTTGCTGTCGCTCTTGTTCTTTAACTTTAAAATTGTCGGAATAAGAGAGGGAACAATTCTATCGGCTGTATTCGTCGGCGTGACAGTAAAGCTTTGCGTAAGGCTTTTCAAAAAGATAGGGAAGCGATAAGGCTTTGGCTTAATATATCAATAACAGCTAAGGAGATGATTTAGATGCTCATAAAGGTGCTTTGTGAGAATACAGCAAGGAGCAGTGAATTTGCCTGCGAGCACGGACTTTCGTTATATATTGAAGCAAACGGCAGAAGGCTCCTTTTCGATATGGGGCAGACTGATGTTTTTTATAAAAACGCAAGAGTTCTGGGTGTCGATTTGTCTAAGGTCGATACGGCGGTTTTGTCGCACGGGCATTATGACCACAGCGGTGGAATGGGGCTCTTTCTTCGTGAGAATGACAAGGCGAGCGTGTATATGAGCGAGTTCGCTTTTGGAGAGCATTACAATGCAGAGGACAAGTTTATCGGTGTCGACAAAAGCTTAGAGGCTAGCGACAGGCTTGTAAAAATCCATGAGAAAACGAAGCTTGGCGACGGGCTCACTCTCTATGCTGCAAATGATACAAAGCTTGCCTATCCGTCTGTTCCGTATGGGCTTACAAGGCTCACGGATAGTGGAAAAATCCCCGATGACTTCAGGCACGAGGTGTATCTTTTAATTGAAGAAAATAGCAGAAGAATACTAATAAGTGGTTGTTCGCATAGAGGCGTCGTGGGGCTCTCGGAGTATTTTAAGGCAGACGTCTTGGTGGGTGGCTTCCACTTTATGAAGCTTGCACCGGACAGCGAGGAGCTTCGGGCCTCGGCACAAAAGCTTATGACAGTTAAAACGAGCTATTACACCGGGCATTGCACCGAAGAGGCACAGTATGAGGTGCTCGAGAAAATCATGGGCGACAGACTTTGCTACATACGCTCCGGGGATACACTTGAAATTTAGAGGGATAACGTTATGCGTGATATTGACTTTACACCGACGAACAAAAATGCAACAGACAGCGTAAAAAGAGTACTGAAGTATCTTTTTGACATTACCGGCAAGAAGGTTATAGCAGGTCAGCATACTCAGAGCATGGCACAAGAGGAGCTTTACCACATAAAGAACGTGACAGGCAAGCTCCCTGCACTACTGGGCTTTGAGCTTTTATCATATTCTCCCAACATAAATTACCTTGACACCGACAAAGAGTGCATGGATGAGGTAAGCGATAACCTCGGCACGCTTAAAAGGGCGTGGGAGTGGGCAGAAAGCAAGGGACTTATCACATTCACTTGGCATTGGTTTTCGCCGCTGTATGGGCGTTCTAAGTCGTTTTATACAGCCAACACAAGCTTCGACGCGTCGCTTGCTGTGATTGACGGAACGGATGAAAATAAGGCTCTTATATCTGATATAGATTATATGGCAGGTCTGCTAAGACCGTTTTGCGATAGAGAAATCCCGATACTCTGGCGACCTCTTCACGAATGTGAGGGCGATTGGTTCTGGTGGGGAGCAAAGGGTGGCGAGGTCTTCAAAAAGCTGTGGAGAATCATGTACGAGCGCTTTGTAAATATACACCACTTAGATTCGCTTATATGGGTGTTCAACGGAACAGAAAAGACGCACTATCCGGGCGATGATGTCGTGGATATAATCTCAAGAGATATGTATCCGCCGGAGCACGACCACGCCTCGAGGGCAGATATGTATAACGCTCTTTTAGGACTTTCAGACAAGGCAAAGCTTATGCTTATAGGTGAAACCGGTACTCTGCCACACCCCAAAAATATAGTGGCCGAAAAGGTCGGTTGGGTAAGCTTTATGACATGGTCGCACGATTTTTGCCTTACTGAAAAATACACAACAAACGAAGTTTTAAGAGACATTTATAATTCCGATTGTACCGTAACAAAGGAAGCGCTGCCCATTTTGTATTAAGACTTAATCACCAAAGCACTATGTTCTTTTTTGTAGAATATGGTGCTTGTATTGTATGTGGTGAAGTGTTATAATTATTGTATACGATAAACAACAGAGAGACAAATTAGGAGAGAGTAATATGAAAAAACGAGTATGTACGCTGCTTCTGGCAGTTGTTATGATGCTGTCATTTTCAGCACAGAGCCTGGTTGCAATTGCAGCAGGTATCGCAACCGAGATTGATGCTACTAAGGTTGAAATCGTCGGAGTTTCAAGCACAACTTTTGAGAAAGACCCGGTGGTTGAGCTTACCTATGACGGAAATACGCTCATACAGAATGTCGATTTCAAGGTAGTTAACCCTTCGGACAGAATCGGTAATGTAACAGCCGATATCGAGTTTATCGGTGATTACAGCGGTACTATGGAGGACGCTATCAGCTACAAGATTACCGTCGGCACAATCGACGTTATCTACGGCAGAGCTATTTCAGAAACTAAGGTCAAGATGTCCTGGACAGACATCGGCAGCGATGAGTACCACATCTATCGTTACAATGGCTCAAAGTATGTTTACCACGCAAAGACTACTGTTCCTTATTACTACGACAGCGGACTTAAGCAGTTCGGTGCTTATTACTATAAGATAAAGGGCGTAGTTTATGACAAGAACGGCAAGGGCTATTCAAGTAATGTTGTTCAGAAGGCCTGCGTTACTAAGGCTACAATTCCTACACTCAAGATTGCAGGTAGCACCACAGGTGGAACCAAGCTTTCATGGGATAAGAATGTCAGAGCTGACGGCTACAAGCTTTACAGAAGTGAAAACGGTGGCGAATATAAGCTCTTAAAGAAGCTCACCGGTACAAGCTATGTTGACAAGACTGCAAAGATAGGCAATTACTATACTTACAAGGTTGCACCATATCGTGATGCAGCAAACAAGTGGTATTACGGCGAGTACAGTAACATCTGTTACGCAGACGAGATAGATATACTCTTAAATTCTGTCGACCTCTCTAAGAGACATAACGAGGTCAAGGTGTATGACGCACAGGGAAGTACAACCAAGCTCGAATGGACATATAAAATCAGTGCAGCCGACAAGAAGATTCTCGACCAGTTTGCCAAGAACTATACCGGCATGACAAGACAGGAGAGACTGCGCTACACACTTGAGTGGATTAACATGAACAGCGATTACGGCTACGATTATAATAAGGTTTCATCATCGTGGGTAACAGCTATATACAAGAACCAGTATGGTCAATGCCTGCAGTATAACGGCGCACTGGCTGCTATGATGGCTTGTATGGGCTATGATGTAAGAATGGTCAAGGGATATCGTTGTAATGCGACAGGCTCAAGTCGTTGGCAGCACTTCTGGCTAGAGGTTGATATCGACGGAGTGACCTACATTATGGAAACCGGCTGCTATAGCAAGTACGGTGCGTGGTCATACTTCCTCACCCCTTATGAGTACACCTCAGGCTATATGAAGAACAACAAGGTTATGTAGCCTTTAGACAAGTTAGAATTACACAAGATACAAAAAATCACCGAGAGCTTTCTCGGTGATTTTTGTTTGCTTAAAATCCAAGTGGAGCTATGCCTTCTTCAATGAGCGAGAGCATGTGAGGTACGATAGCAGGGTCGAACTGTGAACCTGCGCCCTTCTTAAGCTCGCTGATGATTTTTTCTTCAGAAAGACCGTTACGGTAGATTCGGGTGCTTTGCATAGCGTCGTAGCTATCAGCAATGCAGATAATTCTTGCGACGAGTGGGATGTCTTCTCCCGACTTGTGCTCGCAGTAGCCACTTCCGTCATATTTTTCGTGGTGGTATTTTGCACCATCCTGTATGCCTTCGATTACTGTGAATTCCTCGAGAATTTCTCCACCGATGGTAACGTGCTCTCTGATTATGTTGAATTCGTCGTCGGTAAGCCTGCTTGGCTTGTTGAGGATATTATCAGGAACACCGATTTTACCGATATCGTGAAGCAGGGCGATAGCGTATATTCTCTCCTGCTCCTTCTCGGAAAAGCCCATTTTTCTGGAGAGCTCTCTTGAATAGTAGGCAACTCTTATTGAGTGACCGTTTGTGTATTCGTCCTTGGCGTCGATGATTCTGGCTGTTGTTTTAAGTGAGAGGTCAACGATTGCCTGCAATTCCTTTTGGTGCTTTTCGTATCGCTTTGTCTTTGCTCTGAATATAAGTGCAAGCAATAAGGATGTTACAGCAACAATTCCTAAGACGAGCAGTACCCAGAAGAGTGCGTATTCTGTAAGTTGCTTGTCCTTTTCGATTGTGAGAGTGTAGCTCGATAGAGTCTCTTCTGTGACAGGGTCGAAGATTCTTATCTTGAAGGTGTATTTTCCACCGGGGAGATTAGTGTAGCTGGCGAGAAGGTGGCTGGAGTCTGTTACATAAAATTCCTCGGTGTCAAAGCCCTCGAGGGTGTACCCGATGCTAAACGGCGTTGTGCCTGTATAGGTGAGAGCCGAGAAGTCGATAGTGATACGCTGTGCGTCCTTTTCGACAGATACGCTTTCAGGGTGCTCTATAATCGTGTTGTCGATTGAAATGTGGTTTATGATGCCCTTTGGAGGAACGTATGCTATATCTTGAAAACGGAATATACTAATGCCGTTTCTCGTAGCGATATAGAGCTTGTCGCCGGTCGAAGAATAGCAGTTCCAGGTATTAGCGTTGAGCGTGCCGGTGAGGCCGTGCTCTATGCCGTAGCTCCTGACCTTGACGTTTTCATTTTTTTAAAAGCTCCGTTTTGTAGGCAGAAACTATACCGTTGTTCTGTAGTAGCCAGACCTTGCCCGAATTTATGTGAATATCATAAATGCTACCCGGCTTTTTAGCAAAGTTGTCAAGCTTTGTAAATGCATTCCGGTCAGCATAATAGTAGTAAAGTGAGCTTCCTGCGCTGACAAAATAGTTGCCGTAAGCGTCTGGGTCGGGGCACATTCTGAGGACAACGCCCTCTAAAAGCCCACGGGTATAGCTGAGAACATTGATTTCGCCATCTGCGGTGATTTCATATATGCCACTACCGTCTGTGCCGACATAGAGTGAGCCACCCAGCTCCATCATACAAAGCACAGATGTTGCGGCAAAGCCATTTTCGGCATCGAAGGTTTTTACAACCTTATCATCTCTTATTATGCTAAGACCTTGCTGTGTGCCGACTGCGACCTCGCCGCTTTCCAGAGGGTATATAACATTAATCTTTTCGTTTTCGATTCCGTTTCCTGAATTAAAAAATGTTGTTTTGCCTGTCTTAGGATTATACTTGATAGCACCGTATTCTGAATAGGTCGCAATCCAGATGTTGCCCTCGCTATCTAAAGCAAGGTGTTTTATTCTTACTCCACGGAGAAGACCGGTGAGCTCGTTTTCTAGCTTTCCCCAATCGCTTGAGCAGATTATAAGCTCTGTATCGGTTGCGATATAGTACATACCACCACTTAGCAGTACGGCGTTAATAGAGGTATCAATGAGGGCAGATGCCTGATTGTAGTTTTCAAAGCAGCTCTCTGTCATCTTTATAACACCGTTGCTTGTCGAAGCGAGCCATATATTCCCCTCGTAGTCGATTGCCGCACAGTTAAGAGAAGTAAGCCCCTCGATGCCAGCGTATTCGGTGTATTTTCCGGTAGAGGACAGCACACCCAGACCGTTTATACAGCTTATGAGAACGTCATCGTCCTTTGTAACATTGAGCTCTGTGTAAGTATAAATATAATGATTTAAATAGCTGTCGATTACAATATCGTCGAAGCTGTAATCCGAATCAGCCGGAAAGGACACCTTGACAAGCTCATATTTATAGCCGCCGAGGTAGATGTTATATGCGCTGTCATTCACAACAGAAGATATATCGGTTTCTTCCAGAAATAGCTCGTTCGGTTCAAATATCTCTACGACTTTTTTATTCTCTATAACATAGCAGTCGCCGGAATTTACGCACGCCCAGATTCTGTCGGCAGGGTCAATCGCAAGCGAGTATACCGGCTCGTCGAAAAGCCGGCTATCGTCAAGGTATGTAACAAAGGATAAAGCTTCTGTGTCGATTTCTCCAACACCGGAGGTGGAGGCAACGATTATTTTACCGTCCTGCTTTTCGGCAAAATCTCTTATACAAAGATATTTTCCTGCGACAGGGGATGGCAGCTGCTGTATAGTGTCGTTTTGCATTACATAGACGCCCTTGTCGTTTGTGCCAATCCAGAGTCTGCCCTTTGAGTCTTCAAAAAGCGTGCGAATCGACGATGAGTCTATAAGCCCCTCGGATGAGTAGTTTCTGAAGTTTTTACCATCATATCGTATAAGTCCACCATAACTACCTATCCAGATGTATCCGTCCAAGGTCTGCAAAACCGTGTTTGCTTCACCGGTCGGCAGGCCGTCGGCTTCGTTGAAAACAGTCAGCGCTCTGTTGGTGTTTTCGGTAGAGAAAGAATCAATATATTCATCAGCTGTATTGGTCGGCTCTTCGTTATCTGCATATGCAAACAAGCCCACACTCATTGTTGCAAGCGTAAGCACAGCCGTACCCAGAGACAGTATTCTTTTCGTTATATCAGATAGCTTCAAAATTATCCCCCCTACTATATAATACACCGCACATAGCCGTATAGTTTCATTATAGCATTTTTATTCTTGTTTTGTCTAGCAACAACAGCGACAATTAATCGAAGCCTTCATTTATACTGCAAAGCGTTTTGCATAAAATAACGCAGCCTCCCAAGTGAGAAGACAAGGGAGGCTGCTTGTAGTGTATTTTATGTGGAGGTGATTTTTATTCGTGTGTAGAAATCTCGTCTTTAATTTCTGCGAGAGCAGGGCTTGTAAGGTCAAAGTCCATCTTCTTGTATGTCCATACTGCGTGGCCTATTCCGTACTTTTTAAAAACGCTGTGCAGAGCCTTATACCAAGGTAGCGCTTCGCTTGCTGCTACTGTTTCTATAACGCCGTATTCTCCACAGTATAACGGAACATTTCTCTCTGTCGCTGTCTTTATTGCATCAGCAAAGAAATCCTCGAAGAACTTTTCTGTAACGCCCGACTCAGCGAAGGTCATTTTAAAGTCGCTCGGCATATTATCAACCCAGTATGCACCCTGGTGTGTGAAATTAAGCGGGTCGTAGCAATGGAAGTTATACACGAGCTTTTCGTCGCTTATGTAGAAAAGGTCCTTTACAGCTTCGGCACTATTGTTGTGGTAGCCACCGACAAGAATAAGTGTGTCAGGTGCGAGCTTTCTGATTCGCTCTATGCACTTCTTGGCAGTTTCGTTCCAGATATCGCAGTAGCTCTTGTCTGTAACTTCGTTTAAAAGCTCGAATGCGAGCATATCGCTGAAGCTACCGTATCTTTTTGCGAGCTCTTCCCATAGCTTTATAAAGCGTTCTCTGTACTGCTCGTTTTCAAAGAAGCCTACCTCGTTTTCGCCCTTATCGAAGGAGAAGCCGTAGGTCTTGTGAAGGTCGAGTATGAGATTAAGTCCGAGCTTTTTGCACCAAGAAATCGTATAGTCGATATAGGCAAAGCCCTCTGACTTGTAGCTTCCGTCCTCTGTTTCAAGAAGATTGTAATCGATAGGAAGTCTTAGGTGGTCAAGCTCCCAGAGAGAAAGCTCCTCAAAGTCCACGTCTGTGATAAAGCTGTCGTAATGCTCTCTTGTATGAACACATTGAGAGAGCCAGCCACCAAGGTTTACGCCTTTATAAAATCCATTTAGCTTTTTCATAAATACACTCCGGAAAATTATTCTACAACCTCTACTCTTACGTTTGTGATGTATACAGTAGCAGTTGAACCGAGGTTGCCAAGGTTAAATTCAATTCTACCGTTGTTGTCGGTCTTGTCCTTCATTTCAAATTCAAACTCGTAGGTCTTTTGCTCTGTTGTGATATCAAGCTTTGTGTCAGCAAGGTAACGAATCCAGCCTGCTGTCGGAGCAGATACGCATGTGATGATTGTTCTGTCTTCAGAAGCGTAAGCGTCGAAGGTGAGCTTGTATTTCTGTCCCTTAATCATAGGGAGGTTAGGCTGGAAAATCTGTACCGAGTAGTCAACAGTACCTGCGTTTTCGGTTACGATTTCGATAACGCCGTCGTGGATTGTAGCAGAGCCTGCACCACCATTAGCGAGGTAGAATGTCCAGTCAACATCATCAGCGAGGTCTTCAGCTACTGCAAAGTCGCCGTTTGTAACGTAGTTGCCTGTCTCGTCAGGTTCCTTGAAATTCTTTTCAGGCTTAGTAACGTTTGTATCGTATGAATCCTTCTGGTAAACTCTTACATAGTCAACTTCAAATTCAGCCTTATCAAAGTTTGTAGTCTCGTCAGGGTTTCCGGGCCATGTTCCACCAACTGCGAGGTTGAGCTGAACAAAGAATGTCTGGTTGAATGGTGCAGGATAAGGCTTTTCGTCTTCGCCGTTTACTGCTGTGAACCAGTCGTTTATTGTGAGGTAGTGGTTGCCGTCAATATAGTAACGGAATTCGCCAGGCTCCCATTCTACAGAGAACTCGTGGAAGTCCTCGGAGAAGGTTGTTCCCTCAAGCTCGTAGGTGCCCTGCTGTTCAGCGTGAGGCTCACCATAGTGGAGTGTGCCGTATGCTACGCTTGTATTGTTACCCAGAACTTCCATAATGTCGATTTCTCCACACTTTGGCCACTGGCCATAGAAGCTCTCGACTGTAGGCATCATCCAGATTGCAGGCCACAGTCCCTGTCCCTCAGGAACCTTTGCACTAACGCATACCTTGCCGTACATAAAGTCCTTCTTGTTCTGGGTTGTAACCTTACCGGAGGTGTAGTAATCTCCACCGGATTCTGTCTGTGTCTTGATAGCCTTGATAACGAGCTTTCCGTCTCTTATAAATACGTTATCTGTAGAAGTTGTGTACTCCTGGAGCTCTTCGTTAGTCCAGCCAGGTTCGTGTGGCTCGTAGTTCCAGATAGTCTCGTCGAGTGCTTCACCGTCGAATTCGTCACTCCAGAGAAGATTATAGCCGTCAAGCTGTGGCGTTGTTCCCTCGGAATTGTCAGGTGTAGAGCTGTCTGCTGTAGAACTGTCTGCTACAGAGCTGTCAGGTGTGCTTGTGCCCTTAGATGAGCTATCATCGTTTTGACAGCCTGCCATACAAAGCATACTCATAGCTAAAATAAGGCTAAGCAGTCTTGTTGAAGTTTTCTTAAGCATAAAAATACCTCCCAATAAAAATAATACGTACAAATTTGCAGGTGCGCCTGCGTCTGTGTTTTAATTTTAATATCAAAAGGCAAAAAATCACAGCAAAATTTTGTCTTACATATCGCATTTTTGCTCAATGTGTGCTATAATATGTGTAACAACTAAAAACGGAGGGCATTTTATGGATAGCAAGGAGCTTTTGTCACTGGTATATAACAACAGAGAATATCGTGTAAGCCATCTTCCGTACGACAGAGAAATGGCTTTCTATCGTAACATACAACTTGGTAATTTAAGCGAGGTTAAAAAGCTCTACAAGCCACTTGACTCAGAGGGACTCGGCAGGCTCAGTCCGGATGAGCTTAGAAATCTAAAGTATCACCTTGTCATTACGGTTGCGTTTGTTACAAGATACTGCATCGAGGGTGGACTTGAAATGGAAGAAGCCTACACCTTGAGTGACGCATACATAAATCGAGTTGACAGCTGTACAAGTGTTGAGCAGATTAAAAAGCTTCACTGGGAGGTTGTCAGCGAATACACAGGTCTTATGGGAAGGCTGAGGAGGAAAATGCCTTTTTCAAAGCCTGTAATGAAGGGGATTGACTATATCTATGACAATCTCCACTCAAAGCTTACACTTGAAGAGGTGTCGAAGGCAGCAGGCTGTAGTCCGACGTATTTTTCAAGACATTTTCATTCTGAGGTCGGCGTAACTCTCAAGACCTACATCAACGAAAAGAAAATCGATGAGGCAAAGCTTATGCTAAGGCATACCGATTACACGGTAGCGCAGATTGCGAACGTGCTGTATTTTGCGACGGAAAGTCACTTTGCAAAGCTGTTCAAGGAGTTTTCAGGTGTCACTCCGACAGAGTACAGAAAGCTCTCCTATCGCAAGAGGCAGGTAGCAGGCGAGGGAAGGCGTCATAAATAAAACAAAGGGTATAAAAGGGAGTCCCCTTTGGGCGACTTCCATCTCTTTATAAAAGCAGTTAATCCCACGGTTAAAAAACGGTGGGATTAAACATTTCTATATGGTGATTACACTAAGCAGCTGCCCTTTGCTATTCTATTATACTATAGGCTCGAAGTCGATTGCACCGTGCTTGCAAAGTGGGCAGATGAAGTCATCGGGGAGAGTGTCGCCCTCGTAGATATAGCCACAAATCTTGCAGACAAATCCTTTCTTGCCCTGGACTTCCGGCTTTGGCTTTACGTTCTCGTGGTAGTAAGCGTAGGTCATACTCTTTTCGTCGCTTATTACTCTTGCTTCTGTTATCTCGCAAATAAACATTCCGTGCGAGCCAAGGTCAACATACTGCTCTACCTTTAGCGAGATAAACGAATTTATATTTCTTGAAAGAAAGACAAGTCCATTATCCGAGCGAAGCACCTCGGCGTTATCAAACTTGTTTTCTGTTCTTCCACTCTTAAAGCCGAAGCTTTCAAAAACTGAGAATGGCGCACTCTCTGTGAGGCAGTTTACATTCATAATGCCTGTTTGCTTTATAACGTGGTGAGAGTAGTTCTGCTTGTTTATGGTAACAGCGATTCTTGTAGGATTCTCGCTCACCTGAGAGACAGTATTCACTATAAGTCCGTTATCCTTCTTGCCGTCATTTGAGGTAACAACATACAGTCCGTAGCCGATTGTCGAAAGGGCGGATAAATCATTTTTGGTTGCAGTCTTGCCCTGCTGTGCGAGGTATTCCATGCAAAGTTCGTTTGCAAGCGCTTCGAGCTGGCTTGTGCTTTCATCGCTAAGAGCCGAGAAAATTGAAACCTCGTTTTCAGCGTACCTGAGGTTTGGACAGTTTTCGAGCATACGCTTCATAACCTTTGTCGCCTGAGGAGCCCAGCTGCCGTTTTCGATAAACGCAACAGTTCTGTTCTTGAAGCCTCGCTCTGTAAGGTGGGCTATAAATTCGCGCATAAATGGGAAGATTTCTGCGTTGTAGGTTGTTGTTGCCAGAACCAGCTTGCCGTAACGGAAGGCGTCTTCTACAGCTTCTGCCATATCGCATCTTGCAAGGTCGTTTACCACTACCTTAGGGCAACCGTTTGACTTGAGCTTTTCGGCAAGGAGCATAACAGCCTTCTTGGTGTTGCCGTATACAGAGGTGTAAGCAATAACGATGCCATCGCTTTCGACATCATAGCTAGACCAGATGTTGTAAAGGTTAAGATAGTAGCCAAGATTTTCTGTAAGAACAGGGCCGTGGAGTGGGCAAATCTTCTCAATATCGAGAGTCGAAGCCTTTTTGAGAAGTGCCTGAACCTGCGCACCGTACTTTCCTACAATGCCGATGTAGTAGCGTCTGGCCTCGCATGCCCATTCCTCGTCGACGTCGAGTGCACCGAACTTTCCAAAGCCGTCAGCAGAGAAAAGAACCTTGTCATAGCTGTCATAGGTAACAATAACCTCCGGCCAATGCACCATAGGAGCAGTAACAAAATTAAGCGTGTGTCTACCGAGTGAGAGTGTGTCACCTTCGCCAACTACTATGCGATTGTCTGAAAAGTCATTGCCGAAAAAGTTTTTCATCATCACAAAGGCTTTCTGTGACGAAACTATAGTTGTATCGGGGTAAGTCTTCATAAAGCTTACAATGTTCGCAGAGTGGTCCGGCTCCATATGCTGAACAACAAGATAGCTAGGCTTCCTGCCCTTTAGCACAAGGTCAATGTTATCAAGCCACTCGTGAGTAAAGGAAGCGTCGACAGTATCCATTACAGCGATTTTCTCGTCCATAATCACATACGAGTTGTACGCCATACCATTAGGAACAACATACTGCCCTTCAAAAAGATCAATGCTGTGGTCGTTAACGCCTACATAGAAAATATCCTTTGTTATGTTCATAATCAAAACTCCTTTTGTAGATTTTATTGCTTGATAATAGCATACCATATTAGTATACGTTTGACAAGCCCTTTTTGAAAAAAATTAGAAAATTTCAAAATACAATCATCTTAATAAAAGGGTTATCAAAAAGCGTCGGTTTATTCTTTCTGTGCACAAAAAAGCTACATCAAACGCCTCCTACTTACTTTTTAAATACCTTAGCGGTTATGAACATACAGCTCGTAGTCGTAGTTGTCAGCCTCGGGCAGTCGTATTGGATTTTTTGGCCAAGCCAGACCCTCTTGGCATGCAGGGATGTTGTTGTCTGCTACAAAATGTATAAAGCGGATTCTTTCATCACCCTTAAGTCCATATCCGGTAGACATATTAAAGAGTATTGCGCTATGATATGTTAAATCTACATATTTTGTATTTACTGTAGCGTTTATTGAAATAACAACCTCTCTGCCGAACAAAAACACCTTTCCGTCAACAACGTCGAACACGGCATCAATTCTCTTTTTAAGCTGTTTCCTGCGTTTGAAAGCAAATATAAAGGTCACGGTAATTACCGGAATAAACATAAACATCATAAGCCCAAAAACCATGAAAAACGTATCCGACATATCCTTTGGGCCAAACACGGACAGCAGGAGCGAGCCTACCACAAAAACAAACCATATACCCACCGGTATAAGAATTTTTAAAGTCTTTTTGTCGTTAATTTCAGTTACATCAAGGGTAATTTGATATCTGTTCATTACCTTCATCCTTTCAAGGGTTTTTATTGATAGGTGACTTAGAATTGTGCAAGAATTATAGCACGTTTTGCTCTAAAGAACAATGAGCAAATAGCCTTGATAAAAAAATTATGTCAAGAAATCGTTTTACAATGTCATATATGGCTTATAAGAATTTAAATGTTTTTAAAAAATAGCGAAATTTGTTGCACTATTGTTGCACTTGCTCTGCTATAATACCTTAAGAAGTAAATTTTATGATGGTAAACTAAGGGGGCGATAGCTTGGCAGTGCTTATTATTCGTGAGGAAATCGTGTGCATGCTTGTGCTTATCTTTTTGATTTCCTACAAGGCATTTCACCACGTAAAGGGAACAGATGCTACCTTCATAAGAGTAGCGCTGTTCGGACTTGGACATGTAATCTTTGACCTTATAACCGTTATTACCGTTAATAATCTCGATACTGTGCCGTATTACTTAAACAAGATTCTCCATTTTATCTTCTATTACTTTGGAATGATGTTTACAATGGAGTTTTACAATTATGTAATAAAGCTTACCATGCCACTTAACCTTAGAAGAAGGTTTCGCATAATCGGGTATATTCCGCTGACGATATTTGTAATTCTCACATTTATCCTGCCAATAGAATATGTAGAGGGGAATGGCACCAATTACAGCTACGGCCCGCTTGCGATTTCGGGCTACGGAATTTTTATGGTCTACTGTATAGCATGCCTTGTAATATCAATATCAAAGGTTGGAAGACTCGACATAAATGTGAAGTTCGCTGTTCTTCCGACAACCATACTTTTGATAGTTATGGTAGTGTCCCAAGCGATAATCCCCGAGCTGCTCTTGACAGGTGCGGGAATTACAATAGTCTGCATAGGCCTTTTCGTGACAGTAAACGACCCTGCCAAGACCTTTAAGGAGCAAGCATACTGGGATACTGCAACTAACGTAAAGAACAAAAACGGCTTTGAAATGCAGATAGAGCATATGAAAAAGAAGTACCAATCCAAGAAGATTATTGTCGGCTTTATCATAGGTGACCTTAACGGACTCAAGGTAATAAACGATAACTACGGACACGCAGAAGGCGACAAGCTTATCAGAGCTGCGGCAGAGGTGCTTTTAGAGAATCTTAAATCTGCCTACGGAGTGTACCGTATAGGTGGCGACGAATTCGCCGTTATATACATTTCGCCAAAGGTTGACATTGTTACAGCCGAGATAGAAAACGTACGCGTGGCGTGTACTCGTTATAATGGAAGCCCAATACCGCTTAGCATCGCGCTGGGTTATGCATCAGGAAGCTTTTCCGAGGGGTATATCGATATCTACAACGAAGCAGATGGAATTATGTACAAGGACAAGGAAGCGATAAAAATCGCTCACCCCGAATTATCCAGAAGATAGAAAATAAGCATAATAAAAAGCCTCGTTCGATTGAACGAGGTTTTTTGTGGTGACGGAAGCTGAATATAGACGAACTCTTGTTTGTTGGTTGCGGGTTTGGATATGTGGTTGTGTTTTGAAAACACGCATCACATTTTTATTCTACATTTTTCAGTGCCGTATCAAGAGGGATTTTCTTAACCTTTCTCGTCTGTAAAAATGCGATAACGGCGTAGCTTATAACTCCTATAACAAATGTTGCAATAAGCACTTCGGTAGGCATATAGTAGAAAAAGTATCCCGAATAGCTTGCCATAGCCGCAGGCAGAATATAAGTCATTGCAATGTCGGTAAGCGGAATTGTAACGAGCATTGAAAGCACAACCACAATAGCTGTGGAGGTTATATACAGGCTGTTTATTTCGCTGTTTGAATATCCCAAAATTTTGGTCATAGATATGGATTGAGCATTCTTCTCGATAATGATTTTTGAAAGCAGATAAATTATCATCATAAACACAATAATGCCAAAGCCTGCAAGCAATCCTGACAATCCTTCAAAGCTTACCATCAGCTGACGAGAGGTTTTTGTATAATCGTCTGCGGTGATTTTCGCAGCAACGAAATCTTCGATGCCTTCAATTTCTGTATTGCTGAAATATCCACTGTAATAGTCGGGCTCGTTTCCGAAAATTTCGTTGAACTTGTCTATATTCATAAATACTGCAAGTCCCGCAGGATAATCATAAACACCGTCAATCTCAAAGGTATAATTCTTGTTTTCGTAAGTATCGCACAAGGTAGTGCTGTCGCCTGATGTAAGCTTATGCTTTGCGGCAAAGGCTGAAGAAATGTAAAAGCCTTCATCTAAATCGGCACTTATATACTTGCTGTCAGGCGAAATTCCGTAAATCGTTACATCTTCAATAATGAACTTTTCATCTGTTGTTTTAAGGCTGTCTGTGCAGTATTTTTCCGCATTCTCACAATCGGTTTCTATCGGCATCTTCAGAACATACTGATAATCGGCAATCATATTTTCTACAATAGTGTTCTGATTATGTTCAAGAAGGGGATTTAATCCGCAGCCGAAAAGAAGTATAATATCTGCAAGGAATATTCCCAAGAATATCATAATATAGTTAGGGATATTCTGCAAAATCACCCTTATTCTGAAACGGGTAAGAATACCTAATTTTGTATTAAGGCGCACTGCCTTTTTCTTTCCTTTTTTGCTAAGGTCACGGCGTATGAATTTGAGTGGTGAGAGTCTGAGCTTACTCCAAAGAATTACAAAATTTATAAGAATTATAATGCATACGGGAATTACTGTTGTTCTTATGAAGGCTCCTGCATTCCAGCGAGGTATATATGTTGTCAGACTGTAGGAATTATACATCAGATTTGTTCCGAAATCCTTTAATACAGTATATCCGAGGATATTTCCTACAACTGCCGATATAAGCGTTATAATTGTCGGCATAGTAAGATAGTGAACAATAAGCTCGGCTTTTGTGTATCCTGACGCTCGGAGTGTGCCGATTACATTTGCTTCCTTTACTATGGTGTTGCTTGTTGTAATTGCGAAAACAAAAGCAATTACCGCTATCATAATATAAAGGAAATATTCGAGCATAACAGTATCCGTACCTAAATCATCGCCTGCAAAATGAATAGCCTGATTTAAATATGCCGGGATAAATTGAGTTACAGGCGCATTTTGAACAAGCAGCGCAAGCACATCTTCAGATTTATCCTTTGCCGCTTTATCATCCTCGGGCTTTTCATCATATACCCACGAATAACAGTAATGTATATCCTTATCTGTATTTTCAAAACCGTCGTCGCTCATAATTCCCACGCCGAATTTAATTGAGTCAAACAACATATCCGAGGGACTTTTGTAAAGTGTGGAATAATCGGTAAGTGCAACAAAGCCGCTTACCGTAAGCTTTTCTCCGTCTACCGAAATAGTATCGCCCACATTTACATTATTGTTTTTCGCATAAACTCTGTCGATAGCGATTTCGTTTTCGCTGTCGGGCATTTCGCCTGACATAAGACACACCTTGTTGACATCATTACGGTTCTTAAAAATGCGGAGGGTGCTGTCAAAATCATCGGTTTCTTTTTCAAAGTAATAGTTTTCGTAAAGTGCTATATTCTGCTCTTCAAATTTATTATAGAGGGTTTCTTTGGCTTGTTCGGACAGCTCAAAATTTCCGTCCTCTATGTTGTATTTTTCAAAGTTTTCATTAAAGGTAAGCACCATGCTTTCGCCACCGATAAGAAAACCCGAAACAATACCAATCATACCTGTAATAAAAACAAACAGCACAATCCATTTTCCAAGCTCGGCTTTAAGTTCACGAGGAAAGCGTTTAATAAGAGGATTTTTCATAAAGCTATTCCTCCTTACCAATCAAGCTCTTCGGCAGTAAGCTTTACTTCGTTGAGATAGTTTTTTCTTATCATACCATCATGGAGTTTAATCACTCTGTCAGCCATATTTTTTATTGCGTCATTGTGAGTTACCATAATAATTGTGTTGCCGTATTGTTTGTTTACGTCCTCGATAAGCTTTAAAATTTCTTTTGAGGTTTTGAAATCAAGTGCACCTGTCGGCTCATCGCAAAGGAGAATATCGGGATTTTTAATAATAGCACGCCCGATAGCAGTACGCTGCTGCTGTCCGCCCGAAAGCTGATTAGGCAGCTTATGACGGTGTTCATAAAGTCCGAGAATATTGAGAAGTTCATCTACATCAAGAGGGTTATCGCTTAAATATGCGCCGACCTCGATATTTTCTCTGATATTGAGATTTGGAATAAGGTTATACATCTGAAATATGTAGCCGAGATGCTTTCTGCGATAAAGGGAAAGTGCTTTTTCGCTCATTCCTTCAGTTTTTTCACCGCCTATGGAAATATATCCGCTGTCGGCATTATCAATTCCACCGATAATATTCAGGAGTGTTGATTTGCCTGAGCCTGACGGCCCCAGCAGCACGCAGAATTCTCCCTTTTCAATTCCCACGTCAATGCCCTTGAGCACCTCTACACGGCTGTCACCCTCACCGAATGATTTTCTGATTTGACTGATTTCAATAAACATACTATTAACCGTCCTTTCACATCGAGCTGTTTTTTCTCAACAAAAAACCGAATACAGCTGAAAAGCTATACTCGGTTAATAATCATATTTCCGACGCACATACAGCTATTCCAGCAATATGTGAGTCTCGTTGTTTAAGACAAACCAGATGTAAAACATCAGGATGTTGATTTGCCACGCTGCTTGCTTGCAAGTCTGCGCCACTACTCCCCCACGGGTAATTTATGTTGTGCGTTTATTGTAGCACACAAAGCCGTTATTGTCAATAACTTTTCCAAAAATCAGTAAATATTACAACGATTACTTGATTTTTAACAAAAGTGTTTATGCATATTCACAATATGTTTATCAAATTTGGCAATGCTGCCAAGAAAGAATACAATGAAAATGCCGTTGTGAAGTAAAAACACAACGGCAGATTTTTGTTTTTTAGGGGCGCAACGAAGCATTACTGCTATTTTATATTGTACGCAAGCTCAGTCGGCAAGTCATCCCAAAGAGCTGTTCTTGTTTTATTATTCCTTAGATTTTCGACAATCTTAGCATCGGGATTTGGATAAATTACAAATCCGTCTTCCTCTCCTATTTCTGCACGAATAGGAAAAGCAAGTATCTCTGTATCTAACGAAAACTGTGCATCTATGCCCTCTTTATTGCCTCTCGCATCAAGGCGTATCCATTTATTATATTCTTTTACAAAAACACCATTAAGTCCGTGATATACAAGAACAGGCGATGTTTCGTTGCTAAAATTGATTTTCTGATAGCAAACTCCCGCGGGAACACCTTTACAGCGAAGCAATGCAGCTAACAAATGAGATTTTGCAAAACAAATGCCATGTTTCGCACTTAAAACCTCGGACGCCGAACAGGTAATTCTATCCTCGTTTATATCTGCCGAATGAGAGATTTTATCCCTTACAAATTCGTAAGCAGATTTGATAAACTCGGTTTCGTTATCGGCGTTTTGATATAATGACTCCGCAAGCTGAATGATATCCTCGTTAGTAAAATCAATGATGTTATCTTCTTTCAGGTATTCATTTATGTTATCTGTGTATGGTGCTATGTTCATGCTTTCATCTCCTAGTTTAGTCATTATACCACATTCATCTCAAAAACTCAACATCTGAAAGTGGTGAGCAATAAAACAAGCCGTCGGGCTTTTGGCTCGGCGACTTAATATTAATGATGCATTTGCCGTAAGGCATATATCACCTGTTCCGACAGGAGCGGATATAATAAAAAAACCTCGCTCAAAAGAACGAGGTTTTTTGTGGTGACCCGTACGGGAGTCGAACCCATGATTGCGCCGTGAAAGGGCGCCGTCTTGACCACTTGACCAACGGGCCATATTTAGCGTTCATCAGCTGAACGCTGTCGCTAAAAAGCTGAGTTTTCAGATGGTAGCGGCAGTGTGATTCGAACACACGACCAATCGGGTATGAACCGAGTACTCTAGCCAGCTGAGCTATGCCGCCATATATATAAAAGCTCATAGCGACTTATATATTATAAAACAACAAGCGGGTTTTGTCAAGGGCTTTTTTGCGTTTCTCCAAAACTTACAGAAAAGAGGGTGAAAACCCTAAAATTTATTATCGGAGTTGACAAAAAACGCCCGTTTTGCTGGCTATTGATTCGACTTTATCAAGTGGCAGACTTTTGGCAACGAATTTGTTTTTTGTGCTTGTTGCGACGTAGATTTTTACGGTGCAACGATTTTTGCGTTTCTGGAAGGGGCTTTGCTTTATTAGAAAGCCTGATAGATGCTCTACGGGGAGTGATATTTTGTGAAATCTATAGAGCTTGCATATGTGGAGCCTTAATATGCCGTCTTCGTAGCCTATAGAGGTTGTAAACAATGCGACCAGCCTTGCTATGAAAAGCCAGATTATCGGCAGTTGAGATATTATCAAAAACAGCTGTATCGCACCTGCTACTATGAAAGTAAGCCTATAGGCAAGGATAGTGACAGCTACTGCTATTATCTCTAAAACAAGTGGCAACCATACGTATGATAGTGGGCTTTTTCGTATGGCAGGAGTGTCGGCTTTTGTATGACGATGATTGGGGAGGAGTAATCTTAGAGAGCTTTTCACTCGGTCTATGGTTGTGATTGGCACAAGAACATTGAGTTCACGGTTATGCTTCCCGTAGCCTGAACAGAAAATTCGCACAGAACATACTCTAAACAGCTTCATCAGGAGGTTTTGCTGAATATCGCAGTAGGTTACAAGCTCAAGGCTTAGTATGTGGGAGCGTCTTGTGAAAAGTCCGCTTTCTACAAAAAGCCTGCCACCGATTTTCTTTACAGAAAAGCTTGCGTGACGCAGAAGATTTGCGATAAAGGAAAGCGACATCAGCGACAGAAAGCACGCCATAACGATTACGGATATTTTTTCAAGGCTTTGTGGCAGGGTAGAAACGCTCGAGCCAAGCTCAGAAAGGCCGAGTCGAATATCCTGCTCCAGCTTTTTGCTTATGAGCTTGCTGGACTGTATTACAAAGGTTGCCACAAGTATAAGCCCTGACAGCGATGACGAAAAAAGCAAGGAGAAAACTGCGAGGTGGGTTTTCTTTGGGCGAAAGCAAAAGACTGCCGAGCGCTCGTCCTTGAACCGAGAGAAAAGCCTTAGTGTATCAGAGCACTTCATAGTGAGCTTTATTGCGTGGCACTTTGATGTGTGAGAGCAGAGATATATTGTGCTTGCTCTGAAGATACGGTTAAGTGGTGTTTGCACGGATGACACGCAGGAAACAGCGCAAAAGTAAAGCTTTGTTTCCCAAAGCCCGAATATGCCGTTTCTGCATACTATACAGTCATCCTCGATACGATAGGTGACAAGATACCACCGAAAGAATGCGTATAGAAATATCACTATAATTGTCAGTATACTAAGCCACGAGCCATAGAGCCAGGATGCTATGTCATAGCGTGAAGCGATAAAATCTCTGGTGAGAGGTATGAGTATAAGCCAGAAGCTTCTTGTAGTGTAGCTAAGGATTTTTATAGGGTGTTGTCTTGACCTGAAGATTCCCTTGTAGCTATGAGCTGTGCTTGTCATAATGCTCCTTTCGTATGCTCTTGCTTATGAGAAAGAAGATCTCAAGCGAGTCCTCCTCATCGAGAAGGCATAGTCGCATGCTTCTGCCCTGCGAATAGATTTTAATAAAGCTAAGCCCGGTGTATCGGGAAAAAGGTGGAGAAAGCCGTGTTACATACTGTATGCTTCTTACAGAGAGGTAGCTTCTTTTCTTAAATATCACACCACAAAGCTTTACTACACATTCATCGGTAATCATATATTTCATATTTGACATATAAAGAGGCAGGAGAATTGCTCCCACGAAAAATGCTCCAAAGCAGAATATTCCTATCACAATATACATAAGCATAGGATAACGGACAAGATATATAGTCGCTGTTATTATGACGCCGATGCTCAAAAGCAGCAGCGAAAGCCGTATAAAGCCAAGCCCCTTTGGACTTTGTCTATATATCTTCAAGTCACGCCCTCCCTTGTGCAAGAGTTTATATATTATATAATATAGCCTTTTTAGGAAGAAAATACATTGCACAAGTAAATTGCCGAAGGAGAATTTATAATGGAACTTATTTGTGCAGTAAGAGATGCAGTTTTCGGCATGCCGACGATTGTCTTTATATTAGCTGTCGGAGTATACCTGAGCATTTCAAACGGATTTTTGCAGGTGACAAATCTTCCGACGATAATAAAAAGCACGATTTTTTCAAGAAGGAAATTACAAACCGAGGGCAATTCTATCTCGGCTACTGCCAGCTTTTTTTCGTCACTTTCTGCAACGATAGGAGCAGGCAGTATAATCGGAGTTGCCACAGCCATATCAATCGGTGGAGCAGGCGCAATTTTCTGGATGTGGGTAGCAGGCGTCATAGGAATGATGCTCGCTTATGCCGAAGGTGTGCTTTCTGTACGATTTAGAAAGAAGGGCAAGAACGGCTATGACGGCTCGGCTATGCATTATATCGAAAAGGCAATGCGTTCTAAAAAGGCAGGCGTGCTGTACGCCGTTTTACTCGTGGGAGCCTCGCTCGGAATGGGCAATATGGCGCAGGGCAGTGCTATGTCGCAGGCTTTAAGCGATACATTTTCGGCATCAAAAATAGCCTGCGGAATTGTCGCAGGCTCGCTTGTGCTTATTGTTTCTATGGGTGGAATAAAGGCTCTTGCTTCTTTGTCGTTAAAGCTTGTGCCTGCTATGACTCTTTTGTATATCGGTGGCTGTGTAGCTTGCCTTATCGCTTCGAGGGGGAACATTCTTTCGTCGCTTTTTGTTATCGTAACAGAAGCGTTTTGCCCCAAGGCTGTATCCGGTGGAATACTCGGTTCGATGATGGTTGGATTTCGTAGGGGA
Organism: Oscillospiraceae bacterium; assembly: GCA_045602925.1. Taxonomy (GTDB): domain Bacteria; phylum Bacillota; class Clostridia; order Oscillospirales; family Ruminococcaceae; genus UBA7477. The sequence continues at coordinate 33,419 of JAZSCN010000021.1, read as the reverse complement.
ATTTTCTCTACAGAAGCAGGGCTTGGAACAACCTGCTCGGTGCATGCAAAAAGCAATGTAAAAACTCCCTCGGAGCAGGGTGCATGGTGTATGCTCGAGGTTTTTGCAGATACCTTTATTATAGGCACTCTCACAGCTGTTGTTATACTCGCAACCGGAAAGGAGAGTATATGGGAGTCATTCTCTTGCTCGCTGGGCAGGGTTGGAGAGGTAGTATGCTCGCTTGCTATAATACTATTTGCATTTGCGAGCATATGTGGGTTTTCGCAGATTGGCAGTAATGCGTTTTGCTACATTGTAAAATGGCGCTACAGCAAGCTTTTGTTCTCGCTCTTATTTTGCTACATAACCTACTTTGGGTGTGTAATAAGGCCCGACACTGCACTGCTCGTTTCAGATGTTTTAAACGGGCTTATGGCATTGCCGAACCTTACAGCTCTTATTATTCTGTCACCTGTTATAAAGGAAGAAACAAGGCGATTTATAGCTCTGCGTGAGCGTGTCTTGTGACGTGACAGCCTACGTTGACCGATACCGGCAGGCCTGCGATGTGCGTCGGAGCCTGCTCAATATTAACACAAAGTGCTGTCACAGTTCCACCGAAGCCCTGAGGGCCTATGCCGAGGAGATTGATTTTCTCCAGCATTTTTTCTTCGAGCTCACGGTATAATTCCTTTTCGTTTCTCTTTGAAACACTTCTGCAAAGTGCCTTTTTAGCAAGGTAAGCGCACTTTTCAAAATCGCCACCAATGCCTACCCCGACAACAATCGGTGGGCAAGGGTTAGAGCCTGCCTTTGCAACGGTATCCACAACAAAGTTTATAATATCATCAGTAGTAGCCGACGGCGTGAACATTTTAAGCGAGGACATATTCTCACTACCAAAGCCCTTCGGTGCAACGGTAATACTAACCTTGCTGCCTTCTACTATTCTTGTGTGAATAACAGCGGGAGTGTTGTTGCCGGTGTTGACTCTCTCTAGTGGGTCAGAAACAACCGATGAGCGCAGATTGCCCTTAGTGTAGCCGTCAGCAACGCCATCGTTGATTGCGTCATAGAGGCTTCCACCGATAAAGTGCACATCCTGACCTATATCAATAAATATTACAGCCATACCGCAGTCCTGACAGATTGCGATTTGTTCTTTTTTTGCAGCCTCGATATTGTCAATAAGGTCATCAAAAACGCCCTTGCCGACTATCGACTGCTCGCAGCTTCTCGCACAGCTTATGCAGTCCTCTAAATCCTTTGGGAGATAGAGATTTGCTTTGATACAAAGCTGTGAGATAGTATCTCTTATGAGAGATACGTCTATTTCTCTTAAGTCAGACATTTTCTTTTCTCCTTGTGACTATGCTTTTCCGGTCGAGCCAAAGCCACCCTCACCACGCTGTGTGTCGGTAAGCTCGCTTGCTTCTTCGACTGTGGGCAGCAGTACCGGTGTTATAACAAGCTGGGCAATTCTCTCGCCATGGGTAATAGTGTAAGGCTCGGTAGAATGATTAATCATTGCGACGAGGATTTCTCCACGATAATCGCTATCGACAACGCCGACGCAGTTAGCGAGGGTAATGCCGTGCTTCGTTGCAAGCGAGCTTCTTGCATAGATGAGAAGTACCGCGTCTATGTCGCTTACAAGCTCACAGCTTATGCCGGTAGAAATCTTCTTAATCTCGCCTGGCTTTATCTCGATAGGCTCAGCAAGGCAGGCTGAAAGGTCATAACCTGCACTACCCGATGTAGCTCGCTTTGGGATAATTGCATTTTCATTAAGCTTTTTGATTTTAAGTGTCAATTCAGTTCAGCTCCGTTTTTATATTATTCCTCTGTAGTATAGGCCTCTTGTAATTTTGCCCTGAGGCTCTGCACAAAGTCTGTAGCTTCTAAGAATATCAGAAATCTCCGAAGGCTTTTCCTTGTGGAACTTAAGGGTTATAAACTTAAGACTGCTAAAGTCTGAAAGCTTGTCTGCAAGGTAGAGAGGCTCGCAGTTTAAGACTTCTACGTAGTCCTTGTGACAGCATATTTCAAAGCTTCTGCCCGTTCTGTCGGTGAGTCTGCCCGTGCAATTCTTACAGCCGACAGCTTGCTTTACAGGGCAGTTGACGGTGAGCATTGAAGGCAATCTTCCAAAAACAATCGCTCCCATTGGTATAGGCGAGGATATCGCACAAAGCTGCTTAGCAGTAAGCTCAAAGGATGCGACTATATCGCTTACACCAAGCTCTGCCAAAGCCTCGGCAGAATATGAGTTTGTCACGTTTAGTCCAAAGTCTGCGTGCATAGTAACATCATAACCTCTTGCAGTATAGATGTGTGAGAGGTTTGTTGCTGTTATATGCTTAAGTCCTCTGTCACAAAGCTTAGACAAGAGTTCTGCTGTGGCTTTTTCGTCAAAGTCAAAGCGTGGCATATACGCTGAAAGCTTTGGAGAAATTGTATCAAGCTTGCTTATTTCGCTAAGTGGCAATGATACAAGCTCTATGCCGTCAAGCTCTAGGCCCTCAAGCTGTGAAGCGTAGCGCAGGTCGAGCCTGAGAGTTTGCTTGTCGCTTGTGAATTTAGAAGGCTTTTTTATCTCGCAAGGCGAAAACCGTGCCTTGTTGTTGGATGTAGCTCTTTGTGAGTCAAGCTCGTCACACGCACGTCTGCGAAGCTCGTTTAGTGCAGAAGGCGATACTGTGAGCCCTGCCCCTATATCGCAGTTAACGTTGCCGAGGGTATATATGGTCGAGCCGAGTCTTGAAAGCTGCTTTTCCAAAAGCTCGCGCGTGAGCTCTCTGTTAATTGCTTTTTCCGGCTCTTCACCGATTATGGTAGTGAATAATCCGTCGCTGCTCTTAGCTAAAACCTGCACAGGCTCGCTGTTTTTTACAGTAACATCAAAGTCTATAGTGAAGCGCTTATACGGTTTTCTGTAAAGCTCGTGAAGCTTTGGGAAGGCGTCCTTTGCAGAAGTAACGTCATCCTTGCCTCTTGTGCCGAACATATCTCTGCCGAGCTTTCCTTCGATATAGCCGTTAGTAAAGCCACTTCTTGAGAAAACGGCTCTAAGAAGCTCGTCGTCGTATTCCTTGCCGTCAAGTGACAGCCTGCAAGCGTTTGTAGAGGCTGCGACATACTCAGGGCGCTTCATTCTGCCTTCTATTTTAAGAGAGGCGACACCGATTTCCTTTAGCTTTCCGGCGTACGAGATGTGCGACATATCCTTTAGCGAAAGGTCACAGCTACCGTTATCACAAGCCGAGAAGGGCAGTCTGCATGCCTGTGCACAAAGACCACGATTTGCACTTCTCGAGCCGATAAGAGCTGACATATAGCACTGTCCCGAAACGGACATACAAAGTGCGCCGTGCACGAAGGCTTCAATTTCGACTCCTTGGCGACACAGCTCACTTAAGGTATCAAGCGATAATTCTCTTGACACCACAACTCGTGAAAAGCCGAGCTCCTTCATAAGAAGCACGCCGTTTTTTGTGTGAATGCTCATTTGCGTCGAGGCGTGTATAGGCAGGCTCGGGCATAGCTTTTTTACAAGTCCGATAATGCCTAAATCCTGTGTGATTATTGCATCAACACCGAGTTCGCAGGCGTTTTTAAGCTCTGTTATAACATCTTTGAGCTGGCTGTCAAAGAACAGCGTGTTTATCGCCTGGTATACAAGCACGCCGTTTCTATGGCAGGTTTCTATAGCTTCTTTTAGCTCGTCGTATGTAAAGTTCTTGGCGTTTTGTCTGGCCGAAAAAACTTCAGAGCCGACATATATTGCGTCACAGCCACAGCCGAGTGCCGCCTCGACAGACTGGGCACTCCCGCAGGGCGATAGTATCTCAGCCATTATTAAAGCTTTCTTGGGTTAAGAGCTTTTCTGACAGCGATTTCTTTTTCCAGCGCAGAAAGCTTTTCTGTAAGAGCCTTGTTTTCTTCCTCGAGGCTGGCTACCTGTTCCTTGGCTCTATCTGCCTCGTCGGCATATTTCTTAATCTGGATACGGATATTCTCAAGGTTTGCACTTGCCTTGTAAGCTTCGTCAACGCTGTCGAGCGCAACAAGCACAGCGGCATCGAGCTTTGACATACTCGATGAGCTCTTTACAACCTTCTCAAGCTTTTGGTTCAAAAGTGCAGAAAGCTTAAGCGCGTAGGTTTCTGTTTCTTCGGTGTTGAGGATATAGTCCTTACCGAAAACTCTAATCTTGACGGTGTTGTTCATAAAATCCGACCTTTCTTATAGTTCTATAAAACGAGTACTATTTAGTTTATTATAGCACAGTTTAAGTCGGATTAAAAGACTTTTTATCAAGTTATCAAAACTTTTTTCAAAGAAGGAGATATCCGAGTGCGAGCATAAGCTTTGAGTCGCAGCCGTTTTTATAAAGCACATAGATTAAAAGCCCAATCAGCGCCTTTTCTTCATCAATTTTAATGTCAGAAAGCAGCGAGGCAAGGCCGACTTCTTTTGGTGGGATATCGGGTTTGGGTGGAGGCTCGCTTTCGTGACTGTGGCTAGGCTGTGCACTTATGCCCTGCGCACGTCTTTGCATTTCTCTTACACGCTCGACTGCTTCTCTTTGCATTCTGTCAAAGCTGTCCTGCTCGTTATATGATGCCAAGCCCGTCACCTCCCAAAAGCTTCATTTCTTTAATAATCGGCAGAATATTAAGTAGCCTGAAAATCGTAATAAGCCTGTCGATTTTCTTTTGTGTTTCTTCCTTCAAAAGTGGCTTTAGCGCAAGAAGAAAATCTCTGTTTTTATCCGGCACGCTCGCCTTAGAGAAAACCTTTTGCAGAGCCATAAGCTTTGAGAAGTCGATTTCCGGCTCGGCGGGCTTGGGTGGGGGAGGGCTATTCATTGTAGAAGAAAGGTCGGGTGCAGAACTTCCTTCGCCCTGAGAGAACATCTGCGCAAGCTCGCTTAGCTGTTTCATGCTTTCTTTATCGCTGAGTATACCCTGAAGCTTTTGCATAAGGTCGTCCAAGCTGTCGACCTCCCTTCTTTTTTAGAAATTACACTAGGATTTCAGCTTCTTTATAATCTCCTGTGCCTGCGGAGTCGAGAGTATTTTTTGTGCAAGCGAGGGGTTAGAAAGCGCACTTGTCAGCTTTTCTATATCGCCTTGCGACATTCCCTTAGTGAACGAATCGAGCTTTCCACTCTCTAAAGCTTCCTTTAGCTCAGCTTCTGTCATGCCGGTTTTTTGCGATACGTTTTTTAGCATCTGGTTTTTAATCTTTTCGTTTAGTGGTGTCATAGCTGTATCCTCCTTGAAATTAGTTGTGTAATATGTTAAAATCTAATTGCGAAGTAATAAAAGGGGGCGAGGGTTATGCCTGCTTCAAAAAGAATAATAGTCTTTTCTGATACTCACGGCAGGGAGAGTGCCATGAGAGAAATTCTTGAGAAGGACGCCTATGCGTATGTATTTTTAGGCGACGGAGAGCGTGAGCTTGACCGTATGCGTGAGAGGTATCCCGACAAGAGAATTTACAACGTTAGGGGCAACTGCGATTTTATGTCGTCTGCTCCAGATGTAGACATTCTATCGGTTGACGGTGTGAGAATTATGTTCACCCACGGCCACAACCACGGAGTGAAGTATTCTACCGACAGACTTTTTTATCTTGCGAAGGAAAACGAAATTAATGTTATGTTATTCGGGCACACTCATTGCAGGCATCTTGAATACGACGACGGAATATATATTATGAATCCCGGTAGTGCGTCTTCTCCAAGAGATTTTAAAAAGGCGTCCTACGGCTATATAGACATAACTGACAAGGGCGTTTTCTGTGCGCACGCCGACCTGTAACATTATATGCATCTCAAGGCGAGTTGTTGCAGACACTGTGAACAATGCACAAAAACATTAGGACAAATTTGTTATATCGACGCGTGAATAATTGTATACTTAATGAGAAAAATGTGATATAATATATATACCAAGAATACTTTTGAAGCGGAGGGAACGCATATGAAAACTGTTATTACAATCAGCCGTGAATTCGGTAGTGGAGGTCATGCAATCGGTAAGGAGCTTGCTAAGCAGCTCGGCATACCGTTTTATGATAAGGAGTTATTAGGCGTAGCTGCAAAGCGTAGCGGAATATGCGAGGACCTCTTTGTTAAGCATGATGAGTCTTACACAGGAAGTCTGCTATATTCTCTTGTTATGGGCACATATACTCCAAGCTCTGACGGCAGGCTTACATCGGGCGAAATGCCACTTAACCATAAGATTTTCTTAGCACAGTTTGAGGCTATAAAAGCACTTGCTCAGGAACCTTGCGTTATTGTCGGCAGATGTGCAGACTATGTTCTCAGAGATAATCCTAATGTTGTGAACTTCTTTGTAACAGGTAACATCATCGAGAAGAAAAAGCGTATTCTTGAAAGATACGATATTGAAAAGAACAAGGTCGAGGATTTTATAAGAAAGACCGACAAGCGTCGTGCAAGCTACTTTAACTACTACACAGACTTAAAGTGGGGCGAGGCTAAGAACTATGACCTTTGCATCAACTCTTCAAAGACCGGCATTGACGGCGCAGTAGAGATTATGAAGAGATATATTGATATGAAGGAAAATTTAGAATAACATAAAAGCGAACTGCCTGCCGAGTAATTCTCAGCAGGCAGTATTTTTATGCAAAAGAAAAGCCTGCAGGGAATAAACCTTGCAGGCTATAATTATTATCTGAATCCAAGTGAACGAGTCTTCTTTGCGATAATGGAAGAAAATTCTCTCTCGGCTGTTGCAAGCTTAAAGTCCTCGGCTGTGACGATAAACTTATTTTCGCCAAGCAGCTTAGAACGCATAGCCGCTTTACTCCAGGTTCTTTCAAAGAGGTTACGCACAAAGCGAGCGTTGGAGAAGTCCTTTGCTGAAAGCACACTCTCGGGTATGCTTTCAAAGTAGTCCTTAGCCTCTGAAAGTACCTTGCTGTCATACTCAAAATGCTCAGCGAGTAGCTTTTTAAATATCTCGAAAAGCTCAGGCGGAGTGTAGTTTGAGAAGGATATAGTGTACGGCATACGGCTCTTAAGACCGATATTTCCACTCATGAGAGTTTCCATATCGTCGGCGTAGCCTGCCATAATTACAACAAAGTCTGTGCGATGATTTTCCATCTGTGCAATAAGAGTGTCGAGTGCCTCTCTGCCGAAATCTCTTGAATCAGAATCGCCACGATAGAGCGAGTACGCCTCGTCGATAAACAGCACAGAGCCGTATGCGTCACGACACATACTAGCAGTCTTAGGGGCAGTTTCGCCTATAAACTTTCCACAGAAGTCACGACCACTATACTCGAAGAAGTCTCCGTTACGAAGCACGCCGTTTTCTTTAAGAAGCTTTCCGACGATTCGTGCAACGGTGGTCTTGCCTGTTCCGGGGTTGCCGATAAATTGCATATGCAGGCAAGGAGAATCAATATCATTCTTGAGAGAAACCTTTATCTGGTTAACAATCTCCTGAACCTTATTCTTGATATCTTCCATACCGACAAGCTCAGAGAGAAGCTCACCGGCTGTCTTGTCACGCTGACCGTAGCTCTGTGCAAGCGATATAATATCCGACTTGCGGATGACGGTGTCTTCCTTGCCATCCTGGACATTCGCAACAAGCTTTTTGTAGATGATTTCATTGACAACCTTGTGAACGGTGTTTATGCCGTAGAACCTGCCGTCGCTCTTTTCCTCGGCAATTCTTGTTTCAAAAACATCCCAAGCGCCGTCTTCCATAGAATAGCCGTTTGAAGAAAAAGTCCTCTCGGCGCATTCCTTGAGCTGTGGCATATTGTACGGAGTGAAGGAAACCTCTCTTGTAAAGAGCATATCATTGAGGCTCTCCTGAACCTCACGAAGAACGTTGCCCTCGATAAACGGAATACGGAATATGAAAATGTTGTTTTCGGTATGCTCGGCAGCGAGCGAGAGCATATCACGGAATTCCTTGTCGTTGGTTTTTCCGATCCACTCGCTTATGTCGATACAGTAAAGCTGTCCGCCACGGCGCTGACGCCCGTTTTTAAGACTTGCAAGCTTGCCCAGGTAGGCATCGGGAGCCTCAGCAACGCCACGCTGACGCAGGGTTTCTTCAACTATGTAAGGCTCGTCGGAGAAGCTGAAAACAGACAGCTCGCTTACAAGCTCTGCAAAAAGAGATACGATTGTTGAAAGACCACAACCACTGTTTATAGAGAAAAGGTAGCTCTGATTTGCAAAAACCTTTTGTGTAGAGTTCTTTATAATCTGTGGAGCTATGGCGGTAATCTCTCTTGCAAGCTCCTTGAATTCCTCGCAGCCTACGAGCTTTTCAATCTCCTTGAGTGCCTCGGGAGTGTCGCCCTTATCCTTCTTATCTATAACGAGGTCAGAAACCGACACCTTTATAACTGAAGCTACGTCTACGTCACCAAGGATATCCTTTGAGATACCGAGAATGATTTTCTGGGTGTAGTCGTTGTCGAAGGCGCCACTGCAAAGTAGCAGCTCACAGCCTGACACGTTTGATTCGAGAACCTTTATACCATCAGGGAAAACGCCCTTGCAGGTTCTTATTATATTTTCTATAGTAGCTATGGCAGCCTCCTTGTCCTTGCCGAAATGGCGAACACTAAGGCTTATTCTAACAAGCTTGTTGTACGAAGTCATAACCAACCTCCTCTTAATAACAAGTACATCGCTTCTATTATACAATATACTTTCTTTCTTTGCAAGATTAAAATTTATCTTGAAAGAAAATGTAACTTATGGTATAATTATGAGAGCAATGAATTTCGGAGGAAAAACTTATGAAAAAGAAGGATTTAAAGAAGCGTATAATTGCACTCGTTATCGCAGGAGTTATGCTGCTCAGCGTTGTTGGCTCAATTATTCTCAGCATAGTTGCCGGCTAATTATGATAAGAATTGGCTCAGGCTGGGACGAGGTCTTGTCGGAGGAGTTTAAAAAGCCCTACTTTACAAGCCTCTGTGATTTTTTAAAGGAAGAATATAATAGTGGAAGAGTCTTCCCCGAAAAGCAAAACGTCTTTAACGCCTTGAAGACTACGCCATATAGTAGCGTCAAGGCTGTAATTCTCGGTCAGGACCCTTACCACGAGGTCGGCCAGGCGCATGGGCTGTGCTTTTCTGTGCAAAAGGGCTGTAAGATTCCACCCTCACTTAAAAATATGTATAAGGAGCTGTATGACGATTTAGGGATTTCTCCTGCGTCACATGGCGAGCTTACCTCGTGGGCAAGGCAGGGCGTACTGCTGCTTAACACGGTTTTAACGGTGAGAGAAGGCCAGGCGAACAGCCACAAGGGTAAGGGCTGGGAGATTTTCACCGATGAGATAATCCGAAGACTCAGTGACAGAAAAGAGCCGATAGCGTTTATCCTCTGGGGTGGTAACGCCAAGACAAAAGCTCAGCTTATTACAGCAAAGCAGCACGCGGTGTTTACCTGCGCACATCCGAGCCCGCTTTCTGCATACAACGGATTTTTCGGCTGTAGGCATTTTTCAAAGGTCAACACCTTCCTGTCGCAAAATGATATAGTACCGATTGACTGGAAAATTCCAGATTAAAGAAAATTTAAGTCCGATGTAATATGCGTCGGACTTAGTTTTTACCATTGATTTAACGATAAACATTAAATATTTATCGTGAAAATTGCATATCAAATCGCACAAAAAGTCGTCGGTGATATGTATAATTATCACAAATTTAATGATAAACGATAAATTATTGTTGACAAACGAAAAATATTGATGTATACTGAGCACATCAGCTGAAACGAAAACAAAAACTTCTACATGAAAGGAAAATCATCATGAAAAATGACGCAATCAAAAAAATTAATCTTATCGGAAAAATCAGCAAGATAGCAGTTACTATCGCACAGGTGCTGGTTATTATAGGTTTTGTAATATGTGTGTGCTTTGCGATTGTCGGCTTTACAATGAGCGATAAAGCAGAGGATTCTATCAAGATAAACTTTGACGCTACTGCAAATGTTTCGTTCGACAACAGCGAGTTTCCGCTCAGCCTTGTAGACGAGGAAATCGTTGATGAAGTTATTGTCAGTGTAGCAGGCGTAGAAATTGAGAAGCTGGCTGCAACAGAGCAGGGCGATGTTCTCACAGTAGTTGCAAATGCAGGCTTTGACCTCGACAAATTAAGAGAAGACTTAGATGGCGTTATCGGCTTGGGCGGTATTTTAGGTATAGCTTGTATCCTCGTTTCGCTCGTTATTGCAGCTGCTTATATAACACTCGTTTTTGCAAAGAAGCTTGCAAAGGCTTTTGAAAAGTGCGAATCGCCTTTTGAAGAAAATGTTACAAAGAGAATGAAGCAGTTTGCATATTCTATTATCCCTTGGTTTGCAGTAATGATTCTTGGGCAGGGGCTTTTAGGTACAATCAACATTATGAACATACTTTTGATGGCAATAGTGCTCCTTGTAATCTACATCTTTAACTACGGTGCACAGCTCCAGCGCGAATCTGACGAAACACTTTAATATGAGGTGAAAGCATGGCAATTATCTTAAGACTGGACAGAGTGATGGCTGACAGAAAAATGAGCCTTAACGAGCTTTCGGATAGTGTTGGCGTATCTAATGTCAATCTTTCAAAGCTCAAGACGGGAAAGGTCAGCGCAATAAGATTTTCTACCCTTGAGGCGATTTGTAAAACGCTGGAATGCCAGCCGGGTGATATTTTAGAATACACACCTGACGATAACATTTCTGAGGAGTAGGACTTTCTATGAAAAGCATAAAGGGATTATCCAAGAAGAAAAAAATAATACTTTGCATACTGCTCACGGCGGCAATACTTCTCATCGCAGAGTTTATAAGGTCGAATACTGTTATAACGGTAGAGGAGCACACCTACAAAAGCGCACTTCTGCCAACGGAGTTTGACGGTGTAAAAATAGTGCAGATTTCTGACTTCCACAATGCGAGCGAGAACTACTGCGACAGACTTTTAGAGAAGGTAAGTAAGCAAGAGCCCGACTACATCTTTATGACGGGTGATATAGTGGACTCTATAAGAACCGATGTGTCGAGGGCATGCTACTTCTTAGAAGAAGCTTCAAAAATTGCACCCTGCTATATAGTATGGGGAAATCACGACAGGTCGCTTTCGGACAGCGATATGGAGCGTATGAGAAGTTGTTGCAACGAAAACGGCATAACAATCTTAGATGACTATGTTACAGAGATTTTGCGAGATGGTCAGAGCGTCACGGTTGCAGGTACTCTTACTACCCAGGGCGCCGGTCTTGATATGGTAGTAGATGAGCTTCAGAGGGAAAGCATAAAGCTCGTGCTGTGGCTTCATCACTATCCGGAGGATTTGGAATATATCTCCGGAGAATGTGACAGAGCGGGCGTAGAGGATTGCCTTATGTTCTCGGGACACGCTCACGGCGGACTTTTTGGAATACCGTTCGGCAACGGTGTATATGCTCCGGGTCAGGGGTTATTACCCGAGTATACGAGTGGCAGTTACGAGCAGGGCAATGTTACAATGCTCCTTAGCGCAGGAGCAGGAAACAGCGGTTATTCCCTTAGACTTTTCAATTCATTTGATATAGTAGTTTGCACGCTTGAGTGCGAATGATAGAAAAAAGGTAGCAGTAATGCTACCTTTTCTTTCTGTATACAACAAAATGGTGCACCCATAATGAGTGCACCATTGTTTTTATTATGCGTTAATGTCGCCCATGAGGACTTCAACCTCGTGAACAGAACCTGCTTCAAATACAGGGAGAATGTTGCCGTTAATCTTAACGCCGTCAACGATAACAGACTTGACACCCTTGCAGATGTGCTCTGGGTTCTTAACTGTGATGTTGTAGGTGTTTTCTCTGTACTGTCTGGTAAGAGCGAAGCCGTCCCATTCAGCTGGGATAGATGGGTCGAGCTTGAGACCGTCAAAGTCAGGTGTAATACCAAGAATGTACTGAGAGATAGCAACAAAGTTCCAAGCAGCTGTACCTGTGAGCCAGGAGTTCTTGCCCTGACCGAAGTGGTTGCCAGGCTTGCCGATATCTGCACCTGCGTCCTTACCACCAATCATCTGACCGTATACGTAAGGCTCGGTCTTGTGAATATCGGAAGTTTCTTCTGTGAAGGCAGGAGCAATCTTTGAGTAGTACTCGAATGCCTTGTCACCACGACCTGCGTAAGCTTCAGCACAGATTATCCAAGCGTTGTTATGTGTGAAGATACCTGCGTTTTCCTTGTATCCACCTGGGTATGTAGAAATTTCACCGTACTGGATGTAGTACTTTGTGAATGCAGGATTGTTAAGAACAAGACCGAAGTCTGTGTTGAGGTACTTATCGATAGAGTTGAGAGTCTTGATGTCAGCGCCGCTTTCCTTACCGATTTCGGACATAACAGCAAAGCCCTGTGGCTCGATGAAGATTTTACCTTCTTCACACTCATTTGAACCCATCTTTTCGCCGTTTGCGTCGTAAGCTCTGAGGAACCACTGACCGTCAAATGCGTGAGCCATAACGTTTTCCTTCATCTTGTCGATTTCAGCCTGAGCAGCCTCTGCCTCGTCGTCAAGACCAAGGTGCTTTAAGATAGAAACGTAGTTAGGACCTGTGTAGGTAAAGAGTGTAGCAACCATTACAGATTCAGCAACCTTAGAGTAGCCGCCTTCTGCAGCAAACTTAGGGTTAGTGTATGTCTGGAAGCTTTCGCCAGGAGTATCGGAGTAGCAAGAGAGATTAATGCAGTCGTTCCAGTCAGCTCTCATAGCGAGTGGGAGACCGTGAGGACCGAGGTTATTAACAATCTTGTAGAATGAAACCTTGAGGTGCTCGAGCATTGGCTTAGCCAAAGACTCGTCGTTATCAAATGGAACCATCTCGTCGAGGATAGACCAGTCGCCTGTTTCCTTGATGTATGCAGAAACAGAGAGAATCATCCAGAGTGGGTCATCAGAGAAGTCACCGCCGATGTCGGAGTTACCCTTCTTTGTGAGTGGCTGGTACTGGTGGTAGCAACCGCCGTCAGGAAGCTGAGTAGAAGCGATATCGATAATTCTTTCTCTAGCTCTGTCAGGAATCTGGTGAACGAAGCCTAAGATATCCTGGTTGGAATCTCTAAAGCCCATTCCACGGCCGATACCTGATTCAAAGTATGAAGCAGAACGTGAGAGGTTGAATGTAACCATACACTGATACTGATTCCAGATATTAACCATACGGTTAACCTTGTCATCAGGAGTATCAACATTAAGAATTCCGAGGAGCTTATCCCAAGAAGCCTTAAGCTCAGCGAGACCTGCAGCAACCTTTTCAGGAGTATTGTACTTGTCAATCATCTCGAGAGCCTTAACCTTGTTGATTGTCTTTCCGTCAGCCTCGAACTTTTCAGCTACAGGCATTTCAACATAGCCAAGGATGAATACGAGAGTCTTAGACTCGCCCGGAGCGAGAGTAATCTTCTTGTAGTGTGAAGCGATTGGTGACCAGCCGTCAGCGAAGGAGTTTGTAGCCTTGCCGTCGATAACAGCTTCAGGATTGTTAAAGCCGTTGTAGAGGCCGATAAAGGCATCTCTGTCTGTATCGTAGCCGTCGATTTCGTCGTTTACTGAGTAGAATGCGTAGTGGTTACGACGGTCTCTGTACTCTGTCTTGTGGTAGATTGTAGAACCGCAAACCTCTACACGACCTGTAGAGAAGTTTCTCTGGAAGTTTGTGCAGTCATCCTGAGCATCCCAAAGACACCATTCCTGGAATGAGAAGAGTGAGAATGTCTTAGCCTCGCTGCCCTCGTTTGTAAGAACAACCTGCTGAACTTCGCCGTTGTAGTTCTGTGGGACAAAGAATGTAGCCTCTGCCTTGAGGTCGTTCTTCTTACCTGTGATGATGGTGTAGCCGATACCGTGACGGCATGTATAAGAATCGAGCTCGGTCTTTACAGGTGACCAGCCCGGATTCCAGATAGTACCGTTATCGTTGATATAGAAGTATCTTCCGCCCATATCGATTGGTACGTTGTTGTAGCGGTAACGTGTGATTCTTCTCAGTCTTGCATCCTTGTAGAAGCTGTATCCGCCAGCTGTGTTGGAGATGAGAGAGAAGAATTCCTGTGTTCCCAGGTAGTTAATCCAAGGATAAGGGGTTCTAGGGTTGGTGATGACGTATTCCTTGTTAACGTCATCGAAGAAACCAAATTTCATTTGAATTCCTGCCTTTCTTGTGAATGATTTTATTTTGAATTTGATTTACAAATTAAATCCTAAATTATGTCTATGCAGAAAAGTACTCGGTCTTTTCGCCACTCTCGTCGAATATTGAAACTTCAGTAGCCACGCCACCTGAGATAGTAACCTCATAGTCGTAAGCCTCTATGCCCTGGAACTTAAGGTTTGCGTTAATCGAATCGCAAAGGTCAGAGCCGTCGTTTTTCTTGTAAACGCCATCCGGGATACTCTGTCCGAAGGCTTGTGCATCAGCGATAATATCGCCACACATTACAGCGATAGCCTCGGCGTTCTTGCTACCGAGCACGTCATCCGGCTTTGGTGGAATAATATCTTCGGCGGGCACTCCCATATCGACGAGCTTTTCTGTCGGGAATGTTTTAAGTGATATATCGAGGATAACATTTGTATCAGACGATTCTATGACAGAAATAAAGGCATAGTCGCTCTTAATCTTGCCGTCGATTGTAAAGATGACTGTTCCCACCGTAATAGTGTTGCCGTCGGCAGTGGTGTATTCCTGGTAGGATATATCTTCTTCAAATATGATTGAAGTAAAATCCTCTGAGGTAAGGTCAGCTCTGAATTCGTCGCCACAGTAGCTGTAGGAAGCATCAATATCGCCACTCTCGAGAGAGTCAAGGAAGGCCTCGGTAAGCTGAGGAACTGTCATATATGTAACAGAAATGCCGATGTCTGAGCTTTCGTCAGGGTTGCTGTCCGGCTCGGAGCTGTCCGGTACAGAGCTGTCAGTATCAGAGCTATCTATCACAGAGCTGTCGATATCAGAGCTTGAATCGGTAATAGAGCTGTCAATCACAGAGCTTGCCTCGTCGATGCTGTCAGATGAGCTGTCATCCTTTGAGCAAGCAGAAAAGCCTGCGCAAATTGTGAGTGCTGCAATAAAGCTTAAAACCTTTTTATTCATACTTGTTCCTTTCTTAAAAAACAGGATACTGTTCGATAGCTATTGTTGAGCTGTGCTTTGAACATAAGTCTTTTGTCTATATATAAAAGTCTAGTTACTGGAATTATACCACATTTAAAATGATTTATCAAGGATATTTTTTAAAAAATACTGCAAATAAGATAGGTTTCATAAATTTGTGATTTTGTATGCATAAAAGAGATAATTTACGCAAAGAATATTTTCAAGCGCAGCAGTAATTTAAGCTGTGCAAAACTATAAGGAGAGTGAAAATAATGCTGGATAGAATTGCATTGCTTCTGCTTATTATCGGCGGAATTAACTGGGGGCTCGTAGGAATTTTCCAGTTCGACCTTGTTGCGTTTTTGTTCGGAGGCTCGGCAGCGATTGTCAGCAGAATTGTCTATGTAGTAATCGCTATATGTGCAATCTGGTGCGTTTCTCTGTTTTTCAAGGACAGCGATATGGTAGAGGATGTTCGCTACGGCTCATCAAGATAGCAGAAAAAACAGCAATTTTTCGTGTGATTGGCTATAAATGAGTAGAAATTCACAAAAATTTACCCTTTCTTTATGTGAATAATGCCGATTATAAGTTATGATATTTAAAAAACCCAAATTTTTCTTGACTTTTTAAAATGACAGTAATATAATAATAACGATGTCTGACGACCTGAGATATTTCTCAGCAGACATTCGTTTTGTTGTCTCCTTTCTTTTGTTCTACACATAATTTTATCTGATTTCGGCAGAGCGTTGGCTCTGCCTATTTTTTTGCCATTTTGTCAGCTTTAGGTATCTTGGCATAGAATATTGCAAGGGATTTTTTGGAGGCAATATTTTATGAGTTTTTTTGAGATACTTATGCTGGCTGTGGCAAGCTGCTTTGACGCAATGGGGGTAGCTGTCAGCTACAGAGCGTCGGGGATACGCTTTCCTCTGTCGGCACAGCTTGTTATGACAATCATTCACGGTGTGGGAATGGCTTTTGCACTTTTTCTGGCGCAGGCTGTACTTCCGTGCTCGCCCGAAGCCTGTATAAAGGTGGGCGCAGTAGTGCTCTTGCTCCTTGGCGTGTTCGGGATTATACGAGCAAGCCTTGATAAGAGAAAAAAGAGCGAGCTTGCGAGCAGGGTTGGAGCGCTTGGAGTAATCTTTGACGAAACTGCCGGCGACAGAGACGGCTCACGGTCGCTTTCTTGCATAGAGGCGATACCGGTTTCTCTTGCTGTTGCGACCGATGCATTCGCAGTAGGGGTGTGCGTCGGCCCGTCGCTTGACTTTAACGAGAAGCTTATTACAGCAGGCGCAACGCTCCTTGCGTGCTTTGTTCTTTTGTCGGTTGCCATGTGCTTTGCCAAGGGGATAAGACGGTTGTTCGGCGAGAGATTTGAGCTATCTTTTGTGCAGGGAGCTTTTCTTTTGCTGATGGGAATATACATGCTTTTCACAAAGTAATCACATAGGATATTCTCTGCGTCAAAAAAAATTCAATTGGAAACAAAAAATGTGTAGTATTATACAAAGTAATAATGCTACATAGTAAATATTCTTGACTTGAAATTGCCACGGGCTTATAATAAACTTGTGGCAATATTTTATTTGCGAATTTGCTATGTAGTGAAAGGAGAATTTTATGCTCAGTCTGAAGAATATAGTTAAAGACTATGCTGTGGGCGATGACGTTGTTCACGCACTGAGAGGTGTTAGCATAGATTTTAGGAAAAATGAGTTTGTATCAGTTCTCGGACAGTCCGGTTGTGGCAAGACTACACTTCTTAACATTATCGGCGGACTTGACAAGTATACAAGCGGTGACCTTGTAATAAACGGAAAGTCAACAAAGGAATATAAGGACAGAGATTGGGATACTTACAGAAACCACTCTATCGGCTTTGTCTTCCAGAGCTATAACCTTATCCCTCACCAGAGCGTTTTATCAAACGTTGAGCTCGCACTTACACTCTCCGGTGTTTCTAAATCGCAGAGAAGACAAAGAGCAATCGATGCTCTCACAAAGGTAGGACTTGCTGACCAGATTCACAAGAAGCCTAACCAGATGTCCGGTGGACAGATGCAGAGAGTTGCTATTGCAAGAGCACTGGTAAACAACCCTGATATCCTGCTTGCTGACGAGCCTACAGGTGCGCTCGACTCTGAGACATCCCTGGCTATTATGGAAATTCTCAAGGAGATTTCTAAAGACAAGCTTATCATTATGGTTACCCATAACCCAGAGCTTGCAGAGAAGTATTCCAACAGAATTGTAAGACTTTTAGACGGCGAGGTTATAGATGACTCCAACCCTTATGAAATAAGCGAGGAGGAGGCTAAGAAGCTCGAGGAAGAAGCTGCAAATGCAAAGAAGGTCAAGAAGACCTCAATGTCATTCCTGACAGCTCTTTCACTCTCACTCAACAACCTTATGACAAAGAAGGGAAGAACCTTCCTTACTTCTTTTGCAGGCAGTATCGGTATCATCGGTATTGCACTTATCCTTTCACTTTCAAACGGCGTTCAGGAATATATAGACAGAGTTCAGGAGGAAACGCTTTCGAGCTATCCTCTGCAGATAGACAGACAGACCGTTGACTATTCGGATATGTTTTCTACAACCTCCGAGGAAACCTCTGAGGGAACAAAGCGTGACGATGATAAAATTTATTCAAACGACGTAATGTATGGTATGATGAACACTATGATGAGCCAGGTTATCACTAATAACCTTAAGGACTTCAAGACGTTCCTCGAGGATGAAACAGACGGCATCAGAGATTACGTTACCGATATCCAGTACACGTATACAACACCACTCCACATCTATCGTGCAGATACAACAGGCGGACTCGTAAAGGTTAACCCTACTACTATCTTTGAAGATATGTACGCAGCAATGGGTATCGACTTTACAATGTCTGACAGCGCAAATTCAATGTACACAGGCGCAATGTCAATGATGGGCGTTTGGGGCGAAATGCTCGACAACGAGGAGCTCCTGGACAGCCAGTATGACCTCCTTGCAGGAAGAATGCCGCAAAAGTATAACGAGGTCGTATTCGTAGTTGACGAGAATAACGGCGTTTCCGACTACGCACTCTATGCTCTCGGGCTTTTGGATTTCAGCGAAATCGAAGAAATGCTCGAAAAGGCAATGAAGGGCGAGCAGATTGAAGAAAATGTTAGAGAATCAACCAGCTATACCTTCGAGGAAATTTTAGGTATCGAATTTAAGCTTATGCTCAATACCGACTACTTCGAAAAGAAGGACGGCGTGTGGGTAGACAGATCAAAGGACGACGCCTATATAGCAAGCAAGCTCTCACAGAGCGAAACAATCAAGATTGTTGGTATCCTAAAGCCTGCAGAGGACTCTGTTGCATTGTCAATTGTAGGTAACATCGGCTACCGCAGTGACCTTATGGAAACTCTTATCACAAGAGTAAACGAGAGCGAAATCGTAAAGGAACAGCTCGCAAGCCCGGAAACAGACGTGTTCACAGGTCTCTCTTTTGAAAAGACAGAGCTTACGGAAGAAATGCTTATGGGCTATATCGCTACTCTCCCTGAAGCAGAGCAGGCTGAAATGAACGGCTATATCGAGCAGATGAAGGCTATGGGAATGTCTATGGCAGATATTGTCAAGACCTTTGAATCGCAGATGAGTATGACAACCTCTGCAACCTATGACGGAAACCTCACAAAGCTCGGCGTTGCAAACCTCGATGACCCTGTTTCTATCCTTATCTTCCCTAAGGACTTTGAGTCTAAGGACGCAATCGTTGCTAAGATTGATGAGTATAACGAAAAGGCTGCAGAGGGCAACGAGATTGTATATACAGATATCGTAGGACTTATGATGAGCTCTGTTACAACAATTATCAACGCTATAAGCTATATCCTCATCGCATTCGTTGCTATCTCACTCGTTGTATCATCTATAATGATTGGTATTATCACATACATCTCAGTTCTCGAAAGAACTAAGGAAATCGGTATCTTAAGAGCTATCGGTGCTTCTAAGAAGGATATCTCAAGAGTATTTAACGCAGAAACACTTATCGTCGGCTTCTGTGCAGGTGCAATAGGTATCGGAGTAACATTACTGCTCAATATTCCTATAAATATGATTGTTTTACACCTTACCGACATAAACCACCTGTCGAAGCTCCCTGTTGTTGGTGGTATCGTGCTCGTGCTGATATCAATGTTACTGACATTTATAGCAGGTCTTGTTCCATCAAGAATGGCTGCTAAGAAGGACCCTGTAATCGCTCTTAGAAGTGAATAATTAAAAACTTGGCTGTCGCTCAAATCGGGTGGCAGCCTTTTTGTTGACGAACAAGAATAAAACGTGGTATAATTAGCTCGAAAAAAGATTTATTGTGGAGGGAAGGTATATGAGAAGGCTTTTAAGCGTATTTCTGATAGCTATTATGCTCACGGCCTGTACAGGCGCAGATAGCTTGGCTGAGGTTACGACTACAACTACAACAACAGCGACGACAACAACTACTACAGAGCCAACAACCACAACGATTACGCCGGAGCCGACTACTACGACCTCTTCGACTCCTTCGGATACAGCTAGCACTACCACTACGACCACAACGGTAGAGCCGACTACTACCACAACTACTACAACCACAACAGAGCAGGTCACTACAACAACTAAGGCGACAACAACCTCTAAGGCTACGACAACCACAAAGAAGAAACCGACAGACCCTACAGCGATTGAGCAGAGGGCTTCAGAAATTCTTTCGCAAATGACTATCGAAGAAAAGGTAGGGCAGATGTTTATAGCAAGGTGCCCACAGAAGAATGCCGCCTCTATGGTGAGCAAGTACAAGCTCGGCGGATATATTCTCTTTAAGGTGGATTTTTCGAACAAGTCAAGGTCGCAGGTTATTGCCGATATACAAAGCTATAACGAGCAGTCGGATATTCCACTCTTTATAGGTGTCGACGAGGAGGGCGGAAAGGTCAATAGAGTGAGCCTTAACCCGAGCCTTAGAAGCTCGCCGTTTTTATCTCCTCAGGAGCTTTATTCTAAGGGTGGATTTGACCTTATAAAGAGCGACACAAAAGAAAAATGCGAGCTATTAAAAAGCCTCGGGATAAACCTAAATTTTGCGCCCGTATGTGACGTGTCGCAGAATAATAACGATTTTATCTATGCAAGAACCTTCGGCAAGGATGCAACGCAGACGGCACTCTATGTGCAAAACGTCGTGACTGTTATGAAGTCTCAAAATATGGGCTGTGTGCTAAAGCACTTCCCGGGATATGGCAATAATGCCGATACTCACAAGGGTATTGCCTATGACAACAGAAGCTACGAGAGCTTTTTGCAAAACGATTTTCTGCCCTTTGAGGCAGGCGTAGAAAACGGACTCGGTATGATTATGGTATCGCATAACGTTGTAAAATGTATGGATAGCGAGTATCCTGCCTCTCTGTCGTATAAGGTGCACGAGATTCTGAGAAATGAGCTTTCGTATGACGGGGTAATAATAACAGACGACTTAGTTATGGACGGAATAAGAGATTTTGTGCCTGATGACGAGGCAGCCGTAATAGCTGTCGAGGCAGGCAACGACGTTTTGTGCTGTAGCGATTTTGAACTCCAGATTCCTACGGTTATAGAGGCTGTAAAGAGTGGCAGAATATCCGAAGAAAGAATTGACGAATCGGTTATGCGTATTCTTGTATTAAAGCTTGAGCTTGGCATAATTGAATAATAGTGAAAAATGCGATTTTTCGATACTTGCTATTTACAAGTGGGGGAATATGTGTTATAATTAATCAGATATACTATAAAAAGAGAACAAAAGACGGAGGAATAACATGAAAAGAAAAACAGTAAAGCTTCTGGCAGTTTTGTCTGCATCGGCTGTGGCACTTTCGTATGTTTCGGTGTTGCCGAGTGATACGGGTGCAGTTATTACTGCAAGTGCAGAAATAAGCAGTACAGACGACCCTGCCGCAGACATGAATCAGGACAACTTGTTCGAAATCGGTACTGCCGAAGAGCTTATGTGGTACGCTGCGTTTTATGCAGAAAACCACGGTGAATATTCCTACAAAGGTGCAGTTCTTGTTAATGATATCGTTATTAACGAGGACTTACTCAAGGATTACCAGACGCTTAACGATGGAGAGTTCAACTCGTGGACTCCAATCGGAACAAGTACTAAAAGCCCGTTTGTTGCTACCTTTGATGGCAATGGACACAAGATAGTCGGCCTTTATGTAACGGCTGAGCAGGATGGTGGCTTGTTTGGATATGTTGGTGAGGGCGCTGTTATTAAGAACGTAACTCTCGAGGAGAGCTATGTAAATCATCAAGGACCAGATGGTGGTATTTTATGTGGCACTGCAACCGGAGCTACTATAGATAACTGCTCGGTTGACGGCTTCTTGGATGGTGGCGAGGCAGCTCGTTACGGAATGATTTGTGGTAATGTTACCAACAGCACAATGACCTATTGCAAGGCCAGTGGATATGTCACAGGTGGAAATTTCATAGGTGCAATTGCAGGAAATGTGGGAAGTACCACTATAAGTGATTGCTGGTCTGATGCTACTACTTATATGAAGCTCGGTGGCCCAAGTGGCGGTATGTTTGGCCAGGCGACTTCAAGTGGTATTTCAAATTGCTGCTTTGCAGGAGAAGTGTTAAACGAAGCTTCAAGCGTTGGTGCACTTATAGGCATGGTTTCTTCGGGAACTACAGTTACAAATTCATATAGCTGTGCCGTAGTACCAAACGGTGCAAACGGCTTGTTCGGAACAGACGGTGCTCCTAACCTTAATAGTAGCAATAATTATTATGACTATACAGTTTCTGCTGTAAAGGGGTCAGGTGCGGGATATGGTAAGGACTGGACTGATGCACAGAGAACAACAACAGAATTCGGCGACGGAACAGTTCTTGCACTGCTTAATTCTGGTGCAGGCGAAGGTCACTGGAGACAGCTAGCAGGTGAAACTTATCCGCAGCTTGTATGGGTAGAAAGAGATTTCTATGATTGCGTACATACAAATACCCACTCCGACGTTGACCAGGATTCATACTGCGATGAGTGTGGAAAGATTCTCTCAAATTATGTAAAGCTTGAGGGATATTCACTCAGCCTTGACGGAAATATCAAGGTAAACTTCCACCTTGCGAAGATAAACGATAGCGTAGAGCTTAGCGAAGATGACGACTTTATGGATTTCTGGATGTATGACGATAGAGGTAATATAATTCCACAGTCGCATAAGCAGGTCTACTACAGAGATGTAGCCAATGATGCAAAGGTTATTGACGGAAAGACATATTATGTGTTCTCTTACGAGGTTCCTGCGAAGGATATGACAAGAACAATAAATGCTGAGTTTGCTTCTGTGCAGGCAGGCTTCAGCCCGGTATATACCTTCTCTATAAAGGATTACGCCGATTACATTATAAAGAATGCTGCGGCAAACGAGGAGTACGCTAAGGCAGTTCCACTTGTAAAAGCACTTTTAAACTACGGTGCATACTCACAGCTTCACTTCGGAGCACTCACAAACAATCTCGCAAACGCTGATATAGACAGCACTCTCGGTGAGCTTGAGGCTACCGACCTTAGCGAGTTTGCAGGCTCAGTAAGTGGCACACTTCCTGAGGGTATGGAATACTACGCTTCAAGCCTTATCTTAAAGTCACAGACATCTTTAAGACATTACTTTAAGATAGACAGCGAGGTTCTGACAGAGCTTCCAAGCTTTGACGGATATACACTTACAGAAAAATCCGAGGGGCTTTATTACTTACAGGTCGATAATATTAATGCGGGCGAGCTCGGTAGTGCAAAAACCATTTCGATATCAGATGGCAGCTGGTCTATAACCTACAGCCCAATGAGCTACGCTTACTTAGTTTTAAAGACAAGTAACAAGACAAGCCTTGTAAATCTCGTGAAGGCAATGTATGAGTACTATGTAGAAGCTACAAAGTATGCTTCTGTCAGCTAGTGGAAAGGACAACAAAATGAAGATATACGAAACACCATTTTTAGAAATTATAAAGCTCGGTGGCTTAGATATAATTACAGAGAGTATCACAATCGACCCCGACGAAGATGAAACAGACGCTATTCCGATTGAATAGAGCTGTGATTTAATGAGATTTAAGAGCAGATTTGGAAGAAATTCCGAGTCTGCTTTTTATTGCAAAAATCTTGCACAAAAATTCGCTTGAAGCTTTATGCAACTTGACAACGATTTTTTTGAGAACAGGTGGCAATTTGTTGCACTTCTTATGCTATAATGATTTGAAATATTCAACAAAAGCGAAGAGGGAAATTTGTCAAATTCGCTGAAAATGTATGTTTTTTTAATAATTTGAATTTTGTTGCACTATTTTTGCACCTCTTATGCTATAATGTTCTGGGGAAAAACGAAATAAACAATGGAGGAGTCTATATGAAAAAAAGATTTTTAAGCCTATTTTTGGTGCTGGCGATGATAGTCAGCATGCTACCGACAAGTGTGATGACCGCTTTTGCGGCAGATACTGTTGTTGATAGCGGAATAACCGGCGATTGTACATGGACGCTGATTCAGAATAATGATGACGCAGAGAACCCTACCTACACCCTCACTATCTCGGGTAATGGTGCTATGGCGAATTATGTGTTTGGTTCTAATATCCCATGGGATGGCTATAGAGGAAAGATTACAAAAGCTGTAATTGAAAATGGTGTTACTTCAATTGGAAACTATGCATTTAACAGCTGCTCATCTCTAACCTCTGTAGTAATTCCAGACAGCGTGACTTCAATCGAAGGTTTTGCATTTTATTACTGCTTATCTCTAACCTCTGTAGAAATTCCAAACAGCGTAACTTCAATCGGAGAAGATGCATTTGCTTGGTCAGGTCTAACCTCTGTAGAAATTCCAAACAGCGTGACTTCAATCGAAACTTATGCATTTTATGAATGCTCATCTCTAACCTCTGTAGAAATTCCAAACAGCGTGACTTCAATTGGAAGTTCTGCATTTAATCGATGCTCATCTCTAACTTCTATAGTAATTCCAAACAGCGTGACTTCAGTCGGAGAATCTGCATTTGATACCTGTACATCTCTAACCTCTGTAGAAATTCCAGACAGCGTGACTTCAATTGGAGATGGTGCATTTTCTGGCTGTTCATCTCTAACCTCTGTAGAAATTCCAGACAGCGTGACTTCAATCGGAGAATGGGCATTTGCTTGGTCCGGTCTAACCTCTATAGAAATTCCAAACAGCGTGACTTCAATCGGTAATTCTGCATTTTATGCCTGTTCCAATCTTTCTGAAATATACTTCCTTGGCACAGAGGCGCCTGAAATTGGTACTTATGCTTTTAGGTATATACCCGCAACTACAGTCAACGTACCATGTAATTATGACGGCGACACCTTCGGTGGAATTCCTGTAACAAAGCCTGATCATGCTTGGGAAAATGGTGTGTGTGCAAACTGTGGTGAATCCACTATACCTGACGTCGCAACCTTCAAGGGTGGCTCTCTCAGAGTATTAAAGAATTACGACACAGCAGATATAAGATTCAGATACATCATTGATGCAAATCTCCCGGAGGGTGCAGAAATTACATCATGGTACTGGAACTACGGCTTATCCGAGGATAACCTCTGCTATAAGGTAGAAGGCACAAACGTAGAAGAAGTAAACGGACAGAAAATCTCGAACATTCTGTTCACAGGCATCAAGGCAGAAAATTATAAGGATAACTTATATACTCAGCTTGTTGTAGAATATGAACTTAATGGCGTAACCTACACGTCAATCGATGACCAGATCTGTGCAAGAAACATCTATCAGATTGCAACCGCAGTAGTACTAGACGATACTGCAACAGAGTCAGCAAAGACCTATGCACAAGGACTTCTTGACTACTATGCAGAAAATGTTTCTGAGCAACCAGAGGAGGAAAAGTAAATGAAGGAATACAAATCCCCCGAGCTTGAAATTGTAAGAATCCTCGATGTTATAAGAACATCTGATATCATCGAGGAAGAGCCGTATGAGCCGGGCGACAACATTGTAGACGGCGGAACTCTCTTCCCGTGATTTTCCTGTTAGATAATCAAAATAAAACCATACAAACAGCCCTTGAGAGCTCTCAGGGGCTTG
This sequence comes from Oscillospiraceae bacterium, assembly GCA_045602925.1. Classification (GTDB taxonomy): domain Bacteria; phylum Bacillota; class Clostridia; order Oscillospirales; family Ruminococcaceae; genus UBA7477. Next base: position 8,106 of record JAZSCN010000021.1, on the reverse strand, counting down.
GTTGTTAAAGTGGTATTAAGAAATCTAATAAGGAAGATTTAGAATTTTCAAAAATAGCTATTGCTAAAATCGTGGTATGGTGCTACAATAAATACAACGCATTAAGACAAAAATATTGAAAATGCAAAGGAGAAGATTCCGATGAAAAAATATATATGCCCTGAAATCGACATCATTGAGCTAAGGCTCTGCGACGTGATTACTACATCTGATATCGCACAGGGCAATCAGAATGACGAGACTGAGGGCAACGAGGAAATCCTCAACGATGCTTCAGTTACAACAACTACAGCTTCTGAAACGACGCCTACTGAGGAGACTACTACAGTCTCTGAAACAACGTCGACAGACGAGACTACGACAACAACTGAAGAGATCTCAACCGAGCCTGACGGCGACCCGTATGAGCAGGGCGACAATATTGTAGAAAATCCATTTGGATAAAAATGTACAAAAGCCGAATTTAATTAAGAGACTATTCTTAGTTCGATTCGGCTTTTATTTCGATTTTTCGCATTATTTTCTTGCAAAGAAAGAGGCTTTGTTGTATAATAAATAAAAGCCTTAATTGAAAGGACAAAGAGTATGACAAAAAAAGCTTTCTATAATCGCGCCACTGATAGTCGGTGCACTTCTTATAGCTATCGCGGTGTATCTGAGTATAGTGCAAAATATAGAGATTAAGGAATCCCGTGAATGCGGCAACTTCAGAGAGGTGCTCGAATATACGGTGAGCGAGCGAGAGGATGATAGCATGCCTCTTGGCATCGTGCAGGAGTATAGAATGACCTTTGACAAGTTCGACGGCGAGAGCACTCCGCACCTTGTATTTTATGCAAGACACCAGTATGTAAGGGTGTGGATAGGCGAAGAGCTTGTCTATTCTCTTATGCCTTCTGATGAAAATAAGATAGGAAAAACAGTAGGTCTTAACTGGGTAAAGGTACACTTGCAAAACAGCGACCTTAAAAAAGAGATTTTGATAGAAATTGTTCCTGTCTATGAAAGCCAGGCAGATAGGCTTCCCACATTTTTGCTAGGCTCTGAGCTGGGAATATATTCATATCAGCTAAGAGAGGATATGCCACAAATCGTGCTGAGCATTTTTGGTATGCTTATGAGCGTTGTGTTTATCTGCTTTGGATTCCTTAGATTATTTAGAAAGAAATCTCCGCAGGGACTTATTGCGCTGGGGCTGTTTGCATTTTTGATAGGGCTTTGGCGAATACGGAGTCGAGGCACTCAGCCTTCGCTCGTCAGGGTATATTATGAAGCCGGTTACCTATGAGAAGGTGTACGAGGAAATGCTGTCGCTAAGGCATCCGATTACCCCGGATATAAAGTCGCACAAGCTGTTTGTCAGAGCTTTTGGCAACTTCGAGGTTTTTGTAAACGGGAAGCAGATTTTGTTCCGCAGAGCAAAAACAAAGGAGCTTTTAGCATACCTCGTCGACAGAAGGGGAGCAAGCATCACAATGGGCGAGCTTATGGCTGTTCTGTGGGAAGACGGCGATGACAGTAAATCCCTGCAATCCCACCTTAGAACGCTTATCTCTGACCTTCGCTCAATACTCAAGGAAAACGACATAGAGGACGCAATAACAAAGGGCAGAAACGTCATCGCAATAAATCTGAATACTGTTGCTTGCGACTACTACAGCTTCCTTTCAGACCCAATCAATAATCTCAATTTGTACCGTGGCGAGTATATGTCGCAGTATTCCTGGGCAGAGATAACAAACGCCCAGCTTATGGGCACAGACTAGAATACATCCCCTTTTGCACAGCTTGTGTAGAAGGGGATTTTTTAGTGCAGAAAAAATATTTTTCCTTAATCGTTATCAAAGCTTGCAGTTTAAATTCAGTGGTGCTATAATGATTCCATTAAGTGAATTATTGACGCTAAAGATGGGTTAAAACGATACAATCCATTTTAATTTCTAGGGTGAAGAGTAATATATTTAAACGTCTGTTAATTCACTGTAAAGAAATGAAGGGGAGAATTTTTGTGAAAAAACTACTGAGCGTAATGCTCGCATTAGCGATGCTCTTTACTATGCTCCCGACTGCTTATTCAGTCGAGGCACAGCCACAGAGCGAAGAGCTCGTGCATTACAAATTCGACTTTGGTGGACTCGGAACAGCTGAGGGGTACATAGGTCTTTCTGCAAAGGACGGAGTCTATAGCAAGGACAAGGGCTACGGCTTTGCTGACCTTAAGGCTGTGCAGAATGTAACATCAAGTGGAAAAGACGAACTTTCTGATGCTGTGCAGTTTTTATCAAATGTTCCGAATCATTATCTCAAGGTCGATTTGCCTAATGGATATTACAAGATTACTGTAGTAACCGGCGATGTAGTTTCTACATCTATTACTGCAGAGGGCACATCACAGCTTTTCTTCTTGACGGGTAATAATGCGACGGATTCCTTCACAATTCCTGTTACAGACGGACAGCTACAGATTTACCCAAGTTCGGGTATTTCCGGTACACCTTTTTCGCTATCTACATTAGAAATTGAGCAGATTCCCGAGCAAAGCCTAAAGCCAACAATCTGGCTTGCCGGTGATTCAACTGTATCAAAACGATATAATGTAACGGAAGATTCTGAACGAGGCTGGGGCGAGTTCCTTTATAAGTACATAGATACCGAAGAGTACGACATAAGAAATATAGGTATCAACAGCATTGACTCGACTCAACTTAAAAATGCAGCTTTCCCGACAGCTGTGCAGTACGCAAGAGAAGGGGATATACTCCTTCTTTCGATAGGTATAAATGACTATAGAGATGCCGTGGCAGTTAATAGTAATTCTCCTGACCCTACCGAGTATGTTGAAAATATGAGGGATATGGTAAGGCAGGCAAAAGAAAAGGGAATGAGAGTCTACCTTGTAACTCAGCAGGGCGAAGACGACGACTGCCTAACCTACCCTATCATTAAAGAAAAGTGGTTCAATAGCGAGCTTAATTATATCGCGAGGGTTGAAAATGTCAGCGTTATTGATGTCTTTAACCCATGGCTTGAATTTTGCCTCGAAAGTGAATGGGCGCTGGCTGTTACCTACTATTGTAATCCTATCTTCCTTAACGCGCGTGGTGCAGATAAGGTTGCCAAGATAGTTGCCGATCAGCTTTTTGCCGAGCCTGTAATTGAAGAGCCAAAGGAAGACCCGTACGAGAATTTCGATACTCCTAATACAATCTACTACGAAACCGAGGTTTTCGGCGGACCGGTCAAGAATCCACATAAGGGCTTTGTCAATACCGTATATGGCCCTAATATGCTCATTGAAGGAGAGCATCCTTACGGAATCGGTGGACTTTACGGCAATTGCTCCTGGGATGTAGTTACAATCGTAAGTGACGTACTGTTCTGGGAGGACTTAAGCACTGCACCGGGAGAATATGATTTCACAGCTATAGATGAGGTGCTCGAAGCTTGTGAGGAGCAGGGAATGACTTACGGCATAAGAATCTTCCCGTATGCAAGCACAAAAGGCTCTGATGATAACTATGGCGCAGAGCATGACTTTGTTCCGGAGTGGGTATACACGAAATATAACGTAGGAAAAGACCTCACATATTATAAATATGATAACGAAGATACCTCAGTACCGCTTTTGATACCAAGATGGTCGGATTCGGGATATACAGATGCCTACATAGACTTTGTCACAGCTCTTGCAGAAAAGTATAATGGTGACCCAAGAGTAGAGTATTTCAGCATTTGCTCCTATGGTAATTACGGCGAATGGCACACCACAGAGTGGGTAGACAACCCTATGCCGTCTGTTGAAGACCAGAAGAGACTTCTTGACCATGTTGCAAAGGTTTTTGACAAGACAACCTGCTGCGTAATCTCCTCTGTAAAGGGTGAGGTTTACGAATATGCCTTGAGCCTTGGAATTACAAAGCGTAATGACAGCTTTATCCGTACAAGGAATGCAGAATGGGATTTAAGACCTGCATACAGGGCAAATCTTCCTACGCTTGCAGAAAATCTCGGGCCTTATTCAATGCAGATGGAACCGCCGACCGGAAATTTCTTGCAGTGGACAGAGCAACGCTTTAGAGAAACTATCGAGATTGCGCACCTTTCTATCTATGCGCTCGACCAGGAATCCACCGGAAGCTTTAAGTTCTACAAGGAGAGGCAGTATATCATAGACGAAATGTGCAATCGCCTCGGTTACAATTTCACAGTAACCGAAGCAAAACGTGACGGCAACAAGCTCCTCGTCACAATCAAAAATACAGGCGTCGCACCTGCGTTTTTCAATATCGACCTCTGTGCCGAAATTACTGACAATGACGGCAACAAGCTAGAAGCCTTCGGTCAGCCTATAAAGATTGAAAAGGGCTCGTTCAGAGATGACTCCGAGCAAACCTTCCTCTTTGAGTATAAGGGAAACACAAACCTCGATAACGCAATAATCTGTCTTGCGATGTACGATTGCGACAACTATATCTCTATGGCAAAACCGGACCCTACAGTAAGGTTTGATAACAAGAATACTCTTGTCACAAACAGACTAAGGCTTACAGATTTACCGGAGCATACACCAAGTGATGTCGCAAGCTTCAAGGGTGGCTCACTTAGAATCCAAAAGCAGTATTCAAGAGCAGATATAAGATTCAGATATGTAATAGACGAAAAGCTCCCCGAAGGTGCAGAGATTATCTCTTGGCACTGGAAGTACGGCACAACCGAGGGCGAGCTTCCATACTACGTCAAGGGTGAGAATATCGAGGTTGTAAACGGCAAGAAGATTTCAAACATAATCTTTACAAACATCAAGGCTGAGAACTATGGCGATAACCTCTACACCCAGCTCACAGTAGATTACAAGCTGAACGGCGTAAAGTATACGGTAGTCGATGATGTAGTTTGCCAAAGAAGTATCCACCAGATTGCCACAGCAGTAGTAAACGACAAAAACGCCACAACTTCTGCTAAAAACTACGCACAGGGGCTGCTTGATTACTATAACAAAAATGTGAAATAGCAAATAACTCTTAACTACAGCGACGAATAAAAAGAGATAACACTTCGGGAAAGCACCGTCTTGTTATCTCTTTTTTGCTTGACAAGAGGGGCAGGAGCGTTGTATAATAAAGTGTCAGGCTGTAAGCCTTAAGATACGCTTGAAAGGGGATTTTTCGTATGAAACAGACAGAAAACAAAACGCTGAAATTCATCAAAATGCACGGCTGTGGAAACGACTATATCTACTTTAACTGCTTTGAAGAGCAGATTTTAAATCCCGAGGAGTTAAGCATTCTGCTATCCGACAGACATTTTTCTATCGGTGGCGACGGAATAATACTTGTTTGTCCGTCAGATGTCGCAGATGCTAAGATGAGAATGTTCAATGCCGACGGCTCGGAGGGTAAGATGTGTGGCAACGGTATAAGATGCGTTGCAAAGCTCTGTTCGGATGAAGGTATTGTAAAAAGCGACATCGTTAGAATTGAAACCTTAAGTGGAATAAAGACTATCGAGCTTGTAAAAGAAGACGGCGTGGCTGTCGGAGCTAAGGTCGATATGGGCAAGGCGATTTTCACACCAAGCCTTATTCCTACCACACTTGCGGGCGAAAGCGTTATCGATAGGGCTTTAACTGTAGACGGCAAGGAATACAAGATAAACTGTGTTTCTATGGGCAACCCACACTGCGTAATCTTCACGCAGGGTATTGACGATATGGACTTAGAGGGCATCGGCAGAAAATTTGAATGCAACGAGATTTTCCCGGAAAGAGTCAATACGGAATTCGTCGAGGTTATCTCTGAAAAAGAGCTTAAAATGCGTGTCTGGGAAAGAGGAAGCGGAGAAACCTGGGCTTGTGGTACAGGCACCTGCGCAACTGTTGCGGCTGCTGTGAAGAATGGCATTTGCCCTGCCGGTGAGGATATCCTTGTTCACCTGAGAGGTGGAGACCTTGTCATAAACTACACAGACGAAAGAGTGCTTATGACGGGAGAAGCTGTCGAGGCGTTCAGAGGTACAGTAAATATTAAAATGTAAACTAAGCGATTATCGCTTTACGGAGGTATATATTATGGTTAAAATTAATGAGAACTTTTTAAAGCTTCAGAAGAACTATCTCTTTATCGAGATTGCAAAGAGAATAAAGGCATTTTCTCAAGCAAATCCTGATGCTGATATTATCAGAATGGGTATAGGCGACGTAACTCTTCCTATCGCTCCTGCTGTTGTTGAAGCAATGAAGAAGGCAACAGACGAAATGGGCGTAAAGGAAACCTTCAAGGGCTATGAGGATAGTGGCGCAGGCTATGACTTCTTAAGAGAGGCTGTTGCAAATTACTACAAGAGCTTTGGCGCAGACGTTAATGCTGACGAGGTTAGAATAAACGATGGTGCGAAGAGTGACTGTGGCAATATTGTAGATATCTTCGGCGACGGAAACACCGTGCTTGTTACAGACCCTGCTTACCCTGTATATGTTGATACAAACCTTATGAGTGGAAGAAAGATTATCTACGCTGATTCCAACGAGGCTAACGGCTTTGCTGCTATGCCTGATGATAATGTTCACGCTGACCTTATCTATCTTTGCTCACCAAACAACCCAACAGGATCAGTCTACACAAAGGCACAGCTCAAGGAGTGGGTTGACTACGCAATAAAGCACGAGGCAATCATTATCTTCGATGCTGCCTATGAGTCATTTGTTTCCGAGCCTGACCTTCCGAGAAGTATCTTCGAAATCGAGGGTGCAAGAAAGTGTGCAATTGAGATGTGCTCACTCTCTAAGACAGCAGGCTTTACAGGTATGAGATGTGGATATACAGTTGTTCCAAACGACCTCGAGGTTATCTCCGAGGGTGGCGAAAAGGTAAGCATCGCAGCTATCTGGGGCAGACGCCAGGGAAGCAAGTTCAACGGCGTTTCTTACCCTGTACAGCGTGCCGCAGAGGCAGTATTCACAGAGGAAGGTCAGAAGCAGATTAGAGAAGCAATCGACTACTACAGAGAGAATGCTAAGATTATCGCTTCAACTCTCGATGAGATGGGAATCTACTACACAGGCGGAAAGAACTCACCATACATCTGGCTCAAGTGTCCAAACGGTATGGGTAGCTGGGAATTCTTCGACAAGCTTCTCTCCGAGGCAAACGTCGTAGGAACACCTGGTGCAGGATTTGGTAAGAATGGCGAGGGCTTCTTCAGACTCACAGCCTTCGGCGACAGAGAAAGAACAAAGGAAGCTATGAAGCGTTTCAAGGCTATGAAATTTTAGTCTTGACAAATGCTTTTAAATAGCATATAATATTAGCACAGGGGAATCTGTTGACCCTTTATAATAAAACAGAAGTCTTTTTGGTGTCGCAAGCACAGGGCGACTAACAAGAACGTGTCAAACGCCCATTAAGTTGGGCGTTTGTTTTTTTTATGGGAAAGGCGAGTAACGCTATCGAAGAACCAAAGGGCTGTGTGTTCGGCCGGGCTCACAGTCTGGGTGTCTTCACTGGGGAATCTGTTGACCCTTTATAATAAAACAGGCTTCTATTTTTTTGTCGCAGGCACTTATGCGACTAATAAGAATGGTGTCAGACGTCCGTAAGGGCGTCTGTTTTTTTGTGCCTTTTTGCAGGGCAGGTGGCGGAAAAATATTTTTAATTCACTGCAACCAAATGCCACTTTCCTGACTCTTATATAGTAGACGGAATAACCGCATATCTTTGGCCGTGTACCCTGCACAATACGAGATTACCATTATCGTGCATAATTACAGTTGAAATTTGTAAATTAAAGAGCTACGCCAGGTTATGCTGGCAGTTCAGAGTATATGACCCTCAGACTGCCTCACAGATGATATGGCTTGTTGATGCAGAAAATGGCGAAACTGATTATGTTACGGTACTTTGACGAGGAAGACTACGACGATAATCTATACCAGCCATAAATTATATCCCCACCCTAATCGGTGGGGAATTTTGCGTTATGCTTGCTTTTATCGACAAGATGTGATATAATACTATGTTGAATGCCGTTTTGAATAGAAGACGGTATTTGTGACAGAATAAATTAAATTATCATAGAACGGAGTATTAAAATGCTTGAAATCAAAAATCT
>JAZSCN010000020.1:0-30363 GCA_045602925.1 Oscillospiraceae bacterium | reverse complement strand
TTCCTTGCACACTAATGTCTTGTCTTCGTACATGATAAATTCCCTCGCTTAAAGTAATAAAAAGATTTGCCAAGTCGGAATTACACCGACACCTTTGTAAAACAACGCTCTGTAATTAAGCTATTTGGCCATATTAACGGCTATGCCGTTTACTGCTTACCTGTTCTCAAAAGTAATTTGAGTTTTCGCCTAACCCTTTGCATTGCGTTATCAGTTGCTTTAACCGAGGTCTTAAGCTCTGAAGCTATGTGGCTATAAGAAAATCCCCTCAAATATAATTGTAAAACATTCCACTCCGCGTCGCTTAGCTCTTTAGAAATCTTCTCGAAGGTAAGCGATTCTTGCTCCTTACGGAGAAAGATGCTCTCGGGGCTTTCTTCAAAGCTATCATACTGCGGGAGCTTTTCCACGTCTTCCAGAGATAGAAAGCTACCTCTTTTCAGACATACGTCAAGCATTTTATTGCGCACACAAACATTTGCGAAGGTGAGAAACGACGCGCCCTTTTCAATTCGGTAGGCTTTTACTGCGTCGAGCAGTCCCATTATACCCTCTTGAAACAAGTCGTCAGCCTCATCGAGCGATACTGCCATAGCTCTAGCCTTCATTTCGACAAAACGAGACATTCTTGCTACGAGTGACAGCAGGGCTTTTTTATCCTGCTTAGCCTTCATTGCAAGCTCGTTATCGCTAAGGTTATCGTAGTTTAAAACATTGCTCAAAGAGGTCATATTGTTTCTCCATTATGCCGAATTAACCGCACTAAATCGCAAGTAATTTGGTACTCTTATATAATATCATATGAAACTCGCTTTGTCAAGCACAAAACCTACAAATATGTGCTCATAGAATTGTGATAAAAAAACAAAATCGGCGAAGAACCATGCAGTTCCTCGCCGGTTATATGTATCACTTGATACGGCAGTACTTTTGTCTACCTTCTTTGAAAATATCGCCACCGTGGCAATCATTTGCGACTACCAATGGGAAGTTTTCAAAAGTGAGTCGTTTTACCGATTCACACCCCAAATCCTCGAATGCGATTACCTCACATTCTGTGATGCATTTACTTGCCAGAGCGCCTGCGCCACCTATTGCGCACAGGTACACGGCTTTATTACGGACTATTGCGTCGCAAACCTCCTGCGAGCGTTCACCCTTGCCAATCATAGCAGAGAGTCCCATATCGAGAAGCTTTGGTGCAAATTTGTCCATTCTTCCTGAAGTTGTCGGGCCACAAGAGCCGATTGCTTTACCTTCGGGTGCGGGAGTTGGTCCGGCATAATAGATAGTGGCATTATCGATATCAAACGGCAATTTTTCGCCATTTTCAATCATCGCCATTATTCTCTTATGTGCGGCATCTCTTGATGTATACACCGTTCCCGACAGCAATATCTTATCGCCTGCTTTAAGCTCACTAGCTCTTACTTTCAGGTCCGAAGCATCGATTTTAAGTATGTCAGACATTTGCAATACCTAATTCCATTTATTTCTTACGCCACTCATTAAGGATATCGTCATCGCTCAGGCTATTGATAGAATCATCTGCCTGGGTTTGAATTTCCTTAGTAAGCGCCTTGAGCATATCCACGTCTCTGGAACTTACAGGATTAGCTGACTTATTGCCCGAGCCGCCCATTCGCAGACCGCTTGTTGCAGCTGACTTAGCAGGCTGAGCATTAGACTTATCCGTATTTTCCTCCTGCTGTGGAGCATCCTTCTTCATAGCGAAGCCGAATCCTGCGGATGGTTTACGCTCTACTTGAACCTTTTCTTCTTCCTTTACAGGCTTCATTGGAGCCATTGCCATTTGGAAGCCTTCGTTTGCCTTAGGCTTTTCCTCGACTGGCTTTGGAGCTTCAACCACTGCTGGCTTTGGCTTTTCCACCACTGGAACAGGTTCAGGTTTTATTTCCGGCTTTGGCTCTTCCTTGACTTCAGGCTTTGGGGCCTTCAGCTGAACTGAGTCAGGCGCCGGAGCAGTAAACTGCAGAGACTTGCCGATAGACGGCTTACTCTGAGTATTAGCGCTTGGAGTTGCTGTTATGTTGTTAACTGTCTTAGTATTGTTTTCCTTGTTAACTTGCTGTGCATCACTTCCTTTCAGATTATAATTAAAATTTGAGCCACCGTCAACTAGTGCAAGTCCATTTGCAACTAATTCCTTTGCTGAATCGAGCTTTACAATGCTATCGCCAAAGAGGTCGTTGAGCACTGTTGAAAGCTTCTGAACGTTTGTCTGGAGCTCTGTGAATTCTGTTTTAACGGAATCTCTAAGGCCCTTAGACTGTGCTGTGATTCTAGCTTCCTGCTCTCTTGCGTTCTTCATAAGAGCATCTGCGTCAGCCTGAGCTGATGCTGTAAGAGCTGCAACGTTAGCCTGAGCATTATCTGTTGTAGCCTTAGCTTCTGCATTTGCATTATTAACGATTCTTTCAGCCTGAGTATTAGCGTCCTCAAGAATCTGGTCCTGGAGGTCCTTAGCTTCCTGTTCCATCTTCTTAGCAGCCTTTCTTGCTTCTGCAACGACTGCGTCTGCTGACTTCTTAGCTTCCATAAAGAGAGCACCCATATCGAATGCTGCACTATCTCCGCCACCTGCTGCTGCGTTTGCTTCAGCGTCAGCGAGCTTCTGCTTGAGGTCTTCAATTTCACTCTTCATAGATTCAATCTGTGAATCCTTTTCGCCAGCTTCGTTTTCAAGGTTTGTAAGCTGGAGCTTGAGGCTATCTGTAGAAGCCATAAGCTCAGAAACCTTTGCATGACTTTCTTCGATTTTCTTTTCGAGAACCTCCTTGCCCTCGAAATCGCCTGAAGCTGCGCCTGCTCCACCTGCTTCTAAAGCAGCGATTGTGTCGTTCTTTTCGCCCAACTGGGTTTCAAGATTGTAAATTTTGGTGTTGAGTTCGTCAACGTAAGCAAGTACGTCCTTCTTATCGAAGCCACCAAAGTTTACGGTACGCAAATAACCATTGCCTGCCATAATAGACTTACCTCCTGTTTATAATAATTATACTTTAAGATGTTTTTAAAGCGAGCGTATTATACACTCTTTGTAATAATTCATTATACAATATTTTGAAGCTTTTTTCAAGTCCTTTTGTATATTTCATATGTTTTTTATAGAAGATACACAAAATCACTTTTTCTTTTTTAGCAATACTATTGAAACGATTACGGTTAGTAGCACTGCGACGAGCGATGCGAACCATGTATACGGCACCGGAAGGTCGGTATTCATACCATAGAAGCTGAATACCATTGTTGGAATTGCGAGGATAATTGTGATAACGGTGAGTCTCCACATAACCATATTCAGGTTGTTGGAAATTACCGATGAGAAGGCATCCATCATACCACTTAAAATTCCCGAGTAGATATTCGCCATCTCGATTGCCTGCTTGACCTCGATGAGCACATCGTCGAGCAGGTCCTGGTCCTCTTCATAGAGCTTGATAACCCTACCTCTGTTAATCTTCTCGAGCGTCACGTCGTTGGCTTTGAGTGAGGTTGAGAAGTATACGAGAGATTTCTCAAGGCCTAAAAGCTGGATAAGCTCCTGGTTTTTGAGTGCGCCCTGGAGCTGCTGTTCGAGGCCGTAGGAGAGCTTTTCAATTTGTTTGAGGCTAAAGAGGAACTTAGATGTGATTTTAAGCAGACACTGCAGGACAAATCTTGTCTTCATATTGGTCTGCATATTCTTGACTACGCCGCCCTCGATTTCTGTGATAATGCTATTCTCCTTAGATGAGATAGTGAACACATAATCCTCAGTAAGAATTATACCGATAGGCAGAGTATAGAAGAGCGATGTGTCAGACTTTTGCATATCGGACACCGGTGTGTCGACGATGATGAGTGTCTGTTCATCTTCAATTTCGACGTGGGAGCTTTCCTCTTCGTCGAGAGAGGAACGCACGAAGCCTGCGTCCAAATTGAAGTCCGAGATAAGAAAGTCGATTTCGCTCTGGTCGGGGGCAGTTACAGAAATCCAGCAGCCTGCTTCGGCTTTATCTAGCTGGATAAGTCTGCTACCGACAGTTTTGTAATACTTAATCATAGCACGCCTTCCTTCCGTGAAGGCGACTGGATACACTACGCCCTCACTGTTATTCTTTGTGTCCCACTAGGGTCAGGGTTCATAATGTACCTCCTTTACAAGATTACTTACCATATAATTATACCAAAGCTACGCACTTTTTGCAAGTACAAAAGCAAATTAATTTTTCCGTACCATAAAACATGCCCCGAGAAGTTATCTCAGGGCATTAATTTTAAATTAGAGGCAGTACTTAGCAACAATATTTGCAGCCTGCTCGGAAGCTGTACCGTTATCGTACGCCTTAGCATCATCGAGATGCTCCTGAACCTTCTGCTTATAGTCAGCATCGTCAAAGCTTTCGATTTTTTCTACGAGCTCTGCGTTAGACTTAGCGACTGGGAACGGCCATTTTTCGAAGTCATATGCAAACGACCTATCGTTATTCATATAGTTATCGAGGTCTGTAGCATAGACAAACGCCGGCTTCTTTGTCATACAGAAGTCATACAGGCAAGATGAATAGTCGCTTATGAGGACATCAGCTGCGACCATAAGCTCCTGCATATCGTGGTAGCCGGAAACGTCGAGTGCGCCGACATACTTTTGCTTACTCTTTACGAAGTTATGATTTCTAAAGAGTATGAGCCACTGGCCACCGAAGCGGTTTTCGAGAGCCTTTCTCACGTCGTCAAAATCCATACCGTAGGTATCCGACTTCATACCTCTTCTGAAGGTTGGTGCGAATATAGCGAGCTTCTTATCGCTCTTTATACCGTAGAATTCACGCACCTTCTTGTCGATTGGAGCAGGGTCTTCAAAGAACACGTCGTTTCTTGAAAGTCCGGTATTGACGAACACCTTTTCATTAAGTCTAAAGGACTTAGAGGTATCCTCGGTAAAGAAGCCGCTACCTGAGAGGTAGAAGTTAGGCTGCTTATTCTTGATGCGATAAATCTTAGCAGCTGCACGGCTTTGTGGTGCGAGGTAATCATAGCCTATATGCTTATAGTTCATACCTGCGTGCCATGTATTCATCCACTTCTGCATTGGTCTGCGCATAGCCCAGGATGGGAACGCATCGTTAGTGATAAAGAACTTTGTTCTGAGATAGAGCTTAAACTGCTTTGAGGTATTGCTCTTTACAACCTTTACGCCGAGGTCCTTTACCTCCTGGCAGGTTTCGGGGTGCATTGTAGTCCAGATTATTTCGAGCTTATCGCCATACTTTTCTACGAGCTTCTTGACGATATACTTTGGATTACAGGTAAAGCCCTTACGGTCGTGGATATAGACCATGACTCTCTTTTTCTTTACAGGGAGGAAAAAGAGCAGACCTTGGATAAATTTCAGAAACCTGGCGACACGGAGTTCTTTTTTCTGTGCCTTTGTATTCTTTGGCCTTTTATTATCCTCGAGCACAGAAGTAATCTGTTCAACCTCGCCCGGATTGAAGAGATACTCATTCCAGAACTTAATATTGATAAGCTCGTCATATCTGTCACGATACTCTGTAGTAACTCTATTATAGTGCTTCTTTATGAGCTTTATTGTCTTTTTCAGCATCTTGCGGATACGCTTCGCAGCTGTTCTGTCACGGGTTGTGATAAAGGCTGCGTTTGATGCTTCCTCATAATTGAGCACAGTACCTGCACGGTAGAAGTGGTGGATTGATGGCGCGTGGGTAGGAACAACCACGCTCTTATTTGCCGGCAGGAGCCAGCCGTTGCAGGTAATCTTTCTGATAAACCTCTGCTTTCCGCTGAGCTTAGGTGGGTTGATATTACCCTCATATGTGCCGTGAACAAACACATAATCGAGCTCATTGAGTGGCTGCTTCTTATAGCCGAGCTTCATAATCTCGCCATTGAGCGCTTCGCCGTCCTGTGCCTTGAGCCAATCAATACCCTTAAGGTAGTGCTGTACGCCGAGAAGGCTAAGCTCTGCGTCCTTGAAGCGATATGTGAGTATAAACTTCAGTATTCTATCCTTAACTTCTTTAATAAGGCGCTTTGAGTCAAAGCTGTGTCTATGTCTTGAATTCATAATGCACATATTTCTGAAGTAGTAATACTCGAGATATGATGCACTCTTATATTCAAAAGGCTCGTGCCATACGTTTACGCCATTGAGGGTGATAAAGGTACTGCCGTTTCTAAGGCCGTATTCGATATCGTCACGCTTAATAAATATAGGCAGTGGCAGGTTATTATCGCTGATTACGTCCATAGGCATACAGCAATACCACCAGCCGAAGTAGTTAACGGAATCTTCTATTTCATTCTTGATAATAAAATTCTGATTTTCAAGGTCGTAGTTATACTTGACAGGGTGATGAGTTGCGATATTCCAATGGTCGGCAGCTTCGCTCTGGATTGAAGGAGCGTCGATTTTCAGCATATGTCCGCCGACGAACGCTTCTCTGTACTCAGGCTTAAGCAGGCGTAAGATTGTATAAGTTCTCAGGAGAGAATCCGGATTAATACGGATATCGTCATCCATCATAAGAATATGGGTAAAACCCTTTTCCTCACTTACCTTCTTAGCCTCAATCATAGAACGGGCAAAGCCACCCGAGCCGCCTAAGTTTCTGTTAGGGAAGATATGAATCTGCTCTGTTTCGAGTGCATCCTTATCGAGTGTCTTACTATTATCGCTGATAAAAACCTCGAGCTTGCCATACATAGAACTTTCGGGGTTTTCGAGGATAGTCTTTCTGAGCACGCTCATATTATTTGCAACATAAACCTCTCTTCTGAAGGTACAGATGCCGATAGCTATCTTGACATCGGGGAGAGTAGCCTCGTCAACCTCGGTTTCATAAGCTCCTCCGTAGTAATATCCGGTATCATTGATAGCCTTTATGGTACAATAGAATATACCCTTCTTTTCCTTAAGCGGAATAGGGATAGAAACTGTTTCTTCTTCATCGGTATTTACATACTTTTCTGCAACGACAGTATTCTTTATACCGTTATGCATTTTAAATACTTCGTGGACAGATACGAGCAGTTCGCCCTTAAGCTTAAGGGTAACAGACAGGTTATTAAGCTTTGTATACTTAGTCCACTTTTCGACAGACACGCTATTGAAGTAGGTAAAGAAGTCGAGCTCCTTACCGGCAGGAATGACACAATAATCCTCATCACCGATAATAGTTACATCGGCGCCCTTATAATACATTCCACTACGGGAGCAGATATCTGCTTTTGGGAATAATAGCTTTTGTAATATCATAATATGTCTCCTTAGTCCTTAGGATTTTCTGTATTTTGTACTATAGTATTTCTGATTTGTGTACTGCTTGTTCCCTTTGTATAATCAAAATAAACTATCTTAACATTCTTATCCTTGAAGTATTCTTCGTAACGGATGAAGCGTTCTGTTCCCTTATAATCGCTTCCTACAAACAGCTTATTGTAGTGGTGCTTATCCCAAGCGTCGCTATCCTCAGGGCAGGAATCCACGACTCTGTCGACATACCTGCAAGAGCCTACGATAGCCTTTCTTTCTTCAAGTGGGATAAAGGTTTTCTTACCCTTATGGCTTGCATCGGGATGCACGCCAACGATGAGATAGTCGCACTCCTTCTTCGCCTTACGCAATATATTGAGGTGGCCGACATGGAACAAATCGAAGGTGCCCGACAGATATCCGATGCACACGGCGTTTTCGTTCCTTGCTCTGCCTGAGCTCTTTTTATAGTTATAGCTATGCATTCCATACTCATGGGCATCGGCGACATATCTTTCCATAACGCCCTTATAGACCTCGTCATACTGAGGGATATAGAGTGTCTCGCTTGAAAAGAGCTTTTCGGTAATGCTTTCTGCGAGCTCCTTTGTAAGAGAAGGCTCGTTCTCGCCACCGTTAAATCTAGTTCCCTTTATGCTACCCGGTGAAACATTCAGTATTCTGTTCTTTGTGCCGAACGCTTCGAGCTCGATATTAACGCTCTCTGCGAATCTGCAAAGTGCGGCCTTTGAAGCTGAATACACCGAGAACATAGGTGAGCTTATAAGTCCGGCAATAGAGCCCATAAAGCCACAATAGAACGGCTCTTGCGACTTGATTCTATCATAGAAGCTTCTCATAATTCTTATAGCTGCTACGGTATTGACATAGAGCATATTCTGAATTTCGGCTTCGTGGATATATTCAAAATCTGCTACTCTTCCGTAGCCTGCTGTAATCATAAGTGCCTCGACGTCCATATCCTTTGCAAGATTATGGAACAAATCCTCGTCATAGTCAAGGAGGTCGCAAGGGATATACTGATAGCTGTCCTGTGGCAGAGCATTTGCATCAAGCTGGGACTTGTCTACAACAAGGACATAGTAGCCCTTTTGAGCAAAGGTTTTTGCGATAGCAAGCCCTATGCCGTTGCTTCCGCCGACAACAATCGCTTTCTTCATTTTTTTATAACATCTCCTTATAGGATTTTATACTTAAAAATCCTTTCTGCAAAACGCCAATATCTTTAGCGATACGGCTCCTTCTCATATAAATACATATATAGATATAATATCATTAAAATGCTCTTTTGTCAACTTTTTAGCGTATTAGCCGAACTTTTTCACGCTTATTCTATTTTATGATATAAGAAAGGCTATATACTGAAGTAATTTATTACACAACGCACAAAAAAGGCTGTGCAGAAAATCCACACAGCCTTTACAGGTTTATTAAATTAGATAGCCCTTATTACTTCTTATTGAAGATATTGAAGATATCCTCATAGTATTCCGGGTTGTCAGCAGCCTTAGCATTTGCAGCGCCACCAGCTGTTTCAGCCTTTGGAGCAGGAGCAACATATTCGCTTCTGCCACTTGGAGTGTCAGCAAAATCAGCAGCGATAACTGTGATGAAGATTTCATCAGTAGAATCTTCCTTATAGTCAGTACCGAAGATGATTGTAGCTTCTGGGTCAACAGCGTTTGTGATGATATTTGTGAGTTCATCAACGTCATCTGTAACGATATCATCAGACATAACGATATTGATAAGAAGTCTTCTTGCGCCATTGATAGAAGTTTCGAGAAGTGGGCTGGAGATAACCTGCTTAGCAGCTTCCTGAGCCTTATCCTTACCTTCACCGTGACCGATAGCGATATGAGCATAGCCGGCATCCTTAAGGATTGAAGTAACGTCAGCAAAGTCAACGTTAACTACGCCGTTTCTGAGAATAATATCAGCAACGCTCATTACACCTGTCTTTAAGATGCCATCAGAGAGCGAGAATGCCTGACGCATTGTGAGCTTCTGCTCGCCTGCGAGAAGCTTCTGGTTAGGGATAACGATGAGTGAGTCAACGTTCTTAAGAAGCTCCTGGATACCTCTTTCTGCCTGTGCCATCTTCTTAGCACCTTCAAAGCCGAATGGCTTTGTTACTACTGCTATTGTAAGCTTACCGAGCTCTCTTGAAATTTCTGCAACTACAGGAGCAGCACCTGTACCGGTTCCGCCACCCATACCAGCAGTAATTACTACCATATCGGCATCCTTGAGAGCCTCAGCGATTTCTTCCTTATTTTCCTGTGCTGATGATTCGCCAACCTCTGGCTTTCCACCTGCACCAAGTCCATGTGTAAGCTTAGTGCCTATCTGGATCTTTTCTGTTGCCATTGACTTCTTCAAAGCTTGAATATCTGTATTTACAGCTATGTAGTCAACGTTACCGTAATCAATGGAGCCTGTTGCAGCTTCTGCAGCGATACAATTCAGTGCGTTTCCACCGCCACCGCCGACGCCGATAACCTTAATCTTTGCTCCAAATGCTTCCTCGGAATTGATTGCCCAACTCATTTTGACATCCTCCTACATTCATTCTATTTGTATTTACACATAACAAATCTGCTACGCATTGTTAGAGATACTATTATACTACCACAAATCTTTCGAAATATCAAGTATTTTTATTAAAAATAACTCAATTTTTGTCCAAAAAATCAAATTTCCTTTGCTTTTTCAGTAAAATTGTTCAACAAACACGCTCAAAACTACACTAAATCGTCTCCGTAAATATTCTGGAGTGGTCTGTCGTCCTCTTCGTCATAGACAGAATAATCCTTCGGAGCTTCATTTTTAAGCCATCCGGTGAGCTTATCTGTAGCGATAACCGACACGCCGCTTGACTCGTTATGATAGTAGATTACGCCGTTAAAATCCTTTTCAATCTTCTCTTCAAGGATAACCTTGATTGCTGAGAACTTATAGTCAAGGTCCAGCGAGCTACCGAGCAATACGTTTATTCTGTTATCGTAATTGAGCTTTATATTCTTTCTGTCGGCTATATTGACCTCGACGATATTTTCAAGCTCGAAGTTTTCGACAGCAGAAAGTATTGTATCTAAGATTGTTTCTTTAAAGCTATCGTCTGAGAGCATTTTATCGCCGACCTTTGTATCGATAAGTCCAAAGCCGGTGATTATGATAAGTCCACTTTTGGGGGCATCGAGGTCTGCTTCGAGGATTTTTCCTGTTTCGCTGACAACATAGAACTTTCCGCCCTGCTCGATATTAGCGACCGGCACTGCCTGGGTAACCTTTATCGAAATTCTGTTAGGGAAGCTTCTCAGCACCTTAACGTCCTCTACATAGGCGAGGTTTTCCATAATACACTGCTCTGCGACATCGGTATCGAGTCTTATGAGGTTATTGCCCACTGACACGCCACTAATCTTTGTAATCTGCTCTTCTGTATAAAGGTCAGCGCCTGTAACTACGACCTCTGACGCATTAAACATTATTGTAAGCGAGAGAATCGTCATTGTTACGACAACGACAAAAAATGTAAAGACATAATATGCCGACATATTTCTGCGTCGCTTTTTTCTGGCTACTCTTACTCTTTCGCCATTGATGATTTTATACTCGGCATTCTCGGTTTTTTTCTTTACTATATCTCTCATACTATCGCCTCTTTTTGTCTCCTAAATTCTTTTGACCTTTCCTCCCACTGAAGAAAAGGCTGATTCTATATTCTCGTAGCCTCTGTCTATATACTTTATGTCGCTCACTTCTGTGACGCCTTCTGCGCCGAGTCCTGCGACTACAAGTGCTGCACCGCCTCGCAGGTCGGTGGCTTTGACGGATGTGCCATAGATTCTTTTGACGCCATCTATGACGGCTACCTTGCCTTCTGCTTTAATATCTGCTCCCATTCTCACCAGCTCGTCGACATGTCGAAATCTATTTTGAAAGATATTCTCGACGACTATACTTGTTCCCTTAGCTTTAGTCAGTGCTGACATAACGACGGCCTGGGCGTCGGTCGGGAACCCGGGGAACGGCATTGTTCTGATTGTTTTGACGGCTTTGAGCGGGCGTTTTGCGCTTATATAGATTCTATCGCTATATGGGCAGATAATACAGCCCATTTGCTCAAACACCGGCACGATTGCTTCTATATCGCCAAGTCTTACATTCTTGATTGTAAGCTCTGAGCCTGTTATTGCGCAGGCACTCAGGTATGTAGCGGCGACTATTCTATCCGGCATAACCTCATACTCACAGCCTACGAGCTTTTCGACTCCTTCGATATAAATTGAATTCTCGCCGTAGCCGGAAATCTTTGCGCCACAGCTATTGAGAAATCTTGACAAATCTATAATTTCGGGCTCTCTGGCGGCGTTATGTATGACGGTTAGTCCCTTTGCGGTAACGGCTGCGAGAATGATATTCTCTGTTGCGCCGACTGACGGGAATGAAAGCACGATTTTCTCGCCGTGCAAGCCACCACCGACGTCGCAATCGAGGGTTCCGTGCTCTTCTTTTATTACTGCACCCATTTTTCTAAGGGCAGAAATATGCATATCAATTGGTCTGGGGCCTAGCTCACAGCCACCCGGGAATGACAATCTACATCTACCGAGCCTAGCCAATATAGCGCCTAAAAAGACTATTGACGAACGCATCTCACGCATAAGCTCATCGGGCACGTCAAAGTGGGTAAGTCCGTCGGTATTGACCAAAACCTTATCCCCTTCTCTTTGGCACTTACAGCCCAGACAAGAAAGTATTCTACAGGCAGCATACACATCGCTGAGCCTTGGGCAATTACCAAGGACAGTTTCTCCTCCGGCGAGCACGCAGGCTGCGAGGAGTGGGAGTGCACTGTTCTTTGCTCCGTGTACTAAAAGCTCTCCACTGAGTTTTTTCTCGCCTTCAATCACCAGCCTTTGCATAAGCTTCTCTCCTTCTTGACATAATCATTATACGTCATATTATGCCAAAGTGAGAAATACGGTGATTAATTTGAGTACTTTTCTAGCTTTTTGTTGCTTCTACGATAAGCTGATAGAGGGCGTTATATATTCTCTCGTCGGTATCCTCTATATAGAGTCTTCTTGCAGCTTGTGACAGCTCATAGATTCTATCTTTATTATCACATAGTTCCTTGACTGTGTCAATGAGGAGTTCGGCTGTGAGGTTCTTTTCCTCTATAACTATACCTGCGCCTGCATTCTGGAGAACCATACCGTTATGGTACTGGTGATTGCCTGCGACATTTGGTGAAGGGATGAGGATAGATGCTCTGCCGAGTGCTTGAAGCTCTGTGAGGGCATTTGCACCACAACGGCTTATTACCACATCGGCTGCTGCCATACAGGTTGGCATATCAAGGTAATCCTTGATTATAAATCTATCATAGCCGTCTACGGTTACGCCGCTTTCTGCAAGCTTTTCTAAGAAGTCCTTATTACTTTCGTGAGTACCGTAGGAATGGATATGGTTGAGCTTTACGCTGTTTTCCTGCTCCCACTTAAGAAGCTTGGCTACGTTTTCGTTGAGCACCCATGAGCCGAGGCTTCCGCCTGTAGAGAGTATACAAACCTCATTCTCGTCAAAGCCGAGCTCTCTTTTTGCTTCTATTCTATCCTTTGTAGCAAAGGCAGCTCTTACGGGCAGGCCGGTAACTGTATAGTCTATGCTATCCTCGAGGTATTCCTTTGCTTCGATAACAGTGAGCATAACCTTATCTACGAGCTTTGACAAGATTCTTGTAGTAACGCCCGGGTAGGCGTTCTGCTCGTGGATAGCAGTTTTAATCTTCATTTTTGCGGCAGCTCTTACAATCGGGCCGCTTACATATCCGCCTGTTCCTATAACGAGGTCTGGGTTAAAGCCTTTTATAATCTTCTTAGCTCTGCCTCCTGCGAACATAAGGCATTTCAGGGCTTTAAAATTTCTCTTGATATTCTCAAAGGAGAAGGAGCGCTGAAAGCCGTGGACATCAATTTCTTCAAACTGATAGCCGAGCTCTCTTACTATCTTAGCTTCGATACCTGTTGGGGTACCTGCGAAGCAAAACTCTGCGTCGGGATGATGCTTTTTTATAATTTCAGCGATTGCGACTGCGGGATTTATATGGCCTGAGGTTCCTCCACCTGCGAGCAATACTCTTAACATAGTTTACACTCCTATTTCTTGGTTGTGGCTTGTCTTGAGATACTCAGAAGTATTCCCATTTCGGCAAGCTGGATAAGTAATGCAGTTCCTCCGTAGCTAAAGAACGGAAGGCTGATACCTGTATTAGGGAAGGCGTTGCAGGCAACTCCGATATTTAAAAATGCCTGCAGGCCAATCTGTATTGTTATACCTGCTGCGAGGAGCATACCGAATCTATCCGGTGCATTCGCTGCGATATAAAAGCCTCTGAACACGAAGAGTGCAAAAAGCAGAATAACAACGATTGCACCGAGGAAGCCGAGCTCTTCGCACACGATTGCAAAGACGAAGTCGTTTTGTGCTTCCGGGAGCCAGAGGTGTTTTTGTCTTGATTCGCCAAAGCCGAGACCGAAGATTCCTCCCGAACCTATTGCGAGCATTGACTGGTAGGTTTGCAGGGTTGAGCCTAAGATATCGCTTGTTGGGTCACGCCAGCTCTGGATTCTTTCTGAAATATAGCCGAAGCCTCCACCGGTGACGACCTTATATGTAAGGAAGAGTCCGACAGCTACCACTGCACTTATTACGAGTGAAGCAAAATGCTTTAGCGGAACGCCGGAAACAAAAATCATTGACACGCCGATTGCACCAAAGATAAGCACACCTGAGATATGTCTTTGGAGAACAAGCACTCCACAGCACAATGCAATTACTACAAGATAAGGTACGGTAGAATACTTGAACTTATTAAACTTCGGATAATTGAGTGCTCCGAGGTACGCCATAATTATTATAAAGGCTACCTTCAAAAGCTCTGATGGTTGGAAGTTAAACGGGCCGATAACTATCCATCTTCTTGCTCCTGCTACCGATGTACCTATAAACGATGTAACAAATGTTAGTCCGAAGACTATGATAAACGCAAGATAGGCAATTTTCGTACTTTGGAAGAAGTGATAGTCGAGGAACGACACGCCGAACATTGCAAAAAGTCCGACGGCGATTGACACGAACTGTCTTTGGATATAGTAATAACCGTTATCGTACTCTGCAAGTCCCCATATATAGCTTGCTGAGAACATCATAAAGGTTCCCATTACGAGCAGGATTACCACGATAAAGAGGAACGGTCTGTCATACTCGTAGCCGATAAGCCTGAAGTTAAAGTACTTTCTGGCTTCGGCAGGGCCTTGCTTTTTCTTCTTTGTATCTTCTATTCTATTGTTAGCGGTTTGTCTTCTAGCTGATTTATCTAATGCCAAGCTTTCCCGCCTCCTTAACTTATTACTGATTTTCTGTTAGTTTTTTAAATATGCTGTCGAGCTTCATTCCGTGGCTACCCTTAAAGAGCACGAGGTCGCCCTGCGAAATCTCTTTTTTAAGGAACTCTAAAAGCTCTTCTGCCTCGGTAAAGCAGGCTGTCTTACTTTCATCAAAGCCTTTCTTTACTGCGCCCTGCGAATAGGCTACTGCGTCACTGCCGTAGCAGACGAGCAGGTCGGCATCTGTTTTTGCAAAGAACTCGCCAACCGACCTATGATAGTTCTTTGAACCTTCGCCGAGCTCGAGCATATCGGCTAAAACGGCGATTTTCCTATTTTTAGCCTTTGCGTCCTTGAAGACGCTAAGTGACGAGCGCATTGCCTCGGGGCTTGCGTTATAGCAGTCGAGCATATACTCCACGCCGTCTACTGTCACCTTGTTTTGTCTCATACCGTCGGGGGCAAACTCGGCTATTGCTTCGAGCATACTTTCCGGCTCTACGTCATAGCGAAGTCCGACAGTAAAGGCACACAGTGCGTTTAGGATATTATGGTCGCCAGGGGTATTTATTCTGGCGTTATACTTATTACCGTTATGGTTTATAGTAAAGTCTGCGCCGTTTTCGTCTCTTACTATATCCGAGGCATAGACGCTTGCGTTTTTCTTAGTGAGCGAATATGTAAGCTTTTCGCCTTGTCTTAGCTCGACCTGAGAAAGCAGCTTATCATCGAGGCTTGTAACGAGTGGTGCGCCGTATTCTGCACCGTCGAAAATTTCCATTTTAGCTTTGAGGATATTTTCCTGGCTACCTAGATTACCGATATGTGCTGTGCCGATATTGGTAATAACACAGGTTTGCGGATTAGCGATTGTAGAAAGCCTTGAAATCTCGCCGAGGTGGTTCATTCCCATTTCTATAACAGCGGCTTCGGTATCGTATGTAAGATTAAAAAGTGTTGCAGGCAAGCCGATTTCGTTATTGAGGTTGCCTTGTGTTTTAAGAGTTTTATACTTCTTAGACATAACAAGGTATATCATTTCCTTGGTAGAGGTCTTACCCACTGAACCTGTAACGGCTACGAGCTTTAAATCCTTAAACTTGCTTCTGTAATACTTAGCGATACTGCCGAGCGCCTTAAAGCTTGAATCGACGATAATGCACTTTACGTTCTGAATCGGTCTTTCGGAAACTACTGCGACAGCACCATTCTCGACAGCCTTCTGTGCAAAGTCGTGTCCATCGAAGCGTTCGCCTTTTATACAGACAAAGACAGAGCCTTCTTTTATTGTTCTTGTATCTGTTGAGATGTGCTTTACGTCGATATCGGCATTATATCCGAACGAGCCTGACACAGCCTCGACGATTTCATAGAGCTTGATTGATTCCATAGATTCTCCTGCTTTTGTTTTTTAAAGCTCTGCGAGAGCCTGCTTTACTACTTCTCTTTCGTCAAAGTGGATTTTTACGCCACCTGCGAGTATCTGGTAATCCTCGTGTCCCTTTCCGCAAAGCACGATAATATCGTTTTTCTGTGCGTTCTTTACTGCCCAGAAAATTGCTTCACGTCTATCGACGATTGTAGTATACGGGGTGCTTGTATCCTTGATTCCCACGAGCACGTCTTCTATGATAGCTGACGGCTCTTCGTTTCTTGGATTATCTGAAGTTACAATGACAAAGTCGGCATAATCTGCAGCTGCTTTAGCCATAAGCGGTCGCTTTCTGGCGTCTCTGTTCCCACCACAACCGAAGAGGCAAACCACTCTGCCCTGTGCTGACGCTTTGATTGCGCTTAAGATATTTTCGATAGCGTCCGGGGTATGTGCATAGTCGCAGATTACTGTGAAATCTCTGCCGGTTTCTACTACCTCTGCTCTGCCTCTTACTCCACCGAAGTCGGCTAAGAGCTTTACTGTTTCTTTAGTATCAAAGCCCAGCGCATACATTGCTGCAATAACGCCAAGTGAATTGGACACGTTAAAGTCGCCCGGCATCATAAAGCTAACAGAATCGGCTATGCCGTTTGCTGTACACTTATAGGCGACGCCACTAGCAGAAAGTGTGATATCAGACGCTTTAAAATCGGCGTTTTCGCTCTTTTCACCAAACGAGAGCTTATCGCAGCTGACCTCGTCAAAATATCTCTTGCCGTAGTCGGTATCGGTATTTATAACTGCTTTTTTACAAAGCGAGAATATAATCTTCTTAGCTTGATAGTAATTTTCCATTGTGCCGTGCACATCGAGGTGGTCTTGGGTAAGGTTAGTAAACATTGCTACCTCAAACTCACAGCCGTCTACTCTGCCCTGCTCGAGACCTTGTGAGGAGACCTCCATAACGCAATAGTCACAGCCCTTATCTGCCATATTTCTGAAAAGCTCAAAGAGGTCATATGCTTCGGGGGTTGTTCTTTCGGTAGGGATAATCTCGTCGCCGATTTCGTTCTGGCATGTACCGATAAGTCCCACCTTATAGCCCATTTTAGTGAGCAGGTACTTAAGCACTGTTGTTGAGGTTGTCTTGCCGTTTGTACCGGTAACGCCGACGAGCTTTAATTCCTTTTCGGGATGCTCAAACCATGCTGCGCACAGTCTTGTGAAGGCTCTTCTGCTATCGGGAACAACAATCTGTCTATCGAGTCCTAAGTCTCTTTCGACGACAACAACTGCGGCGCCGTTATCAAGCATTTTCTTGGCGTGGTCATGTCCGTCAAAGGTATTGCCCTTGATACACACGAACATTCCACCCTCTTTAAGTTCCTTTCTTGTATCGGATGAAAGGTCGGTAATTTCGATATCAGGTAGGCTTGTTGTTGCGATATTGTCGATAAGCTGATAGAGCTTCATATTAACCCTTCTTTTCTTTAAAATTACTGTGATGATACTGTTGATGGGTAGAAGGTTACTGACACGATAGAGCCCTTGAGAACTACTGTTCCTGCGCTGATGCTCTGGTCGTAGCCTGCCTTTGCGCCATCTGTATATGCTGCACTACCGGAAGGCAGGAGATTAAGACCTGCTTCGGAGAGCTTTTGCTGTGCTTCGTCGAGTGTCAGACCTGCGATAGACGGAACTGTTGTGGTTTCCTGCACGGCGTTCTTCTCGGTATAGAGGATAACTGTACTGCCTCTCTTAGCAGAGCCGCTTGAAGGAACCTGAGAAACTACGCTGTCGCCTTCGCCTATTACTGTAACCTTAAGTCCGATTGCGATAAGAGTATCTCTTGCGTCATCGACGTCTGCAAACTCAGTATTCTTGATATCGACTGCGATTTCTTCAAGCTCTTCTTCGGTATACTCCGGATAGATCCCGAGGTATGGAAGGATAGCTTCAAGCACCTGTGTAGCGTATGGAGCGGCGACCTCACTACCATAGAACTTACCGTTCTTCGGGTCGTCGGTTACGATAAGCAGGATTACCTCAGGGTCATCGGCAGGTGCAAACGCACAATAGGAGCCGACGTAGGTATGGCCTGTCTTATCCTCGTCGATTTTCTGGGATGTTCCTGACTTTCCACCGATTCTGTAACCGCTTATGTATGAGTTACCGCCTCTGGCGTTTTCTACTACATATTCGAGGATTTCTCTCATCTGTGCTGAGGTATCCTCTGAGATAACCTGTCTTTTTATAACCGGTTCGAAGTCCTTTACAACGTTGCCGTTTGTATCGATAATTTTATCTACGATCTGCGGAGTTACGAGGTATCCACCGTTAACTACGGCTGCGTAGGCTGTAATCATTTCGATTGCTGTAACCTTATTTGTCTGACCGAACGAGCTTGAGCCGAGCTCTACAGGGCCCATATACTTCTCGCTTACATAGAGGCTTGAAACCTCGCCCGGAAGGTCGATTCCGGTTTTTTCTGCAAAGCCGTATGCTGAATAATACTTACAGAAAAGTGTTGGCTCGAGCAGCTCACCGATTCTGATAAATGCAGGGTTACATGAGTTCATCATTGCGTCATACAGCGTTTGTGCGCCGTGGTCGTAGGTTGACCAGCAATGGAATGATGTATCGGCTACCTGGTATTCTATACCACAGCCGAAATGCTGATTTGGAGTTATCTTCTGTTCTTCCAATGCAGAAGATGCTGTAATTACCTTAAATACTGAGCCGGGGAAGTAGATTTCTGAAATCGCCTTATTCTTCCACTGGGTTGCCCATGCGGCACTTTTTGCGTTTGTTTTATCTTCGCCCTCTGGCATTGCTTCTATCATAGCAGCGACTGTAGGGTCGGTGATTTCTGCGGGATTGTTAAGGTCATAGCCGTAGGTTGTAGCCATAGCATAGATTGCGCCTGTTTTTGGGTTCATAACTATGCCTGTTGCTCTACCTGACGGAGCGTGGGTTTGCACACAGTCTAAGAGTGCGTTTTCGAGAGCTGACTGGACTGTGATATCGAGATTTAAGACGAGCGAGTCGCCCGGCTGTGCGTCGTACGACTGCTTATACTCATACGGGATTTCGTTACCCTGGTTATCGGTAGCGATTAGGGTTTTTCCGTCGGTACCGGAGAGGTACTCATCGTAGTATGCTTCGAGGCCGTATATTCCGTAGCCGTCGTAGTGCAGGTGGCCTACGACAGAAGCTGCGAGGCTATTCTCGGGATAGAATCTCTTAGAAGATTCTGTTGCGATAACGGCGCTGATTTTATTATCCTTAGCGAACTGACGGATTTTATCTGCCAGTGGCTTTTCGACATTCTTTTTAAGTTCCTGATAACGATTATCCTTGACGCACTTAGCGACAATCTCGTTCTCGTCCATTTCCAGAAGCTCTGCAAGTGTTGAAGTAACATCCGAAAACTCGAGCTCGCAATTGTCGGCTTCTAAGTTTCTTGAAAGCAGGACCGGGTCGACGGCGATTGTATAGACTGTTGCGCTCTGCGCTAAAATCTGCATATTCGAGTCATAGATTGTACCTCTGGAAGCAGTGATTGTAGTGCTCTTTAGCTGCTGTGAGCTGGCGAGCTCCTGCCACTTTTCGGCGTCGATTATAGATATTCTAATCATAGTGTACACGAGGTATACGATAACGATTGTTATGCATGCTACGATGACACCGTTTAGTCTTCTTTTCATTGATGAGGTTGGTTTATCCGACATTATTTTATCCCTTTCGCCATAAAATTGCGGCAAATTGCCATTTTTTAAAATACCTTTATGAACACAAGAAAGCTAAGTTTAATCGAGACACCTGATTAAGCTTAACTTTCTGTAATTATCTTATTCATTCAATGCCGAGATATTCCTTGACACTATCCACCCAGTTCTTTACAGAGGTGAAGAAGCCTTCCTCCTCTTTCTCGATAACCTCGGATACTGTCGGTACAGGAATTTCGACAAATTCTACCTGTGCCTTATCCAGCTTTGTAAGACCAAGCGTATTCTCTGCGTAGTCTTCTACCGCTGTTATTCCTGTCTTAGAAGCGAGCTGTGCTTCTAAGTCGGTACACTCTCTTTGTAGCTGTGAAAGCTGCTGTGAAAGCTCGGATTGTTCTCTTGTAAGGCGGCTAACCTCAATCTGACTAACTACCATTGAGAGCATTATAACCGATGCAAAAATCGAGAGTGTGATGAGCGTTATAAGTGAGCTTGCTGATGCTTTTCTTTTTGTATTTCTATAATGCTTAATCTTGGGCGCTTCTACCTCTTGGAGCTCTTCACGCTCGTCGAAGTCATACGCCAGGTTATTATTAAGCCTTGCCATCAGCCATCACCTCTTTTGCTCTTATGAAAATCTTTTTCTACACAATTTTTCTTTTTCTTTATTTTCTACTTTTCTTCTACACATAATTACAAAGCTATATTTTCTCTATTATTCTTAGCTTTGCACTTCTGCTTCTGTTATTCACAGAAAGCTCTTTCTCTGTTGCCGTTATCGGCTTTTTATTTATTAGCTTGCCTCTTGGCTTTTTCCCACACACGCACACGGGAAAGTCCGGCGGGCACTCACAGCCCTTGCAATAGCTTGCAAATCGCTGCTTTACCAATCTGTCCTCTAGGGAATGGAAAGTTATAATGCATAGTCTTCCGCCGAGGTTTAAGGCGTCAAACGCCTTGTCCAGAGCCACAGATAAATGCTCTAGCTCGTCGTTCACGGCAATTCTTATTGCCTGAAATGTTTTTTTGCAAGGATTTTTTTCTCTTCTTGCTTTGGCGGGGACGGCGTTTTTTATTATCTCTGCCAATTCTCCCGTCGAGTATATTGTCTTTTGTTCTCTACACTTGACGATTGCTGACGCTATGCTTCTTGCATACTTCTCTTCTCCATACTCAAAGATGATTCGTGCGAGTTCTTTTTCCGGCCACTCATTCACGATATCCTTAGCTGACACGCCCTCCTGTTCCATTCTCATATCAAGAACTGCGTCACCATGATATGAAAATCCTCTTTCGGAGTTGTCCAGCTGATGTGAAGATACTCCAAGGTCAAGAAGTATTCCGTCTACACCGTCTACCCCAAGGCTCTCTAATACGGTATCGAGCTCGGAGTAATTTCCTTTTATAACGGTAGCTGGTAGTCCTTTCAGTCGTTCGGTTGCGACCTCAACTGCCGTTGGGTCACGGTCGATTGCTATAAGCTTGCCTGACGTGAGTCTTTTGGCGATTTCTTTTGAATGCCCTGCTCCGCCAGCTGTGCCGTCTATATATATTCCGTCGGGCTTAATACTGAGCCCTTCGAGGCACTCTAGCAACATTACTGATACATGATGAAAATCCAAGGCTAAATATCCAGTCCTTCCATCTGCAGCATAATATCATCTTCGCTGATATTACTATTGAACTCATCCCAAAGTGCTTTATCCCAAATCTCGACTCTGTCTGCAACGCCTGTTACTATTATATCTTTATTAAGCTTTGCAAACTCTCTGAGATTCTGTGGTACGAGTATTCTGCCCTGCTTATCGGCTTCGACCTCGTTAGCCCATGAGAGGAAGAATCTTTGCATTGTAAGACCCTTCGACATAGGTACTGCTTGAATGGCAGCCTCCTTACGTTCAAACTCTTCGATTGAATACGCAAACAGGCAACCTCCGAGGCCTCTTGTGATGACGAACCTCTCGCCTATTATTTCTCTTAGCTTTACAGGAAAGCTCATTCTACCTTTTGTGTCCATTGTCTGACTGAATGAACCTTTTAATCCTGCCACGGTCGTCACCTCCTTGAAGTTTTTTAGCGTTTTACAGGGAATAGTTACCACTAAATCGCACTTTTTACCGCTATGTGCTAATTATACACCACGTTTTCAAGAATTTCAAGTAAATATGGCTATTTCGGCGACTAGCATTTTTAACGATTTTGATAGGGTGGTTTTTGTATATACTGCATAACAAGGGCTCTATTTTGCCATTTTACTACCAGATATAGGGCTTTTCAGGGGCTTTTAGAGGTGAAAATCAAATTGTAAACTTTTTATGAACACGAACATATGTGCTTTATCTAGGCTAAAAAGGCGCAAAAAAGACGTTCGAGGGCTAGCCTTGAACGTCTTTTCTATAGTGTCATATTAAATTTCGTTTCTATTCTCGAGTGCTTTAAAGAGTGTAACCTCGTCGGCGTACTCCAAGACGGCACCTACCGGCAGACCGAATGCGAGTCTTGTGACCTTTACTCCGAGTGGTTTTAAAAGCCTTGAGATATACATAGCAGTTGCTTCGCCTTCTACTGTGGGGTTAGTTGCCATAACGACTTCTTTAACCTTGCCGTCATTTAGTCTTGCGAGAAGCTCTTTTATTCTCAAGCTATCCGGCATAACGTTATCGAGTGGAGAGATTAGACCATGCAGCACGTGGTAGACGCCGTGGTATTCTTTAGTTCTCTCGAACGCAGTAACGTCTTTTGGACTTTCTACGACACAGATAATAGAAGTATCGCGCTTGGCATTTGCACAGATAGGGCAATGCTCCTTGTCGGTAAGGTTACAGCACACGCTACACTCATGGACAGTTTTATGGGCTGTCATAATTGCATCTGCGAAAGCTTGTGCTTCTGCTTCAGACATTGACATAACAAAATACGCAAGTCTTTGGGCAGTCTTCATACCGATGCCCGGGAGCTTAGCAAAATTCTCTGCTAATACGACTAGTGGGAGTGCATTTGTATCAGCCATTACTTATTAATAGAGGCCAGGGATAGAAACGCCACCTGTTACCTTCTGCATCTCGGCATCAGATTCCTCATCGAGCACTCTGATAGCTTCGTTGAATGCGCTCATTACGAGGTCCTGGAGTGTTTCGATATCTTCAGGGTCAACAACCTCCGGCTTAATCTTGAGGTCGAGGACATTTCTCTTACCGTTAATCTTGATTTCTACAGCTCCGCCGCCAACTGATGCGGAAAATTCTCTCTGCTCTAAATCAGCCTGGAGAGCAGTGATTTCGTCCTGCATCTTCTGTGCCTGCTTGAGCATATGGTTTACGTTGTTGGAAGGGCCCTTGCCCATACCCTGTGGAAGTCTTGCTTTCATAGATATTACTCCTTATTTTAATATTATTTATTTTTTATATCAACCGCAATATTGAATTCCTCGGCTTTTTTAAGAAGCTTATTCACCGGATTCTCAGAATCCTGCGGGTTAATCTTCTTTGCCGATTTAACTCTTACTGCATACGGTTTTCCAAAATAGTCCTTCATAACCTCGGCTATGACCTTTCCGCAGGCTGTTTCCTGGAACATCTTAAGGAAGAAGTCATTTTCGACGATTATAAACAGTAAATTTTCATAGGTGAAGGCTTTTGAGCCGTCGAGGAAACCTGCCATTGAGGCATCTCTATCGCCTATTCTTTCGATAATTTCGAGCCAGCAATCAAGTGGTGTCAGGTCACTTGGCTTAATCTTTGACACATCGACCTGTGGTTCGGGGATTGGTGCGCCCTGCTGTGAGATAAGCGGCTCATGCTTAGGCTTACTTGGTGTGCTCTTTGGTACGGTGCCGTTTTGTGCCATTTCGGTCAAGGCGTTTTCTACTCTGACGAGTCTATCTGTCAGCTGAGAAATTTCGGCATTGCTGATACTTTGCGAAGCCTTTTTAGAAGCCGGCTGCTTACCGCTTGACAGCTTGACTATGCACATTTCAATTTCTATACGCTTAGCAGAAACCTTAGGGAGTCTTTCAGAGCAATCCTGCAGGCATCTTAGCATATCGAAAACTTCCTCGAGTGTGAGGCTTTCTGCGATAGTTCTGAGCCTTTTGGTTTCATCAGGAAGGCAAGCGAGCATTGAATCGTCGCTGACGCTCTTACAGAGCATAAGGTTTCTGACCTGCGACACGAGTTCGCTGACAAGTCTTTGCATATCCTTTGAATCGTCATACAGCTTACCGACAATACCGACAGCCTTTGGCGTATTTTTATCGACAAAGCATTCGAGTAGGTCGAACAGATAATCTCTGCCTGCGATACCTGCTGCGGCAGAAACTGTATCTATAGTAACGTCTTTAGAATATGCTATACACTGGTCGAGGAGTGAGAGGGCATCTCTCATACCACCGTCTGCAAGCTTTGCTACGAGTGATGCGGCGTCCTCTGTGAGAGTAAAGTCCTCCTGCGAGGCGATATACAAAAGTCTTTGCTTTATATCCTCTGCTAATATTCTTCTAAAGCTATAGACCTGGCATCTTGAAAGAATAGTAACGGGAACCTTATGGAGCTCGGTTGTTGCAAAGATAAACTTTACATGCTCGGGTGGTTCCTCCAAAATTTTAAGAAGTGCGTTAAAGGCGTTGACTGAGAGCATATGCACCTCGTCGATGATATACACCTTATACTTACACTTTTCGGGGGTATAGGCTGTAGATTCTCTGAGCTCACGCATATCGTCGACACCGGTATTAGATGCGGCGTCAATTTCGATAATATCACTGAGAGTCTGGCTATCCATTTCGTTACAGATATCGCACTCGAGGCAAGGCTCGCCACCGACAGAATTTCTGCAATTGATTGCCTTGGCAAAAATTCTTGCGCAGGTTGTCTTACCTGTACCTCTGGAACCTGTAAAGAGGTAGGCGTGTGCTATTTTTCCGCTTTCAATCTGATTACGCAGAGTTGTAGTAATATGTGGCTGAGAAACGACATCGTCGAAGGTCATTGGACGCCATTTTCTATATAGTGCCTGGTACATACAATCTCCTCCCTCGAAAGCTTTCTTCACAGCCTATAAAAAATTCCGACGCATAGGTGTGCAGGCGTTACTGTGTCACACAAAACAAACCGCTTAATGCTGCTCGGTTCCCCGCCTGACATGGTTCACAGCGTTTCATTGCACAGGACCTGCACACCTACGAATCGGAACTTTCCGAAAGCGACTAACCTGTAACATAAAATCATTACCTTGATAGTATACCATATTCGCATAAAAAAAGCAAGCACTTTTTAAATATTCTTAAGGCTTGACATCGCACACAAAACAAACGCCCACTTTACAGCAGGCGTTTAATAATGCTACTTTAATTATTCGGCAGGGGCGTCTTCAGCTGGTGTATCCTCGGCTGGAGTATCCGTTGTGCCGACTGTATCGAAGTTAACGTACTTAGTTTCGTCAATGGCAGCGAGTGAAGAATCGGCAGGCTTTACATAATCAGGCTCTGCACCTAAATCCCACCATTCTACCTTAACATTTGAGACGGTGATGTTGCCCTTAGAGAAATCGCCTGTAGCCTCGTCCTTACCTGTAAGGCCTTCTTCGGCAGCAAGCTCATATATATCCACGCAGAACACGACTGTAGCCCAGGCAGAACCTGCATAGCCTTCCTCGTCTGTACCGATAAGGTTCTCGGAATAGTTAGGGTTGAGAGATGAGCAGGTTTCATTCGAGAGGTAGACTGTATATGTTCCGTCGCCCTTGATTTTTGTTGCACCGACGTTATTATCGTTGATGTTCCAGCTTGCAAATCCCCATGAGGAATCGGCAAACATTAAGTAAGCGTCGTATTCCTTTTCCTGATTTGTGATACCGGCGATATCAAATGTTACAGAGATACCGCCTGTGAACTCGATTTCTTCTACGTCGAATGCGGGAGCTTTAGGGGTATTGCCATACTCGTTATAGAGCTCTATACGGAACTTACCGTTATGCTCAATATCGCCATAGAAAATCTTAGACTCATCGAAAGCCGAGAATGTTATTGGACCGGCAGGAACCACCGGCTCGGGCTTGGTTGTTGTAGTTGTAGTAGTTGTTGTGGTTGTAGCCTCTGAGGAATCTGCTGTAGAATCGGCTACAGAAGAATCTGCCTTTGATGAATCGTCGCCACCACAAGAAGCGAGCATTGAAACGGACATTGCAAGTGTCATGAGAATGGCAACAAGCTTTTTCATTTTCATAGTGAAAACCTCCATTTAAAATTTTCATACTTATATTGTACTTTATTCGCTCTGAGATTTCAATTTATTTATTGCACAAAAATAAAATGCGCTACTTGTTGCAATTCACATATTAGGATAAAAAGCTCGAATGTATGTTAATATACTTATAAAAAAGCCGTTCGGATAATTCGAACGGCTAGGTGATTGTATTAGATTTTAACACTTCTGATATAAGAGTTTTAATCAAGGTTATCTTCTTGAATATTCTCTGTTATAGTTTAGTATTTTGATACTTAGAGACGATTTTAAGTGTCAGTCTTGGTGGTGAGAGCTTAGATGCGCCATAGAGGGCTTTAGCCATACTGCCAGGGATAATAGTGTCGTTGCCTTTGAACATTTCGCTGACGGCAGCGAGGGCACATTCCTTGGCAGAGATGCCTTTTTGTGCAAACTCTCCTCCGCTTACGTCATTGAACTCTGTATCGACAGGTCCCGGACAGAGTGCACCGACGTACACCTTTGAGCCTTCATTCTTAAGCTCCTGCGAGATTCCTCTTGTAAGGCTACACACATACGCTTTTGTAGCGTAATAGGTTGCCATAAGTGGCCCACCCGGCATAAGTCCTGCTGACGAGGCTACATTTAATATATAGCCATAGTCTTTCTCCTTAAAGTCCTTAAGATAGAGCTTTGTGAGAATATGCACTGCTCTGACATTTACGTCAAGCATTGCAAGTTCTTTATCGAGGGGGATACTATCAAATTCGCCGACAAGTCCAAAGCCTGCGCAGTTGACAACGAGAGAGACATTCATATCCTTTGTGCTCTCGTAGACATGCTCGCAGTCTTCCACTTTAGAGAGGTCGGCGCAGATTATTGTTGACTTATTTTTAAGCCTTTCGCCAAGCTCTATGAGTCTATCCTCTCTTCTTGCGACGAGGACTGTATTATATCCTATATTGTCTAATATGAGGGCGAGCTCTCGACCTATTCCGGAGCTTGCGCCTGTAATAACTGCGGCTTCGCCGCTTACTGTTTTTTTCATAGTTTTCCTCACTATATGCCATTCGCCTCAGAGAGTGTTATACCGTTATCTCCGAGTGGGATTGCGTGGTCGAGTCCGACAAACTTACCGTTTTGCTGCCAGAGAACCTCCTTGACGAATGCGTACTTTTCTTCATCCCAGGTTGTAAAGTCGTCGAGCACAAGTCCGCCTGTATCACCTGAGTTTGCGTTAAAGCACCAGAAGGTATGGTGAAGCTTATATGTCTTTATGAGCTGTCTCATACAGGTCATCCACTTAAGGTTTGGCTCTCTCATAAAGCCTCCCCATTCACCGATAAGGAGTGGGGCTGTTTTATCCTCATAGATGTAGAACCAGTTATCCTTCCAGCAGTCTTCCATAAGGCTATCATAGTCATAATCGCCACTAAACCAAGGCTGCTGATATACAGTCGGGCCGTAGTCGTGTGGTGAGTAGACGAGCTTATTCTGATACTTGCCGAGGTTGATTGGGTAATCCTTTACGCCACGGAGATTTCCACCCCACCAATTGAAGTAGTAGTCCTTCTCGTTTGTTGAAGCAAAATCGCCGTTTTCTTCGATATCTATCGGATAGATTTCGATTCCCTCTATCATAATGAGCACGTTAGGGTTCTTTGCGAGGACTCTTGCGGCAGCCTGCTCTGCGACATACTTCCAGTTATTTGCGTCCTTGGAATCATTCCAGATTGCAGCTGCGTCGCCTTCGTACGGCTTGCCGTGAGGCTCGTTTTTAAGGTCATACGCAATGATTGTATCGTTATCCTTATATCTATCAGCCATCCATTCGAGGGCACTGTAATACTCCTCGACTGTGAAGTTGTCGGTACACCAGAGATTGATGACATGGCCTGATGCGTTAGTTTCGGCACTATGGATATCAATCATAATCTTCATGCCGTTTTCTTCACAGAGCTTGACTACATAGTCAAAAATCTGGAGACTGTTCATTGAATTTAAGGTTGAGTTATAGGCTTGGTTATAGTTAGCCTGTGGGTACTCGCCACTTGCCCATTGATTGATAAGCTCGGCTGAGAAAGGTATTCTGATAAGGTTAAAGCCGTGGTCTGCGATTGCTTCTACAGAAGAAACAAGCTCAGAGCCCCAGAGTCCGTCGAAGATGTTTGTGCCTGTATTATAGCCAAACCAATTGACGCCTGTGAGCCAGACTTCCTTACCGTCCTTATCGACAATCTTATTATCCTTTACATAGAGCCAGTCGTCGCCCTGGACTGCGTCCTCGCTTCTTTCCAAAAGCTCGTCTACATCCACCGGCTCTGAACCGTTCTGATTACCGTTTTGGTTGCCGTTTTGATTGCCGTTCTGGTTTTGCTGGTTATTATCGCCTGCGACCTTACCCTTCTTTACGGTAACCTGCTCGCCGTTGATTCTGATAGACTCGGCGTCGAAGCTACCACTTGTTGTAATTATAAAGCCGATTGAGATATTGCCACCTGCGACAATCTCGCTGTTATAATTCTCAGGGGTGAAAGAGAGTGTTGTTCCGTCGATTTTATATGTTCCGTTCCAGCCGTCGACGGTTGTTCCCTCTGCTACATTCAGGGTAAGTCCCCAATTTGTGAGTGCTTTTGCGTCGTTATTCTTTATGCCAAGGTCGACCTGGTAACAGGTATTCGAGCCGTTTGGCCAACTGTTTGAGATATTATATGTAACGGTAATTCCCTCGGCGTCTTCTTCGCTTGAAGAATCGCTATCAGGAATATCGCTATCGGAGCTATCGCTGTCATCCTTAGAGGATTCACTTGATGAATCGCTGTCAACGCTATCACTGTCATTCGAGTCTGATGGCTTTTCTGAGCTTACTGATGAAGGCTTAGAGGATGAAGCTTCGGAAACATTGCTTGAAGATGACGAAGAATCGTCCTTACCCTCGTTTAATGAATTGACAGCAAACACTATAACTATTGCCACTATTGCGACAACTAAAACTGCAAGAATAGCGATTCCTGTTTTAATTTCGTTAGCTCTTTGCTTTGACATATTCTCATCAGAAAAGGTTTCGTTAAACCATTCCTTGAGCTTTTTCATTTGCTCACATCCTTACTCTATTGTTACCTTTGGAGTAAATTCGCCGTTTGTTTTTACTGTAAGTCCAATGCCGGAGAGTGTTCCACCTGCTGCAACTGTTGCGTTATATTCTACAGGCTTAATTACTATATATCCGCCAGAAACTGTAAAGGTACCGTTCCATTTATCAGTAACCTCTGCACCGTTTGGCACGCTAATCTTTATTGTCCAGTCATTCATATCTGCTGTAGAATTATTCTTTGCAGAAACATCGAGCTGTGTGAAGTAGCTACCATTACTTTCCCAAGAGTTTGTAATCTTTACAGAAGCTGTTGCCTTTGTTGCAGGCTTCTGGGCTGTAGTTGTAGTCTTCTTGGTAGTTGTAGTAACCTTGGTTGTAGTTGTTTTCTTAGTGGTGGTAGTAGCCTTAGTTGTGGTAGTAGCCTTCTTGGTAGTAGTTACCTTCTTAGTGGTAGTTTCAGCCTTAGCTGTAGTAGTTTCAGGCTTCTTAGTTGTGGTAACCTTTGTGGTAGTTTCCTTAGGCTTGGTTGTAGTTTCTTTAGTAGTAGTTTC
Organism: Oscillospiraceae bacterium; assembly: GCA_045602925.1. Classification (GTDB taxonomy): domain Bacteria; phylum Bacillota; class Clostridia; order Oscillospirales; family Ruminococcaceae; genus UBA7477. Next base: position 721 of record JAZSCN010000020.1, on the reverse strand, counting down.
TTCAGGCTTTGAGGTTTCATCGACCTTAGTAGTTGTAGTTGTCTGAGCTTCGCTATCGACTCCACTATCTACAGCAACATCAGAGCTATCGGAATCTACTGCAGGCAGAACTTCAGAATTACTAGCTGTTGTTGTAGTTGTAGTAGTTGTTGTTGTAGAAACATCGTTACTAGTCTTGATGGTATCGTCGCCTACGAGGCTGAACAGGCAAAGTCCAAGTGCTATAACAACTATTACACCCATTGCTATAAGTGTCTGCATCGTTTCTGGAGAAGGCTTGAAGCTGCGCTTCTGTGGTGGCTTTGGACGATTCTTTTGGTTATATGTGCTCATATTGTATTTTCCTTTCGAAATATTTATACATTCAATATTATATAACAACTGCAGGCAAAATTCAATAGTAATTTGTTTTAAAAAAATGTAATTTTGAAAACTATTTTTGAACAAAAAGTCCCCCTAAAACTAAAAACACAGAGCTAATCTAAAATTCTTATAACACACGAGTATATTTTATGATTGTGCCCGTTTTTTGAGCAAAATTGCAAAAAAGAAAGAGCCTGAAAATTCAGACTCTTTTTAGTGTCGGCAATACCAATTTTCCCGTGCAGTCACCCGCAAAGTATCGTAGGCGAGGATGAGCTTAACTTCTGTGTTCGGAATGGGAACAGGTGGACCCTCATCTCAATAATCACCGACTAATATATATTTTGTGTGAGGTTGT
>JAZSCN010000019.1:0-30651 GCA_045602925.1 Oscillospiraceae bacterium | reverse complement strand
CAGACAATGGGACTTGAACCCATGAACTTTAGCTTAGCTAAATTGCTGTGTGAGTCTTAATGGAGCGGACAAGGTTCGAACTTGCGACATCCTGAATGCAAATCAGGTGCTCTACCAACTGAGCTACAGCCCCTTATAGATGTGAGTGCTCCCGTTCGCAGAGCTTCAATCCACAGCGCTTAAGATATAATTAAGCAAAGATTAGGAATGGGTGGATTTCAACCACCGCCCTCTCACATTTCGCACCGCTGAGATTGTTACGTTTCGCGACCCGTACTCAGTTGATGACTTATCAAGTAAGGATGGATTCGAACCACCGACTGTCCACGCTTATCAGACGCTTCAGCCCTGACCACTGGGCGACTTACTTGATTGATTAGAAAGCCCCAGGACGGATTTGAACCATCGACTTCCCACTTACAAGGAGGGCACTCTGACCTCTGAGTTACTGGGGCAGATAACGACCGTATTCACAGCCGACCATAGGAGAGGTACTTCCATCGGCAGTACCGGAGCCCCATCATAAGTCCGTCGCTATGAACACGTTCTCGAATGTGTGAGGTGATTAGACTCTTCCGTAGATGGACGCCGGCGACATTCTGAACGCCGTGAGGTTCCGTGTATCAGTCCCACGGTGGCGGTTTCTAGGGCTCACCTCCATTTACCAATGTGCCCCGAGCTGGCTTAAAGTCTTCCAGCAAACTATCTAGCCTTGACTTTTACATCTAAGACCCTCCGGACCTTCCACATTGCTTTGCAACCGGCTAGACTAATGCTTGCAAAGTTCAGAAGTTAATCAAGCTTCTGTATGTGTTTAATTTGGAATGTGGCTGATAAGGCCTACCTTATCTTCAGATAATAAGGATCATTATTATCCAAAGTGCAAGGTCGCGTATTAGAGCGTCATCCCAACACTCATAGCTTTCGCTAACGGTATTTGGTTATTAATGCTGGCGGCCCCGTATTAGGCTACCTCTCCGGTGTGTGGGAACGTTTGGCAATAACGGAAACCGGAGTCGTTATCGTCATGAGCCGTTATCAAGTGGCTATTCCCTCCCGACGCATTACACGTCGTGGCTACTGGTCCCAAGGTCATTGCTGACTCCCTAATGCGCACCTCTTCCAGGACTCCCAGAAGGTTCTGCGGGGCGGACCTTCGTAAAAAGATTGCGGAGGCCAGATTCGAACTGGCGACATTCAGCTTATGAGACTGACGGGATAGGCCTGACTTCCCCACTCCGCGATTTATTTTTCTATAAACTCTTTTGCTTTTTGAATTATTTCCTTTGGATTAGCAAATGCTTCTTTCCAAATTATACGAAGAACTTCCCAACCATTTTCTTTTAATAAAGAATCTTTTCGTTCATCTCGTTCTTTATAATCGTCAAATCGTTGATGTTGTTCTCCATCTATTTCAATACACTTCTTTTTATCTACCCAAGCAAAATCTAATGCAAATCTTCCAAATGAATATTCTCGTTGATATTTTTTATCTTCAAATTCATTTTCTATTACTTGCATAAACCATTGCTCTGGCCAAGACGGTTCATTATTCCATCTACTAGCACCTATATTATGTGCTCGGCCTTCCGCATGGGCTCGAAGCATACCTTCAGATATTTTATGTTTAACTTCTTTTGTATGTTGCTTTCCTTTTTGAGGAGGAATTATTTCGCCCGACTTAATGCGCATTTTATATGTCTCAGCTCCTTTTTTAACTGATTCACATGTTTCTTTAGTTTTTCCTTTATTCCAGGCTTTTTTGCCACCTTTACTAGAAAAATCAGAATGTTCTTCAGCAACATGTTTATATAATAATGCTCTTGTTCTGAAAGATTCTGAGCAATGAACACATTGCCAGCCTCCTTCTTTAGAAGATTTATGAAAATTACATTTATGATTTTTTACCTTTGAAGAACCGTATTTTGCTCTACAACTTATCGAACAAAAACGTCCTGTTCCAAAACTTCCATCATGTTCTTTTTCACAATATTCACATTTCATATTATTATTTACCTCAATGGAAAAGCATTAAACCTCGCCCTCCTGGGATCGAACCAGGGACATCGTGATTACAACTGATTAACTATCAATAAGTTATATCAATCGGACGTGCTCTTCACCATATTAAAATTATTTTTAACTTAGGTGCACCGTGTAAGGTCTCTACACATAAAAGCATTTGCTTCCTTGCTCGGGATTCTCGCAGAATTAACGGCCTCTGCGCATTCCCCGAATTAGCGGTGTTTTCATTATCAAGTTTCCTTGATACGCTGCATATGCCGTGATACTCATAAAGTATTGAATATCAATATGTTATTACAGTCACGCGTTCTTCCGCTGAACTAAGGGCGAATTATTTTTCAATCACACTACTCTCAATCTTCTTTCATCCGCCGGCGACTTTATGACAGCCGCCTTTGGATGGCCCCCGTGTCAGAGGCGATTTTGATATATTTATCAGCAGTTGTTGCTGTTTACATTTTTATTTTATTAAAGTTCTGATTTTATTTTCAGTTAATGTCAATAACTTCGAAATATTCATCAACACCGTCGCAGAGAATATAGAACTCATTGGTACCCTGAGCTACGAGACGACGAATCTGAAGGATAAATCCGGTAGGCTCGGCAAAAGGATCTGCTTCAAGTTCCTCTTCGCTCGGAGCTTGTGCATCGTTAGATACGAGAGAATAATCTCCATTACCACCTTCAATGTGACATTCTACCTCGCTGTAATCCGTAGGGTCTACCACCGTGAGGACCATCTTATCGGCAACCATCTGCTTCAAAATATTTTCGTTTTCCATACGATTATACTTATATTATATTTTAGTTCTGTTTTCAAAGCAGGTCCTCAAGAGAGGTAAGACGATGAAACTTGATGCGGTATTTCGTACCATCTACTACCATAATAGTAGAAGTTCCTTGCTGGTAATTTTCCCACTTACCCTCATCGACCATTCGCTCGATAGTCTTCCACTGCAGATGCAAACCGCAACCAGGTGCCTGAATGCCCCACTCATCGTCCACAAACAGTGTGTGCTTGTGAGGGATTGCAATCGTGTCAATGTTAGCTTCAATAGTAATCATTGCATCTTGAATCCAGATTGCGCGGCAGAGACTCTTCTTAAACTCAACGTAATTCATGATTATATTATAGGCTTGTTCTATTACTTCTCAAAGCAGCACCACGACATACGCTCGCCACCATCATCCTCCGTCACGACCAGATAGCCATTGATAGTCTCAGAGGCAAATACAACCTTCATATCAACTGGCTGATCCTCGACGAAAAAGTAATCCTCATCCTTGCCGCTGCGATAGATTTCACAGTTATACTGCTTGCCATCAATAAATGTCGTAAGGTCCTTGATTGTCTTCATGCTTATATTATAGGGTTGTTCTGTTCTTATCGCAGACACTCAGCCACAGGTCCTATCATCTTGGCCTCAATATCGTCGCACAGCCACTCGCCAACTTCCTCAGCTCGTCCGCTCCACAGCTTATTCTTCTTAGTGCCATAAATCCTGCGACCATTCACGCTCTCGCTGTAATGCTCAACAATGGTAAAGATACCAAAGTTGTTCAGCTCAAAGGTGATATTATGGCCCTTGCTGCGAAGCTCAAAGATGAAATTGATTACGTCGTTCATGCTTATATTATAGTTGTGTTCTGTTACGCTTAAGGCAGGATGCCAGGCGCGTCGCTAATAACGCAACCATCCACAGTCAGGACGCGAACGAGGTGGAAGGTTTTACCCTCGTCAAAACTGACAAACAGCTTGTGGCTATTATCCTCCAACCAACGCATTTTCACGTCAGTTACCTCAGAGCAAAAACCCGTCATGCCTGACTGTTCAGTTTCGCCGGCGGCTTCATTATCCTGCTTAATAAAGTTAGGACAAATGCTGGAGCGGAAATGGATGCCTGTGAACGCGCCAGAGCTATCAGCGAAGAAGGTTCCAATAACGGGCTCGCCTTCCAGGAACAGGTAACAGACGGTCGACTTGCGGATAACGGAGTAGAGGTTCATGCCTTTCATAATTATATTATAGTTGTGTTCTGTTCCTACCAAGAGCGCTTCAGCTCGAGCTTCAGCGCCTGACGGGATGAGGACTTATCCTTTTTGGAACGCATGACGCGGGTTCCAGTATTACCTCGGACAATCACTCGCGGACGATACTCTTTAACTTTGCTCTTCATGACTATATTATACTTATGTTCTGTCTCAATCCTCTAGCAAGTGGATAGTATTGACAGTAGTATAAACATCAAACGAGTATCCCGCCTCTATAGCACCAACCTTATAGCCAATGCAGATGGACGGGCAGAAGCCATTTTCCTCGCCGACTAGTTCCCACTCGGACATAAGGCTAATATCCACATTAAGTGCCTTAGCTAGCGAGTGCTTTGCCGCCTCTAAAGAGATAGCGAAGATAGGCTCTAGACAAGGAAGGTCAATAAAGTTGCGCTTACCATCCTTATCTACTACCTCAGCGTAGGCATTATAGTTGGTAAGGCAGAAAGAGCGGCAATCAGAAGGGACATTAAGCATATTGATGTTGTTCATGATTATATTATAGTCGTGTTCTGTTTTAGCCTAAAGCTTTTTTAGTATATAAAAATTGGATGCGTTTGAAATGGCCAAATCCTTCGTCAAACATTTCGTCCTGTTCAGCAAACGCGACGTGGAACTCGTCTGTATCTTCATCATAGACAATAGTTGCGTTATCTATATCGCTATTCGTAAAGCTACCACACATGCCGTTGATTCCGTCAGGAATCAGCATCCACGTATCTTGACTGAAATATTCGTCTTTTGCTTGAAAGTCGATAAAAACAACTTCAGCGCTATCTACTTCAAAAAGAAGAATTGCAGCGGTAGCTTTAGAAAGGCATTCCTTGAAATAATCGTTGCTGTTCATGATTATATTATAGCTGAGTTCTGTCTTGATTAAAGCTTAGTCGATAAACAACTCAATTTCCTCCGTCTCGGGCATATCTCGCACAAAGCACTGGAATGATACCATACCAATTCCATATTGCTTCTCGACGAAGGCAACTGCCTCGCTAATAGACGTGAAGCGGGTGGATTTTAATAGCATGGAATGAACCGGCTTAACATACTTGAACTCGCTGCTAGTTTCATCCCACTTGATTTTGGAAAAGTCGAAGATTTTCATGCTCTTATTATAGTTGTGTTCTGTTCTGCTGTTCAGTAAGAAGCCTAATAGACTTGTGATTCTTTCGCCACTGTTCGGCCCGTTCAGTTTCAAAGGGCACAATCAGACAACGAGCCCGTACGTATAAGTCCTCGTTGACGGGGCTTAACGTGAAATAACACTTATCCTTATAAACGATATACTCGATCCCATCTACAAGAAGCGTCGTCCCGTTAAGGTCCGAGTTCCGCCTATTGGATATTTCAAAAAGGAAGGTTGTGAAGGTGTCGTTCATACTCTTATTGTAGTTATGTTCTGTCTTACAGGAAGCGACGACCGTTCCTATCGTCCACAATCAACTTCCCGCGGATTTGATATATAGAAACTACACCACGCTCCTCATCATAGCGGAGGTCGAGAAGGTTCTTCATATTGAACTCAGAGGCAGGGATATCTTTGATGCTGTTCATGCTTATATTATGTTTCAGTTCTGTCCTTTTTCTGAGCAAGCAAGGTTGCAATCAATTGTTCCTCTCGCTCAATTGCAACGGTATCACCCTTCTTTTTATAACGGGACAGTCGCGCTCGTGCGTTTACGAGGTCCTTATTAGCGCGAAGCCATTCCACCGTCCTCGCTTTGCTCTTCTCTGCTGTTCGGTGATAATGTTCGCGGCTCCACTCTCGCTGGCGGTCTCGTTCCTCCTCGCTCGCCTTCGCCCATCGCTCTCGTCGACGGGCCTTAATTCGTTCCTTATTGCGCTCGTAATACTCCGCTCCGTACGCCAACTTTCTTGCGCTACTCTTAACCATTTTATTATCAATCTACTAGTTTAATATCAAGGGGCTGCTTAAACAAATCATTCTCAATACAGAACGCAAAGACCTCATCCAAAATCTCTCGCACGGATTTATCATCGCTATCATAGAAAGTCTTGATAACGTTCCACTGGCCCTGAGCCTCTCCCTGAGTGAATAGACCCACCATGAAGTACGAGCCATTAGGACCACCAAAGGACATATTGCAATCAATAGAAATGCCCTGCTTCAACTGAGAAGCGAAACGTGCGACGGTCAAACCAAGTTGCGCATAGTCGAATGTGTTGCGTGTAATCATGCATTTATTATACAGGTGTTCTGTGTGCATAAAAGCATTAATTAACGTTAATTAATTAATTTATTGCGGGAGTTTAAACTGGTCAATCGAGTTTATTTCAGATCAACAAGTTTATTTCAGACTCAATTTTATCTATTGCAAAAAGCTTTAAGCAAACAGCCGGCTGGGTCGTAACCACTCAACCCAGCCGGCACCACTATGAACAACACAACAATAGAAATCTTGTTGCACACAACAATAGAAAAAACCTGTTGCGGGATTCGAACGCCGCACCGGAGCTACCGGGAAACCATCACAAGCACTCCATACTAGTGCGCATAATCTACACCGTATGGAAATAATAGCGGAACACTTTACCGTGGCAGGCAGTTCCTCTCCTACGCCGGAAGTTAGAGGAAGCGAGGGATTAGCAAGCGACTTAGTATAACTTCCGTTCCCGGGCCGGCGTACCAGTCACTCTTTGCTCTTGCGGAACATCGAGCACCGGCCCGGGATGCGTTTAATCCATGGATAGGTCGTAAGTCGCATCTGTGCACCAAGTTACGAACTTACTTTTCTGTACGTACTCATCTCGCTTACGGTTCAGATGCTGCACCCACTCAGCCACTGCGGGACCTATATAACTTCGCATCTCATCCGTAAGGGTAAGTCTCTCTTCGAGATGTTTCACAACATGCTCTTCACTTACCTCACCTCCGTTCCTGTAGATACCGAGCACACAATTACCTACAGCGGAATGAACTAGTTCTTTATCGAATGTACACAAACACATGGAGAATATCATTTAGTTTGTATACATTATTTATACTTATGTTCTGATTTATTTATCAGTCGATTCGGTCGAGACGCATCAGACGCTCACCAGTCGGGATCACTCGCCATCCCAGCTCATTGCAATCCCACACGCGGACATACCCCGACTTAAAGGCATTCCACGTTGCAGCCTGCGTCGGCTTCTCATAATCCATCTCGTCGGCATTCTCCTCTAGGAACTTCCAATCACGCGTCGCAATCATACGGCGCACCGTTCCGTCCTTTTTCAGGAACTCAACATCCCACAACGGGTGATTAGCCATAGCGAACTTAACATCTGCTACGGTCATCGCCGACAAAATGAAGCGGTCTTCCGCCATCTGTGTAATCGTATCATTCATATGCTTATATTATACTTCTGTTCTGAGTTAATCTATAGTAAAATGTTTCTCTCGCATGCACGCGCGCGACGGGTACACGTGGTGTGTATGTGACGGACGCGCGTGGAACGGGTGCGTCGCCTAAGTCATGGAGCATATTCATTGGCTCCGCCTCGGCAAGCCTCGCCTCCGCTGCCCACAAGGGGCTCAGTTGCACCATTCATCCGTTCCATGTTCATAGCTCGTTGCACCATTCATTCGTCCCACGTTCCGTTATTCACATGATTATATTATACTCTTCTACTGTTGTATCTTCGGGTTGCTCCTTGATAATGCGTTTTAATTCATTAAGAAGATACAGTATTTCGCTAATATCCTTTTTATAAGGCAGACGAATCAACTTACCCTTTATCCTCGAGATTATTCTTTCCGTTACTTCTTCCTTTGTTTTAGGCTTAGCGATGAATGTGTATTCCTTACCACCTGTTACTGTAATGGTCAGGCGAGGTCCTTCGATGGTCACTGCGTTAATCTCCTCTCTAGTGAGACAGCCCCATTCATTGCCTATATCCCATATAACGTAAAGGCCTGTTGCTTTACAAAACTTAATTTGCTCGCCGTGTATATAGAAGGTATGGTCTTTTCCGAAGGTCTTAAAGAAATCGTTAACATACTTTAGAATGCCGGTGTCCATATACTTATATTATACTCTTATTCTGTTTTTATTGCGGCAGCTATTGCCTTTTGTAAAACGATATTAAGCTCATACCATCCCGTTACATTAGGATTCACTGCTTGATTATAAGCACTCGCCAAGGTTTCAATTGTTTTTGCCCGCAGATATTCCTTTACCGTTTCATCGGTAATATCTCCGCTAATAATAATGTTGTCCATATTATAGAAAAGTCCCTCCATTCCTTCGCTCCTTATATACGAATAGGACCAGCTCTTTATTATTAAAAAAGATTTGATTCCATTCGCCTAAGGTTACTTCATCCAAGGGTCCGCTCCAAGCGGGTTCCTCTTCATGTGTTTCAGAATCGATGCAGCGATGGACGGTGACGGTGTTTCCGTCTTCCTCCATGAATATATCATATATTCGCCAGTCCTTAGGGTTAACGAGTATTACCTCACCCCTGCTGCACATCTTTTCTAAAGAAAAAACTTCGTCGTCGGTCATATTATTCGTCCATTAGTGCTTTCAATTCATCAAGATAACCTAACGCATGGCTAATGTTGTTGGTATATAACGCGTTCTTCGCCCTGAGAATTATATCCTTTGCTTTTTTCTCTTTCGACTTAAGCTTCGCAGTGAGTTTGTACTCTTTGCCATTCGTCTTTACAATCTCCATCGTCGTCGGTGTCAACCTTATCGCTTCTATATCACGGACCTCGACCCAAAACCAAGAGCGGCCAGTATCACTATTATCCGACGCTATATCCCAAATGACGCGACCAGAATTATCATTAAGGCTGCACCTTTCAGTGGGAGCCCCGTCCACAAAAATCGTATAATCCTTATTAGGGAAAGTATTAAAGTATTCTTTGATATGCTTAATAAGTTCACTCATGCTTATATTATACTATTGTTCTGTTTGCTTTTCCTTATACTCTCGCTCTAAGTCGGCACATATCTTTTTCGCCTTTGCTATCGCCTCGTCTTTTGTGAAATAGTATTCATCAGCAGTTTTTTCATCTTCTTCTTTATATCCTATTTCCATGACAATAACATATTGCCATCCCTTTGTGACGCGGTGCGGCTTCTTAAACCATATTGTGCACTCGCCATCTTCACACTCTATAGAGAATAGTTCATTGCACATATTGCTTCCCCCTCTAAAATACCTTCCTCAAGGATTTCCGCTTCAACAGTATTTGTATTCATTCCGTCTGTATTCCACTCAAGCAGATATCCGCCCTTATAATTTGCCTTCACTGTTACTTCACTCTCCGGAATAACAATTCCTCGCTTGTTCTGAAGTAACTTTAGGAATATGTTGGTGAGGTCGCCAACACGAGAAGCCTTATAAATAAGGCCCTTATCAACGAACATTTCTTCTGTAATATATCCCGTTTCGAGATTAACAGTGTACATGTTCTTAAAACGAATAAACTTCATATGCTTATATTATACTATTATTCTGTTGTGGCATAGGGCCTGATTTGCGGTCCATCTTCGGTCATAACCATTTCAGCCTCGCCATCCAGGTCCATTGAAGGACCGTCTTCGGTGAGGTTAATGCCGAAGACGTTGAGCATTGCTCGCACTTCCTTGAACTCTTTGCTTTTGATTAGTTCGTTCCACATGCTTATATTATACTATTGTTCTGTGCTTATAGCAAGGCAACCAAATCATCTCTATACTGGTCCATGAATCCGTGCGGGGGCTTTCGTATACGGCCATGCTGCTTCACCTCAAGCTTCTCCACTTCATCATCCTCGTTAATAAAATACATTTCCACATCCTCTACATTAAGACCCTTATTCTTAAGACGAATGAGGAACTGATTGATAACAATATCGCTCTGTGTAATAATAGCGCAAGGCTCATTCTTATCAATAATATGATTAGCGATTTTTGCTACATGCTTATCCCACTTGTATGCCTCAGGACAATTATACAAGGTGCGATTTTCGAGAGCATTGACTCTCTCATAGGAAGCGTAAGGTCCTGAAATAATGATAAACTTTGCGGTGCTCATATGCTTATATTATGCTTGTGTTCTGTTTAGTCGATAGTAGGCTTAATCAGACCGAGAATCTTGAAAGCGGGAATATCGCGCAGACCCTGAGAAAGGAACTCGTATTCTCCCGTCTTAGTATTATAAAGCACGTCACTCGTTTCCTCGTACTTATAATCAATTTCGTATACGTGATAACATCCTACGGCAGAAAAGATAGTGCAAAGCTCACCATCCTCTTTCTCAAAATCATCCACCTTCTCGTACAAAGTGCCATCAATATCCACGTACCAAGCCTTGGCAAAGATGGGAGCAAACTGTGCGGCAGAAAGGAGCATACCCTGACTAATAACTGTTTCGATGTCGTTCATATGCTTATATTATGCTTGTGTTCTGTCATAGTCATTAAGCAACCACATAATATGCTTTTCGTCTTCGGTTCGCTCTTTCTTTTTACGAAGCATAGCATAAATGGAGGTAAGATACTCGTCTATATATTCTCTATGACTCGCTTTATATTCAAGGAAGGGCTCATTATATTTTTCACCTGGACCATAGAAAACTCGAAAAATGCAACCAAGGAAGGTAAGACGGATAATCTCACCAGAATCATGTGTGACGGTAACATACTCTACCTCGTTAATAGGAGGACCAAATCGCCGCTTATTATAGTGAGTAATAGCGGGTTCAATCTTTGTCAGTTCCCGCAACTTTTTATGAAATGTTTTCCAGTGCATGCTTATATTATATTGTTGTTCTGTCTTAATGCAAATAATCGCACTGAGTGACAAGACTCTCGCCAGTATATGAATAGTATTGAGGGAAGTATTCTTCAAAAATCTCAAGATTAAGTATATATCCGCCTTTGCATGAATAAAGAGCATCATTCTCAAAAAGCTCGTTTTTTATGTCATTCACGGAAATATCTTCATCAACAGATACAATTCCATCTTTACACATTTCCGTCAATTTACTTTTTTTAACAAAAGCCCACGCATCAACCATATAAACAGCAACATCATCAGCGTCACTATCCTCTTGAAAGAAACCTCGTTCAAATCCCTCTTTGTATACGCCATATAAAGATATTAAAGCATCCTTAGTATATCCTCGTTTCAAATGCCCGTCCCAAGTCTGTTCATTGTAAAGAGCGGTATAAGAAGTCATTGCTTTAATAAAATCCTCTAACGTAATCATGATTTTATTTATATTGTTATTCTGTTCAAACATTAAGGTATGGGAGCTTTAACCCGCTTCCCATACCAAAACATCGTCCTCTTTCATTGTCAAAGCGATAGCACTCAGCCCCTTAACAATACGGAACATACGATATGAATCCTGAAACTCGTCATAATAATGGCGAGGAGTCTTATCCATCTCTTTATCCATTGTACGAAGAATGGCATAAGAATCAGCGCAAAGTCTATCAGCCTTTGCTTCCTCGTTATACTTCACGCTATCGCGATAATCCTCATAGGCCTTATCATATATTTCATAATGCTGAATGAACTCAGCCATAAGAGCAGCGAGAATACGAGCAACCTGGTGAGGAGTAAACTCATACACATAATCGCCGACCTTCGTTCCGAAACGTCTCACAGTATCAGCGAAATCTCTCGCACCACACTGCCAGATATACTTCTTCCCGTCGAGATGGTCAGGCAAGTCATAATTCTCGTCCTTACTTCTAACCTCACCGGCAAATCGCTTCAAATATAATGTGTGTTGAAATCCCATATCTGCTTTAATTATACTATTGTTCTGTTACTTATGGCAAGCCCCAAGCAAAAGTTGCAAGTCAAGGTTTGCGCTTGTCTTATCGTCATAGGTTGAAAAGCAAACGCAGTGGCCTTCAACACCATATTCCTCTCTCAGATGCTTATCAATGGCCTCGCTCAAAGCTATATCGTAATTATCCTCGTCGCTTTCGCTTACCCATTCGGGAGCGATAACCATCTCGTTAATAGAGTGGGGCAAGCTCTCATCGTCGCTCTCCCACTCAATTGTATGACACTTCAGCCAGATATTCTTCATGATTATATTTTAAGCAAGTTCTGTTTCAATATCCTGCGGGCTCATATCCTTCAGGATGCACACTCCAAGCTCGCCCCAATATCCTGCCTCAAAGGTGGCATAATACACATCGTCGTCAAACTCCACATCGTGGATAGTGTCCACGTCGATACGATAGCCATAGTTAGGGCTTTCAATAATATACTTCTCGCCTGTCTTATGAATATCGCATACACTTCCGTTGAGTTCAATCTTCCAAAATACCTCACCGGTGCAGCGGTCAATCACGTTCTTAAGAATTGTCTTGAGCTTGTCGTCGTTGTTCATATGCTTATATTATATAGTTGTTCTGTTAGTATTAAGGTTACTCGCCGAAAGAAGCAACGGTAAGAATCTTGAACGAAGGAATCTCACCACGAGCATCCTCAAAGTAAAACTCCTTATAGCGAGGATTGTAGGAAACGCGTCCTTCCTCAACTTTACGAGGAATTGCATATGCAAGCTCGTAGTGGGAGTCGTTGGCCTCGACGAAAGCGGTGCAAAGCTCACCATCTTCGTTCTCATAGTCATTATATACGTCGCAAATGCAACCGTCAATAACTACGGCATAAGCGTTCTTAAAAATCTCGGAAAACTGCTCGTTGGTAAGGATAATGGAATCAGTCATAATGTTGTATTGTTTGCTTGTTACTTTTATATTATAGGCTTGTTCTGTTTTTACTTCCAGTCAGTTCGCTTCACCCAGATTTCATAATCTTCCGTTACTAGGATGGGATAACCGGCTCGCTTAAGCATATCCCTCGCCTGGTCCATCTGGTCTACAAGGTCCTGCTTATAAAACTCATCAGTGAAAACATTGCAATTGTCGTCCTCGCCAAAGATAAGTTCGGCAGCATCGAGATAATTCTCGTACTTGCCCCAGGAACGGAGCTTCCAAAGGGTCTCACTCTCACAAAGCTCGTCCATAGGGATTCGCTCATAACCAATAAGGTAAGCGAGCTCAAAGTCAGTAAAATACTCAACGTCGTCAGCGAAGCGGTCTCGAAGGGTCTGAATCATAATTGTATATTGTTTGCTTGTTACTTTTATATTATAGCATTGTTCTGTTCTAACTTAAGCAACCTGGCTTTTCCAGGCTGCGTTAAGTTCCTCAATAGTAGTAATGCGCTTGGCATTCTCGCCATAACCACCGGCGACGTAAACATAACCATACTCTTCAAGGTGCATTAGTGCCTGAATATAACGGCGAGAAAGGTCGCGCTCATTCCATATATCGTTGTACTTTTGATTAGCGCCATCAACGCTTAACTCGTCAATGTCATAAGCATAGAGCGGGGCATTCTCATAAATGATATACTCAAGGCCATTCTCATCAGTCCTAATAAGGAAGCGCTGACGATACTTTCCGCGGATGCTAAGTGTCAAATAGCAAGCGCTTCGCTTTACAGGGACGAAGGGAGCATATGCCCTCGTTGCATACTTCTCAACATGTTCCTTCCAAAGAAGTCTCGCCTTAGGATAATCGCAAGCCTGAGGACGCTCGTCATAAAGGTTGGCGAAAAACTTCCAAGCGTTAGCATAAGCCTCACCAAGCTTAAGGTTGAAAGCAGGGGCGGAATAGACGGTATTGAGTTGGAACTTGTTGCTCTTCATGCTTATATTATACTTGTGTTCTGTCTTAATTTTAGCCTTTAAGGTATTTGTCCATGGCTTGATAATCAGGATATACAACCTCGCCTTCTACAAGTGTGAATCGGTCAGCGAGGTTATCAACTCCACGAATCCAGTCAATTTTTAGATTGATTCCCATCTCCCTAATAGCACCTCGCACAATATGCGAGATATATGACATACCTTGGCCATCTATTGCGTCAGTAACAGCGCGAGCATCACTAAGATAGTGAAGCGTGAAGTCGCTAATATCGATTCGCTTATAGTTGCAAAAATCTTTACAAAGACGAAGGGCATTGATAAAGGCTTTCGCTTCCGCCATGGCCTGGTGTTCATTCATTCCACCCGGTCCCTTAGGCTCTAGGAAGCAACCAGCATAGAATGGTACCCCATCGACGGAACACAGGCCAAACTTATTATTCTTTGCCTTTGCATCGCCGATAATAGTGAGAGAATATCTGGTCTCACGAATTACACGCTCACTAAGAATGGCGAGTTGCTTCTCCATATTAAACCGATGGCAATCTGCCTTAAAAAGAAGCATACCTTCGGGACCGGCGGGATAGTTGCTCTCAACAAATCCCTCAACCATTTTACGGCTATTAAGTACTTCGGCGAAAATAATTGCGCTCTCAGCATTAAGTCTCATGCTCTTCATGCTTTTATTATAGCTGTGTTCTGTTCTGATTTAAGCATCCTTCAGGCTGCTTGCGTCAAGGCAAAAGCTATAGCAAACCTCATCTTCATAAGTAAGGCCCATCATTTCACGAATACACCAGCGACGTAACTTTCCGCCGACAAGCTTTTCATAATAACGAGCAGCGGCAGTCTCATCTACGGCCTTAACATAAAAATGTGCAAAATCAAGTGGCAAGCCAAGCTCAAGGCACTTATGAATATAATTCTTAGTGAGCTTTCCCTTATAAAGAGGGCGAGGGCAAATGTCCCAGACAACGGAATGGATGCAATAATGTTTCAGGCTGTTCATGCTTTTATTATATCTAAGTTCTGTTCCTGGCTTAGTCAGCCAGGAACCAAGTCTTAATATCGCGCCAAGTACCCTCAGCGAGGGGCCCCTGGAAGTTATTATCTACGCCAAAGACCTGTGCTCGTCCATTGTCGCACTTATAACCGCTCTTAGGAACGACGCAATAAAGCACCTTGCCCTTCTCCTTATCACAAATGCGGAAGTCGTCAAAAAGATTTCCTACGCAAGGACAATTATTCTTGAAAAAGACGTAACACTTATCGTTATCAAACTTCTTAGACGGGGCAATCATCTTGAGCTTATGGAGAAGGTCCTTGCCCTTTCGCTTAAGAGACGAATCCTTGCAAAACCAATCATACCAAAGGTCCATTACGTCATAATTGTCGTAGTTAGCCAAAATAGTGGAAATAGTGTCGTTCTTCATATGCTTATATTATATTTGTGTTCTGTTCAAAATAGCAGCAAATTGCTTTGCCGTTTCACGAGAAGTATATCCCCACTTCTCCTCCGCTGGGTCCCAGATATTGCATTGTATATCACCGAACAACGCAATCTTTGTCCCGTCTTCATAAAGATAAACTTTCGTTCCGAAAAGTGTTCGCTTAACTTCAACCGGCGCAACTGAAACATAATGATTCAGCTTAGCGAAAGTTTCTGACTGACTTAAGGGCTTTTTGAATGGCTTAAACATAGTTTTATTTGGCTCCAGGTTGGTCTATATGGCCTTTGCACAGGCTTATAAGCTACTTGGCTTGCTTGGCTATACAAAGGCCATATAGGCTAGTTTAATTGATTTGATATAAGAAGTACTCGCCAATCTCGTGTTCCTTGCTATCGTAAGTATTGAGGAAATGTCCTCGCCCATCTGCATCAATAGCATCGTCGATAAAGTCCTCCACGTCATAAATCATGGCCTTGTATGCCTCGTTATCGTCGAAACACCCCGTCCCGGCGAGGAACGTAAATACCTTTTCAGGTACGTCAGAATGAGCAGCGAGGAAATCAGGCCTAAAGTAGCAAATAGACTCCTCAACGGCTTGGCGAGCGGCTTTAGTAGCCTCTTCCTCACCCTCTGCTACCGCATATTCCTCATCATCAATAATGAGAACGGGAAGGCCCCAATGAGAGTCACGCTCCTTATCTACAGCGAGAGCATCCTTAATATCTTCAGCGGTTACTTCGTTAAAAGGCTTTTCAATGTCGTTCATATTCATGCTTGTATTATAGTCGTGTTCTGTTCTATTACTCAGTAGGCTTAGGCTCAAGAGTGCACTCGCAACGACGAGGGGACAAGGTGCGGTAGTTCATAGTCCAACGCACAATAATTCCCTCGTCTGTACGGGAGATTTCCATGTCGGTTGCATTATCTCCGCTCTTAATAAAGAGACGGGTTATATACGTCTTCATCTCGTCATCGCCCCACTTGGGGTCAATGCAAGAATCCCACCGAATCCCATCATGGAATGCCATATTGCCTCGGTCGCACTTGATTTGGTATGGAAGCTGTAACATGATTATATTATAGTCTTGTTCTGTTAGTCTACAAGCACCTCAACCTCATCAATCCCGTTGATGCAGAAGCCATACTCGTTAGAGAGCTGGTCAACAAGCATCTCACAAAGTTCGTCAAACCCTGTCATGCCGCCATCCTCACGCCATCTCTCATGCACGTCTACGCCCTCGTCAAGCTCAACCTCGAAGGAATCAATATCGGTAGGAAGGTCGGGAAGCGGGATAACCTCACCATCCTCGTCGGTGGCATCCCACTCAATACCCTTAACCTTCACGTTCACATACTGCATCTCAGGAAAATATACGCTGTTCATACCTATAATATATGCTTGTTCTGTCTTAAAACTCAGTGTTAATAATAACGCTTCCGTCGTCCATAGGAATGCAAGTGGTATTCTCAGCAAGCCAATGCTTGCACTCAGCCTCCACGTCATCCTGAGATACTACCTCGCCAGGATTCTCTTCCTTAATATCGCGCACAATAGCCTCTACCTCGTCGGGGTTATGGTCCATTACTGCAGCGAGAGCGGACTCGTAGCGATGGAAGCACCAGAAAAGAGACTGGTCAAAGTCAATATCCTCGCCCATCGAGTCGTAAAAGTCGATAACAGCGGAAACACCGTCATAGCAAAGATTCTGAAGAATGTCAGAGCGAAGAATCTTCTCAGCGAGATAAGTGTCAAGTTCAAGTCGAATAGCCATAATTTTGTTTGTGTTGTTTGCTTGTTACTTTTATATTATAGTCATGTTCTGTTCAGTATTAAAGCAGCTCCAAAGTATAGAGTGGAAGCTGGTCGTTAACGGGATTAGTATCGCCAATAAGACGAACATATACCGGCTTGTTCCACGTTCCGTAAGTCTCAAATCCCATAACCTCAAAGCGGTCCTCCTCGGTATAACCCTGGACGAAGCCAGAAGTAATGGAGAGAGACTTAATCTTTACAATATCACCAATCTTAATGTCGTTGTTCATGACTATATTATATAAAAGTTCTGTTAAATTAAATGGCTAACTTTATTACGGAAAGCAAACCAAACCATTCACACTCGTCTGTATCAAAACGGAAGCAATCACCGAAGCGGTTGACATATACACCTCGCTCTACAATAGAGAGGTCAAACTCGATGGGCTCTTCATAATCCACATTAGGAAGGAAGATAAACTTTTCGTCATCGTCCTGCACGCTCATATATGCACCAGCATAATCGACAGCACTTGCATCCTTGTAGAGCTTCATGAAGTCCTCACCTGAAATCTTTCGTACGTTATTCATGATTATATTATAGTTGTGTTCTGTGTTAGTCAAAGTCAAGTCCCTCCGGTTCCTCAAGCGGCTCAACCTTATAGATATAAATCGTCATTTGCCCGGCGTAAATATCAACCTCGCCATTCTTAAACTTTTCCATTGTTTCCTCACTAACGGGGATATTGATGTCTCCGTCCTCTGACGACCAATCAACGCCATACTCATTTCCATCAAGATGAGTAATAAACATATTATGACGATAAGCACTATCGAAAAGGACACGACAAGCAATTTCCTCCTTCAGCTCTTCAACGGAATTGAACTTAATCCGCCGAACAGCGCACTCGTTAAATTGAGTGGTCCAGGGGTCCTCACCCTCATTAAAATTATCCTTCGTAATAGTGTAGTCGTAAAGCTCAGCGATATACTTTGTATTGTTCATGATTATATTATAGTTGTGTTCTGTTTAAGCACCAAGTATTCTTTTATTATCCCATAGTACCTTTGCATATCCGCCCTGAATAAGACGAGCCCAAGCATCAAGACGCTTCCTTACGGAATTATCATACTCACCAAGGACGGGATTATCAAGAGTGAGCTTATTCCAAACGGCGAAAGTGAACTTCCACGTTATTTCCATCTTCTCGCTCGTCCAGCCATGCCCATCCTTGTCACTATAAAACAACTCATAGGGAGAAGCATAGCCAAGATGGCCAGGTGCGAGATCGACCACAATCTTTACGTCATTAGGAAATACTAGTGTAAAAATCCCAGGATAAAACTCTGTGACCTTCATCTCGCTAAAATCATGAGAGAGCATAAGGTCCTTAATCCGCTTAGTAACAGTCTTAAAGTGTAGCTTGTTCATGCTTTTATTATATCTTAGTTCTGTTCTACCTCACAGCTTGCGCCACCTGAAATCTTGCAAATAATTTTGTTAAACTTTTCTGCGTCTTCGCCAACTACAGTCCACAAAAGATTCGTCCTGCTCATTGTGGCGGGAGTCCAATACTCAGATACTTCGTCATTCCAAATTGCAGTCTCGTATTCAGTCCAACCCTCGCCATCGTCTATACGATAAAAAACGAGGTCGCAATCCAAATCATAGTCGCGAGTAGTGGTAATTCCTCTAATGTTGTATACTTTGCTCATGACTATATTATATAAATGTTCTGTCTTAAAATTAGTAACGTTATCTAACGAAAAACTTTTTACCAAGCTCGCCGGCTACTCGCTGTTTCAAATCAGCAATAAAAATTTCGCCATCTTTTTCAATTTTGCTAATTTTAATTCCATCCCACCATATTGCCCAGCTACTATATTGCTTTCTAAACTTTACGTTTACCTTTCCGCCAGTATTAAATGATACTATTATATTATGAGGAGCGGCTGATAATGTTATTTTCGTCAATTCTTCAAAAAAGTTCCCTATAGTCATAATTATATATTTGCGTTATGAATCTTGCACCAAGTGAGAAGCCCCCAATAATGCTTCTCGAAGGCCATCTTTCCATCATGCCAATACTTACGATATTTTTCAGGGTTCCATGACGGGGGCTCATCCTGTCCACAGAAGCTGAGTGCAAGCTGTTCAAGAATCTTATTAAATGCAGCGCGATGAGTTTCAAGCTGCTCGCCATTGAAAATATAACTCGCTCCACCCTTCTCGCGGTAGCCAATCCAATTAACCTTGCCAAGCAGCGGGCAAATATCAACTATAATAGTTCCGCCTGACCCATCTCGATTAACGAATTCAAATCCGCTATAAGTTCCCAGTCTGGGCTGAGGCCACATATAGATGTTGCGGCCATCAGGCGGAGTCATTTCCTTCATAGCCTTAAGAGCGGTATTCCATCGAAGTGTTTTCATGCTGTTCATACTTTTATTATAGTTGTGTTCTGTTTATTATATAGGGCGCTTTACTACAGGCTCGCTGACTTCATGTGGGTCTCGCTGAAGCTTAAAACCCATCGAGGAATTAAGCGGAAGCTTATCAAGCCAACGCTTCAGCTCATCAAGCGAAACATAAACTTCCTCACCATTCAAGAAACGCTGCTCCTTTTCATTGAGGACAATATATTCAGTCTCGTTCTTTGCAGTAATAACGGAGCCATCCTGAAGCGAAACTCCCTTAACTCCGCCGCCGAAGAGGTCGACAAACTCAATTCCGTCCTTTACTCTTACCTTATACTCGTAAGAATGGCCATAGATATCTGAACGGAAACGAATATATCGATAACCTGCGGCTGTGTAGCGGTCGCTCATAGCGAAGTAAGTATCCTTGCCATTGTTAAGAAAATAGCGGCGACCAATAATGAAAGACTTAGTAGTGGTATTCATGCTTTTATTATAATTATGTTCTGTTCAGGATTAAGCATTATATGCTTTCTCCAATTCGGCGAGAAGATTCTCCCATGATTTCACGTCATAATCCTCGACGTGAATACGATTCTCGTCCTTTAAGTCATTAAGATAGTTCCTAATATCAGCAATATAAAGACGCATATCTCGCTTAATAAACTCATTATCCATATGACGACGGAGAAAATCCTGGATAACGGGTACAATATACGAGCATCGATAAAAACTATATCGAACAGCTGCAGCGAGAATCAAACTAATATCTTGGTCGTTATTCATGTTTTTATTATATTTTTATTCTGTTTAACCTTTGGCATTTGCTTTCCAATCGCTAATCAACGGAGCCAACTCGTATCGATGGAGGCTGAAATAGCGATTTATTTTTTCATATATATTGTGCTCTCGCACATTAAACTCTTTCATATTTCGAGACGAAAGGTTGCTAAGCACCGACCAAAGGAAAGTCGTTGCTGCATCTCGCTTGTACGGAGTTCGGCCCTTTTGTACTGTCGTATACTGAGTATTCCCGCTAATAGTACTAAGCGTATGACGGAACTCCACATCCCACCCTGGGCCCACCTCTCGCAAATATATAATAAGCTGGTCTCCATCACCAACTCTAATAATAGTACAATGCGGGTCTCGGGGAGCAGGAGTTATTTTATACTTGCGCCAATCATGGAGAGAGGTAAGGCGGATTAGAGCATCCGCTTTCCGATAGTGCAAAGTTTCCTGATAACATACGCTGTTCATACCTTTAATATATGCTTGTTCTGTTTTACAATGGGCCACAACCTCCATGCTCCGCTTTGAACTCTCTCGTTGCCTGCTTTATCGCTTCTCGTCGGATTTGGTCCGCCATTGTATTCGTCACCAGACTTCCTGCCTCCATTGCTCGTTTCCACTTCGCTCGGAAAATTGCGTCAACTCGTTTAGCGAACTCTCCACCATCGTCGTAGGACCAGACCTCGTTTGTTTTAACGAACTTCATTTCAATAGGCCAATCTTACACTCGTTGTAAGCAATCTTCCAAGCGGCATCAGCAAGCTCCTGCATCTCAGCGGTACCCATATTCGACTCGTCTACCTGCCAAGCAGTCATCCGCTCATTGATAATCTCATTAGCACGCTTTACACAAGCATCCATCAACTTCTGATTCTTAAGTGTGTTCATGTTTTTATATTAACTTAGTTCTGTAATGGCATTCAGTAGATTCGTTTTTGTTAATCCTTTTTACAATCTCTAGTACCTCGGCACCCTTTGGTGTTATTTCAACAATTTCATAATTATATCCAAAGGCTTTTACTTTTGCGAGATTTTCTTCTGTATATTCAAGAGATTCGCCCAACGTATAATTCAATATGTATTTCATTACTTTTCAAAAAACGCGGGCTTCCCGTTCTAGAAAGGAGGAAAGTTGAACGGGAAGCCCTTCCTTCACACGGATGAAAGTTTATATGCAATATGCTTAATTAAAGTTAATTAATTAATTCAAAGAAAAAAGTTTGTTTCAGATCAACGAGTTTGTTTCAGAAGATGGCGACTGTTTTGGTTACGTGAAGCTTCTGCCAATTCCATATAATGGTGCATCTCTACTGGATTAGGATACACCGTCTGCCAGGCTTCTCCTACATATGCACCAGCATAACGAGCATCAAGAATAGTTTGTGCCAGTAACTTACGGAGTTCGCCTCTGGTAAAACACTTTTCGATTGAATCAATAAGGTTGTCCATGATTTATGTTTACCTTAGTTCTGTTAATGTGCCAGCTTTTTAATTGCTTTTCGCAACAAGAAAAACCAATATCTATATCTCGTACCAATTGCTTCGCCGGAAAGACAAGCCAATTGATATGGAAAGTTAGTTTCTTCTCTCCAATCAAGTTTAGAAATTAAACGTTTATTTTCACGTTTCTTATAAAACTTTAGTCGCTTATTCATTTAATAATTGCAAGTTTTAAGACGCATTTCCATATGTCCTCTATAAAGATAAAGAGCATTCAAATGTCTTGACACATAACGATGATACTCGTGGTCATGAGGAAAGTTATATGCACACTTTCTATTCTCATCCTGAAGAACTCGTTCCCAGTATTGAATCCAGTATGTTAGCTGGTAATAATTTTGAGAAGCATACCAGGAATTAGGAGGAAGATTATAGCGAGGTGTCCCACAAGATACTAAAGTAAATGCGAGACAAATTAAAGCGATAAACTTCATCTTAATACTTTGAGTTAGTCCAAACCGACTCACCGATCATTACAGCCATACGAACAGGCATATACAAATCACGCTCATCAATATCCAATGTCGTGGCCATCTTTTTGGAAAGAACTAAAGTATTGATTTCATCCGTAAGATTCTTATCATACATGTGCACTTCACGATGGTACAAAAAAGAACCATCATTATATACGTCACAACGGAAAATAGAAGAATCACGATTAGGAATAGTAAACTTGTAGGTTGTCATGATTTTACCTTATCTTAGTTCTGTGCTAGTACTCAGCCACTTTTCTTTTTTCTACACGCGATTATTGCAACATAGCTATGTTGTTATATAAAGCATTTAATATAAATCTATTATATAAATTACTCATTACATCGTCATAGCGCAGTTTTATACACGCTTAATTTTAGTACCATTTTTAATCCCGTGTATCTAAATAAGTTATGAAAATGAATAGCAATTACCACTTCAAAAGGCTTTTAGATTTGATTAAAAAGAGCGAAGTAGACATTCCGGGCTTGCGTCTCGTTGCTCAAAGTGAAAATGGTTTTGATAATTTATTCCTTAATATGGATTCACAAAATGTTGTTTTATGTTTAAGACGCGAAGATATGATTTGCGAGATAGTTCAGGCCTTTGATGCTCCCGCTGCATTTGATTTAGAGCTTCTTCAATATAATAATTGCGAGCCTCATTTGTGTATTAAATTAGGGAAGTTTGTATCAATTTTGCATTTGGTATAAACAGAACTAAAGTATAAAAATAATTGTAAGTAGTCAATTTCAATTGATTGTCTATTAAAATTATTTTTATTAAAATGAGCAATCGAACAACAATCCTTGAAAAACGAGTAGTTAATAACATTACTGTTATTCTTGCATCTTGTAAACTTTATAATCAGCCCTATCGTAAACATAGGGGTTATCCCAGTAAGAAGCGTCGTCGCGGCGGCATAAAGACTGGTTATATGATTTATATTTTTAGTGGAGATAACCCCGATACATTGTATAAATCTTTTGGCTATCGTATTTTGACTTATGGCAAAGCTAAAAAGTTCTATGAGATTTGCTATAGTCATGCAAAAAATGCAAAGCTAAATGATGGCTATATTCTTTCGTTGTGGAATGCATGCAATTGTAATGAGGCAATTTATCAGAAACGAAAGCATATTGATATTCTAAAATACTTCGGTAATAAAGACTTCTTTCCTACATTCTATATGCTTCTTGAAGAAAATAATCTAATTACTGACGACATTCCATTTTAATTAAACAAAACTATTTCAGATAAACAGAACTAATATAAACATAAAATCATGTTCATTGAAATTGCAAACCGTCCTAAGCACGTAATTATTCAGAAGTGCACTAAGGCAAATAAGTGGGTAGATATCGCCGAGATTAGTGATCGCTGCGGTATGGATTATGATTATCTTACTAATATTCTTCGTACTTATGATTTGAATCAAACTGGTCTCGATTGGCGCGTAATTGTTCGCTCTAAGAAGAACCCCGCAAAGTATCGTCAGGTTCTTTCTCTTTGTGGTCTAGACTTCTATGCTACTCTCGGCACTGATATGCTTTTGTCTCTTATCTTGAAGAAGGACGCGATGGGAAATGTCGCTGAAGGTTCTCAGCCCATTCTTTACTCGCTCGCTACTAACCCTCACTTCAAGTCTGTGAACGAGCTTAGAGATTATATTTTCAGTCATGGCGGTATCGCTAAGGTTCATCGCCGCGCTTATAGCGCAGAAGATAGTCATCTTATCACCTTTGATATTACCTTTAACGACGGTACCGAAGTAACTGTATCTCAATACTTTACGTATACTGATTAATGATTATCGCTCAATATCCTCCGACTCTGACTCGTAATTTTGAAGGCGAATGTGATATAGTTCCATGCTATTTTACTGAGCTTTATATTGATGAGTCAGGGGAGGGAGATAAAGATATTCTTGAGTCTATTAGAGATGCTTCTTTTCAAATTTTAAAAGTACATAAATACCCTTCTATCTTTCATTTCATGATAAATGATTTAGGTGATAGTTTAGCATCTATTCATTTTCAAATTCCGAAATATGCTATTGACCCAGATTCAATGGAATACGATGAACGTCCTATATCATATTATGGTGTAATAAGATATGGACATGTAGAAGGTACAATGGAAAATTATATTACATGAACGGACCTGCATATGTTGAGATAACTCTTGGAAACTGGATTCCTTCCAGTTATAAAAGTTTAATTCAGTTATTCGAGTTTAATCCGGTTAAAGGAGTTTATTCCAGACAAACGGATAAGTGGTATTTCTATTTTCCAAACGGGATTGGTGATGATGAAAAGCGTCAATATATTCAACCTCTTTTGAAAGAAGCATCTGATCTAGGATTTGAAATATTTTTATCTTATCACTATGAAAGCTCTTGGGAAGATATTCCAGCAGTTGATGCTCAAGAATTAATTAGAAAAAGTATAAAGTAATATGAATTTTTTTATAGCTCTTGGTGTTGTCGGGTCATTTATTTCCATCTTATGGATTATTATGACTGCTGATATAGGATTTAAACATGGCTGGGACCGTTTCGAAATTAGCCAATTAATTAAGGGAATCATCGGACTTGTTATTTTCGGCAATATATTAGGTTGGTGTTGGTGGTATGATTACACTTATATTCAACCTGAAATTAATAGTTCATTTCAAGTTGAAGTAAAGAATGTTCCTGAAGGATACCGTTTCGAAGGATACCTTGTAAATCGAGATACCGGTGAACGAAAGAATGTAATAGAAAGGGCAAACTAATATTATGAATAATATTTGTTTTTTCGGAGGTTCTTTTGACCCTATTCATAAGGGTCATCTTAAAATTGCAGAAGCAGCATATAAGCAGATGGGATTTGATAAGGTTGTATTCTGTCCTGTTGTTTGTTCTCCACATAAAAATGATACTATGTTTTCTTTTAGAGAACGGTTAGACATTATTATGAATGCCATCAATGATTTTGGATTCAATAATTGGGCTGAGGTTTCTGACATTGAATTGAATAACCCTGATGGTTTTACTTCTGATCTTATTGACATCATTCGTAAGAAATTTAATGTTTCAGGTAAAATCTATTGGATTGTTGGTGCTGACCAGTTTTCTAAATTAGAATCATGGAATAATTATCCTTATCTCATTGAAAATCTTCATTTCTGTGTTTACGGTCGTGATGGAAAACCTATCAATGTTCCTGAAAATGTATCTGCTACTATTATTGAAGGTGAAGACTATGGTATTTCTTCTTCAATGATTCGTGAACAAATTAGCTTTGGAGAACTTGACAATAATCTTCGTTTACCTTGTTACGACTTCTTTATCAAAGGATTGGAGATGAATTCCTTTATAAAGAGAATGATTGAGAATGGTATTACTGTTTCTACAGCAGAGAGTTGTACAGCAGGTAACATTGCAGGAACTATCACTAAAGGAATCGGTGCATCAGATGTTCTCAAATGTGGATTTATTACATACTCCAATGAATCTAAGGTTTCTCTTCTCGGTGTTAGACAGGATTTCATAGATACATTTGGAGTTGTCAGTTCACCTGTTGCAGAACAAATGGCAAAAGGAGCTAGAACAAAAGCTAATACAACTATTGGAGTTTCTGTAACAGGTTATGCAGAACCGTTACTGGCGTACATTGGTATCTCTCATGAAAAGGGGACTGTAGTTCATAAGATTGAAGAAGGTGAAATTATTCATTCAAGAAATACAAATAGAAATTACCTGGTTGATAAAGCAATAACTTTAATAGAATCATTCATTAGAAATGTTTACAAAAAATCAGCGTTATAAAATCAGATACTCGTTAGAACACCGTAAGGCATTCCTTACTTTAGAAAAGAAGCTCTTGGGGAAGAATACTATTCGTGGCTATCTTCATGATGTAGATAAGATTATTCTTTATCACTTCTTACCTACGGAATTTGTACATACTTGTCACCAGTGGTGGGCAAAACACCATCAACGTAGAGCAAAATCACATGACGATTTTGTACAGATGGTTATTGACTGGGAATGTGCAAGATTCACAAAGCCTGATAAGCCACTTAATGCTTACGACACTTTGTATAAATTTTACCCGCATATGGAAGATAAAATCCTTCCAATTCTTAAAGAACTAAATCTTATAAAAAAAGGCGAAGATGACTCCGCCTTATTTTTTACACTTATGGAAAATTGTTGAAATTATTGATTTGCTGTAAGCTGTGTAATCAAAGCTTCTAACTCAGCTATTTTAGTAGTATTAGCACTTACTTGATTTTCAAGAGCTACAACTCTATCTGCTAATTCTTTGATAGTGCTTGGTGCATAGTATATAGCTTTGACTTCACCCATGTAGTTTTGAGCAGTTCTACTTCTCCATACTTTACAAATACCATCATCATCAAATTGAGTAGTTCCGTCTTCCAACGTTACAACATTAATTCTAAATGATGAACAGTTGGAACCGTTAGGGCCATTGATATTAGTATCATTAGGACTACCGGATAATGTAATATGAACATAGTCATATTCTGGAACTACAACATTATCAAATAACCAATTTGATTCGCCAGTAGCACCTGTAGCTCGAGCTTGAGGAGTCGGTGAATCATATTTGCATATCGCGGTAGAACTATCATTTTTGAAAAATTGTAAATGCAAATATTGATTATTAGTCGGTAAGCCTGATGCTTGATTTTTGTAAGGTAAAATTACATTAGTAATCTTTGCATTAGGCTCTATAAAGTGTGCTTTACTTAATTGAATACAAGTACCATCTGTTGTATTAGTGATAGCATCAACATTACTAAAGTTCTTTAAACTATCATAAATGGTATTTTCATTTACTTCATCAATTCTAGTATTAACAGTAGCAATATCTTCATCTACTTCATCTGATAAATCATTAATTTGAACACGAAGATTGTCTATTTTTAATACGTTTTTATCATTTGTTTCCTGCAATAAATCAATATCATGTGCTACACCTGAATATTCCGTATAATTAACCGTCAAATTAATGACCCATTTCTGTGATGCACCATTATTATATCCAAGACATAAATCATCAGCATGCAATTCTCCAGTAGCAGTATCTGATATAACTTTAGCAATAAATGTTAAACAACCAGTGCCTGCTGGTAATACAGGAATAGTTGTTTTATTAGGAACAATTGCAAATTGAATATAAGTGTAATGATAAGGTACTATAAAGTTAGTAAAAGTAAAAACAGCGTCTTGACTACCATTTAAAGTACCAGCATTATCTGAATAAATTACTGCTGAAGGTTCTTCTCCATCAGTGAATATACGGGCAGATAAGTATCCTGATGGAGGATTAAATGGTAATGGCCATTCACCTGGGTTAAAATGAGGAAGAGAAATTGAATTAATTTGTTTATCAAAAACGAAATGGTCTCTTGAATACTGAAAACCATTAACAGTTGTATTTTCTGTACTTCCATTATAGGTATTGGTACTGTATGTGCCATCTTCAGATGATGTGATGTAATTATTAAGCTCTCTTACAGGCTCCATTGTTTCATCAAGAGTAGTATCAAAATACTCTAAAATATCAGTTCGTTCAGTTAAGGAATCATCAGGTGTTTTGATTAATATCTTTTGTGCATCTAGTGTAATAGTTTCATGTTTAACTGTTTGTAAAGATGCATATGATTTATTATATGTATTGCTCATAATATTACATTAAAGTTGAAGTTACATGTCCTTGTGTACGATTCTTTTCAGCCTTTGCTAAATCAGCAGGTTGTGCTGTCTTAGAGAACTTTTCATCGTAGTTAATCTTATGTTTTGCAGGGATTAAATCAGGAAGATTTGCACCATTTTCGATACGTTTCATATGTGCGAGAAGGTGACCAGGTACTGTTACAGGATCATAGTAACGTCCACCACCCATTGAATAACCAATTGTAATTGTAGAAGGATGAGCCTGTTCGTCATGGAGAGGTTCAAGTGATACATTTGCAACCATAATGATAGCATCACCTGCTACCTGTGCGTCTACCATATCCTTAACCCTTAACTGGAGGTCCGGCTGTAACCCCTTGAAAACCGGGTCATTAAGAATTTTCTTATCAAACTCAATTGTATCACCAACTGTGAAGCAGCCAGCTGAGTAACGGCTCATATAATGTTCAAAAACGTTCTTAAATGTTTCTCTTTTATGCATTATAAATCTATTTAATTGAAATACTAGATAATTTAATTTAAAATAAGAAAGGACGGTGTTAAAACCGTCCTTCTTTTTACAGGTTATATAATTTTAATTTAGTTGTTCAAGGTTTTAAGGTAAAATGCTAAGACTTTATAAATCATTAGATTTCTGATACAACTGTTTCAATCCAGTTACAAATTAATTGGGTATCTGTTTCAGTCCACTCTGGAATCCAATATCCTTCTGCAGGCATTGGTGGCTCCACTAATTGTTTGAATCTATTTTCAATTGCATATTCATCTTTAGAACCTGAAAAATTCTCAGGAACATGATATAACTTCTGTATACCATGAGCAGTTTTCTTAGCATAGAAAATCTCGTCCAAATCCGAAGTTACTACTTGAGACTCCGCACCTGGATAAAGGAACTGACCTGTTCCTTCGTTATAGAATGATTCTTGAGACATTATATCATACATACACGGTGCTCCCGTTGGATCTAAGCAGGGAATAAGATTGAGCTGCATTTCGTCTGCGCTGGATATGGTGAATGAGTAGATGCGTGAAGCTGATCTATAATAGAATTCCTCCACCGGCTGCTTACTGCAAAACAACGCTGCGCTAAAGTCGAGCGAGAAATCCTCAATATCACGAGCTTTTGCAAGTTCGCCATCAATCCAAAGCTCTCCTGGCGTTTGTTTGAATTGATACTTTTTGCCTATTTCAGCAGTAGTGGTTGAACCGAACCATGTTACCCCTTGGAATTGTCCAATCGGAGTGTCTACGCCTTCTTGTTTGGCTAAATGCCAGAATAAAGAGTATTTATCCGCAGCGGAATAGCTACCCCACACTGCAATACTTGCTGTGCTATCATTTGCCAATGCGGCAGAACCTTCTATTACTGACTCACTACTCAGATTCACACCTGTATCAATCCACTGCGTGCCAGTTGATTCCAGATACTCTAATCTCCTATATCCCGCTGGTAGCCCCCCCTCTTCTTCTACTTCCTTATCATTAAACTTGATATAGAGGTACTTGTTACGAGGTCCGCGGTTGATAGTCATTGCGTCTTCTGCGAAAGGTAACTCAATGTTAACATAATCATAGTTGATAGTTGTACTTCCTGAGCTATTGACAGTCAATGCTTTAGTATCGACGAAACCTACTAACTTACCATTTTGATAAATGCAGTTACCGAGGAGAGCGTCTCCTTCTGGCCACTGAACATTAACGCCATCGGGAATTTGCACTTTTATGTTGCCCAAGTTCCCGTCTTCGTTGGGCCAAATTGAATTTTGTAAAGTTGTACTCATAATTTTAAGCTGCGGGTTTAATATTATAATGTTCGATTGCTTCTTCTATAGAATTGAATAAGGTGTAATTTTCAGTAGAACCGTTAGTAATGTGGAAGTACTTAAGTTTATAGAACTTAGTACCATCTTGTGAAGTATATGTGTAGCCATCGCCTTCTTCAGTAACTTCAACAAGTTTGACATAGATAGGAAGTGTAGAGCTTCTGCGATTGCGTAAACTATAACTTGTAGTAGTAATACCACCGCTGCTACCACTGCCATCTTTTGGATAAATTGTAACATTTGTATTTGCGGCACCATCACTGAAAATAAAGTTAACTGTCCAACCTTTAGCTGTAAATGCATTAAGAAGAGCAGTAGTATCTGCATAACCGCATTTAATTGCAAGTTGATTGGCTTGAGTATTCATCCATGTATTTGCTGCTTCTTCTGTTAATGATTCATCTGGAGCACCAGCAATACCAAGGTCAATAGTACCATTATCTACCGTAGGAATAGTGTCAAGAATTTTGTTAACTGATTGTGCATTAAGTCGGCAACCGTAGAACATTTCTTCACCATTTTCAAGAACGGGAAGAGAACTGTTAAAATCTTCAATATATGCTCCTGAGAACATGCCTTCACCATTAGTAAGAACAGGTAAAGCTCCACTGAAAGATTTAAGTTCATAACAAGAATTAAACATGTTTAATCCATTTTTAAGAGATGGAAGGTTTATTGTCCAGGGTCCTTTAAGTATACTGCACAATTGGAACATTGTTCTTGCTACTTCTAATTTAGGTAATTCACTATTAAAACTTTCAAGATTTGAACAATACATAAACATATTAGAACCATCTTTAAGTGAAGGTACTGGACTATCAAAAGAAGTAAGGAAAGTACCACGGAACATTTGCATACCATTTTCAAGAGAGCATAATGCTCCAGTAAAAGATTCAATTGGAGAACCATAGAACATACAGTATCCGCTTACTAAATTGCACATATCAGTATTAAATGTAATAATTGCAGTACCAGCTC
>JAZSCN010000018.1:0-14190 GCA_045602925.1 Oscillospiraceae bacterium | reverse complement strand
GAGCTGTACTACGGAAATATGGGTGACGAGTACGTTACATGGATTCAGATTCTCGCAGCAGAGGATATGAACGATATCAAGACCGCTACTAAGGTCAGAATCTATAAGCTCTCTACAGACAAGAGCCTTCCTGTAAAGAACGCAGAAAAGACAAGTCTTTACAGTGCCCTTGACCTTGCCTACGCATGGCTTACAAACTGATAAACAAGAACTAAGAAAAGGTGTCAAGATGTAAAATTCTTGGCACCCTTTTGTATGCATAAAACAATCCCCTTATCGTAGTCTTGAAAATTTTTGTTTTTTCAAGTGTCTGCTCTAAGGGGATTATATCATTATTCTCTTTGGGAGTTTGTTATTCTGCTCTATAAATTGGAATTTATCTAAACTTTTCAAGACGATATAACACGCCATTTTCTAACTTATCAATTCCATTTTTATAGCCATATCCTATTTTTTTATAGAACTCTACTGCTGTAATTGAAGCAGGGATTTCAATACGATTTGCTCTTGTAAAATATTCATCTTTTTCCAATGTTTCAATGATTTTTCTACCAATTCCTTTGCCTTGATAGTTAGGCAATACAAAAATAGTTAACAAAATACTTTCTGTTTTACTTTCCCAAAATTCAGCAATCGCTCCACATCCAATAATTTTTGAGTTATCACAGACAACATACATATGACTGTTTTTTGCTCTTTCAATTAAAGCTTCTGGAGAATGTGATAATACATTC
The DNA here is from genome assembly GCA_045602925.1 of Oscillospiraceae bacterium. Lineage (GTDB taxonomy): Bacteria > Bacillota > Clostridia > Oscillospirales > Ruminococcaceae > UBA7477. Next base: position 13,456 of record JAZSCN010000018.1, on the reverse strand, counting down.
ATCTCTACATATTTAGGCGAATAATCTTTGCTATTACTTATTTTTACAGTTTCAATAATTACATTTGATAATTCTGTTGCATCTTCTTGTTTAAATCTTCTTATTTCCATTTTAATTACCTCTACAATTTTTATTCAACTATTCGACCTATTCTGCTTTATCGTTCAGTTTATTATAACAAAAAGTCTCTGAAAAGTCAATGTCATAACAAACGCAAAGGCACTTTTGACATAAATATCAAAAGTGGCTTTGTAATACTTCTATATAACTACACATCTAACGTGAGGGCTTGATTTTTATTATATTAGCACTCGTGGTGTAGCCACAATTGCCACCGGCGGGCCGTCGAGGGCGCCGACCCCTACAGATTTTTAAGAAATAAAAGTGCCCCCCTACAGGGGGGCTAGATAAACTATTCGTCATCAGTCACTTTGACCGTGCTTGCGACAAACCTTGTAAATTCCCAACGGGAATTTAAGGCACGCCCAAACTAAGTAGTGACTAAATCATATTTTAGGGGCGTGCTGGGTCACATTGGGTCAAGCCTCCGGCTTGTTATTCTTCACCGAGCTTCAATGCCTTGGAAATGTTAATCTTCGAGATAAGTCTAGCAAGAACTATAAATCCTAAAATCAGCATTGTACCGATTACAGCATAAATCTTGAGGTAATCGCTCCTCTGTGGGATGATTGCAAGCGCAGGAACCATTTCTGACGCATCGTACAAGCTCTCGAAGAGAGGTATGTACAGCTTGCTTGCAAAGTGACCGATAACAAACGCTACAGTAATCGCAACGCCAGATACAAGCACTTGCTCGTAAACTATAAGTGCGATGATTTCTCTGAAGCTCATACCCATAGCTCTGAGAATACCGAATTGCAACGTTCTTGACCTAATCGACAAAATCCAGTAGATTAAGAATCCGATAAAGCACATTATCATAATGATGATAAAGCCGAGTGTCAAAGCACCGTTCAGGCCCTGAAGCATAGGGTCGTTCTTTGCAGCGATAACCTCCTGAGAAGCTACCGTAATAGTGTTTGGATTGATTTCGCTCTTTTCAATAGAAGCGAACAGGTCGGCAGTCTTTGTGCCTTCCTTGAGATTTAACCAAACCTCGTAAGCAGGGAGCTTTTCAACCTGAATCTGAACAAAGTTGTAATTCAGAATTGCGAAGTCAACATAAGTGCCGCTTTCTTTCTGCTCGTAAGGGTTAAGCGAAGGCCAGTATTCAGCAAATGCAATAACTGTTACCTCAAACGCCGGAGCATCTGCAAAAGGTCTGATAGAGAGCGTATCTCCAAGCTTTACGCCGTAGTCATCTCTGAACGAGGATGAAAGTATAACGCCCGACGGCGATTCGTTCAAGCCGTTGAGGTAGCTGTTTATGTGCGCCGGTAGCAGCCTGTCAATAGAGTGGCAAGCGTTAGAAAACTCTCCCGGCACAATAGACATTACGTTCAGGCTCGCTACAGTGTCCATTACATGATGCCCACCGGAAATAGAGTTTTTAGCGGTGTACTTTATGCTGCTGCCGGAGATTTTGCCGTCGCTCGACTTTAGAACTCTAGCAACGGATTCGACCTGAGGAAGCTCGGAAAATCTTTCGATTGCAGGCTCGACATAGCCTGTTTCTTTGTGCTCCTCACCGGTTGTCGGGTTAATAATGGTCGTGCTTTGGTTTGCCCAAGCCTCTGTTATGACTGCGTCACAGCCGATAGAGTAGTAAACTCTTTCCTCTGCGTTTCGGTTGAGGGCTCTTGCGGTATTTGCAAAGAATATGCCGAGCGAAACCGTCAGTGCGAGGAAGACCATAAGGAAGCGTTCTCTTCCTGTCGAGGAACGGCCGATGTTGTTGAGCGAAACATAAGCCGCAGGTGACCAGAAGCGCTTGCCGATAGTGTAGAAGAGTCTTATAATAAGCGGATAGATTCTGACGATAATGAGTGCAGCACCTAAAATGAATGCCGTAGAAGCCACAAACAACATCGGGTTGATCGTACCACTTGTGTTTGTAACACCCATATCAATGAGATTTTCCTGCTCGTAGTGGTAGTAGTAAAGCCAGCCTATCGAGCCACCGAAAAGTATAACGTCGAGGAAGAGCTTTTCCCAAAGCGGACGCTTCTTTCGTTTTGCCTTGCTCTGCTTATGCGCAACGATAGAGGTCTTTGCCGCAGGGATGATAGGCGTCATTGTTGTGATGAAGAATACAGCTACTGCTAATAGCGAGTACAAAAATGCATCTGCTGAAAGGGTTATCGGCAGCGATTTTCTGTTTACAAATTCGAGGAAGCCGTTTGAAGCACCGAGCATTCTGCAAAGAAGCAGCGCTATAAACGGTCCTATAACTGCCGTAAATAATCCTAAGATGATAGATTCTAAAGCATAGATAGAGAATATCTGGAAGGATGAAGCACCACGGCTCTTGAATACTGCAATCTCGTTCTTTTCCTGCTCAACGTTGAGCTGAGATACCATAAAGAGATAGAATACTATCATAAGCATAACAGGTATCTGTATAAGCCATAGAATCAGCTGGAGCTGTGAAGCACGTCCTGCGTACTCGATGAGAATTTCTTCCGACGGGAAGCTAAAACGGAGCTTTTGACCTGATGCAGATTTCTTCTGTACAGCGATAGCTTCGTTTATTTGCGCAAGATTTGTCATATCCATAGAAGGATAATCAATATTGTATCTGTGCGCCATGTTTGAAGGAATACATACGCCTTCTTCCACAGGACCACTGAAAAATGTGTCATAATCCATGAACAGCGTGTTCAGGTAGGTAGCGTCCATACCCTCTGACCAGTAGGTGTCGTTAGGGTCTTTTACAGTGAATACGCCAACGATTTCGACCTTGATTCTTTTTTCTGAATGAGTGTCAAAGGAGTTGGCAACCTCGTAGACAGTGTTCGCTGTAAGTCCGGAGATTTTGAGCGCGTTTTCAGTCGTGATAACCTCGTATACACCGTCGTCACGCTTGCCGGGCTCGAACATTCTACCATCGACAAAGCTGATGTGCTCTGCGAGATTTGTCATTGTTCCGACCTTTACAGCAGGCTTTGAGCCGCCGGAAGTGGAAAGCGACGGGATGTTGTCGTAGTCGTCTACAATGAATATTTTTTCATTCTGTGGTTCAACACCGAGCTCTTCGAATTGCTCTGTAGTGTAAGCGATTTTTTCTTCGATAAACGCCAGTCTGTCTTCCGGAGAGGAGTCAAGAGGTACAGAAGCACTGTAGGCGTAAATGCCCGGATATATGTTATTTTCAACCTGAAAATCCTCTAAATCCTTGACAAGCATACGCTGAAGCGAGGCGTTCATATAAAGCGGAATGGTTGAAAGCATAGCCGACGCCATTAAAAATCCGATGAGCAGGCAGGCAACCATCCATTTGGTGTTTCGCATTTTGCGAAGTAATAGAGTAAGCATAAGTTATATCAGCCCGTAGGCTCTCCTTTCTGTATGGTTTGAGCCTTAGCGGATGATAATGATATCGCCCTCTTGCAGTCCGGATGTGATTTCAGACTGCGAAGCGGTTGAAAGTCCTATTTCTACATTTTGAGCAACCTTTTTTCCGTCCTTCAGAAGGTATACGATGTTCTTACCGTCGATTGACTTTATAAGGTTGTTTGCAACTACCAATACATCTTCGCACTCGTCAATTACAAGTACTGTATCAACAAGGCTTCCGACACAGTTCTCAGGTGGTGTGTCGGTGAACTTTATGTAGACATGCTCTGTATCGAACTCAAGTCCGACAGGCTTAGGCTTCTTTTCTTCTTCTGGGTCGTATACGTCGTAATCCGGGTCTTCATCTACCGGCTGGTCTACAATGACCTCGCTAGGTATCATAAACACCTCTCCGGCATATGAAACGTCGTCGATTTCGAAGAAAACTTCTGTGCCCATTTTATAAAGTGTAAAATCGTCAGGAGATATCTTTACATAAAGGCTGGAGGTGTCGATAATTGTAACAACAATTTGGCCCTCGTTTACATAGTTGCCGGCAACTATGCCGTTAAGTGAGGATACTGTGCCGTCAGCTGCTGCGTAGAGTACAGAGCCTTCCTTTTCTTTGGTGAGCTCGTCGAGCTGGATTTGGATAAGGTCGATTTCAACCTGTGCTCTGGCAATCTCGTTCTGAGAAGCTCCTTTTTCAATAAGTATCTTCTTGTCAAGCTGAGCCTTCTGGAGATGAAGATTTACCTCTGTAATTGAATAGTCAAGCGCACTTGTGTCAAGCTCGCAGAGAATGTCGCCTTCCTTAACGACGTCGCCGACGTGAACATGGAGCTTAGCTACAGTTCCGCTTTGCTCTGTGAAGGACATATCGTAGCGGTTTTGTGACTCGACAGTAGCAAGATTTACATCCTTTAAAACAAGGTCTTTTTTCTCTACAGTTACAGTTGTGTAGGAAATATCCTTAGTTTCAACAGAAGGAGCAGCGAGAACTTCCTCCTCGTCAGGCAAGAAAACACATCCGCTAAGCGAGCCTAGTATCGTTGTGACAGCGAGTATGCTTGCAATTGTCTTTTTGAAATTCAGTTTCATATTATTAAATCCCTTCTAAGAGAAAATTATTTACAGCCGATAAAAAAGGCCATAACTATATCATTATAGTATACACTATTATTATAGCAAAATCGCCACCAAAAGTAAAGAACTTTGCAGTAGCCGATTGCACAAATTTACTGCATAGTTTTTAAGCAACTTAACATTCTTAAACGTTTTCAAAAGTTCGTACAAGGAGTGGTGCCAAGGGTAAATAAATTTAAGTTGCAAAACAAAGCATTTTGTGATACAATATCTATTGATGCTTTATATGAGAAAAGGAAGTGAGAAAATGGGCATATTTAGTAAGGCTGATAAAAAGCCCCAAGAGCCCTTCAAGAACGGCGAGATTGAAAAACATCCATCGTATATAGGGGTAGTTCCAAAGACATCAAAGCTTCTTTCAAATACCGAAGCTATGATGTATAAGCTGCTTAATCTATCGTATATTACGCCGATTTCCAAAAAGCTTACCGATGACGGCTTTGAGATGGTTTTTGGATATAAAGAAGCCGAATATCGCCTGTGCGTCTACGTCAGCGACTTTGAGCTTCCTGAGTCGTACAGAATCGGCCATGATTTCACCGAGGAAGAAGTAGCTTGTATGGAATCTGCAAGACAGGTGCTTTCGAGCGAAATGGTATTTGCAGGAGAGAACTGCGACGGCTACCACCTGCAAATTAAGCTTCTTTGCGAGATGGTCGAGGACCCTGCCGGTATAGTCGATTTCAGTGCAGAGCGAATGCTCGCAGGCAGATGGGTAAGACTTGCAGCGAAGTCGTCGGTTTGTCCGTCACCCGATTATATGTATGTAATGCAGTGTGTCGGTGGAGAAAAGGGCGACGTGTGGATTCACACTCACGGCCTTAACCGAATGGGCAGTATCGAGCTTGAAATCTTAGATTCCGATAGGGATAACTACAGCAAGCACGCCGATATAATAAGCGTTATGGCTAAGCGTGTAATTTCTAAGGAATTGCTTGGAGAAGAGTATGAGCCGGTCTATATAATGCGACTTTCTGACGGTAGCCCGCTTGTTGCTACCTGGATTAGCTTTGAAAAGGCAGTAGAAATGTATCCGTCATCTATCGTCGGCTCTATGGAGGACAGAGAGGAATGGCATAACGAGGATACAGGCGTTATCTATCTGTATGAAGGCCCGGATAATGCCGAAAATAAAAAGCTTTCGCACGTTAGTGTGTATAACCACCTGTACAGCGACAACCCGCTTATGATGATTTCTAACGAAGAAACAAATCGCATGAAGGCGCTTGCTATAGAGCGTATAAACTATCTTGTGGAAGTCTTCGAGCAAAGAGAACGCTTTAACGACTTTGGCTGTATCGTAAAAATCGGACTTGAGGTTGACGACGAGTATAAGGACGGAGATATGAAGGAGCACAGCTGGTTTGAGCTTCATTCTATAGATGCCGGAGCGAAAACGCTGGAGGGCGAGCTTACCCACGACCTCTACTACATAGCTTCAATGAAGAAGGGCGATATGCGTCAAAGCAGCTTTGATGAAATAACCGACTGGGTTATTTATTGCGACGGCGACAGAATAACCCCTGACAGCGTATATAAGCTGGAAAACTAAGAAACTTACAGTGAAAGGAACTGATTTAAAATGAAGATTGAAACAAAATGTCTGCATGAAGGCTATACCCCAAAGAACGGTGAGCCTAGAGTAATGCCTATCGTACAGAGCACAACCTATGTCTATGATTCTACCGACGACGTTGCAGCTGTATTTGATGACCCAACCAAGAGCCTTATCTATTCAAGATTTGAGAACCCTACAACCGATTGTGTTGAAAAGAAGATTGCCGCTTTAGAGGGTGGCGTGGCAGCAATGTGCACATCATCCGGCCAGGCAGCATCGCTTGTTTCTATCCTCAATATCTGTGAGGCAGGCGACAGCTTTATCGCTTCCGGCTCAATCTACGGTGGTACCGTAAATCTCTTTGCAGTAACTCTCAAGAAGCTCGGCATCGAGTGCATTTTTGTTGACAACGACGCTACCGAGGAAGAGCTCTCTGCAGCATTTAAGGAGAACACAAAGTGCGTGTTCGGCGAAACTCTCGCTAACCCTGCAATCACAGTTCTCGATATCGAAATGTGGGCAAAGGTTGCACATGCTCACGGTGTTCCGCTTATCGTTGACAACACCTTTGCAACACCAATTCTCTGCAGACCTATCGAGTGGGGCGCAGATATCGTTATCCACTCCACCTCAAAGTATATGGACGGCCACGCAGTTCAGGTTGGTGGCGTTATCGTCGATAGTGGTAAGTTCGACTGGACAAACGGCAAGTTCCCTTGCATGACAGAGCCTGACGAAAGCTACCACGGAACAGTTTATACAAGAGATTATGCGTTCGCACCATATATCGTAAAGGCAAGAATGCAGCTTATGAGAGATTTTGGCTGTTACCCTGCAGCTAATTCCTCATTCCTTCTCAACCTCGGACTTGAAACTCTCGCTGTAAGAATGCAAAGATACTGTGAGAACGCACTCGTAGTTGCGCAGTATATCAAGGATAGCGGCCTTGCAGAGTTTGTTACATATCCTGCACTTGAGGGAAGCAAGCAGTACGACCTCGCTAAGAAGTATCTCCCACTTGGTACGAGCGGCGTTATTTCCTTCTCTATCAAGGGTGGCAGACCTGTAGCTATCAAGTTTATGGATAGCTTAAAGCTTGCTTCAAACGAAGTTCACGTTGCTGATATCAGAACCTGCGTGCTTCACCCTGCTTCTGCAACACACCGTCAGCTTACCGACGAACAGCTCGTTGCAGCAGGAATCGACGGTGGACTTATCAGATTCTCTGTTGGTCTTGAAAATGTCGAGGATATTCTCGAAGACATAAAGAGAGGCTTCGACGCTGTAAGAGGCGACAAGTAAGTAAAACAAAAACCGTCCCGAGAGGGACGGTTAATTTTTTGCTCTTTATTCTGTAGCCTGTTCGGTGTTTTCGTCGGTGCCTTCAGCGTTTTCATCGGTGCCTTCAGCGTTTCCGTCAGTGCCTTCAGCATTTTCGTCAGTGCCTTCGTCAGCTTCGCTCGAATCATCACCGAGCATTATATCAATGTCTGTTACATATGGGTGAACCTGATTATCTAGCATATACTGTGCGACAGCCTTGTATGCCGATGGGGTCATATGCAGTCCGTCACCGGTGTCGTAAGCACCCTTGAGGTAACCGTCGGAGTCGCCAAGTACGGTTATGAGATTTACAAATTTCACACGATTATTGCCAATCTTGTCGACCATTTCAGAAAGCTTAAGATTGTATTCAATAAGTGCATCGCCACCGAGCTCGGCCTCGTATTCACGGCTTACCGGTGCAATAGAAACAACGCAGACATACGCCATAGGGTTAACATCAGTGATAGATTTTACAAGCTCCTCGTACTTTGCGGCAAAGCTGTTCGGATTGTAGCTTGTGAGGTCGTTCGGGCCGACCCAGATGTAGATGTACTTTCTCTCCTTTTCGTAGAGAACCTGTGGGAGTGGCTTTGTCTGACCGTCAGCGCTTGTCCAGCTGGTCTGACCTATATCGTGAACGTGAGCGCTGTTCTTTGTGTAGATGTATTCGTCGGGGATATCAGAAACATAGCTAAGTCCCGAACAAAGAGCCTCGCCGATGAATGCGCACTTTGAGAAGTATTCCGGGTCGTCTTCTTTTACAACGAGTGTGCTCTTGTTGTCGTCATCGTCATCAATCGGTGGCTTTGGAACGTCAACCGAAATATCGCTGTCGCTGGAATCATCCTGCGGCTTGTCTACGTCAGGCTCGGAGCTGTCAGGAGTCGAGCTGTCATCTGTTACCGACGAGGAAAATTCATCGGGTGACTTGTATTTGATTTCATTAGCACAGCTTGCCATACTAATACATATCGTCATAGCAACCATGGTGCATAAAAGCTTTTTTAGTCTGTTCATTTTTATCGTCCTTTCGTTTTGTGTTCTTTTTTCTCTCTTACTCTAATTATATATAATTTTGTGCAAAAATCAATAGCAATTTATTCGCAAGTGATATTTTCGCTGAAATACAGCCTGCCCTGGTATGAGTTACGCCTGCCGAGTTCCTTGTCAATCTCGTTCATAACGCATAGCTTTTTAAGGCTCCAAAGTGGCGCAACAAGTGTGTCGGCAGCTCCGTCACCTGTTACTCTTTCTATTATAGTTTCGGCAGGAAGTAGCTCTAGCTGGTCGCAAACTATGTCAACATATTCGTCTAGAGAAAGTGCCTTTACGTCGCCCTCTTCGTACAGCCTGCAAAGTGCCGTACCTCTGATGATGTGAAGAAGATGTAGCTTTACAGCGTGTGGCTTTAGCAATGCGACCTGCCTTGCTGTTTCGAGCATCATTTGTTTATCCTCGCCGGGAAGCCCGTCAATAAGATGTATGCAGACGTGTATTCCTCGGTCGGTCAGTAGCCTGTATCCTTCAAGAAACTCGCTGTAATCGTGACAGCGGTTTATAAGCCTTGCCGTGCTGTCGTGAACAGTCTGTAGCCCAAGCTCGACAACAAGATATGTCCTCTTTGAAATGTCTTTAAGCAGGTCAGCTATCTCTTCTGTTATGCAGTCGGCTCTCGTAGCAATTGCAAGCCCGACAACATTTTCGAAGGATAGTGCCTTTTCGTACGCTTTTTTCAAGAAGTCTATGTCGGCATATGTGTTGGTGCCGGCTTGGAAGTACGGGATATAGCTACCACCCTGCCACTTTTTCTCCATAGCAGACTTAACCTCTGAAAACTGCTTGTCGAGAGTGTCGCACGGATTACCACCAAAATCACCGCTTAGCTTTTCCGAGCAGTATATACAACCACCCACGCCACGGCTTCCATCTCTGTTAGGGCAGGAGAGCCCGAGATTTAATGAAACCTTGAAAACTTTCTTGCCAAAACGCTCTCTAAGATAATGATTGAAGGTGCGATAGCGCTTGTTGTCGCTGGAGTATTTGAAGGGATTATCCTTTATAGTATTCACGATTCGTCACCACTTGGTTCTTCCGGGCCTTCTACGTCGGGCTCTTGAGGTTCTGTCGGCTCATCCTGAGGCTCATCCTGAGGTTCGTCCTGAGGTTCATCCTGCTCAGTAGTGGTTGTCGTTGTTGTAGTAGACTCTGTAGTTGTAGTGGTCGGTTGAGTCGTAGTAGTTGTCGTGGTAGTAGTTTCTGTCCTTGAAGCCGTGTGAGAATAGTCCGAGGTAGTAGTAAACGAGGTTGTAAGCGACGGAGTCATCGATATAAGATTACCGGTAAAGATACCACCCGAGCTTGTGTCGGAAGCCTGTGGCTGTAGTGTTATAGGCGTTCCGGTAATATCGGGATTGTGCGACATTTCTAAGGTCGTGGTAACTGTTGCAGAAGACGCTACCGAGCTGCTTGTTGTGGTGGTGGTCGTATTACCCTGAGAGTCGGACGGCCTTGTGACCTCGCCACCCTCGTCGTCGCTTGCAGGAATACCGTAGAAATATTGCGAAATCTCCTCAAGCTTTGTTACAACCGATTGAAGCTTTGAATCGCTGATGTATTTTTCTGACAGCTGCTGAGTGTAGCTACCATCAAGAAAGCTCGATAGAGTAAGCTGTGCATTGTCTGCTCCGTAGCGTTCGCCCTGCCTTATAAGCAGCAGAGTGAGCGAGCATATCATAATAATGAGCGTTAGCACAGCGAGGTTTATAAAGTTATATTGTGCCTTGACACTCTCCTTGCCGAGTGCGGATAACAGCTTGTCACTGTCGCTTTCACTCTCGCTCGGTATAGTCAAAGCCTCCAAAGAGCCCTCAATAGCTGTCGGCACGGAGTATTCGTTGGCAATATTTTCTTGTGCAGCTTCAAGCTTAAAATCCAAGCTGTCCATGTTGTCCTGCATATTGAGTTCTCCTTTCGTTAAAGCTTAAATAACTGCGCCTGCAAGCGATATAACAGAAAGCATAAGCATAACGCTCAGCGCAATAGTTTGTGAAATTCGGCAAAAACCATACCAGCCTGTCGACTTGTCGGAAAGTGCTCCAAGCTTGTTTTTAAAAAAGCCTCGCACAAATGGTATGTAGCAAAGTGCCGATACAGTCAAAACAAAGATGTTCTGTGTTATAGCATTCTTTAAAGCAACACTCAAGAGGTAATCCTCGCCTCTGCCGATAAGCCCGCCTGCCCAAGTCGTAAGGGAAGAGAGACTGTCAAAGCGTGTCAGCGAGAAGATTGCAAAAAGCACAATTATAGTGTATAGCGACGATAAAATTGGAGTGATTTTTTCAAGAGCGTTTTTGAGAAAAAGCTCCTCTAAAACAATGAACACGCCGGTTAGTACACCTGCAATTATAAAGAACAGGCTGCTTGAAAACCACGCTCCGATAACTGCCGACGCAAGTATTATTCCAAAAAAGCCAAGCAGCTGACTTCTTGCCTTGAGTGGCTTTACAATTGCATCACTCATAAGGCGATTAAGCGAGCTGTTAAAGCTCCTTGCAAAGCCGACTACACCTTTTTTAAAATCTATAAGCCTAAAGCTTTCGGGATAATCAAAGCCGAACAGCTTGCCAAGACCTATCGCCATATCCGTATAGCCGGAAAAAACTACGCAGAAACGGAATATATAGCTTGCCATACCTACAAAACTGCCCGTAACGGTAATCTCGTCGGGAGAAAGCCCCACGACGCAAAGCTTTTCTAAAACAGGGGATAAAACCGAGAGCTTTGTTAGACCGATAACTATTCTGGTAAGTCCCGTGCTGAGCTTTTCACCTGTGAGCTCACGCTTGTAAAGCTGATTGCGAAGCTGACCATATCTGACAATCGGGCCTGCCGGCATAAGCGGAAAAGCAACCATGTAGGTGAGTATGTAAAACGGATTTTTCTCGGTGGCTGTCTTCTTTGAATAAACATCGAAAACATAGGAAAAACCTCTCACGCAATAAAACATAGCGCCAATTGGTATAAGTCTATCAGAAAGCGACAGCAGCTTTATTCCATCGAAAAGTGAATTTCTTGCGCCGAGAATGAATACAAATACATTCATGAGAAGGTCTGAAAAAAGAGCCAGGGTGCGTATCGATTTCGAGCGTTTTTCGTCACAAAGCAGTCCGAAAATCCAGTCGAAAATTGCTGTCAAAAGGAACAGCGAAATGACAAAAGGTCTGCCCCAACTGAAGAATAAAACCGAAAATATGAATAAGATAAAATTTTTATATTCTGCACTTCGTTCAAGAAAGCTTAGTAAAAGTGCGATAGGTACGAAGCAAAACAGGAAAAACAGGTCTGTGAATTGCACCAAAAATGACCTCCTAACCGTCGTAAATCGTATATAATTTTATCACATTTCACAAAAACTTGCAAGTGAAATTATCAAATAAATAAAATTTTCATAAAAGTGCGATTTTTTGTTTGCAAATCGTAAACAATGTGGTATAATAGTATAAAGGTAATTATCCTTACAGATAAAGAGGTGAACAAAATGGCAACAGTATTAGTTACCGGTGCTAGTGGTATGATTGGTATGTATCTTACCTCAAGCCTGTTGCAGAAAAAACACAAGGTGTTTGCAGTAGACAGCAGACCTAACGAGTTTGTCGGAACAAACCCTGAATATTCTTTCGTTCAGTGTGATATAACAGATAAGGGCGTAATTGAGAATATTCTTTCAAGTAACCGAATCGATACTCTTGTCCATCTTGCTTGTTCTGTTGACAATGACATCGACTCACTTATTACCGATGACGTTATTAAGACAAGTAAGACTGCCGATAAGTATCTCTATGATGCTGCGGTTAAGGCAGGTGTTACTAATATCATTCTGCTCAGTACAACTCAGGTGTACGGTATGCAGAAGGGTAGAGAGCCTGTAAGAGAAACGGTTCCTGAAAAAGGCACAACATATTACAGTGACTTAAAGCTCACTTCTGAAAAGTTCCTTATGAAGGCTGTAAAGAAGTCCAGCACAATTCCTGTAATTGCAAGAGTTGCTCCTGTGTATACAGCCGAGTATACCCAGAATCTTAAGGATAGGGTTTATGACGCTAAGGAAGACGTTGCATACATAATCAGAGAGGGCGAAAACGGATTTACATTCTGTTGCGTATTCAATCTCGTCGACTTTATAAATGCGATTGTTGCTGTTCCTAACGTTAGATACGAGGGTGTGTATAACGTCGCTGACACTAAGAGCATTTCTTCTAAGGAAATTCTCGATTACGAAAGAGAACATCACAGAATCGGTGCCGTTATCCAGAAGGCCCCACCTGTTAACCTTGTTCCGCTCAGTAAGGCCAGAGCAAAGAGCGATTATCGTTACTTTGATATCTCAATGGCACTCCAGAATTGGATTATCGACAACACAAAGGCTCAGAGAATTTCGACATTCCGTTGGAATCTCAAGAACACTAAGTAATATACTGCATAACCTTTCGTCCCTTGGCCTATGAAGCTAAGGGACGTGTTTTTTTGAAAAAACGACCGTCGGTGAGTGCGTGTAAGCCTGCGCGATTGTGATAAGTTTAACAATTATTAAGCCGTAAAAAAAGATTTTTGGTAAAAAGAAAGAAAATGTCCGCCAAATGAGCATTAAACTATTTACAAATCAAAGATGTTGTGATAAAATGTATAGTTGAAGGATACTGCGGACAAGGTGCCACCGTGTGCCGATTTGCAGTTTCAATATAACACTTCAAAATACTTGAGGAGGTTTACAAACCAATGGCAAGAAAAATGAAAACCATGGATGGTAACAATGCTGCTGCATGGGCTGCATATCCATTTACAGAAGTAGCTGCTATCTATCCTATCACACCGTCTTCAGTAATGGCTGAAGTAACAGACCAGTGGTCTGCAAAGGGTCAGACAAACATCTTCGGTACACCTGTAAAGGTTGCAGAAATGCAGTCAGAAGCA
>JAZSCN010000017.1:0-17629 GCA_045602925.1 Oscillospiraceae bacterium | reverse complement strand
CCTCCGACTTCTTTCCGACGTTCGGCTTACCGACGATTGCGGTGTCGATTCCGTTTCTGAAAATCCTGCCTCTGTCATAATTTGTTATTATATCTTTAAGCGTTGAAACCGCCTTGTCAAGCGTGTTTTCAAGTGCTGACTGCTCGACGGCGGGGATGTCCTCGTCGGGGTAATCGTTCCATGCGGCAAGCTGTGAGAGAAGTGTGACAAGCTCGTCAGACACGCTTTTAATCTGTCTGAAGAGTCTGCCTTCTCTTGTGAGGTTGGCACTCTTGAGCGACTGCCTTCCGCCTGCGTTTATAGTTTCGATAACCGATTCCGCCTGCGTGAGCGAAAGCTTGCCGTTGAGGAAGGCCCTCTTTGTGAATTCTCCTGCAAGTGCCGGCTGTGCGCCGTTTTTAAGGCAAGCCCGAAGCACCGCTTTTGTTACATAAATTCCGCCGTGGCAGGAAATTTCCGCAGTATCCTCACCCGTGTAGCTTTTCGGTGCTCTGAACACCGTCAGCAGAGCGTCGTCGATTGTTTCGCCGTCGCTCACAACCTTGCCGTACACACAGGTGTGACCTGCCATTTCGCTTACCTGCTTATTACCGAAAGGCTTGAAAATTCGCTCAGCTACTGCGATTGCGTCACCGCCGCTTATTCGTATAACAGAAATTCCGCCCGCACCCTGCGGAGTGGAAACCGCACAAACCGTACTCATAAAAAGACTCCTTGTCTCAGATTTCGCATAGTTATATTTATTATAACACAAAAGCAGGAAAGTTACAAGATACTAACTCTCCTGCTGTGCGAGATAATCAAGGCTGACGCCATAAATTTCTGAAAGCTTTATAAACAGGTGCATCGGCATTTCTCTTTTGCCCGACTCGTAGAGCTGGTACTGCTGGCGTGTTATACCGAGCTTGTGTGCAACAGCCTCCTGCGACAAGTCGCTGTCTTCACGCAAATCCCTTATTCTTCTGTAAAAATACATAATTTCAAAGCCTCCTGTTTGTTGATAAAGTAGATTTTAGCATGAATTCAAACGAATGCACTTGATTTGCATTCATATGAATGCTATAATTCACAAAAAGGGAGGTGTTTAATATGTTTTGCTCAAATTGCGGTAAAGAAATTCAGGACTCAGCGAAGTTCTGTAAATACTGCTCAGCTGCTGTATCAGACGATAAGGAACCCGAAAAAGCAGTGGCTTCTTCCGTCAGTGATGAACCCGAAAAGCCAGCGATTTCCTCTGTCAGCGAGAAAACAACGACAGCACAGGACGACAAAAGAAGAATAATTATTACTTGTATCGTTCTCGGCATTATTCTTCTGATAGCTTTGATAGTTGTATCCGCTTCTGCAAACCTCGAAAACAAGCTTACTTCGAATGTCTGGTACGAGAAAACAACAGGAAGTGAAGATTCAGGACGAGTACTGACATTTTACGAAGACGGCACTTGTCTCTACAAGCTCTACCTCGGAGCAAATAATCTATATAAATCCTATATCACAGATTGGGATTTGCTTGATGACGATGTTCTTGCTTTTAAAGACGAGTTTTATCCATACGATTCAGACGGTGGAGATGGGTGGTATGTAACAGGCGATGAACTCTATATCGACGGTCACATTTTCTACAATAAGGATAAATACAATTTTTACTGATATTACTCTAAAAACGGCTCTTATGAGCCGTTTTTTTGTTGCCGGAACGACCGCGGACACGACTTTGCATATATTTTTTTAAATATACTATAAAAAATATAAAAAAGGGCTTTTCAAACGGGAGAAAAAGTGGTATAATAGAGCTTATTAGACGGCATTTACAGGGGATAGCTATGCCCTGACGCCGATTTTATCACGAAAAGGAGTGTGGCAGACAAAATGGGACGCATTATCGCTGTGTCAAACCAGAAGGGCGGAGTCGGTAAAACCACCACCGTTGTCAATCTCTCTGCGGCACTCGGTCTGAGAGGTAAAAAGGTCCTTATCGTGGACTTTGACCCGCAGGGCAACACGACAACAAGTCTCGGCATTTCCAAAAAATCAATACGCTACACCTCGTACGAGATGCTCACAGATGAATGTAAGGTCTTTGAGGCAATCGTTGCTACACAGTTTCGTGGAATAAGCGTTATCCCTGCAACAAAATCTCTCGCAGGTGCGGCTATCGAGCTTGTTGACTTTGAGCAGAGAACGTTGCAGCTTAAAAAACAGCTCTCCGAGGTCAAGGATGACTACGACTTTATCCTCATCGACTGTCCACCGTCGCTCGACCTTATCACTATAAACGCACTTTCGGCAGCCGATTCGGCACTTATCCCTATCCAGTGCGAGTTTTTATCGCTGGAAGGACTTGTCGAGCTTGTCGATACGATTAATCAGATTCGTCGTACCTCAAATCCTGGGCTTAAGATCGAGGGAATACTCTTTACGATGTATGTCGCAAGGTACAAGCTGACAGAACAGGTTACCAAGGAGGTTTCGAGGTACTTCAAGAAGGAAGTTTTCGACACCGTCATTCCACGAAACGTCGCACTTTCCGAGGCTCCAAGCTTTGGCGAACCCGTTTTGTACTACGACAAGAAGTCAAAGGGTGCAAAGGCGTACGACGAGCTTGCAAAGGAAATTATAAAACGAAACAAGTCATAAAGGGGATTTTATGAAAAAGAAGAAAATGGGCAGAGGAATGGATATCCTCTTTGATTATAACGGCTTTGAAGCGCAGGAGCAGGCAGAAAATACTGTCAAGACAAGCCCCGACGAACCAGCCGACAGTCTCATAAGCGAAGAAGCCAAGACCGGCATCACTACCCTGCGTACAGCTCTTATCGAGCCCGACAGAAGTCAGCCGAGAACGGTTTTTGACGACGAGGCTATTACAGAGCTCTCGCAATCTGTCGCAGAACACGGCATATTACAGCCGATTTTAGTAAGACCGACAGAGCAGGGCTACAAGATTGTAGCAGGCGAGAGAAGATGGCGAGCAGCTATAAGAGCCGAGCTAAGAGAGGTCCCCGTAATTATCAGGGAAATGACCGACCTCGAGGCCGCACAGCTTGCACTTATCGAAAACCTGCAAAGAGAGAGCCTTAACCCCGTCGAAGAGGCAAGGGGCTACAAGAGACTCTCAGAGGAATTTTCAATGACGCAGGAGCAGATTGCGGCAAAGGTTTCAAAATCACGCTCGGTTATCGCTAATTCCTTAAGACTTTTAAACCTGCCGGAAAATACACTCTCGCTACTCTCTGAGGGCAGAATTTCAACCGGCCACGCAAAAGTGCTCGCAGGTGTGCAGAACAAAGACTTCTGCGACAAGCTCGCACAGAAAATTGCCGACGAAAGCCTCTCGGTAAGAGAAACCGAAAAGCTTGTTGCAAAGGGCGAGCTTCCCGAGGATACACAGCTTCAGAAACAGCTTTCGAAGGTAGCCAGCCGTGACTCCTACTGTGACGAGGTCGAGCTTGCACTCACCGAATACTTCTCAAAGAAGGTAAGCGTGGTAAATCGCAAGAACGGCTCGGGCCAGCTGAGAATCAATTACAAGAATTTAGACGAGCTTAAAGAGCTTGTCAAAGAGCTTGCAGACAAAGCCGACAAGGCTTAAAATACATAGCAAATTACAAATCGAAAGGCAGATTATATTTATGTTGGACATTAAATTTTTAAGAGCAAATCCCGATGTCGTAAAGGAAAATATCAAGAAGAAGTTCCAGGATGACAAGCTCCCACTCGTTGACGAGGTTATCGAGCTTGACGCTAAGTTCAGAGCTGCAAAGTCACGTTGCGACGACCTCAGAAATCAGCGTAACGTTCTCTCTAAGCAGATTGGTGGCCTTATGGCTAAGGGCGAGAAGGAAAAGGCTGAGGAAGTAAAGGCTCAGGTTAAGGCTGCTGCCGAGGAACTCGCTACTCTCGAAGCAAGCGAGGTTACCCTCGAGGAAGAAATTAAGAAGATTATGCTCGTTATCCCTAACATTATCGACGATACTGTTCCTATAGGCAAGGACGACAGCGAAAATGTCGAGGTAGAGCGTTACGGCGAGCCGGTTGTTCCTGAATTCGAGGTTCCTTACCACGTTGATATTATGGAAAACCTAAACGGCATCGACCTTGATTCTGCAAGAAAGACAAGTGGTAACGGCTTCTACTACCTTATGGGCGATATAGCAAGACTCCACTCTGCAATTCTTTCCTACGCAAGAGATTTTATGATTGATAGAGGCTTTACCTACTTCATTCCACCGTATATGATTAGAAGCGAGGTTGTAACAGGTGTTATGAGCTTTGCTGAAATGGAAGGTATGATGTATAAGATTGAAGGCGAAGACCTCTACCTTATCGGTACCTCCGAACACTCTATGATTGGTAGATTTATAGATACAATTAACCCTGAAGAAAAGCTCCCATACTGCCTTACAAGCTACTCTCCTTGCTTTAGAAAGGAAGTCGGCGCTCACGGTATCGAGGAGAGAGGCGTGTACAGAATCCACCAGTTTGAAAAGCAGGAAATGATTGTTGTCTGCAAGCCTGAGGAAAGCCCAATGTGGTTTAATAAGCTTTGGCAGAACTCTGTTGACTTCTTCCGTTCACTCGATATTCCTGTAAGAACACTCGAGTGCTGCTCGGGCGACCTCGCTGACCTTAAGGTCAAGAGCATAGACGTTGAGGCTTGGTCACCAAGACAGCAGAAGTACTTCGAGGTAGGCTCTTGCTCAAACCTCGGTGACGCACAGGCTAGACGACTCGCTATCAGAGTAAGAGGTGAAAACGGCGAAAAGTACCTCGCTCACACTCTCAACAACACAGTAGTTGCTCCACCAAGAATGCTTATCGCCTTCCTCGAAAACAACCTCTGTGCAGACGGAAGCGTTAAGATTCCTGAGCCTCTCAGAATGTATATGGGCGGCAAGGATAAGATTACTAAGTAAGCTATGTATAATATAAGCTATTTTCAGTCGGGGTTTTCTATCTTAGGACCGTTCGTTTTTAAGGCAGTGCTCGTCATGGTGCTTATCGCACTTGCAGCTGTTGCTACACCTTATATCGCTAATAAGATAGACAAGAACAAGAAGCCTGCACCACCTAAGGAGGACGACGGAGTTCACAGTATGTTCGAAAAAAGCGAGCTCCAGGACTTTGACCCTAACTACAAAATATACAATACTGACATTTACGGAGTTGAAAAAAAGAATGGCAAAGAACAATAACAAGATGGTATCGGCTATCACTTCAATGAACGAGGATTTTGCTAAGTGGTATACCGACATCTGCAAGAAAGCTGAGCTTGTAGAATATACAAGCGTTAAGGGCTGTATGGTAATAAGACCTTATGGCTACGCAATATGGGAAAACATCCAGAGAATTTTAGACGGTATGTTTAAAGCGCTCGGCCACGAGAATGTTTGTATGCCAATGTTTATCCCTGAAAGCCTTCTCAATAAGGAAAAAGACCACGTCGAAGGCTTTGCACCTGAGGTTGCTTGGGTAACTCACGGCGGTAGCGAACCACTCGAGGAAAGACTTTGCGTAAGACCTACCTCTGAAACACTTTTCTGCGAGCACTACGCTAATATCATTCACTCGTACCGTGACCTTCCAAAGCTCTATAACCAGTGGGTTTCTGTCGTAAGATGGGAAAAGACAACCCGCCCATTCCTTCGCTCAAGAGAATTCTTGTGGCAGGAAGGCCATACAATCCACGCTACTGCGCAGGAGGCTATCGAAGAAACCGAGAGAATGCTTAATTGCTACGCAGAGTTTTGCGAAAACTCACTCTGTATGCCTGTAGTAAAGGGCAAGAAAACAGAGAGCGATAAGTTCGCAGGTGCCGTTTCAACCTACGCTATCGAGGCTCTTATGCACGACGGTAAGGCACTTCAGGCAGGTACCTCGCACTACTTCGGCGACGGCTTTGCAAAGGCTTTTGAAATCCAGTATCAGAATAAGGATAACAAGCCTGCATTCCCACACCAGACTTCCTGGGGCGTTACAACAAGACTTATCGGTGCTATCATTATGACGCACGGCGACGACAACGGACTTGTGCTTCCACCGGCTGTCGCACCAACTCAGGTTGTTATCGTTCCAATCGCTCAGCATAAGGAAGGCGTGCTCGACAAGGCAACCGAACTCTACGAGACTCTCAAGGCTCAGGGTATAAGAGTCAAGCTCGACGACTCGGACAACTCTCCGGGCTGGAAGTTCGCTGAGTACGAAATGAAGGGTGTTCCTGTTAGAGTTGAAATCGGCCCTAAGGATATCGAGAATAACCAGTGCGTGCTGGCTACAAGATATAACGGCGAGAAGATTACCGCTTCTCTCGATTCATTCAAAGAAACTGTAATCGACCTTATCGAAAATGTTGTTCCAAACGGAATGTTTGATAAGGCACTCGAGAACAGAAAGACCAAGACCTATGACTGTGTAAGCCTTGAAGAAATCACAAAGGCTCTCGAAGAAAACGGCGACGGCTTCATCAGAGCAATGTGGTGCGGCGACGAGGCTTGCGAGGACGCTGTCAAGGAAAAGACCGGCGTCGGCTCAAGATGTATCCCATTCGAGCAGGCAGAGCTTTCGGATAAGTGCGTGTGCTGTGGCAAAAAGGCTCAGCACATGGTGCTCTGGGGCAAGGCATACTAAACTATTAATCAAAACTATACTATATGGGCTTTGCCCTCAATGAAAGGAACTACTACTATGGCAGAAAATAAGACAGAAAACAAGCAACCAACAATCGACAATTCAGCTCTTGAAGAAGCTATCTACAACTTCAGACAGGAGATGAACCCAACCGACTTCGGCAAGGCAATCGCACTTGCACAGAAGGCTAAGTTCTTCTGCCCTGCAGTTATGAAGGAAACCACTCAGGCTGTTGAAAACGAGGACGGAACAGTTTCTCTCGAGCCTAAGAAGGACATTACAATGTTCACCCTCACTAACCAGGAAGGTAAGAAGTACATCGGTGCATTCACATCTCCAATGCAGGCTAGAGCTGCAAGTGAAAACAACCAGCTTCCAACCGGCAACCTCGCTGTTGTAGGTATCAAGGAGCTCTACTCATTCCTCGTTACAAGCAAGGGCGAGCTCGACGGTATCGTTATTAACCCATTCTCAACAAGCTTTGTTCTTACATCAAAAATTGTTTTAGACCTCGGTGCAAAGGAGCTCTATGTTCCAAAGCAGGGCGAGCCTGTAAGAATTACTGCTCTTAAGTCTTATCCGGAAGGCTTCCTCGATAAGCTCACAGCACTTCTTGACGAGGACGGCAGAGTTAAGCAAATGTACATCGTTATGATGGAAAAGGAAAACAAGACAAAGAGCCTTCTCGGTATTATCGATGACGACTTGTCAACAGCTGAGAGAAAGCCACTCTATGACAGCATCGCAAGAACATTCAACGACTTCACACAGGGTATGCACCTTATGTTTGTGCCATATTCCGACGGCTTCGCTCAGAACGCTATCAAGAATTCACAGCCCTGCTACATCAGAAGCGCTCAGTAAGTTTAGTATAATTTGAGAATAAGGAGAAATTACTATGGCAAATAAAAAGACCTTTACACAAGAAGCCTACAATAAGCTCGAGGCACAGCTTGATTACCTCAAGACAGTCAGAGAGCGTGAGGTTGCTGACAAGCTTAAGGAAGCACGTTCCTTCGGCGACCTTTCAGAAAATGCTGAGTACGACGCAGCTAAGGACGAGCAGGCTGCTGTTGCTGCCGAAATCGCTAAGATTGAGCACCTTCTCGATAACGCAATTATCGTTGACGAAAGCGAGCTTAAGCACGACGAGGTAGGCGTTGGCTCTATCATCAAGATTAAGGATCTCTCCGACGGCGAGGTTGAAACCTACAGAATAGGCTCTTCTACCGAGTCTGACCCAGATAACGGAATTATCTCCGACGAGTCACCAATCGGTAAGGCTGCCCTTCGTAAGAAGGTTGGCGAGGTGTTCGAGGTTAGCACACCAAGTGGACTTATCGAGTTCGAAATTCTCGAAATCAAGAGATAATTTCCTTCCAAAAGACATTAAAGAAAGGATTGATAAAATGAGCGAGCAGATAATCTCAAACGAATTAGAGATTGAAAATGAGCTTACCGTAGAGGATATAAATTCCTTAAAGAAGATTAGAATGGATAAGCTCGACGAGCTCAAGGAAAACGGCAAGAATCCGTTTGAAATTACAAAGTTTGACGTTAATATAAAGTGCAAGCAGGCTAGGGAAGAATACGAAAAGACCGAAGCTATGCTTAAGGCTCAGTGCGGCGATGACGAGGAAGCCTTCAAGGAAAAGCTCGAGAGCGCTAAGGTTACAGTGCGTATGGCAGGTAGAATTATGTCCTGGCGTGATATGGGCAAGGCTAACTTTATCGACATCAGAGATTCTTCCGATAGAATTCAGGTCTATGTTAGAATGAACGACATCGGCGAGGAGAATTTTGCCGACTTCAAGAAGTGGGATATCGGCGACATCGTCGGCGTAGAAGGCTTTGTTTTCAGAACAAGAAGGGGAGAAATTTCTCTCCACGCTAAGAAGATTACCCTTCTCACTAAGTCACTGCTTCCACTCCCCGAAAAGTGGCACGGCCTCAAGGACCAGGATACAAGATACCGTCAGCGTTATACAGACCTTATCTGCAACCCTGACGTAAGAGATACCTTCGTTAAGCGTTCTAAGATTATCTCATGCATAAGACGTTACCTCGACAACAAGGGCTTTATGGAGGTCGAAACTCCTATGCTCGTTTCAAACGCAGGTGGCGCAGCTGCAAGACCTTTCGAAACTCACTATAACGCTCTCGACGAGGACGTAAAGCTCAGAATTTCCTTAGAGCTTTACCTTAAGCGTCTTATCGTAGGTGGCCTCGAAAGAGTCTACGAAATCGGCAGAGTTTTCAGAAACGAAGGCGTCGACGCAAGACACAATCCAGAGTTTACACTCATGGAGCTGTACCAGGCTTATACAGACTACCACGGTATGATGGACCTCACCGAAGATTTGTTCAAGACTCTCGCTATGGAGGTCTGCGGAACATATGAAATTCCTTATGGTGACAAGCTCATCGACCTCGGCAAGCCTTTCGAAAGAATGACTATGATTGATGCCGTAAAGAAGTATACCGGTATCGACTTTAGCGAGGTTAAGACAGACGAGGAAGCAAAGGAGCTCGCTAAGAAGCACCACGTCGAGTTTGAGGCAAGGCATAAGAAGGGCGACATCCTCTCAATGTTCTTCGAAGAATTTGTCGAGGAACACCTCATCCAGCCTACCTTTATCACCGACCACCCAATCGAAATCTCGCCTCTTACAAAGAAGAAGCCTGAAGACCCTGAGTATGTTGAACGCTTCGAGCTGTTTATAAATACATGGGAAATGTGCAACGCTTACTCAGAGCTTAACGACCCAATCGACCAGAGAGAGCGTTTTATCGCACAGGAAGAACTCCTGAAGCAGGGCGACGACGAAGCTAACAGAATCGACGAGGACTTCCTCAGAGCTCTCGAAATCGGTATGCCACCAACAGGCGGCATCGGCTACGGCATCGACAGACTCGTTATGCTCCTCACAAACTCACCTGCTATCAGAGATGTTCTTCTCTTCCCGACAATGAAGACTCTCGACAAGTAGCGGCGAGCCGCCGCTGGACCAGCCCATGCGCTGGGCGGATATCACCCCCACTAAAGTTTCTGAGGACAAATCAAAACATTGCAGAATTGCGACAGCAATTCTGAAAGCCAGCCAAAACAAAATACGATGGCTAACAAACTATATGGCTGGCTACGGCACAGTCGGAAGATGCTTTTACCAATTTTTTAAACATTAAAAACCGTTTTACTACAAATAAAAAAGGACTATGGCACTAAAAATGTCATAGTCCTTATTATATTCGCTCAATATTAGAGACCTAACAACTGTTTTTTCTTTGCATTAAATTCCTCTTGAGTTATTACACCGCTGTCAAGTAAATCTTTATACTTTTTGAGCTGGTCTGCTTCGTCGTTCATTGGCACGCTAGTAGTCACTGTTACATTATTCTTTTCTTTCTGTCTTTCAATCAAGAGCTTGCTCATAACCTTATAAATTTCGTCTGCATTCTTGATAACACGGAATGATATTCTACCAGACGAAGTCGAAACTGATACTCCTTTTAAAAAACGAATAGTTGCAGTTGCAGAAATTGAGTCCACTGGTAAGTCTACTCTTTTTCCCCAAGCGACTTTACCATAGATTCTCTTGTTGGTAACAGTTAACTCATAGCTGTGAAGCCAAAGATAACCCAAACCGGCAGTCAAAGCTAGTACAACCACTGGTATTAAACATAACCAAAATTGATAACTAAAATACTCTGACCATGCATACGAAAAAGCGTCATCATATTTCGATGGAATACAATCCATTTTGTATTCTCGAAGATTATTGTCAGCTTTATCATCATAGTAATCATCTAGGTATAAATATGAGTAGCAATACTTATCGTGCTCATGGTTTCGGTACAAATCGTAATCATCGTTAGATACTAAAAAACATATAATTGAAGCGACAATGAAGACAAGAACACCGACTATAAGTATTATTTTGACAATTTTTTTAACATCATATTTTTCACTCTTGATTAGAACTTTTTCGTTCATTTTTTAACTTCCTTTCTTTCTGGTTTTAATGCATCAACAGGTATCCTCCAAGGGCTACCTTTTTTGTCTTGTTCAGCTCCTGGAATCTTCCCTTCTCTGCACCATTTTGTAATTTGCGATGGTGTACAATCCCATATTTCAGCCATCGCTTTTGTGCCGATATAATCTCCCATACATACCTCCTAAAAATTAAAAAGTGCACCCCCAATAAGAGAGTGCACAAAAAATGCAAACTCCTATTGTTGCTACACAAATCTCAACGAATAAGGATACAATCCTAAATTCACCAAGTGGAATTTGCATTTTTACCAAATACAAACTTGGTGAAAACAACAAGACAAAATACCCCTATAGAAAAATAGAGGTTGTACCTTAAATTCGTTGATATGAAATTTGTGTAGCATAGTTATTATAAACCAAATACAATCATTTTTCAATAGGTTTAGAAAAAATCAGCAATGTTCATAAATTATAATAATTCTTAGATGCAAAATGCACAATGGTTTTCAGATTTCGACAGACGCTAAAACAATCACGACCCCTCGTAATCCGAGGGGTCTTTTTTTCTGAGAAATTTGTCTTTCCCCTTGCAATGCATTTGTAAATATGGTATAATAACAAAGTCGGCTGTCGGGTTTGTTTTGGACAAATCTCACAAATTGCCGACAAGCACCAAACTACTACAAAAGGGGAACACACATCTATGCAATGGTTCGAAAATTCGGTATTTTATCATATCTATCCGCTTGGCTACTGCGGAGCAAAGAAAGAAAACGACTTTGTCAGTCAGCCGACGGGGGACATTAAAAAAGTTATAAATCAGCTTGGCGACATAAAGGCGATGGGCTTTAACGCTATCTACTTCGGCCCTGTCTTTGAGTCAACAAGACACGGCTACGACACAGCCGACTACACGAAAATTGACAGACGCCTTGGCACAAACGCAGATTTCAAGGCGGTTTGCGACAAGGCGCACGAAAACGGAATAAGAATAGTAGTTGACGGAGTTTTCAACCACGTCGGCAGAAACTTCTGGGCGTTTGAGGATGTCAGGAAAAACAAGCTTTCATCCCGCTACCGTGACTGGTTCTGCATCAGAGAGGGCGACTCCTGCTACGGCGACGGCTTTTTCTACGAGGGCTGGGAGGGACACTACGAGCTTGTCAAGCTCAATCTCCACAACCCAGAGGTTAAGGATTACATCAAGTCCTGCATAACCAGCTGGGTTAATGAATTCGACATCGACGGTATCCGCCTCGACGTTGCGTATTGCCTCGACCTGCAGTTCCTAAAGGAATTAAGAGGTCATTGCAAGTGGCTAAAGAACGACTTCTGGCTAATGGGCGAGACCCTGCACGGCGACTACAACAAGTGGATGAACGACGAAATGCTCGACAGTGTTACAAACTACGAGTGCTACAAGGGCATATATTCCTCCTTCAACGAGATGAATATGTTCGAAATTTCCTACTCGATTAACCGTCAGTTCGGCAGCGAGAACTGGTGCATCTACCGTGGAAAGAAGCTGTACACCTTTGTTGACAACCACGACGTTTCAAGAATTGCCACAATCCTGCATCGCAAGGAGCACCTTTTTGGCGCGTACACGCTTTTATTCACAATGCCGGGTATTCCGTCTGTATACTACCTGAGCGAATTTGCCCAATCGGGCGACAAGGCAAGCGGCGATAACGCACTCAGAATCCCTTACAGAAAGTGCCCGCCAACTGTCCTCACCGAGCATATCTCAAAGCTCGCAAAGGCTCATACGCTTATTCCTGCACTCCACGACGGCGACTACAAGCAGCTTTTTGTAACTAACAAGCAGTACGCATTCTCTCGTTCGTGCGGCGAAAGTCAAGCAGTAATCCTCATAAATGCCGACGAGTCTGCCTACACCCTAAACGTTAATAAGAGTGGGCTCTACACGAACATCTTAACCGGAGAAAAGTGCGATTTATCGCAGGATATTACCCTAAAGCCTTTTGAGTCAAAGGTGTTTATAAGTGGCACGGCAGAGCTGTTTAGCTCGACTCCTTCTCTTGACAATTCCACCGAAGCTCCTATAACAATCGAGGCAATCCTGCCTCCTGAGGAAGCCACCGAAAAGCTTACACTAAGCTTTACACCTACTGCAATGCGCCAGCTCAAGCAGAAGGCAGCAGACACAGGAAAGAGCGTCGAGGACTACGCAACAGAGCTTCTCACAAAGTAAAATTACATAGTTAAAGCCCACGATTTTATCGTGGGCTTCCTTGGTGTTCGTATTTAATAAAGATTGAAACAACGTAGATTTGCTCGGAATTTACATGTGTGATTGGCAGTATGCTCGTAGCATCAATTCTAGGGTTGACGTCGATTTTAGCCTGCCTTAGCTTTGCAAAGAACGGCTCGTAGGCATCTTCGTCGCCCTTGATTAGACTTAAGGCATATGCGTATGTATCGCTATCTTCACATCTTATGGTAAAGACCATTTCGCCCCTTCCCGCAACACTGTAAAGAGTATTAGTAATAATATCGTCAGCCTGCTCGCTTGAAGAAATCATCGAACCTGTTTTTACAAAGTAATTTACAGAATCTGACGTCGCCTTAGGAATGCTCATAAGCGAACTGCTGTCCGGTGTGTGGTCGTAGGCTATCTCGCTGTCTGTAAGACCAAAGTAATTGTATATTGCACAGTTAGCGTTTGCGCCGTTGTTGTCATCCCAGGTAATGTCGATATTAGTCCACACTCCGTCAAGACAAACCTTGCTCCACATATGCGATTCTGTACCAAGCTTTGTAAATGCCATTCCACCGATACCGATAGCCTCGATACCCGCCTCACTGCAAAGCAGGTTGAACGCCTTTGCGTAGCCTTCACAAACAGCCTTGCCGTCGATAAGACAGCCGTATGCAGAATGTGCGTTTTCAGTAGATTCATAGACGCAGTTATTTATAATATAATCGTGGAAGAAAAGCGCCTTTTCGAACTGTGTTGCATAGCTTGAATTAGCTATATCGACAAGCTCCTTGACCTTCTCCTGCACAGCAGCCTTCTCGCTCTCATACTGCGACTTCGACTTGTTATATTCCTTTATAATAAGCTTTGTAACATAGCCGTCACTATCGACAGAATATGAGTATGAATACGGTATAAGGTCACTTTCAGGTAAGGTTATTCTCAGAAGTGTCGCGAATTGGTTAACGTCTTCTTCCTTAAGAGTATCTCCGGGAAGCGAAATCTCATTCTCTAATTCTTCGATACCCTCGATAGCAACCTCGAACACCGACACCATATCATCATCAAGCCTGCATATAATGCTTTCTCTGTACTCAATAGGGTCATCTGTTACAGGCTTTGCTGTAGTGGTTGTAGTGGTGGTCGTGGGCTCTGTTGTTGTAGTAACTGTAGAGTCATCAGTCTGCGTGGTGGTTGTGTCATTCTCCGTCGCAGCAGTAATAAGTGTTTCAGAAATAATATTGCTACCGGTTGTGGTAGTCGTGGTGGTTGTAGCTGAGCTACTATTTAAATCGCTTTGTGATGAGCTGCTGTCTGTAATCGAAAGGCTGTCTTCCTTACAAGCAGTAAGTCCTGTCGCCGTTACGACAACAAGTGCACACACAAGCGCAATAAGCTTCTTTAGTTTCATTGGTTCTCCTCTGGGGCTATGGGCAAACGCCCTTAAACATATTTCATACAATAATCATATCCCATTTTATTCGTCGTGTCAATAGATTTTACGGCTACAATTTGTTCATTTTGATTACAATTTGATTACATTTATTTCAAACTGAAAACTCCCTGCTTTCACATAAAAAAGCAGGGAGAAATATTGCCATATTAAGCTAGTTTGTGCCTGTAGCAACCTCTTCTTCTGTGAGGATTTCCGGGTACTGCGAGGTTATGCCGAAATATTCCTCGAGGCAGATGTCGTTTTCCATAATGATAGTTGCAACCTCGACGCCTACAAAGCGAATGTGCCACGACTCGTACATAAAGCCGGTTATCTCCTCCTTACCCTTAGGGTAGCGAATAATAAAGCCGAACCTTGCGCAGTTTTCCTCCAGCCACTTAGCCTCAGGGGTACCGTGGAAGCTCTCGCTCGGGTCGTTGACGTCGAATGCGAGCCCCGATTCGTGCTCTGAATGGCCCGGTCTTGCAGAATATCTGTCAGCCTCGGCATAGCCGTCCCTCTGGGCGTAGGCTTCATAGAGCTTTTTCTGGTAATCAAATGTACGGTAGCCCGACGCAGTCCAGAGTGTAAGGCCTTCTTTGGCTGCCTCAGAGTACATTTCTTCGAGTGCTGCCTGAGCTACAGGGTGAACACCCGGGTCAAAGCTTTCTTCTACCGAATACGTCTTATTGATAATAAGAATACCGTCTATGTAGGTTGCACCGTCAATCACCTGCATATCGCCGTCTACAGGGTACGGAAGTGGCGGCTCGGTGGTTGTGGTGGTTGTCGTAGTTGTTGTAGTAGGAGTTGTCGTTGTTATTGTGGTGGTAGCAGGCGGCTGAGTTTCTACAGGAGCAGAGCTGGCAGAATCCTTCTTTTCAGCACCGCTTATAACCTTGCTCACAATCAGCGCTGTCACGGCTATTACCACAAGTGACGCAAATATTAAAACTACATCCCAGCGAACACCCTTCTTTTTATCATTGCCAAAGACGTTGTCTTTTTTATAGTCATAGATTTCTCTATCGTTATTGCTCATAGCTTTCTCTCACCTTTGAGAAGTATTCGCCCATAAGGCTAGCTAAATTATAACATATTCAGACAAGCTTTTCAACCTCGCAAGCAATTTGTGAACGTAAAAAATAAAAAGTTTCAGAAAATTTAAAAAAAGTAAAGACAAAACACAAAAAGTATGCTATAATTAAATTAATTAGTGGGAGATTACCGAAAATCTTTTCACGCATATTCGTCGGGCTTTGAAATTTTGCTCTCGCCCCGACGCAGAAAGGATTATAAAAAGCTATGCTTAATGAAAAATCTTGTGGTGCAATCGTCTATCGAAAGTATCACGGAAACACCGAAATATTGCTTATAAAGCACATTAACAGCGGTCACTGGTCGTTCCCTAAAGGGCACGTAGAGGGTGACGAAACCGAGATTGAAACTGCTATTAGAGAAATCAAGGAAGAAACCGGCATCGACGTTATTATCGACCCTACCTTCCGAGAAATTGTTTCATACTCTCCGAAAAAGGATACCAACAAGCAGGTTGTCTATTTTATCGCAAGGGCAAAAAACACCGACTTTACACCGCAGGATGACGAGATTGCCGAGATTCGCTGGGTCGAGCTTGGCAGAGTTTCTACCGTTTTATCCTACGAAAACGACAAGTGCATTGTAAAGAAGGCAAAGAATTTTATCATCTAAAAGGGTGAAGGTATTATGAAGAACAAGCTTTTAGCTGTCGCACTCATGGCTGTAGCAGCGATAACTATTCTTGCTACGCCTATTCTTGAAAATACTGACACAATAAATAATAGCTCTGAAAGCTCTACGGTTACAACAACTACCACAACTACGGGTGATTCGGCTGAGACTACTACGACAACTACCACTACGCCAGCTGACGAGCCGACTGTTACTACCACCACAACAGAGCAAAGCGACGATACTACCACATCTACTACCACTACAACTACCGTCGCACAAACCGACGAGCCTGAAGCTTCTACAACAGAAGCTACAACCACCACTAAGATTACAACTACTACAAAACCTGCAACTACCACCAAGCCTAAGACTACCACTACCAAGGCTACCACAACAAAGCCAAAGGAACCTATCCACAACGATGCTCCGTCAGGCTCGCCCGTAGCAAAGCACGGCCAGCTTTCAGTAAAGGGAGCTAACATTGTCGACCAAAACGGCAATAAGTTCCAGCTCTTAGGTATGTCTACACACGGGCTCGGCTGGTTCCCCGATGCCGTTTCTAAGCAGAGCTTTAAGGTGTTCAGAGATGACTGGGGCTGCAACTCTATCCGACTTGCGATGTATATCGAGGAGTCATGGGGTGGTTCAGAATCACTCTATCTTGCACAGCCTAGCAAAAACTACCAGCTTGTAACAAAAGGCGTCGACGCCTGCATCGAGCTCGGAATGTATGTGGTTGTCGATTGGCATGTTTTAAATCCGGGCGACCCTACAACTCACACCAAGGAAGCCAAGGAGTTCTTCGCAAAGATTGCCAAGGAATACGGCGATTCTCCGAATATTATCTATGAGATTTGCAACGAGCCTAACGGTAACGTTTCCTGGAGTAAAGTAAAGAGCTACGCCGACGAGGTTATTAAAGAAATCAGAAAGTACGACAGCGACGCTATCATTATCTGCGGAACTCCTACCTGGTCGCAGGATATCGACAAGGCGAAGGATGACAGACTTTCCGACAAAAACACCGTATACGCTTTGCATTTCTATGCAAACACACATACAGATTGGCTCAGAAACAGACTCACACAATGCTACAACGCCGGCCTGCCGGTGCTTGTATCTGAATTCGGAACCTGCGACGCATCGGGTAACGGTGGCTTTAATAAGTCGCAGACAGAAGCTTGGCTAAAGCTCCTAGACTCCTATTCACTAGGATACTTTAACTGGAGCTTCTGCAATAAGGCCGAAACTGCCTCAGCGTTTAAGAGTGGAACAAACCTCTCTAGCATCCAGGCAGGGGAGAGCCAGCTCACCGAAAGTGGTAAGCTTATCCGCTCATACTTTAGAAAAAAAGCAGGATTATAAAGAACATAATGATATAAGAAAAGCCCACGATTATTCGTGGGCTTTTTGTGTATGGGAGAGAAAAAGGCTATAGCTTTTATGTGCTTTCTTCTTTCAAGAAGAAAGCTACTAAAGAAGAACTTGTTCGAATTTATTCGCCGTATCGGTGCAGGTGTGTTATCTATCTGTGTACCTGAGGGTATATCGAGCTTTTACACCCTTTGTGCACTTCTTTCTTGACAAAGAAGTGCCAAGAAGTCAAGAACTGCGTCGCTTCGGTATACGGTCGCTATGC
>JAZSCN010000016.1:0-67163 GCA_045602925.1 Oscillospiraceae bacterium | reverse complement strand
CACTAGCGGGGGTGATCCTGTCTGTCTTGATGGTCTTGGTGGATATATCTGCTTTTCCCCGCACTGGCGGGGGTGATCCTAAAGACGGCAAGTACACCGAAGGTACAGACAACTTTTCCCCGCACTAGCGGGGGTGATCCTAGGGTGGAATACATCCTTGTAAGGAATACAAGATGCATTATCGAAGACAGCCTGCGTTTTGTTAGAAGTGACATTCCATTTAATATTACGAGTGCTGAGAGGAATATATCATAGCAGATTATCTTAAGTCGGGCGAGAATCTAAAAGACGAGCTTTACGCCTATGCAAAAAGCAATCCCGATATTGACATTAAGGTTATAACTCCACATAGGGAGTATATCGAGGATTTTTTAGATTGGTATAACGGATGACGTGTAGAAAAAGAGCTGATGCATTATAGCACCAGCTCTTTTTGTGTCTGTTTAATTATTTAGTTATTACGAAATCTGCTCGAATGCACCGAAGCTTGAAACTACGCCGTCCTCAATGTAGATGTAAAGTGCAACGCTACCGTCATAATATGTGTAGTTAAATCCACTTGCCTCAACATCGTCGCCATATATTCTGCTTACATCATCAAGAGTGATGCCGGTTTTCAGACCGCCGAATGCTACAGCATCTGTGCCTGTTACCTCAACCTCGTAAATTATATCCTCAGCACCGTTAGGGTAGGTGTAAATAGATACGCCGTCAAAAATGTAGGTCTTATCGTCACCCTCGTGCAAACAGCTTGGAGAGGTCATAATATCGTTCGGCTCGCCGAGTGAAGCCTTGTAGTCAGAATACTTGTCGCCAAGCTTTATTTTACAGCCCTTGTATTCAAAGTAAAGCTCGCTCGCCTTGAAGCCTCCTGGTGAGTCCTGCTCGGCCTGTGTAGTGGTTGTAGTGCTTGATGTTTCGTCGGGCTTTTCTTCTTGCTTGGTAGTTGTTGTAGAAGCTTCTGTGCTGTCACCAAGAATTATTGCACCCTCAACTGTGGTGGTTGTGGTGTCTTCCTGCGAGCTGTCAGGGCTTGCTGTTGTAGTAGTTGTAGTAATCTCTGATGTTTCAGCCTTTGATGAGCTGTCAGAGCTTGAACAAGCAGTTGCAGAAAGTGTGCAGATAACAAGACAAAGTAATATAAGTTTTTTCATAAGTAACCTCCATTAGTGCGAAGTAGTCAGTATATTGAGCTCGTCGCCCGTCTTTATAACAAGGCTGAAAGCCGAATCCTTTGAAATGCTGTCAGATTTTAGCTGTACGCTGTATCCGCTTTCACCGATAGGGAATGCGCCAAAGATGTATGTTCCATCGCTGACAGCCATAATGTAAATATCCGAGTTATCACTCAGTAGCCCTCGGTCAACTTCACCTGCGATTGTAATGCTGTCGCCATCTTGCTGAACTTCCATAGTATAGGAAGGCTCGGTTATAGTGTGAGCGTTGCCGGTAAGCGTTACTGCCATAGCAGGCATATCAGGTGCCTCTTCGAGCAGTAGCGGAAGATTTCTCTGCGCAATCTCTATTATTACTGCGTCATAATCCTTATTTTCGAGAAGACTCATTTGGTAAGGCATATACTTTTGGTAACGCACCGTACCTACCTGCGAGGATAAAAACGGAGCTATAGCATTACCGAAGGAATCTCTCAGCATAAGTATACTGCCGTCGTTGTTCTTGGTAGAAATCGTCGTGAAATCCTGCGACTCAACGCCCGACGCCCTTCCACTATAGCTAAAGCTATCAGTAAGAGATAAGTCGGAAGGGTAGAGCTGAACATCCTTGTAGCTACCTGTCGGATATATCATTCCTTCAAGGTCGCCGACATAGTCACGTCTTTCTTCCCATTTAAAATCACTGCTTATCGGCTCAAAGCCAATGCTTTCTAAAAGTGCATTTGTCGCAATAAATGCGCCCTTGTTGTTCCAATGTGTGTCACGCTTGTGGTAGTAGATTTCGTCGCTATCTCCCAGCAGGGAATAAAGGTCAAGATAGTTTATATCCATGCTTTGAAGCTCGGTAGCAAGTGCCTTGAGATTCGATTCATCACTCTTAATATACCAATACGGCATATTGTCATTATACAAGGTGTTCTTGTTAGGCGCAACTGTGAATACAAGCTCTGCACCCTTGCTATCTGCGTATTGTGAAACAAGCTCGATAGTCCTAGCGATATTGTGAATTTCTCTAGCCGACAAAAGTGAGTCGCCGCTATAATCAGCAAGCGTTTCTGAAAGAAACAGCCAATCGTCGCTACCGACAATTACGCTCTCCTGAGTCGATACACCGAATATACTGCCATAAAGCCAGCTGTTTAAGGTAACAAGCTCTGCCCTTAAGCCAAAGTGCTCGGATATGTAGCTCTCAAGCTCGGCACCGTAGTCTGTGTTAAGATTTCCGTCTGTTATAAGTGAAGGCATCTCGGATTCCGTGCGTCTTTCAAAAGAGGTGTCCTGCTCAGAGAATGGCATTGTTACAGCAGGTATAGCACAAAGGGCAAAGAACAAAATGCAAAAAATTATTCGTATTGCTTTCATATTCTCTATACCCCCTTAAAACCTAAAGTAGATAAACGGATTGTAGCTTGCCGAGGATAGATTGAGTATGCAAAGCACTAATAGTAATGCCGATACAATATAGCTTACAAGCTCAAAGGCTACCTCGCTTTTTGCTTCAAGCTTTTTGCCGACTGCCTTTACAATCGGTGTTGAGAAGATAAACGCCAGCAGGAAAATCACGATAAACAGTGGCGTTAAAAATCCTATGAACATACTGTCGTCAAGGATGTCACCACTAAAGCCCAAGAACATTTTCTTGATGTAGCCAAAAGCGTAACCTATGCTGTCTGCTCTGAATATAACAAAGGTCAGGCATACGCAAATTATCGTGTAAAGCCTTCTGAGCGGTCTTAGCTTTGTAGCCTTGTCAAGCCCCGTCGCACCCTCGAAAAGAAGAAGCATACCGTGTATCATACCCCACAGTATAAACGTAAGGTTTGCACCGTGCCAAAGACCTGTGCAGAAGAAAACTATAAGCTTGTTTATGTATGTGCGAAGCTTGCCCTTTCTGTTACCGCCAAGTGGAATGTATAGGTATTCCTTAAACCAGCTCGAAACAGAAATATGCCAGCGTCTCCAGAAGTCTTTTACGCTGGAAGAAATGTACGGATAGTTAAAGTTCTCCTTGAACTCAAAGCCGTACATTTTCCCAAGCCCGATTGCCATATCGCTGTAGCCCGAAAAGTCAAAGTAAATCTGTAGCATATAGCAAATCGCACCAAGCCACGCAAGTGGCAGAGTAAGCTCGCCTTCTGAGAGTGCAAAGATTTTGTCCACAACGCTTGCCATAGTGTTTGCAATAAGAAGCTTTTTAGAAAGCCCGAGAACAAATCTCACTATTCCACTTGAAACGCCCTTCGAGGTAAGACTGCGATTATCAATCTGCTTTTCTACATCATAGTATTTTACGATAGGGCCTGCAACAAGCTGTGGGAAAAGTGCGAGATACAACAGCACCTTTAAAAAGCTCTTCTGTGCCGTTACCGAACCTCTGTATACGTCGATTACATAGGACATTGCCTGGAATGTGAAAAATGATATTCCTATCGGCAAAGCAATGTTCGTTTTGGGTATAGATATGTTAAGTGCCGAGTTTATAATTCCTATAAAGAAGTCTATATACTTGAATAAGCAAAGCGTTCCAAGGTTAAATATTACCGACGCTGTAAGATACGCCTTTTTGTGCCTGCCTGTTCCTATGCCAAGACCGAACAGATAGTTCAGTAGCCCCGACAGAATGAGTATAAGAACAGCTATCGGCTCACCAAAGGCATAGAAGAAAAGGCTCGCCAAAAGCACCCAGAGGTTTTTAAGCTTTATGCCGGGCGTAATAATATATATCAGAAAAACTGCAGGTAAAAAGAAGAATATAAATACCGTCGAGCAAAATGCCATAGGGGATTAGGCTCCTCTCTTAGTTTGTGTCAGGGGCTGCGTCCTTGTCCCAATAATATCTTTCAGTCATAAAGCTGTCGGACTTCATATAGTAGCCGTTGCAAGCGTCAAAGTGATACCAGCTTCCGTCAATCTTAGCCATTGTCCAACTGTGCTCTCCACCTTTTACAGGCTGACCTATAATGATGTAGGTGTCATAGCCTGCCTGCTCCATAAGGTATGAGAACAGCGCCGCATAGTGATAGCAAGCACCTCTTGATGTGTTAAGAGAATAGATGCACATATTTTCTACTGTATCTTTTTCCATATAGCGATATATGATTTTTCTGCGCACATAGTAGAAGATGTCGTAGCAATCCTTACCGGTCTCTTTCAGGATTTCCTTCGCCTCAAGCGGCAAGGTTTCGAGCGTAACAGGTGCCTTTGTAGCAACACCGTTTTTGTCAATGTTGTATCTGCCAATGGTGGTCGAAACGCTCATAATTCCGTTATCCTTAAAGTGATAACGCTTGCCGTTTATGTCCTGCCAGCCGGTAACTCTGTAGCCGTACTTGTTAAGATAAATCTTACCCTCGGATACTGTCTGCCAGCCGGTCTGCAGTACGCCATCAGAGGTCAGCTTGTACTTCTTTCCGTTTATAGTGGTTTCACCGGTGCGTTTTACACCGTTATCGAAGTAATATGTCTTTCCACCGACATCCACAAATCCACTCGCAAGCTTTCCGTAGCTGTCAAAGTATCTGTCTTTTCCGTCATATTTGTGGTAGCCTGCCTCGATTATGCCGTCTTCACCAAAGTAATGCACAACACCGTCGACCTTGCAAATACCCGTCTTGAGCACGCCGTAGTAGTCGAAGAAGTATCTGCTGTTATCAATACTATTGTAGCCGGTGTACATTACTCCGTCATCGCCAAAGTAGTATTTATTAGAATCTATAGTCTGCCAGCCCGTCTGAATTTTTCCGTCAGAGGAAATGTAATATTTGCCACCCTCTATGGTAGTAAAACCGACTGCCATTACATATTCATCATCAAAGTAGTATTTGTCCTCACCGATGGTCACAAAGCCCTTTTGAAGCTGTCCGTCGCTGTCTGCATAATAGCTTTTGTCTGAGATTTCAAATATTCCGACAGACATAACTCCAGAATCGGAGAAGTGGTATAGCTTTTTATCAATCGTGGTAAGTCCAGTAGCATATATTCCGTCATCGCCAAAGTAGTAGGTGCTGCCGTCGACTTTCTTAAAGCCCTTAGCGAGCGTTCCCGTCGCAGTATCAAAGTAGTAGTCCTTGCCCTCAAAGCTCTGCCAGCCCGACACCATTATTCCGTCAGCGTTAAAGAAGTAGCTTTCGCCATTATAATCTTGTATGCCTGTCAGTATAATGCCGTTATCACTGATGTAATACTGATAACCGTCAATAACCTGCATACCGTAAAGCATCTTGCCCTCGTTGTCAAAATAGCTCTTGCCGTCATCAGTCTGCGCAAAGCCTGTCACCATAGCGCCACTTTTGTCAAAGAGATAAACCTCGCCACCTAGCTCTGTAAGTCCGACAGTCGCTTTTCCGTCAGCTATGTAGTAGGTATCTCCGTCAACTTCAAGCCAGCCTGAGCAAAGATAACCGTAGTCATCATAGAAAAGCTCGTCATACCTGCCTGTGTGAAGGCTGCCGTCTTGCTGGAAGAAGTAGTTTTCGCCATCTACGACCTGCTCTCCCGTAAGAATAACGCCGTTTTCGTCAGCGTAGCAGGTTATATCATCAACGTTCAGCCAGCCGGTGCAAAGCTTTCCGTCATCATCAAAGTAATATGTATTCCCCGAAAGCTCGTGGAAGCCACAAAGTTTGTCACCGGTGGACTCATCTATGTAGTATGTCTCATTGTCAAGCTTGTGCCAGCCGTCAGAGCAATATTTATCATAGTACATAAAACCTGCCACAGCACCTGAGCCGATAATAACAGCTGCAGCAGAAAGCGAAATTATAAGCTTTTTGTGCTTCACAAGTCACACCCTCTTGAAAAAATAGTTTATAGCACCATTATAGCATATACGCTTTCAATTGCAAAGTATTTTTATGATATAAGTTGTAAATGTTTTTGGAACTTTGGAAGTAGGCGATTTTTCTGTACGGCAAGAAGCTGTAACAAGGCATTTTGCATAACATTTGGGTTAATAATTTATTTTCAACAAACAAATATAAATGCAACATTACTATGATATATTTATCCTTGAATGTTTTATATTCAGGAGGGAAATCATGAACAAACTAACCAAAAGACTTTTAAGTGCATTTACAGCGCTGACCTTTGCAAGCACACTCTTGTCGTCAGCTTCACTCGTAAATGCCGTAGAAAACCCAAAGGTATCCATTACCTCAGTACCGAAAAACCTTGTAAATATCAAGTTTCTTGATGCAGAGGGCGAAGAGATTTTCGGCTTCAATGACGTCGTTTTGAAGAATTCCAACGGCACAGAGGTAGTAGAAATTAAGACCAACACCGGCACGATTACTGAACTTAATGATTCAGGCATCAAAAAAGCAGGCTATTACAATCTGTCTATCAATGAATTTTACAAGTATATCGGCGATGATGACGTAATTACTGAGGTTCTGCGTCCACTCGGTAATGGTTCAGCACAGGTGTATGACGATAGTGTTCCTTGCTATGAGAACGAGACTGACACATACCACGTCTACAGCTTTAATTCAAAGGATGAGGCAGATTATGTGCTCCCTGCAGGAAAGTTCGCTCTCAACGTAGACTCAAGATGGGCAAACAGAACTATACAAGGTGAAATCACCCTTTATGACAATACGGGCGACACACTTGTTTCAAAGACCTATTCCTACAATGACAATGCAGGTAAGCTTACAACCTTTGATGCAACAGTTGCAAATTACACCTATGACAAAGATGACCCTTACTATGCTAGGGGTAGTGCAGTAGCAGGAAATCTCGGCCACTCTGTTGTTGATGTAAAGGATACCGATACAGAGTATATAAAGATTAAAATGAAGTTTTCAGAGCTTTATGAAAACTTTTACGATAACGGTACAATCAACGTTAGGGATGAAGCTATACTCAGCATAATTGATGGCAACTATGCTAACTATGCTGTCTTTACTATTCAAAGTGGTGCGATTATCAATGCCGTTATGCCTGATGCAGATGGATATATTGAGTTCTATGTAGAAAAGGAAACAAGAAGCTATCGCTGGAACACCATATATCACTGGTCATATGGTAATTCCATTAGTGGTTGGAGCGAATATGACTCTGAGGAAATCAGAAACGTTACCGAGATTACAGTTTCTACGATTGAATACCCTGACGATGGCGATACACTTATGTTTGTGCCGGCAGGCGAGTATACACTTTCGTTTTTAAACCTCAGGGATAATTATGCAAATCCAGGCGAAATTCCTATAACAGTAAAGGAAAGTAACGATGTTCAGTATTTCGAGTTTCAGCTAGGTGATGCATCTGAAATAACCACAACTACAACAACTACGACTACTACAACCACCACACCACCTCCGGAGCCAACAACCACTACAACCACCACAACACCTCCAGAGCCAACCACTACAACTACCACAACAACACCGGAGCCAACAACTACCACAACCACTACCACAACTACTACAACTACAACAACACCGGAGCCAACAACCACTACAACCACTACAACAACTCCGGAGCCAACAACCACTACAACCACCACAACTTCAGAATCAACTACTACAACAACAGAAGATGACACTATAGTAGGCGGTTCAGACGACGATAACCCACAGACAGGGGATAGCGCAACAGGCATCTTCGCCGTGCTTCTCCTCGCTGCAGCTGTAATGAGTGGCTCGGTAGTTCTCAAAGAAAAAATGTCAGATGAGAAGTAATCTCTAAGACAAAAAAGTAACAGCCCTTGCATTGAGCAGGGGCTGTTTTGTATGCCGTTATATTTTCATAGTAAGAGAAATTCTCTTTCGCTTTACGTCAACGTCGAGCACCTTGACCTTGACAACATCACCGACCTTTACAACCTCCATAGGATGCTTTATAAATCGGTTTGTCATCTGCGAAATATGAACAAGTCCGTCTTCGTGAACTCCTATGTCAACAAATGCGCCGAAGTCGATAACATTTCTTACCGTTCCCACAAGCTCCATGCCTGCTGAAAGATCCTTGAGTTCCATAATGTCGCCGCTTCTCATAATAGGCTTAGGAAGCTCATCTCTCGGGTCACGGCCCGGTTTTTGAAGCTCCTTGACAATGTCGCTGAGTGTAGGAACGCCAACGCCTATTTCTTGTGCGAGAGTCGAAAGACCTGCCTTTGTCGCCTTGTCGGAAAGGTCGGAAAGACTCGATGTTCCAATGTCCGAAAGAGCGTAGCCACACTTCTCTAAAAGTGCCTTTGCAGCGTCATAGCTTTCAGGGTGAACAGATGTGTTATCAAGTGGATTCTTTCCGTCACGAACTCTAAGGAAGCCTGCACACTGCTCGTAAGCCTTTGCACCAAGCTTTGAAAC
This sequence comes from Oscillospiraceae bacterium, assembly GCA_045602925.1. Taxonomy (GTDB): domain Bacteria; phylum Bacillota; class Clostridia; order Oscillospirales; family Ruminococcaceae; genus UBA7477. Next base: position 58,678 of record JAZSCN010000016.1, on the reverse strand, counting down.
TTTAAGAAGCTGCTTTCTGTCTGTGAACGCGCCGTTTTCTTCACGATATTTTACAATGTTCTTCGCAACAGATGAGTTGATGCCTGAGATGTATGAAAGCAGGCTGTGGCTCGCAGTGTTAAGGTCAACACCGACATTGTTTACGCAGTCTTCAACAACACCCGTGAGTGCCTCGTCCATTCGATTCTTAGGCATATCGTGCTGATACTGACCAACACCGATCGCCTTAGGGTCAATCTTTACAAGCTCAGCAAGTGGGTCCTGCAAGCGTCTTGCAATAGAAACTGCACTTCTTAAGGATACGTCATATTCCGGGAACTCTTCTGCAGCAAGCTTTGAAGCTGAGTAAACAGAAGCGCCTGCCTCTGATACAACCATGTAGCTTACCTTCTCGGGAATTTCCTTTAGCATCTGTGCAACAAAAGCTTCAGACTCTCGGCTGGCTGTTCCGTTGCCGATAGAGATTGTTGTTACATTATGCTTTCTTATGAGTGCCGTGAGCTTTTTCTTAGCCTCGTCAATCTTGTTCTGTGGTGGAGTAGGGTATACGACAGTTGTGTCGAGTACCTTTCCTGTTCCGTCAACAACAGCAATCTTACAGCCTGTTCTGTACGCAGGGTCAAGACCTAAGGTTACGCTGTTCTTGATTGGTGGCTGCATAAGAAGCTGCTTTAGATTTTCACCGAATACCTTTATAGCACCCTCGCAGGCATTTGAGGTAAGCTCGCTTCTTATTTCTCGTTCAATCGAAGGATAGATAAGTCGCTTGTAGCTGTCCTCGCAAGCAAGCCTTACAAGCTCTGCACAAGCCGATGAGTTCTTTACATACTTCTGACAGCAGGCTCTCTCACCTGCACCCTCTGTTATGTCAACAGAAACCTTTAGTGCGTTTTCCTTCTCACCTCTGTCAAGAGCCAAGACTCTGTGACCTGCGATTTTCTTGACGCCCTCGCTGTATTCGTAGTAGGTCTTGTATACAGTTTCAGCTTCTTCGTCAGAAGCCTTCGAGGAGATTTTTCCAATCTGTGAGAAAAGCTGACGAATGTATTTTCTAAGGTCAGCATTGTCGGATACATCCTCAGCGATAATATCCATAGCACCCTGAAGTGCGTCTTCTACAGTAAGTACGCTCTTTTCAGCATCTTCATCCTCGTGAATGAAAGCTTTAGCTTCTTCCTCTGGAACTGTCTTTTCATCTTGAGAAAGCAGTATTTCAGCGAGTGGCTCGAGTCCCTTCGCCCTTGCAACAGAGCCCCTTGTCTTTCTCTTTTGCTTGTACGGTCTGTAAATATCCTCAACCTCAACAAGCGTAACAGCCTTGTCAATAGCCGACATAAGCTCGTCAGTCATCTTGCCCTGCTCGGTAATGGAGTTTGTGATTTCCTCCTTACGCTTTGTGAGATTTCTAAGATAGGTGAGTCTGTCAAAGATTTCTCTTAAAAGCTGGTCGTCGAGCGAGCCCGTCATTTCCTTTCTGTATCGTGCAATAAAAGGAATAGTCTTTCCGTCGTCAATGAGTGCAACGGTGTTGTCAATCTGTTCTCGTCTTAGCTTAAATTCCTCCGAGAGCATCTGATTTATATCCAAAATAATACCTCCCTTAAGGCTTAAAATTCCATAAGATTATTTTACACTATTTTTTCACTAAAGTAAAGAACAACAAGAAAAATTATCTAAGCTTTATCGTTGATTTAAGCATTAGCTTGTGATATAATCAAAGTGAAATACAGAGAGTCAAGGAGTGGCATATATGAACAGTAGCGAAGTAATAAATCGCATAATCCGTATGGAAGTGTATTTTGATGCCATAGCAGGTGCCCTTTCAAGTAATCCGTTCCTTATTTCTGAGGATGAAATTATTAATAAAATGGTCTTAGAGCTTATAGATTATATGGAAAGTGGCTTGTGGCTCTGTGACTATCAAGAGGACGAAGAAGGAAGACTTCCACCGACGCTAAAAAGGGGAGTGCTCTCGCAGGACGGACTCTATGAGCTTCTTACTAAGGTGAAGGAATATCTTTAATAAATTCGGAGGCGTACTATGAGCTATATTGACGAAGCAAATGTGCTTAGAGGCCGGTGGGCAAAGGGCGACAGCGAACGCGACAGTAAAATCCCAATGCCTTGTGAAATTGAGGAGATTACAAATGTTGAGTATGTGAATACCGATGCCGAGGATAAAACCTGGCATCTAGCCGACTTTTATTACCCTAAAAACAATGAGGATAAAAAGCTACCGACTATCGTGAGCGTGCATGGTGGTGGCTGGTTCTATGGAGACAAGGAGCTGTATAGCAGGTATACAAAGCATCTTGCACAGCAGGGCTTCGCAGTGGTGAATTTTAATTATAGGCTTGCCCCGGAGAATAAGTATCCAAGTGGATTTTCCGATGTATGTGAGCTTATGTGCTTTATAAAGAAAAATGCCGACGAGTATCGACTCGATATGGATAGACTGTATATGGTCGGCGATTCTGCAGGCGCTCAGCTTGTGGCACAGTATTGCGTCTTTGCAACAAGTGAGCAGTATAGAAAGCTCTTGCCTTCTATAGAAAATTTAAGCGTTCCCGTGCCTCGAAAGGTCGCACTTAACTGTGGCGTGTATAAGGTCGACGCAAGAGATGACGATATCTGTATGAAGTGGTATCTTCCCGAAAGTATGGATAAGGCAACCTGCGAAAGCATCTGCAATTACCTTGAATACATAAATAGTAGCTATCCTGAGTCTTTTGTTATGGTGAGCGTAAACGACGGCCTCACACCTTGCTCTAAGGATATTATAGAAAAGTTCATCGAGAAAATGGTTCCTTATGTGTATAAGGAGTACGGAAAGAAGGATAAGTCTGCAGGTCACGTTTTCCATATAGATATTATCAGCGAGGAAGCAATCGATTGTAACACCGAGCAGATTTCATTCTTCAGAGATTAAACATATCCTATAATCCTTGATATATTTGTCAGAAAAATAATGTAAAACGATTTTGAGCTGTGGTATAATTTTAGACAAGTAAAATGACAATACCAATTTTGAAGGGAGAAAATTCTATGTATACAGCAAATGATAAAAGATACGATAAAATGGTCTATAACAGATGCGGAAAGAGTGGACTCAAGCTTCCTGCCGTGTCACTCGGTATGTGGCATAACTTCGGCTTCGATACTCCGTTTGAGAGAGTCGAGAAGATGTGCCATACTGCGTTCGACTTGGGCATAACACACTTTGATTTAGCAAATAACTACGGTGGCTATGACGGCTCTGCCGAAGCAAATTTCGGTAAGGTACTCGAAAGAGGAATGAAGCAGTACCGTGACGAAATGATTATTTCTACAAAGGCAGGCTATGATATGTGGCCAGGCCCATACGGCGCAAAGCACGGCTCGAGAAAGTATCTTATAGCATCACTCGACCAGAGTCTTAAGAGAATGGGACTTGACTATGTCGATATCTTCTATCACCATGTCTATGACCCGGAAGCTCCACTTGAAGAAATTGCAGTCGCACTCGATTCTGTCGTTAGACAGGGCAAGGCGCTCTATGTAGGTATATCAAACTACGGTAGCGAAAAGACTGCCGAGATTCAAAAGATTTTCAAGGAGCTTAAAACTCCGTTTATCGTAAATCAGCCATCCTACGCTATACTCAATCGCTGGGTAGAGGATGATAAGCTCGACGAGTATTGCTATGAAAACGGCATCGGACTTTCCGTATTCTCGCCACTCTACCAGGGCTTTCTCACAAGTAAGTATCTAAACGGTGTTCCGGCTGATTCCAGAGTCGGCAGAGGTCAGACTTGGATTGGTGGAGAGCTTACCGAAGCTATGATTAAAAAGCTCAATGCACTTAACGATATGGCTAAGGAAAGAGGTCAGTCACTCTCACAGATGGCGCTCGCTTGGGTGCTCAATAATAAGGCCGTAGCAACTGTTCTTATCGGTGCAAGCCGTCCGGAGCAGATTATAGAAAACGCAGGCTGTATCGATAATCTAAGCTTTACAGCAGATGAGCTTTCAAAGATTGATAGTATTATTAAGGGATAACGCCTGGTAGCTTGCACATAAAAATCGGAGGCAATAATATGCATAGCAAGGAACAGCTTATAAGCCAGTTTGAAATAATGGGCATAGAGAAAACAGATACAGTTGTGATCCATACATCAATGAAGGCTATTGGTATGGTCGAGGGTGGAGCAGATACAGTTATAGACGCATTCTGCGAGCATCTTTCGGAAGGGCTCTTTATAGTTCCGACTCATAGCTGGGATAACGTACACGCCGAGCAACCGGTGTTTGATGTAAAGAATACCGAATCCTGCCTCGGCGCGCTTCCTAACTGTGCACTTAAAAGAAAAGACGGCGTGCGTTCACTTCACCCAACACATTCTGTCTGGGCTTATGGAAAGAACGCCAAGGAGTTTATAAAGGGCGAGGAAAATGTAACCTCTCCTGCACCTGTTGGCTCAGTGTGGGCAAGACTCGGTGACATCGGTGCAAAAATCCTGCTTATCGGCGTTGGCAATGATAAGAATACCTTTATACATTCTGTAGACGAGCTCGCTAGCCTTCCCGACAGACTAAACCCTGCAGGCTATAAAACAACAATAATTGACGAAAACGGCAGACAATTTGTCGGACAAATGCACGGACATAAGTGCTCTAAGTGCGACGATGTGTCAAAGTTCTATGTGAATTTTGATAACGCGTTCACAGAGCTCGGCGTACAAACTTTTGGAAAGCTTGGGAACGCAACCGTGCGTGTTATAGATGCAAAGGGCTGTAGAGAAGCCGTACTTAAAATCTATTCAAGAATAAGTCCCGAGCTTCTCACCGACTATTATACTATACCAAAAGAAGCTTATATAGATTAGCAAGAAATAGCTAAGCCTTACCTTGTAACGCAGGGTAAGGCTTTTTTCTGTAAAAAACAAGACTTCGCATTGAGCGAAGTCTTGTGGTGGTTTAGTTTTACTTAGTTGTTGAGACTGTTGTAATAGGTAGTTATGAAATATGATCCAAATGAAGTAGTATCGCCAGTCTCTAAGCAATGCGCTTCGTATTCAGTACGTGCTAATACAAATATTACAAATTCATCTTCGTTATTATCAGCAACACACTGATTCATTATTTCATTAAAGTTATTTCCTGCGGCTAAGTCTTCAATGGTGATATCATAAATGTGTACGTCATTAGTTATCTTGCCATCGATTATTAAGTTATCAAATGTGAATTCACCTGGGAATCCTTCAATGTGTGTTATTGCTACTTGATACTGTTTATTTTGAGCACCATTCACTATCCAAATCATGGTATCTTCCATTTCGTCTATTACAGTACCAATGATATTAGTTATAGGGGTGAGTCCAAGTGCCATCTCAAAAAGGTCTAAGGAGCCTTGCACCTGTTCTATAGTATCGCCATTCACGACATTATCGACAGCAATAATTAAATCAAGTCCGTCTGAGGCAGCAGAAAGCTTACCAAATGGTCCATCCTCTGAAATGAATTCAGCAAAGCCATCAATTTTTCCTAAAGTATTGAAGGTTCCTTGGTTTTCTTTAAGGAAATTCATTACTTCACTGGAATTTTCGCAAAATTCATCTAATTCTTCAATGTGCTCCAATTTGTTGTTAGCGAGGACATTTACATACTCGGTGTACAGCTCGTCTGCATCCTGAGGGTCATATCCTAGATATATAAGGTAATCCTTAAGAGCTGCAGCTTTCACTTGCTGTGTAGCATCCTTTAGTCCTCTTAACTCTAAGTACTTAAGGTAATCTATATCATCAATAACGATATCACATCTATTGCACTCTGCAGTTAAAGTTTCATCTCTCTTATCATAAGTATATGTGTAGGAATGACCGAGTGGCTTTACATAGTATGGAGTAGAGAGTGGCATGCTACACTTTGAACAGATTACTCTAGCGTACTGACCACCCTCGGTACAGGTTGGCATTTTTAATTCGTTACCATCTTTAACGTATCCACCTGCCGGACTTGCATTGTGAGTTATAGACCATTTAGCGTAGAGGATTACATTGTTTCCAGGGAATATGGTATCGTGCTTTACTAACTGAGTGTAACTACTGTCAGTATACCAACCATTAAAGCTATAGCACTTGCTTGAGTGTATTGGAGTAGGAAGATAGCCATATGTTTCCTGACCGTAAGGAATGATAGTTGAACTTAGTGGGCTACCACCCATAGTATCATAGGTAATCACATTGTCTGTGCCTTCCCATACTGCGTAGAAGGTTGTGTTTCCTGTAACATAGTATGAGCCCTTTGGATAGTAGCTAGGCTTAGTTGCTGTTGGTGAAGTGCTCCAACCAAGGAATGTAAAGCCTTCTCTTGTTGGGGTAGTTGGTATAATTGTGATTGTACGTCCGTACTTGCTTATGGTCTCATAAAACGCTGTTTCGCCACCGTTTGAATTGTATGAGATAAGGCAGGTATTTGGTGTCCAATGAGCGTACAGGTATATAGTACCACTTTCCGGAATGATTGAATCCTTAGTGATTCTCTCTCCGCCTAATGTCTGTGTGTACCAACCGGCAAATGAGTAGCCAGTCTTTGTTACTGTTGGTAATGTGCCGTATGGCATGCCGTGATTCTTAGTAATTCTCCATGGCTGAGTGCCATTGTTAGGTGAGAGGATAATTGTTGCTGTGTCAGCTACGAGAACAGGCTTGTAGTTTGTCTTAAGGCTGTAGTTACAACCGGTTCTTGTACAAGTCTTTAATGTGTAGCCTTCTTCAGAATAAGTAGGTTCGAAAACTTCTTCCTTAATCTGATGGCCGTAAGCATCAATCATTCCATCTGTTATTGATGAACAGTACTTACACTTGAAAATGCCAATACCAGAAGATGTACAGGTTGCCTCTCTCTTAGTACCAACCTGTTGAGTATACTTGTGTCCTGTAGCAGGAACTGTGTCCTTTTTAGTAGAATATGTACAGCCGTCTCTCTTGCAGGTGTGCTTTGTGTATCCATCGGTAGTACATGAAGGCTCTACAACCTTTTCGTCTATATCGTGGCCGAGTGCATCAGTGTAATCTGTTGTCTCTGAATGGTCACAACCATCTCTTGAACATGTGTAGGCAGTGTAGCCTCTTACAGAACATGTAGGATCAACGACCTTCTTTGTAAGATTATGGCCTAAAGCGTCGGTGTAATTTGTCTTACTATGGTTAGGACAGCCTTCCCTTGAACAGCCCGAGGTTGTGTAGCCCTTTTCTGTACATGTAGGCTCAACAACTACCTTGGAGTAATCGTGGCCAAGGAATGGCTCCTGGTCTGTCTCGTATTTGTGAGTACAGCCGTCTCTTGTACAGAAATTCAAAGTGTATCCCGGCTCTGTACAGGTAGCTTCCTTGTGAGGAAGTGTGTAAATTTCGTGTCCGAGTGGATTTGCTGTTTTTACTGTGTTGCGATAATTACAGCCAGCTCTTTCACAGATTGTAGTCTCATAACCGGCATCTTCGCAGGTAGGTTGAGTTTTGGTAGTAACTTCAATATGACCGAGTGCAGGGGTGTTAGCCTCTGTTGTAGAAGTACATCTTATACACTTGAAAATTCCGAGTCCCTTTTCTGTACAGGTTGCTTCTCTCTTAGTACCAACCTGGTCAGTATAGGTGTGTCCGAGAGCTGAAATATATCCGGTCTTAGCAGTCTCGTGTGAACAACCACTTCTTGAGCAGAAGGAGTAAGTGTAACCTTGAGTTGTACAAGAAGGATTAACAGTCTTTGTCTGCATTAAGTGACCGAGTTCAGAGGTGTTTTCTTCTGTAGTCGAAGAACATCTTGAGCAGGCTACAATATTAAGTCCCTTTTCGGTACAGGTAGCAGCTCTCTTGACGCCGGCTACTATTGAATAGTCGTGACCGAGAGCTGAAACATATCCAGACTTGGGAGTTTCGTGTGAACAGCCGCTTCTTGCACAGTAGGAATAAGTGTAACCCTGAGTTGTACAAGAAGGATTAACTGTCTTTGACTTCATATCGTGACCGAGTGCATTGGTGTTTTTTTCTGTAGTTGAAGAACATCTTGAACAGGCTACAATATTAAGTCCCTTTTCGGTACAGGTAGCAGCTCTCTTGACGCCGGCTACTATTGAATAGTCGTGACCGAGAGCAGGAACATATCCAGACTTAGTAGACTCATATGTGCAACCCTCTCTTGTGCAGTAGGAATAAGTGTATCCCTGAGATGTACAAGAAGGATTAACGGTCTTTTTCTGTGTAGAGTGACCCAGTGCCTTGATAGCACCCTCTGTTGTAGAACTACAACCTGAGCACTTGTAAATTCCAAGACCATCCTTGGTACAGGTCGCAGCTCTCTTAGTACCAACGAGTATAGTGTAGCTGTGAGTATGTGTAGCTGCGATAACAGTAGGTACAACCTTGCCCACAGAAGCAGATGCATTGCTGTAAACAACAGCTTCAGATGGCGCTGATACACTGTCGAATGAGCATTCGATGCTACATATCTCCTCGTGAGTTTCGCATTCCTCGTGTTCGTGGTGGTCGTGACATTCTGCTTCTTCGCAAACATAAGCTATGTCGCTGTCAGTTGTGTCGATATCAACTTCCTGAGCATATTCGACGAAAGAAGGGAGCAGACTTGTCGCCATCAAAACTAAAGAGGTAGCGAATGAAAGTAGCTTTTTCTTCATGTTTCCATTCCTTTCAAGAAAATTTCTATTTGTAGCTTGACAATAAGATACGATTTCAAGATAATACAAGCCACCAAACATTTTTATACTACCATAGTAAAATATAAACGTCAATGTAATCGTTTTTATATTAATTAATTGGCTGTGAATTTTGTTTACCTGCACAGAAAATAAGAAGCCGTTTTAACTATTTTGACGAAATATTTTACAAAATTGTTAAGCTACTCATTTTTGAAAATAAATATAAAAAATCAGCCTTTTGAGAGATGAAAATTTGCCCCAAAATATAAAAAGAAGCATCAAAACTCGATGCTTCTTGTACGGCTATTTTAGTCTTATATTTTCCTTTTCACAACAGCCTCGGTAACGCTTGTCATTACCTTAATTCCGTCTTGGTTGTAAGCGTCAATTGTGAGAAGAATAAGCCCGTTTCTTTCATTACGCTCGGTCTTCTCTGTAATCGTCTCAACACCTTTTAGTACATCTTCGGCAAAGACGGGCTTTAGCCACTCGATTTTCGTCGAACGCCCTGCAATAAGCTCACTGCCGAATATATCCCTCTCGATGTACTTTTCCCATACAACAGCAAAGGTCAGAAGTCCGGGTGCCAAAAGCCTTCCCATAGGGGTGCTTTTAGCGTACTGCTCATCTGTGTGAAGTGGTATGTTATTGTATCTTTTAGAGAAGGCGAGCATCTCTGCCTTGTCCATTACTGCAGGCTCAAGCGTTATCTGAAGCCCGACCTCAATATCTTCGTAAAACATATTTCTCTCCCTATATAAGTATTCCGTCAAGATGGTCAACCTCGTGCTGAATTATCTGTGCAACAAAGCCGGAAAAATTCTTCGCACGAGTCTGAAAACGCTCGTTTTGATATTCTACCCTGATTTCCTTGTAGCGAATAGCCTCTCTCGGCCCACCGAGTAGCGATAAGCAACCCTCTTGCGTCTTGTATTGCCCCTTGCGTTTTATAATTGTAGGGTTAAACATAACGCATAGCTTGTCTTCATCGTAGAAGGCAATAATACGTCTTCTTACACCAATCATATTCGCTGCCATTCCCACGCAGGAATCACGGTGCGCCTCAAGTGTCTGTGCAAGGTCGTTTGCTGCCTCTAAATCCTCAGCAGTTGCAGGCGAGGACTTCCCGGCAAGAAAAATAGGGTCGTGCATAAGCTCTCTTACCATAAGTATTCTCCGTTTCGGTAGGTTATACTGTTATTGTAGCATAAATGAAAATACTGTTCAAGCCTAATTTTTGCTCTTAAAATGGTAGTATAGCTTTTGCACTTTAGTGTAAAATAACCTATGCAAAGTTCTTGAAGGATTGAAATCAGTAAAATCCCACAAAATTTGATTGTTCACTGAAAAAAGTTGGCTTAAACTATTGAAAAAGAAAGTAAGTTGTGATAAAATGTATTCTGTGATTTTTGGAAACTAAGCTTTCGTAAATTGTAAGGAGTGTTGAACATGAGTCGTATGATAGGTACAGTTTCAAGAGGCGTTAGAGCGCCTATTATCAGACAGGGCGATGACATTGTAGAAATCGTAACCGAGTCTATCCTTGAGGCTGCAAAGGATGGTAACTTTGAAATCGGCGACAGAGACATTGTGGCTATGACAGAGGCTATTGTCGCTAGAGCACAGGGCAACTACGCATCTGTTGAGGATATCGCTACAGATGTCAAGGCAAAGTTCGGTGGCGAGACTGTGGGAGTAATTTTCCCGATTCTCAGCCGTAACAGATTTGCTATCTGCCTTCGTGGTATTGCAAAGGGAGCTAAGAAGGTTGTTCTTATGCTTTCATACCCATCTGACGAGGTAGGTAACCACCTCGTATCTCTCGACCAGCTCGACGATAAGGGCGTTAACCCTTATACAGACGTGCTTTCACTCGAAAAGTATCGTGAGCTTTTCGGCTACGAGAAGCATACCTTCACAGGTGTCGACTATGTAGATTACTACAAGACACTTATCGAGGACTGCGGCGCAGAGTGTGAAATCGTGTTTGCAAACAACCCTAAGGCAATTTTAAATTATACAAATAATGTACTCGCTTGTGATATCCACACAAGACAGAGAACAAAGAGAATTCTCAAGGCTTCAGGTGCTGAAATAGTATACGGCCTTGACGAGATTATGAACGCTTCTATTAATGGTAGCGGTTATAACGAAAGCTACGGCCTCTTAGGTTCCAACAAGGCTACAGAGGATACAGTAAAGCTCTTCCCAAGAGATTGCCAGCCTGTAGTTGACGCAATCGCTAAGAAGCTTAAGGACGCAACAGGTAAGAACGTAGAAGTTATGGTATACGGCGACGGCGCTTTCAAGGACCCTGTAGGAAAGATTTGGGAGCTCGCTGACCCGGTTGTTTCACCTGCTTATACAGCAGGACTCGAGGGTACACCAAATGAGCTCAAGCTCAAGTACCTCGCTGACAACGACTTCTCCGAGCTTTCAGGAGACGCTTTGAAGGAAGCTATCAAGGAAAAAATTACAGAGAAGGACGGCAACCTCGTAGGTCAGATGGTTTCTGAGGGTACAACCCCAAGAAGACTCACAGACCTCATCGGCTCACTCTGTGACCTCACATCAGGCTCAGGCGACAAGGGTACACCAATCGTATTCATCCAGGGCTACTTCGATAACTATACAACAGAGTAATATCAATGCCTCCTCAGAAATGAGGAGGCTTTTTTACGCCCTAAAGTATACTAAATTAGTATACTAATGTTTGTGTGTAGCACCAATTCATAAAATGTTTAATAAAAAATCCGACATTTCCTGTTGACAACCAACCACAATATATGGTATACTCGTTTTACAGTCCACACATTTTCTTGTGTTTTATTTTTAACAAGCAATCTGTGGATTGTAAGAGCAAGAGGGAGTTTATATAACTAAAAAGGGGAGAGGTGGCGAGAGCCACTTCTCCAAAGAGAGATGGTGAAAGCGTGAAAATAGGCGGATTTCAGAAGCTTACGCTACTAGACTATCCGGGAAAGGTTGCCTGCCTTGTGTTCACAAAGGGCTGCAATTTGCGTTGCCCCTTCTGTCATAACGCCTCGCTTGTCACTCATACGCAGGACGCAGGCGATGTCACGCAGGAGGAAATTTTCAGCTACCTTGAAAAACGTAAAGGTCTTTTGGACGGCGTGTGCATCACGGGTGGCGAACCTCTTCTGCAGCAGGGCATCGAGGAGTTTATAGAGAGCATCAAGGCGCTGGGTTATAGCGTAAAGCTCGATACAAACGGTTGCTTTCCGGATAAGCTTAGAGAGCTTCTTTCAAAAAAACTTCTGGACTATGTCTCAATGGATATTAAAAATTCTAAGGAAAAATACTCGCTCACTACGGGAATAGATAACTTCGATATTTCAAATGTCGAGCAAAGCCTGCAAGCTTTAAAAGAATCCGGCGTAGAATACGAGCTTAGAACAACGGTAGTAAACGAACTCCATACGGCAGAAGATTTTGAGAAAATTGCCGAGTGGGTAGGGAGTATACCAAAGTATTTTATCCAGAAATTTAAAGACTCAGGCGACATTATTTCTGATGGGCTCAGCCCCGTTCCTGACGAGAAATTGACCCAAATGTGCCAAAAAGCTCTTGAATACGGGCTTTCGGCTAAGATTAGATAATTTTAACCCAAACCACAATATATAGTGAATTTGCTATTGACAAATCACTATATATATTATATAATTAGTTCATTACCACAAAAAATATAGAATGGAGAGGAATTTTATGTACAATGTAGTAAAAAGAGACGGTAAGATAGTTTCGTTCGACCTTACCAAAATCAGCTCAGCAATCACTCAGGCATTCGAGGCTTGTAAGAAGCAGTATAATGCCGACATTATCGACTTTCTCGCTCTCAAGGTTACAGCAGAGTTTGAGCCTAAGATAAACGACCAGGCTATCTCTGTTGAAAACATCCAGGACAGCGTAGAATCTGTTCTCATCAAGGCAGGCTATGACGATGTTGCTAAGGCATACATCATCTATCGTAGACAGAGAGAAAAGATTCGTAACCTTACAGCAACAATGGTTGACTATAAGGCAATTATCGATAACTACCTTAATGTAAATGACTGGCGAGTAAAGGAAAACTCAACAGTTACATATTCCGTTGGTGGACTTATCCTCAGCAACTCAGGTGCAGTAACAGCTAACTACTGGCTGTCTGAAATCTATGATGACGAGATAGGCAACGCTCACCGTAACGCAGATATCCACATCCATGACCTCTCAATGCTCACAGGCTACTGTGCAGGTTGGTCACTAAAGCAGCTTATCCAGGAAGGCCTCGGCGGTGTACCTGGTAAGATTACATCTGCTCCTGCAAAGCATCTCGCAAGCCTTTGCAACCAGATGGTAAACTTCCTCGGCATTATGCAGAACGAGTGGGCTGGTGCTCAGGCATTCTCCTCATTCGATACATATCTTGCTCCATTCGTAAAGATAGATAACCTTAACTTCGGACAGGTTAAGAAGTGCATCGAGTCATTTATCTATGGCGTAAACACTCCTAGCCGTTGGGGTACTCAGTCACCATTTACAAACATTACACTCGACTGGGTTGTTCCAAACGACCTCGCAGAGCTCAACTGTATTATCGGTGGTAAGGAAGCTGACTTTAAGTACAAGGATTGCCAGAAGGAAATGGATATGATAAACAAGGCGTTTATCGAAATCATGATTGAGGGCGACGCTAACGGCAGAGGCTTCCAGTATCCAATTCCAACCTACTCAATCACACGTAACTTCGACTGGTCTGATACAGAGAATAACCGTCTGCTGTTCGAGATGACATCAAAGTACGGCACACCTTACTTCTCTAACTACATCAACAGCGATATGGAGCCAAGCGACGTAAGAAGTATGTGTTGCAGACTCCGTCTTGACCTAAGAGAGCTCCGTAAGAAGTCCGGTGGCTTCTTCGGTAGTGGTGAGTCCACAGGTTCTGTAGGCGTTGTTACAATCAATATGCCTAGAATTGCTTATCTTGCAAAGGACGAAGCTGACTTCTATAAGCGTCTTGACAGACTTATGGATATCTCTGCTCGTTCACTCAAGGTTAAGAGAACAGTTATCACAAAGCTCCTCGAAGCAGGCCTCTATCCATATACAAAGAGATACCTCGGCACATTTAACAACCACTTCTCAACAATCGGTCTTGTTGGTATGAACGAGGTTGGCCTTAACGCTAAGTGGCTCAGAGCTGACCTTACAAACGAAAAGACTCAGCAGTTCACAAAGGACGTCCTCAACCATATGCGTGAAAGACTCTCCGACTACCAGGTTGAGTACGGCGACCTCTACAACCTCGAAGCAACACCTGCAGAGTCTACATCCTTCAGACTTGCTAAGCACGACCTCAAGCACTTCCCTGATATCATCACAGCAGGTAACGAAGAAGGCAAGACACCTTACTATACAAACAGCTCACATCTCCCTGTTGGCTATACAGAAGATATCTTCACAGCCCTCGATATCCAGGATGAGCTCCAGACTCTCTATACATCAGGTACAGTATTCCATTCATTCCTCGGCGAAAAGCTCCCTGATTGGAAGTCTGCTGCTAACCTCGTAAAGAAGATTGCTGAAAACTATAAGCTTCCATATTACACACTTTCACCAACATATTCTGTATGTAAGTCACACGGCTACCTCGCAGGCGAGCAGTTCACCTGTCCTGAATGTGGCGAAAAGACTGAGGTTTATAGCCGTATTACAGGCTACTATCGTCCTGTTCAGAACTGGAATGACGGTAAGACTCAGGAGTATAAGGACAGAAAGGTTTATAACATCGGCACATCTCAGCTTAAGCACGAAGGCGTAAAGAAGGCTGAATGTGAATGCTGCGAAAACGAGAGCGCCTCTGTTCAGGATGGCACATACCTCTTTACAACAGCAACTTGCCCTAACTGTAAGATTGCTTGCTCAATCCTCGATAAAGCAGGCGTGCAGTACGAAAAGCTCCTCGCTAACGAGAACGTAGAGCTCACAAACGCATTCGGCGTAAAGCAGGCTCCAACACTCGTAGTTGTAAAGAATGGCGAAGCTTCAAAGTACGCAGGCGTTTCAGATATTAAGAAGATGCTCGGCGTCTGATTGGAAGTTATAGTATGTATGACGTAATAATTATAGGCGGCGGGCCTGCGGGGCTGACCGCTGCTATATACGCTCGCAGAGCTAATAAATCTGTGCTCGTAATCGAAAAGGGAGGCTTCGGTGGCCAGATTACCTTTTCCCCAAAGGTCGAGAATATCCCGGGCTTTGCCGAGGTTACAGGTAATGAATTTGCCGAAAAGCTTGTTGAGCAAGCACTAGGGCTCGAAGCCGACGTAGAGTGCGCAGAGGTGCTTTCTGTAGAAAAGAACAGCACTATAAAGGTTACAACCGATAGTGGCGAGTATGAGGGCAAGTCCCTTATTATCGCAACAGGTGCAAAGCATAGACTCCTGGGACTCGAGGGCGAGCAGGAGCTTATCGGCGAGGGGATTTCCTTCTGTGCCGTTTGTGACGGTGCCTTCTATGAGGGCAAAACTGTCGCAGTAATAGGTGGCGGAAATTCTGCACTCCAGGAAGCTATACTCCTCTCAGACCTCGCAAAAAAGGTCTATGTTGTGCAAAATCTTGACTTCTTCACCGGCGAGCAAAAGCTTGTAGAGAAGCTTACCTCAAAGGCAAATGTCGAGGTAATGCTCGGTAAGACGGTTGTCGGTCTTATTGGCGAAAAGGAGCTTACCGGAATAGAGATTTCCGACGCAAAAACAGGCGAAAGGTCTGAGCTTACGCTCGACGGAATGTTCGTTGCAATCGGACTTGTTCCCCAAAACGACGCTTTCAAGAGCGTTGTAGAGCTCGACGAAAGAGGCTATATAGTAGCAGGCGAGGATACTAAAACTTCCTGCGAAGGCATCTTTGCAGCAGGCGACTGCAGAACTAAGAGTATTAGACAAGTCGTAACAGCCGCATCAGATGGCGCAATCGCAGCACTCGCTGCCTGCGATAGAGCAGATAGTATCTAGCATAAATAATAAACAGTAATCCCGTAGAGATTGGATTTTCTCTACGGGATTTAATATTTGTAAGATGTTATGGAGCTTTTTGGGGCAAACCTTTCTGCAGAAAGGTTATTCCCCATATCCCTTTCCAAAGACTCTTAGCTTAATTTTCGATAGTGGGCTATAGCCCACTTATCGAAAATTACATTAAAAGTTTTAGGGAGAGAGTTTGAGAGAGACCCTTTTACAAAAGGGTCTCTCTCAAGAAGTACAAATATATCTGCAAAATTATCTCTTTACGAAGTACTCTTCGTACCAAACGAGGAAGGTATAGATAGTCCAGACCTTACGCCAGTTATCGGAATTTCCACCGATGTATTCTTCCCAGATAGCGTTTATCTCATCGAGGTCAAAGAACTTTCCTGCCATCTCGCTCTTGAATTTTGCCCTTACATCTGCATTGTAACGCTCGTCTGCGAGCCATATTCTGATTGGTACAATAAAGCCGAGCTTCTTTCTGAAGGCGATTTCTTCAGGGAGCACCTTAGCCGCAGCAGTACGGAGAGCAACCTTGTTCTGCTCCTCGGTTACCTTGTGCTTAGAAGGCATCCTAGAGGCAATGTCGAACACACGCATATCAGTGAGTGGCATTCTTACCTCAAGGCCTGCAGCCTCGCTCATCTTGTCGACATTAAGGTAAATATCACCCTCGAGCCAAATCTGAATGTCAACATCGCTCATCTTGGTGAGTGGGTCAAGGCCCTCGGTCTCCTCGTAAATCTTCTTTGCAATGTTTATAGGAAGAATATCCTCGTTGTAGCTCTTGAGAATACGCTTTTTCTCGTCTTCCTTCATAATGTTGGTGTTGCCGACATAGAAGGTCTTGAGGTTTTCGCCGTATCTCTCAGCGTTTCTGTACATGTTGTAGCCACCGAAGAACTCGTCAGAGCCCTCTCCTGAGTAGCAAAGCTTTGTGTGCTGTGCCGTCGCTTTGCAACCGAGCGCAAAAGCAATAGCAGAAGCGTCACCGAGTGGCTGTTCCATGTTGTACATAACGTAAGGCACAATGCTAAAGTAATCCTCAGGCTGTATTACACAGCGAATGTTCTCTCTGCCGAGTAGGTCAGCAGTAACCTTTGCAAGCCCCGATTCGTCAAATCTCTCATCGTCATAACCACATGAGCTTGTCACTTGAGCGTCAGTCATAGCGAGCACATAAGACGAGTCAACGCCACCTGAAAGGAACGAGTACGCTGTTTCGTCATCATCCTTAATCTCAGTAACAATCTCAGAAACGGTCGAGTGAATCTCGTCAGCCCACTGCTCTAAAGTCTTATCATTGTCAGCATTGAAGGTAGGAGTCCAGTATCTCACAATTTTGAGCTCTCCGTCCTTGAAGGTGAGGTAATGCCCCGGCATAAGCTTCTTTACACCCTTAAAGAAGGTGTCCTCTCCACCAACATAGGTAAGACTCATATAAATCTGAAGCATATCGACGTTTAGCTCTTTTACAAAGCCTTCCTTAGAAATAAAATTCCTAATCATAGTGCCGTATAAAAGCTCGCCACTTTCTGTTACATAGTAGTAAAAAGGCTTTGTGCCGAACTGGTCACGAATGCAGAAAAGCTCGTCTTTATCTGTATCGTAAATTGCGAATGCAAACATTCCGTATATGTGGCTTGCAATATCCTTGCCCCACTTTTTATAGCCTTCTGTAAGAATAGCTTTTTCTCTCTCTTCTCTTGTAAGACCGCTTTCAAGAGAAAGCTCCTCACAAAGCTGTCTGTGGTTTCTGATGTGTCCACGGTACTCCTTTAATTCAAGCATAACTACACCTCTTAAAGTAAAAAATTACCTTGTAATTATACTACAAATCCGCCTTT
The DNA here is from genome assembly GCA_045602925.1 of Oscillospiraceae bacterium. GTDB lineage: Bacteria > Bacillota > Clostridia > Oscillospirales > Ruminococcaceae > UBA7477. The sequence continues at coordinate 41,111 of JAZSCN010000016.1, read as the reverse complement.
TAGTCAATATCAAATAATGCATAATAGGCGAAAATAAACGCTAAATATCGTTCCTGTCGCACATGGGAAGGTCGTTTTCAAGGTTATCTCTTGCAAGGTCTGTGTCAATGGCAGGATAAATGTCAGGGACATTATCATTGTCCTTTATCTGCGACAGCTTTTTTGAAACAACAGCCCGTATAAGCTTTCGTTTGTGCATAATTATCACCTCCGATAGCTTATTGTGTATCGTTTGCACAAATCGTATCCGTAACGGAAAAAGAATTAAAAAAATCGTTTACAAATCAAATCAAATATGCTACAATTATTTTGAATAATTATGTATTGAAAGGGGATTTGAATATGAAATTCAAAGCGTCAAGATTGACAGCGCTTTTGTGCTGTGCAGCTGTTGCAGCTTCAGGTATTGCAAACGGCTTTAGCGGTCTTACCGATACCGCAGTCATAGCAAATGCCGCAGTAGCTACGCAGTGTACAACATATTCGGGCAGGAATACAAATGCCCAGAATTACAGCACATGGGCATACCCGATAGAATCCTACCTTACTACAACAAGTAACGGACAGCTTATGAGATTCCAGGAGGACGCAGTTTCGGGTAAGTATCTCATAGAGTATTATGATACCGACTACAATATCAAGAGCACAAAGCTTGTTGATGCAGAGCTCAGCATCTTCGGTGGCTTCTACGAAAGTGCAGACAACTACTATGTTGTGTCCGGTCAGTACAACAATAATGAAAGTGCAGAGGTAGAGTGCTTCCGCATCACAAAGTACGATAAGAGCTGGAACAGAATATCCTCTGTTGGCGTGTATGACTGCAATACAACTGTTCCTTTTGACGCAGGCTCAGTAAGATTTGCAGAGTATGGCAAGTACCTTGTCGTGAGAACTGCCCACGAAATGTATGAATCAAGCGACGGACTCAATCACCAGTCTAACTTTACAATTGTTGTTGATACAGAGAATATGACTGCAACAAGCAAAACTGTTGCTTATGCATCACACTCCTTCAACCAGTTTGTACAGATTGACGGTTCAAATATCGCTTTTGTAGACCACGGTGATGCGTATCCTCGTTCTATCGTGATTGAAATGGGTACAATTAATTCAAATGGAAGCATTTCAACAAACAAAGAAATTGATATTCTCAACTTCCCGGGTGCAACAGGTCAGAATGCAACAGGTGCTTCTATCGGTGGCTTTGAGTATTCCGATACAAGCTACATCGTTGCATACAACTCTGTTATCCAGGACGAGAAGAATACTTCACGCTTTACAAGAAACATCTACATCAGCGTTATTGATAAGACGACCGATGAGATTTCTATAAAGCAGATTACTAACACAGCTGACGGCGGTCCTACATCAAATACACCACACCTTGTAAAGCTCTCGGACAATTCGTTTATGCTCCTGTGGAGCGATATCTACGGCGTGTCCTATGTAACACTTGACGGTAAGGGAAATCTCACAAGTGAGATTTGCAGTATCGAGGGCGCTTATCTCTCCGACTGTGCTCCGCTCGTAAATGACGGAAAGGTTATCTGGTATACCTGGAACAACGGTACAGTAACATTCTATGATATCGCAACAAGTGGCCTTGAAGCAAATGAAACTGTTATAAAGAACGGTCACGAGCTTGTGTACACATATCCTGAAGAAGGCGACAATGTCTGCACATCAGAGTGCAAGAACTGTGACTTTGCAGAAAGCTTCATAACACCAACTGACTTCATAACCTTCTGGAACCAGACAGGTGCAGGCTCTTACTCATCCTGGGTGAGCAGTAAGCAGTGCGATGGCACAAACCTCTATTTCTACATTCCTTCAAGCTATGTAGAGCCTTCAGATGCACAGAGAAAGTTTTTCGATATTGAATCCTCTGACAGTAATATCGCAAAGGTAAATACACCAAGCACAACCTCTACAGGCAGCATAACCTTCGTAGGAAAGGGCACGGTAACAATTACCATTACCCCGACCTATAACCCTAACGTAAAGAAGACCTACACCTTTGAGGTAGGTGACCATGTAGACGCAAAGGGCGACGGACTTTGCGACAACTGTCCGAAGATAATGGACGGCATCGGCGCACAGCTTGCAGGCTATACAGTAAGCCTTGACGGTAATGTCGGCGTAAACTTCCATATGCTCCTCGACAGCAGCGTGCTTGCTGACGAACAGGCTTATATGCAGTTTACAGTCGGTGACAACGAGCCTGTAAAGGTTATGGTTTCCGACGCAAAAACAAGCACAGTAACAGGTAAGCAGTACTATGTATTCCCGGTTGACGTTCCTGCAAAGGATATGACAACTGAAATCAAGGCTCAGATGATTACCTCAAACGGCAACGGCACAGTGGTTACCTACACAGTTAAGGATTACGCAGAATATATCCTCTCATCCGGTAGCTATGACGCTAAGACAAAGGCGCTCGTTAAGGCACTTCTTAATTACGGCGCTAGCGCACAGAATTACTTTAATTACAATACCGATAACCTCGCTAATGCAGGACTTAACGAAGCCGACAAGACCTTGGCTGACAGTCAGTCACTGGGTAATGCAGGTGAATATGCCCTCTCAGGCGTTCGCCCAATGGGTGTGGAATACTACGGAACAAGCCTTCTCCTTAAGTCAGAAACTACTATCAGACATTACTTCACAGTCGATAACAATAGAACACTTGAGGCTTTCGAGCTTAAGGTAACAGACGGAACTAATGACGTAGACTTCACAATCGGCGAAAAGTCAGGACTTTGCTATATCGATATAACAGGAATAAGCGCATCAGAGCTTAATACAGGTTATGTATTATATATGGACGGAGTGGCAATCTTCGACGAAGGCTACGAGCCAAGCGTTATGAAGTTTGCAAAGCTCGTTTGCGATAGTCCTTCAACCTCAGATAGCTATAAGACACTCGCAAAGGCAATCGCTGTCTACTACGATATGGCAGTAAGCTACGCTTCCTAATGAAAGAGGTGCAATATGAATATGAAAGAATATACTTCACCTGAAATCGAAATAAAGAAGCTGAGCGGAATTGACGTTATTACCCAGAGTGACCTGCTTGACGATGACGAAACAGGAATAATGGGCATTGACGCCGATGAGTAAACCAAGAGGAATGATTACTTTGAAAAGAAAGCTTATTATAGCACTATGTACACTTGTCTGTGCTGCATCGCTTTGTGCCTGCGATAATGACAGTAGCTCGCAGAGTAAGACCGACGCATCAAGTGATTCGGCTGTTACTACAACTACCACAACTATAGCAGCCCAGGGTAACGAGAATGACGATAGCAATACCGATAACTCGCAGATTATCGAGAATCTTGATACCCAGACAACCACACCTGCCGAATCTCTTGCAGAGCCACTTGATAGCAATGGTACAGCTAGTGCAGATAGTTCAGATAGTACAGATAGTTCAGATGCTACAACCTCACAGTCGCAGGTGACTTCCGGTACCGTTACAACTACCGAGGAAGACGAGGAAGAAATTATCATAACCCTCGAAACTACCGACAAGCCACCGGTAGAGCAGGTTACTACTACGACTATAACTAAGTCAGAGGATAAGCCGACAGAAACAACTACTGATGTTATTGAGCTTCCTTTTGTGCCGGTTTCTTAAGTTAATATCAAATCAAACTGCCCGCACCAGCTTTGGTACGGGCAGTTTAATATATAAGGAGAGACGATAAGCTTAAACGTAGGATTCTTCCTTTTGTGCTTTCTTCTTAGACCTTGTCTTGTAAACCTTCATAAGTCTAATCTTTGTGCGAACACCTCTGCCGACGAGCAGTCTTGTGAGTATTGCGCAGAGCATAATCACAGAGAAAATAATAAGAATAATAGTCAGCTGCTTGCTTGTGTATACTCTGTTATCTTCGATTATCATTGTAAGTGCAGCAGATGCAGCTATACCTGCAAGATAGCCTGTAAATCCGAGTACACCGCCGATAATTCCACGCTTTATGTTGGTGTCCTTTGTCGCACCGGGCGTTACAGATACATATAAGAATATGTATGACATTATGTAGAATACAAGGTATATAAGAGCCTTGATTACAATCTGTCTTTCAAAGCCTGTAAGGAACATCACAACAGCATCTGCCAGTATTATAATTGCAAACTGTGAATCCATTGTCTTCATAAAAATATCAGGAATTTTTGAGGTCTTTACAGGAAGTGTTGTCATAAAGGTGTAATGTGAAATAAACACCGACGCTATGCAGACAGGGAATATAAGCAGAGCAATCGCCGTCATAACGCCCACACCCGTAATCATTCCGTCAAATCTTTCACTGTCATACTTGAAAAATGCAACCAAAGCATTTCCGACAATAATGATAAGCGATATAATTCTGAGTAAATCAGTTATACCAAATAGGGAGAGAAACTGTCTTGTTCTGTAATAATTACTTTTCTTTTTCATAAAATATCCCCCTTAGGCTTATCTGTCGTACCAAGCTGTATTAGCAACTCGCTTTTCGGTATAAAGCTTATGAATGAGCAGTACAGCTATAAAGGTCACAATAGATATACAAAGTGCTGGAATACCGGCTAGTGGCGCAAGGATTTCTACAGCCTTAGCAGAAGCGTCTTCGAAAATCATAGTGCCAAACCATACTATGTAGAAGATAATAACACCTATAATAGTGAGAGTCTTTTCAACTTTCTTAGGAATGTTTTTGAAAATCTTGAACATAAACAGGTATACAAAAAGTATCATTGTTGCCGATAAGATAGAAGTCATCGCACTCATTCCTGCAAAAACCTCGTACTTGTCAGTTACAGCCATTGCTATGTTAGAAGCAATGCTACCTGCAAGCACTACAACCTCCGCCAGTATAAAGTACTTGAAAGAGTGCTTGTATATATCAAGCTTGGTGACAGGCATATGCATAAATACCTCTGATACACTTGCACAGCCGCCACTAAGTGCGCCTCTTGCCGTGTCAAGGTCCTGCTTGTCAGAAGGAATACTTGAGTTAAACATAAACAGGAATATACCGAAGAATGATGTCGTCAAACATACAGACGAGGTCGCAGCGCCACCCTCGCTTGCATCCTTGCCGAGAAAAAATCCCGAGATGTATAAAGCGAGTATAACAATACTGATTATTCCATATATAATCGTGAGAACCATTGTCTGTCTGCCGATTACAGCCCCACGAGCCTTGCCAAAACGCTTGACACTAGATAGCGAAGGGTTGTACTTAACCTGCTCCTTTTTCTTTTTAGCCATTGTCCTGACCTCCAAGCTCTACGATATCCTCTCTGTGTCCCCAGATGCTGAAGGTGAGGAGATTTTCAATGTTAGGAGTTCTTACAGTAACATTCTTGAAGTTATCAAGATAGCGTCTTTCAACAAGTGCCTCAAAGCTCTGTGTGCCACGTCTTATGCCAACACATCTGTCCTTGTTTGTAATAGTGAGGCTGTCGAGCGAACCGCTGATTACAGCGTACTTTTCTTCAATCTTGTCAATGTCCATGCTGTCAGTAACCTTGCCGTTTATGAGTACAGTTACGCAGTCAGCAATTTTGTCCAAATCGCCTGTGATGTGAGTAGAGAAGAGAACCGACTTGTCGCCGTCTGAAACAATCTCACGAAGAATATCGAGAACCTCGATTCTCGCAACAGGGTCAAGACCGGCTGTCGGCTCGTCAAGAATGAGTAGCTCAGGGTGATGTGAAAGAGTAAGCGCAAGCATTGCCTTGGTCTTCATACCCTTAGAGTATGTAGAAAACTTCTTCTTAGGCGGAAGATTCCACATTTTAGCATACTTCTCGAAAAGCTCCTGGTCCCAGTCCTTGTATATGTGCGCAAAAACCTTTGCGTAGTTCTTTATGTTTGAAGAAACAATAAGATAATCCTCGTCAGCTACATAGCCGATTTTTTCCTTGCAGAGAATCTCGTTCTCTGTGTTGTCTTTTCCGAAGATTGAAATGCTACCGCCGGTTTTTGCCATAGCGTTAAGTATAAGCTTTATGATTGTGGTCTTGCCCGCGCCGTTTTCACCGACAAGTCCCATTACCATTCCCTTTGGTAGCTCAAAGCTTACGTCATCAAGCTTAAAGCCGTCAAATTCCTTGCAAAGTCCGTTGATTTTAAGTGCCAAATTTTCCATATCTATACTTCCTCTCGTTATACTTCCTCGATGCCCTCGGTGTATATCTCGTCAATTTTTTCAATTACATTCTTCTTAGGTATTCCATGAGCCTTGCACTCCTCGGCAGTCTTTAAAAGCTCACCTAGTAGCTCGTCCTGACGCCCCTTTTGAAGCTCGCCCAGTTTATCAAGCTTCACAAAAGTGCCCTTGCCGGATATTGTGTATACAAGACCCTCGTGTTCCAAGTCAATGTATGCTCTCTTTGTCGTGATTGCACTGACGTTTAAGTCCTTCGCAAGCTGTCGTACACTCGGCAGAAGCTCGTTGTTTTTAAGCTTTCCGTCATAAATAGCCTTCTTGATGCCGTCTTCAATCTGCTCGTACATAGGCTTGTCACTTGTGTAGCTTATGGTTATGTTCATCAAAATTCTCCTTTCACAAGAATTTGCATACTGTGTATATGCTGTATATACAGTATACCACCTCTATGCACAGTTGTCAAGTAGTAAAACAATATTTTTTTAAAATAACAAAACGCAGAGCAAAAGCCAAAGCTAAGCTGCGTCTGCGTTTCTTACTATTTTATTATAAGAGTGCGTAAATACGCCTTTTGAGTGGGTTCTACGCAAAAGCTCTCTATAGCCTTTCTTATCGTCTTGTTGTGAGTCCACCTGTCAAGAATAGTGCCCGTAAGATAGGGGAGAGTGTCATCATAGCGCTTTGTAAGTGCTGTCGCAAAAAACCAAGCCCTCGCCATATTTACATAGTATTCGTCTGATTTTACCCCTGCAACAAGCTCTAAAATCTCGCTATTAAACTCCTCATCAAGATAGTACCTCATAAGACATACTATCCCAAAGCGTATAGTGTAGGTGTGCTTAGAGCAAAGCCAAGTTTTTATCCTTTCATAAAGCTCAGAAAGATGACTTTTGAATACCTTTGGCGAAAGGCTGTCGCAGGTGTCCCAGCTTTCAATGTACGGCAGAAAACCTTCAGTAAGCTCAAGACACTTTGAAAAATCCTTTTCATTAGCTATAATAAAAGCGTGAAGGTTGTTTTCCTCATGATAGCAGTGTGGGAGAGAGGTGAGAAAATCGCCGATATCCTGTCTTTTGTAAAGCTTACTTGCGTATTTTCTTAGTAGTGGGAAGCGTACACCGATGTACTTGTTTTGCGATACATTTGGGATAAGCTTTATGCTAAAGCTTCTGTACTTTTCCTCACCCATAGATAATAGCGCCTGCCTTATCTCGCTTACAATATCCAAATAGAAAACCTCCCTTGAGCTTTTGCTGATTTAGGTTAAATATACTTTATGCGAAAACGTTTGTCAAGGTAATTTGCACAAATCGTAGCTGTAGTGATTGACTTTTGCAATATAGGGTAATATAATGTAGTTGAAGCACAGCAAAATGATTTTGTCTGTGATTTTTTTGCGTAAAGAGAGGTGAGCAAAATGTCGAAAAGCAGAGATATAGATATGTGCGAAGGCCCGCTTTTTGGTAAGATAATCAGCTATACTGTGCCTATAATCCTAACCGGCGTTTTGCAGCTTTTATTCAACGCCGCCGACCTTGTCGTTGTAGGAAGATACGGCAGTGAGTTTTCTGTCGGTGCAGTCGGTTCTACAGCTCCTATTATTAACCTTATAATAAACCTATTTATCGGACTTTCTGTCGGTGCAGGCGTAACGGTTGCACACGCTCTGGGTGCAGGAAGGAACGACGATACTTCTAAGGTTGTCCATACTGCCATACCGACAGCAATAGTCAGCGGAATTGTGCTCACAGTAATCGGCGTATGCTTCTCTGAGCTGTTTTTGACGCTGATGTCAGCACCGGATAATATAATCGGGCTGTCTACAACTTATATGAGAATATACTTTTGTGGAATAGTATCGAGTATGGTGTATAACTTCGGCTCGGCTATTTTGCGAGCAGCAGGCGATACAAAAGGCCCGCTTATCTACCTTACTATAGCTGGTGTTATCAATGTCCTTCTCAATCTTATTTTTGTAATTGTATTTGATATGGACGTTGCAGGTGTAGCGCTGGCGACTGCGCTTTCTCAAACAATTTCGGCCTTGCTTATAATCCGTGCCCTTATGAAAAGACAGGATGCCTGCAAGCTCGAGCTCAGAAAAATGAAGATTTATAAAAACCAGCTTATGCGTATGGTCAGAATCGGCCTGCCTGCCGGTATACAAGGCTCGCTGTTTTCAATATCCAATGTAATTATACAGTCATCGGTAAACTCTTTTGAAGAAATCGCCGTCAACGGTAACGCCGCAGCTCAGAATATCGAAGGATTTGTGTATACTACGATGAACTCCTTCCACCAGACTGCCGTGAACTTTACGGGCAAGAATTACGGCGCAGGAAAGCTCAATAGAATAGGCAAGATAGCCGCAATGTGCCTCGGAAGTGTTTTTGTTGCCGGCCTTGTCGCAGGTAATGTGGCATATCTTCTCGGCGATAAGCTCCTGAGTATATACCTGCCTGATTCACCGGAAGCCGTAGCATACGGAATTGCCAGACTAAAGGCAATATGCGTGCCGTACTTTGTCTGCGGACTGATGGACGTAACTACCGGTATAATAAGAGGCCTCGGTGCGTCGATTTCACCTATGTTCATTACCGTCTTAGGTGTTTGCGGTATGCGAATACTGTGGGTTTATACTATCTTTGCTATACCGAAATATCATACCTTAGAAAGCTTGTACATTTCATATATAATTTCTTGGACGATAACCTTCATCGCAGAGATTATCGCCTACGCAATTTTAATGTCAAGAGCAAAAAAGGCTCAAGCAAAAAGACGTCTGGCTTTAGGAGAATAATTTATGACAACGCTGCTGCTTGTGGTAATTTACCTTTCATTTATAAGTCTGGGGCTACCTGATTCACTGCTTGGCTCAGCCTGGCCGATTATGAGGCTCGACCTCGGCGCTGAACTTTCCTTTGCAGGAATACTATCTATGATAATTGCTTTTTCAACAATTATATCAAGCCTTGCCTCTGACTTTCTTACAAAAAAGCTTGGTGCAGGACTCCTTACTGCCCTTAGCGTGCTGACTACTGCACTCTCGCTTTTTGGCTTTGCAACAGTAGACAACTTCTATATCCTATGCCTTATCTGTGTCCCTTACGGAATAGGTGCAGGCTCGGTAGACGCTGCCCTTAACAACTATGTCGCACTGCATTTTACTGCAAGGCATCTGAGCTGGCTTCACTGCTTCTGGGGTCTGGGAGCTTCCATAAGCCCATATATTATGAGCTATTGTATCGGTCACTCCAAGGGCTGGCAGGGTGGATACCTTAGCGTAACAGTTCTGCAAGTCGTACTTACTGCTGTTATCTTCATAAGCCTGCCATTGTGGAAGAAGCGCTCGTCGGAGAGTGGCGAAACACAAGAAAGCAGCGTAGGTATCAAGGGCGCTGTGAAAATAAGGGGAGTAAAGTGGATACTGCTCACATTCTTTTGCTACTGTGCAATGGAAGCAACAGCAGGACTCTGGGCAAGCTCGTACCTTGAAAGCTGTAGAGGTGTAGACGCAAAAGCTGCCGCAGGCTTTGCATCGCTGTTTTATGTGGGAATATCTGTAGGAAGATTTATTTGTGGCTTTATTTCCGAAAAGCTTGGCGATAAGAAACTGGTAATCCTCGGAACTTCCGTTTTGTTTGTCGGAATAATTTCAGTAGCACTTCCGGTTGAAGCCTCCCTGCCATCACTGGTCGGACTTGTCGTTATAGGCCTTGGCTGTGCGCCGATTTATCCATCAATCATACATTCAACACCGTATTGCTTCGGTAAGGAGAATTCTCAGGCTATTATAGGCATACAAATGGCGAGTGCATATACAGGAACAACCTTTATGCCACCTGTTTTCGGGCTTATCGCACAGTACATCTCAATAGAACTGTATCCACTGTTTCTGGCGTTTTTCGCAGTCTTCATGGCACTTTCCTATAAAATGACAGTAAAGTGCGTTTCATTCGCATAGCGCTAAATTCGCCATTTGTGGCGAATTTTCCTCGCCGTCTATTTCATAGACGGCATTTTCGTTTTTTGGCTTTAGCCAAAAACGGCGCTATGCCTATGCGCAAAAGCTCAAAAAGCAAGCCAAATACCTTGACAAAACGATGACAAGGTATTATAATAAATACATATAGTAAAAGCAAACGACGGAATTATCCGATATGTGTTTTTTCAAGAGAGAAGGCGGTCGGTGTGAGCCTTCAAAAACACGTCGGTGGCTAACCTGAGAGCTGTGCAGAAAACTGCAACGTATACCTGCGTTAAGGGTAACAAAGTGACCGTGACTTTTGTGTTACGGTAATTTGGGTGGTACCACGGAGAAGCTTCGTCCCATTTTGTTGGACGGGGCTGTTTTTGCTTTTATAAGGATTTTTTCAAAAGGAGAATAAATTATGAAATGGACAGGACTTAACGAGCTTAGAGATTCTTATCTCAAGTTTTTTGAAAGCAAGGGAGCGCTTAGAAAAAAGAGCTACTCTCTAATTCCGCAGAATGATAAAAGTCTCCTGCTTATCGTAGCAGGTATGGCTCCTCTCAAGCCTTATTTTACAGGCCAGGAGGTTCCACCAAGAACAAGAATGACAACCTGCCAGAAGTGTATCAGAACAGGCGACATCGAAAACGTAGGTAAGACAGCAAGACACGGTACATTCTTTGAAATGCTCGGTAACTTCTCATTCGGCGACTACTTTAAGGAAGAAGCTATCGAGTGGGCTTGGGAGTATTGTACTAAGGTGCTCGAGCTCCCGGAAGAAAGACTCTTCGTTTCTGTATATGAAGAAGACGACGAGGCAGAAAAAATCTGGCACGAGAAGATGGGACTCCCACTCAACAAGATTTTCAGAATGGGTAAGGAAGATAACTTCTGGGAAGCAGGAACCGACGGCCCATGTGGACCATGCTCTGAAATCTACTTCGATAGAGGCGAGGAGTACGGCTGTGGCAAGCCTGACTGTACAGTAGGCTGTGACTGCGATAGATATATGGAATTCTGGAATCTCGTTTTCACACAGTTTGAACGCCACGAGGACGGTACATATACACCACTCGCACAGAAGAATATCGATACAGGTATGGGCCTCGAAAGACTCGCTGCTCTTATGCAGGGCGTAGGCTCAATCTTCGACGTAGATACAATCAAGGCTATCAGAGATAAGATTTGCGAAATCGCAGGCTGTGAGTACGGCAAGGAATATAAAAAGGACGTTTCTATCAGAGTTATTACCGACCATATAAGAAGCGTTACCTTCCTCGCTTCCGACGGAGTTCTGCCTTCAAACGAGGGTAGAGGCTATGTAATGAGAAGACTTTTAAGACGTGCAGTAAGACACGGAAAGCTTCTCGGTATCAACGGTCTCTTCCTCAAGGATATCGTAAAAACTGTTGTCGATAATTCAAAGAGCGAGTATAACGAGCTCGAAGAAAAGTACGACTATATTGTAAAGCTCCTCACTACAGAAGAAAAGAACTTTAACGAAACTATCGACAGAGGTCTTAACATCCTCTCTGGCTATATCGAGGATATGCAGAAAAACGGCGTAAGCGTACTCGATGGCGTAAAGTGCTTTACACTTAGCGATACATACGGCTTCCCAATCGACCTCACAAGAGAAATCTTAGAGGAAAAGGGACTTTCTTGCGACGAGGAAGGCTATGCTAAGGCTATGGACGAGCAGAGAGAAACTGCCCGTAAGGCAAGAGGTGGCTCTAAGTATATGGGAGCTGACGAAACTGTATTCCATAAGATTGATAAGAACTTTACAACAGAGTTTGTCGGATATAACACACTCGAGACAGAAGCTGAAATCGCATTTATCGCAAGCGACGACGAGCTACTCGATAACGCAGGAATAGGCGACGAGGTGTATATCGTTGCTTCCAAGACCCCATTCTATGCCGAAAGTGGTGGACAAGCAGGCGATAAGGGCGTCATCAAGACTTTAAGCGGTACTTGTCAGGTAATTGATACCCAGAAGGTCGTTGCAGGAAAGTTTGCCCATAAGGTAAAGGTTACTGAGGGCGCAGTTTCTTGCGGACAGGTTGCACAGTTTATCGTCGATAAGGAAAACCGCGAAAACACAATGAGAAATCACTCTTGTGCACACCTTCTCCAGTCTGCACTCAGAAAGGTTCTCGGCGACCACGTTCACCAGGCAGGTCAGCTCGTTGACGGTGAAAGACTCAGATTTGACTTCTCTCACTTTGAGGGCGTAACTCCTGCACAGCTTTCAGAAATCGAAGAAATCGTTAATAGCTATATCCTCTCTGCAATGGATATTAAGGTAGAGGAAATGGCAATCGACGACGCTAAGAAGCTCGGTGCTATGGCACTCTTCAGCGAAAAGTACGGCGAAACTGTAAGAGTCGTTACAATGGGCGACGCTTCAATCGAATTCTGTGGTGGTACACACCTTGATAATACCTCTAAGGCAGGACTCTTTAAGATTATCTCTGAAAGCTCAGTAGCTTCCGGCGTAAGAAGAATCGAGGCTGTTACAGGTAGTGGCGTATTAGCACTTATTAAGCAGCAGGCAGAGCTTATCTCACAGTCTGCACAGACTCTGAAGCTTGCTAATACATCCGAGCTTGTCAACAGATGCGTAAGCGTAATGGGCGAGATTAAATCTCTCGAAAGAGAAAGAGATTCTCTCCAGACAGAGATTTCTAATATGAAGCTCAAGTCACTCTTCGATAACGTAACCGATGTAAACGGCGTCAAGGTTATCTCTGCAAAGCTTGTAGGCGTAAAGCCTGATATGCTTAGAAAAATGTGCGACGAAATCAAGGCAGATAAGCCTGATACAGTAGCAGTTTTAGCAGGTATCGACGGCGATAAGGCAAACCTTGCTTGTGCAGCAGGTAAGGACGCAGTTGCAAAGGGCGCCCACGCCGGTAAGATAGTAGGCAACGTTTCAGCAGTTACCGGTGGTAAGGGTGGCGGACGTCCTGACAGCGCTATGGCAGGCGTAGCCGATATTTCAAAGCTCGACGAAGCACTTTCAAGTGTAGTTTCAATAGTTTCAGAATTTATAAAGTAAAAATAAGGGAGGAAGTACTATGTCCGATTGCTTATTTTGTAAAATCATAAAGGGCGAAATTCCATCTGCAAAGGTGTACGAGGATGAGCTCGTATACGCTTTTAAGGATATCGCTCCAATTGCTCCCGTTCACGTTCTCATTATCCCTAAAGAGCATATCTCTATGCTCTGGGATGTGAATGAAGAAAACAGCGCTGTTATCTCTCATATCTATGAGGTGGCAGGTAAGATTGCTAAGGATTTAGGGCTCGATAACGGCTTTAGAATCGCAACAAACTGTGGAGAAGACGCAGGACAAACTGTCTTCCATATCCATTTCCACCTCATAGGTGGCAGAAAGCTCGGCTGGGAGGAGCAGTAAAAAGGCAAGCAAGCTTAAGCCTTTAAGAAAGAGAAATAAAATGAGGCGAAAAACTGTAACCATAGGGGTACCATACTTATGTGGTCTTTTTCTCGCCTCGTTTTTGTCAGTAAAGCTCTTAGTTGTGCTTCTGCCGATAGCGTCTGTCAGTACATGCTTTTTAGCAGTTGTTAAGCGTAACAGAATGTACGATGTGCTCGCTGTAGGTGTGAGCTTTTGCGTAGCACTGATTATTAATATAAGCTATACCTTGCTAGTCTATGAAAATCAGCTTTCTTATGTCGGACAAGATGTAGTGTTCACCGGCAGAGCAGTCGGCACAGAGCATATCTCGGGCGATAAAGTGCTGTATACTCTGGATGGCAAGCTCGGTGGCACCAGTGCTAAAATCAGCTTTATCAGTGAGGACAGAACACTCGAGTACAATAGCGTGGTTACGGTAAGTGCAACGCTGTCAGAGCTTCAGGATAACCTTTATTTTAGTGGTAAGGATTATTACAAATCGCAGGGAGTCTTTCTAAGCGGAGGCTATGCCGAAATCAAAAGCGTAGAAAAAGGGAGCCCATCACTCAGAGGGCTTGTTATACGCTATAGAGATTACCTTACAGCTAAGATTATGGCTGTATTACCTAGCCAAGAAGGTGGGCTCATATGCGCTATGCTGTGTGGCGATAAAAGCTTTTTGTCAGAAAAACTTAAAAGCGTACTGTCGAAAACAGGTATGCTGCATATCTTCAGCGTGTCCGGGCTCCATCTTGTAATTATATACTATATGATAGCAGGACTTATGAGTGCAGTAGGGCTTAGCACAAAGCCAAAGCTCATAATAGGTGAGCTTTTTATAGTATTGTTTGTGATTTTTGCAGGTGGCTCGGTGTCTGTAATAAGAGCAGGCGTAATGATGACAATACATAACCTCGCACCATTGCTAAGGAGAAGCTATGATTGTCTTGGGTGTGTGGTCTTTTGCGTGTGTGTTATGACAATAGGACAGCCGTATGTAATATTGTCACCGTCACTTTTGCTGTCAGCCTTTGGTGCACTCGCACTTGGATTTATTTCGCCAAAGATAATTTGCCTTATAAGTAAAAAGAGCAGGCTTTATTATTTTAAACAATCTGCAATATCAATGATGACTATCGCTGTCGTTACGCTACCTCTCAATGCTATTTTCTTCGACGAAGTTTCTGTAATAAGTGTCTTGACTAATATATTCTTGTTACCGCTTTGTAGTACGGTACTCTGCATTAGCGCAGTTGTAGCCTTGACAGGTGGAATTACTCTGCTTTTTAAACCTCTTGTTATGTCGGCAGGGTATTTGACAAGACTGTTTCTCATAATAAGCAGGGTAGTCGTACAGCTTCCGTTTGCAAGCTTGCCTACAGGCTATATCGCAGTAAAATATATCGCAGTAGCAAGCATAGTCGTGGCTACGATATTTGTAAAATTACGAAGACGCTTTGGCATCACAGAGATAGTGATGTTTATGTCAGCGTATGTTTGCTTTGTGGTAGTATCTCTGGCAAATAAGCTTTTGCTAAGCGACCAAGTCATCGCATATAAGCTTTGCTACGATGATATGCAAGCTGTCGTTATCGTAGAGGGCGATAGCGCTGTGATAGTCAATGTAGAGGGTAGCGGCGCAATAGCACAGGCTGTTCCAACTCTTATGAAAAGTAAGGGAATACGCAGTATTACAGCACTCTATGACCTTAGCGGCGAGCCTACAGTCTATCCGTCGTATGCAGAATTCTTAGAGCTAAAGAGTGCTGAATTTATAGAGTGCAGTGCTATCGTACAGCTTAGGGTAGACGAACTTGAAATTGCCGTTTCAAAAACTGCGATTTATAAGATTAATTATGATGTATTGATAACAACCGATAGTGTGATACTTCCCAATAAGAGCGAGAAGTATGCACTTTCAGATGAAATAGAAGAAATAATGATTTTTGATGAAGATATAGTTGTAAGGAGGCTTAGATATGGCTTTACTGAATGATACCGAGCTTGCAAAGTCGATAAGAGACGGCGATATAAAAAGCGCGTATTTCTTTTACGGCAAGGATGTAGCTGTGCTGGAAGCGTATACAAAAAAGCTGGTGGTAAAGCTTGCAGGAAAGGACGAAACAAGCCTTAACCTCCATAAGCTCGACGGCAAGAAGCTTAAGATGAGCGAGCTGTGGGATTGCTGTAATATGCTCCCTTGCTTTGCCGATAGAGTCGTGGTTACCGTCAATGACCTTAACGCAGAGCAGCTCTCCAAGGACGATTTTGACTACCTTACCTCAATGCTCAAGGACCTTCCCGATACAACTACAGTTATTTTCTATGTAACAGGAATAGATATCTATAAGAATAAAAAGTCACTTACCGATAAGAATGAAAAGCTCAGTAAGCTTTGCCAGGCTGTCGGTCATAGCTGTGAGTTTTCTTTCAAAACCCCCTCGGACCTTGCAAAAACTATAATCGCAAAGCTTAAAAAACTCGATTGCGATATTACAAAGGATGACGCCTCATACCTTGCACAAAAATGTCTGTGCGAGCAGGCTGTCATAAATAACGAGGTCAACAAGCTCGCATCGTATGTCGCAGGTGGCAGAGTTACCAGAGAGGATATCGACGCTCTGTGTATGAGAAGGCTTGATGCAGATAGCTTCAGGCTCGCAGGCTATATAATAAAGGGCGACGCAAAAATGGCGTTTATGCTTATTTCGGAGCTTTATGACATGCAGGTTTCAACACTCGCTATAATCGGTTCTATGACAAATTCCTTCTGCGATATCTACAGAGCAAGAACTGCAACTTCCTGCGGTAAGGGAATGAGCGATATCTCAGCAGATTTTAATTACCCGAAGAACAGAGAGTTCGCAATAAAATATGCCCTTAACGATTGCAGAAACGTCAGCGACAATAGAATCAGACGCTGTATAAAAGCACTCTTTGAAGCCGACAACGAAGCTAAGTATTCAAATATCGATGACCGAATTGTACTCGAAAGAGCCGTTTCTGTTATGCTGGAGAGATAAATTGGAAAGAGAAAAATTACACCTTAATAAAGCCGTTATCGTCGAGGGTAAGTATGATAAAATACACCTCTCGCAGTTTATAGACGCAGTAATAATACAAACAAACGGCTTTGGAATATATAAGGATGATAAAGTTTCAGACCTTATAAAGCACTACGCAAAAACAAGCGGAATTATTATCCTTACCGATTCCGATAGCGCAGGCAACCAAATCCGAGCCAGAATAAAAAGCATAGTCCCCGATGGTAAGGTGCAAAACGTCTATGTCCCGGAGATTTTAGGTAAGGAAAAGCGCAAGACTTCACCTTCAAAGGAGGGTAAGCTGGGCGTCGAAGGTATACCGAAGGAGCTTATTATCGAGGCTATAAAAAGAGCAGGAATAGAAAGCTCTGAAAAAGATAATGAAAAAGTGACAATGCAGGATTTTATAGAGCTCGGACTGTCGGGTGGAAGAAATAGCAGCGAGCTTAGAAAAGAAGTCCTTAAAAAGCTCAGCCTGCCGCAGTCGCTTACCTCAAAGGCAACGCTCGACGCCGTAAATTCCATTATGAGCAGGGAAGAGTTTCTCGCATTCGCAGAAGAATTTTTAAAATAGTAAAAGTATTGTGAATGTTAGCCTAAGATGCTTGAAAAGATTGTGTAAAAGTGATAGAATATAGTTTGGTGAATTAAAGTCGGAAGGAATGAAAACGCTATGGACAGAGCAGAGTTTATAAACCTAATTGACCTGAGCGATTATGAACCTATTTGGTGGGAGGATATAGTCGTACTAGCCCACGAAATAAAGAAAGACCCTAAGAAGTATTCAAAAAGATGCCAGGGTAAGATAATGGCAACCCTTTTCTATGAGCCGTCAACAAGAACTCAGATGTCTTTCCAGGCAGCAATGCTTAGACTCGGTGGTGGAATAATCGGCTTTGATAACCCATCCACCTCGTCAGTTTCAAAGGGCGAAAATCTTAAGGATACAACTAAGGTAGTATCCTCTTATGGCGATATAGTCGTTATGCGTCACCCACTCCCGGGCGCAGTCAAGGCAGCTGCTCTTACTGCTGATTGTCCGGTTGTCAACGCAGGCGACGGAGGTCACCTCCACCCAACCCAGACTCTTACCGACCTTCTCACACTCTATGAAGAAAAAGGCAAGCTCGACGGCCTTACAATCGGTCTGTGCGGCGACCTTAAAAACGGCAGAACTGTCCACTCACTCCTTAAGGCAATGAGCAGCTATCCGAATAATAAGTTCGTGCTTATCTCAACAAGAGAGCTAGAGCTTCCGGATTATATAAAGCAGATTCTTAAGAATAAGGGCGTCGAATTCAAGGAAGTTTTCAGACTTGAAGATGCAATCGCCGAGCTCGACGTATTGTATATGACAAGAATTCAGCGCGAACGCTTCGCTTCTGAACAGCAGTATCTCGAGCAGAAGAATGTCTATGTACTCGACGAGCAGAAGATGGAAAAGGCTAAGCCTGATTTGGCAGTTTTGCATCCACTCCCACGAGTTGACGAGATAACTATCGGTGTCGATGATGACCCGAGAGCTAAGTATTTTAAGCAGGCAAATTACGGTATGTATGTAAGAATGGCACTCATTCTCCTCATACTCGAAAAAAGCTCGAAGCCTGCCCCACTTATGAAGGGCGAGCTAAGAGCAGATATATGTTGCTCTAACCCTAAGTGTATTACTAATCACGAGGGCTACCTTCCACACTACTTTGTCATAAACGGCAATAAGGCCGTGTGCGAGTATTGTGACGAAACTACAGAGATTTAATGCAGGTGAAAAATGGTACAACAAAACGGAAGAAAAAAGAAATATAAAATACTCTGGCATAGAGTCATAATAGCACTTATAATACTTATAGCATTGCTCGCAGTAGTTATATGGGGAATAGTTTCATTCTTCAGCTTTGTTATAGGGCTGTTCAGTGGTGACGATAATAGCTCAAGTGCTACGGATGCCGCCGCCTCGATATCCTCGTCGGTGCCAAGTAGTAGCGTGGTAGTGACTAAGCCGGATAGCTCGTCGCAGACCGTTCCGGAGGTTGACCTTAAGGTCATGATTGACCCAGGTCATGGCGGAAAAGACGTCGGTGCTATGGACGTTACTGAAACTCGCTATGAGAAGGATGACGTATTAAAGCTTTCGCTTTTAGTCCAGCAATACCTTGAAGAAAAAGGCGTAGAGGTAGTGATGACAAGAGATGACGATACCTTTGTCAGCCTCGATGATAGATGTATTATGGCTAATGAGTCAGGTGCAGAGTTGTTTGTTTCAATACATAGAAATCTCTATGAGGGCGAAGCCCGTGGAGTCGAAATTTGGGTATCAAACAAGCGCTTCGATATAGATACTGCACTCGGTCAGAATATTATGGATGGCCTGGAGAGAGCAGGAATATCGCGTAACAGAGGCGTCTGCTTTGGCTATATCGGTATGCCGAATAAGAATTACCAGGTCAATAGAGAAACCAATATGCCGTCTTGCCTTATAGAGCTCGGCTTTATGCAGGATGATATAGATAATAAACTGTTTGACCAGAATCTTGATGCCTACGCAAGAGCAATTGCAGATGGCATCTGGAAGACAGCGACCGACTTCCAGTTATATTAAAAACTAAAGGGTAATGAGCCTAAAACGGTTCATTACCCTTAAATTGTCTTATCTTCTAAAAACGGCCTCAAGTCTGTAAATAGGGAAGCCCTGACTTGAAAACTTCTCCTCGTATTCGGTGACAATATTGCCTTCAAAATCACTGTTGTGAAGGTCGAGCGAGATGTTCTTTAACAATAGTCCATAGCGAGAAAATTCTTCAAGTGAGAATTCAAAGAAGTTTCTGTTGTCGGTTTTTTGATGAATTTCAGCATCCTTGGTTAATAGCTTCTCGTAGATTTTTAAAAAGTTTGTGTGAGTGAGTCTGTGCGAAGCATAGCTCTTTTTAGGATAAGGGCAGCTGAAGTTTAAATATAGCCTGCCAATAGAATTCTGAGGAATATAGCACTCAAGGTATTCAGCCCCACCTCTCATAAATATAAGGTTAGGGATTTCCTGCTCTAAAGCCTTTTCGCAAGCTTCAACAATTACATTACTGCTCTTTTCAACAGCTATGTAGTTAATGTCGGGATTTCTCTTTGCAATCTCACAAGCGAACTGCCCCTTGCCACAGCCTATCTCTAAGTGAATAGGATTGTCATTGCCAAAAAGCTCTTTGAAGTCTATAACCTCTGAGGTGTCGATAGCGTTAAAGCTTCTGTCCTCTCTGTCCATGTAAATAATCTTGTTACCGCAATCTGAAAGCCTCTGCTCAAGATTTTTCTTTCTTCTCATTCTCATAGTAGTATCTCCGTATTATAGATATTTTATAAGCGACGCTTCATCACTGCATACGCTCAACCACTTGCTGATAGCACCATCTAGGATGTTTGCATAAGGATAAATAGTGAGCATAACTTCAGCGTCTTCCTTATTTTCGTATATAGGCACAAGCTTAAAGTGAAGCTGCCTTTTCAGCTTCTCCATAAATGCCTTTTCTTTGTCCTTTTCATCGCTGAGGCCACTTTCCAGCCTTACGTCAGAAAATTTTGCCTGTAATATGTGCTTGCCGTCTTTCTTTTGAATGAAGGTAAGCTTTTTCTTTATCGTCGTCTGATGACCCTTGATACAGCCGGAAAGCTCAATTTCCTTAGCCTTGAAGTCGCCACTATCAACAGCATCGCCCGATATAGCTATGCAAAAGCCCTTGTCCGACGCAGCACCGATATTGTCAATATCGAACTTGAAGGGCAGGGAATTTATCATCGCAGCGCCTGCGCTCACAAGCTTAAGTGACGTCATAGAGGTCATGCCGTACTGCCTGTCAATCTCTTTTTTTACCGATTTAAAAATGTTATTCATAGTCAAATATTACCTCAGTTCCGCCGACTTTTCTTATAGAAAGTATGTGGCAGCTGCCCTCACCGAACAGGTCGTTCATAGTCCTTTCGAACTCGTCTAGCTTGGAGTCCGGAACAAAAGCCTGAATAGTTCCCGCAAAGCCACCACCGTGTACCCTGCAAGCCCCCGAACTACCAAGTATGCTCTTTGCCGTGTAGAGTGCAAGCGATAAGCCCTGGTTTTCCGGATCGGTCGTTGCAAAAATGTTTTGCAGATAACAGTAAGAGCTAAGCCCCGATTCGTTTACAAGCGAGAGAAATTCGTTAAAGTCGCCCTCGCAAAGTGCCTTAGCCTCAAGCTTTACACGCTTGTTGTCATCAAAGAAGTGTAGCGCACGAAGTACAGCTCTGTCCCCATAAGACGACCTTACCTTCTCAACCTTTTGTAAAAGCTGAGTCTTGGTGAGCGAGCGTAAGGTTTCTTTGCCAAAGAACTGCGCAACAGACTTCATCTCACTCGGGATAGCAGCATATTCTGGCGTGAGGTCAGCGTGATTGCCCTTCGTATCTACAATGCAAAGCGAATGCCCACTGCTTTCAAAGTCAAAGTCAATAGCCTCGATTACAGGGCTCTTGGTGTCTTTAAAATCTATCGTAATAAAACCACCAACCGACGACGCCATCTGGTCCATAAGTCCCGAAGGCTTGCCGAAGTATTCGTTCTCAGCGTATTGAGCGATTTGTGCTATCTCAACTGCCGATACATCACCGTCGTTGTAAAGCTCATTGAGAATTGTACCGATAAGCACCTCGAATGCCGCCGACGAGGAAAGCCCCGAGCCCTTCAGTACATTAGAGGTAGAGTAAGCCTTGAAGCCACCAACCTTGTGACCGTTCTTTAAAAAGCCCGACGCAACACCTTTTATGAGCGAAGTCGAGGTGTTCTTCTCCTGCTCGTAAGGCTCTAAGTCATCAAGCGAAATATTATCAGCCTCGTAGCCCTCTGACTTTATAAGAATAATGTTATCATCAGTAGGCACAACAACTGCAATTATATCAAGCGAAACACCTGCAGCCATAACCCTGCCGTTGTTGTGGTCGGTGTGATTGCCACAAATTTCACTTCTGCCCGGCGCAGAGAAAAAGCGATAGCTGTCTTCCTTGCCAAAGATAGCCTCGAAGTCTTCTATAGCCTCTCTGTAACGCTTTTCTTGTTGCTGGGTGCTATTCATATATATATCAGAAAGAGAACACTTTGCCATAATACATACTCCCTTCGGATTTCTGCAACAAATTTCCCTAAGATTATACCACAAGTGCAGCAAAGTTTCAAGATGCTTTGCCACAAAAAGACTCCCCACAGAAAATTCCGAGGGAGCCTTAAAGTCTTATTCTTGCGGCGTGTTAGCCTTTAAATATTCCAGATACTTAGCCTCTATCCAGTCAATCATCTCATTGAGCCCGTCATCAGTCAGCTCAAAGTCAGACTTAGCAACTATCTCGCTCTCGTCGATACAGTCGATTGAAAAAAGCCCGTGCCATATAACGCAATGCAGTGCGCTGTCAGGAGTTATCTTGTATCTGAAGAGCTTGTCGATAGATCCGGAGAACTTGTTTTTCTCCTTGAAGTAGTATAGAGTAGGTAACTCAACAATTATGCTTCTCATATATTAGAAGCCGAGAATAGTCTTGAAGTCAGCAGAAACCTTCTTTTCAACCTCGCCTGCAGCTTCCTTAGTCTCGCCGATTGTAGTGTAGTAAGCCTTAATCTTAGGCTCTGTACCTGAAGGACGAATTACAACAGAAGCACCGTCTTCAAGCATGAATGAGAGTACATCGGACTTAGGAAGTGTGATAGCTGTCTTTTCGCCGGTCACAACATCAGTCTTTACACTTGCGATATAGTCAGCAGTTTCGAGAACCTTAAGTCCGCCGATAGAAGCAGGAGGGTTAGCTCTGAGATTTGTCATAATCTCCTTCATTCTTTCCATACCTGTTTCACCCTCGCAGGTAAAGCTGCTCTGTGTGTGGAGGTAGTTGCCGTACTTCTTGTACATGTTTTCTCTTGCCTCAAGAAGTGTGATACCCTTTGTGCGATAGAAAGCAGCCATCTCACAAATGAGCATTGAGCCTACAACAGCATCCTTGTCTCTTACATAAGAGCCTGCAAGGTAGCCGTAGCTTTCTTCGTAGCCAAAGATGAAGCGTTCAGCCTCGCCGTCAGCCTCAAGGAAGCCAATCTGCTCGCCGATAAACTTAAAGCCGGTGAGAACTTCTCTCATCTCAACGCCGTATTCTTCACAAATCTTTCTAACAATGTCAGTAGTAACAATTGTCTTTACAGCAACAGGGTTCTTAGGCATTGTGCCGTTCTTTGTTCTTTCTTCGCAGATGTACTGAAGGAGCATAGCGCCAACTTCATTACCGGAGAAGAGAACATAGCTTCCGTCAGGAGCAGGTACAGCAATACCAACTCTGTCACAGTCCGGGTCAGTAGCAAGGAGAAGGTCAGGCTTTACATTGTCGCAAAGCTCAAGGCCCTTCTGCAGAGCTTCTTTAATTTCCGGGTTAGGGAATGGGCATGTAGGGAAGTTTCCGTCAGGATTTTCCTGCTCAGGAACAACAGTAACCTCAGAAATACCAATCTTCTTGAGAATAGCTCTTACAGGCTTGTTGCCCGAACCGTTAAGTGGTGTGTAAACAACCTTAAGACCGCTTTCTGCAACGAGCTCTGTGTGAACACCCTGCTTTGAAACTTCGTCAAGATAAGCGTCAATAACGCTCTGGTCGATAAGCTTAATCATGCCGCTTTCGAGGCCTTCCTCATAGCTTACAAGCTTTGGACCACCGAAGGTTTCAACAGATGTAATCTTTTCAATAACTGTGTTAGCAACATCAAGTGTAATCTGACAGCCGTCCTCACCGTAAACCTTGTAGCCGTTGTACTTGGCAGGGTTGTGAGAAGCTGTTACAACAATACCAGCGTTACACTTTAAGTATCTTACAGCCCAAGAGAGCATTGGAGTTGGCATAAGCTCGCTGTAAAGGTATACAGTAATTCCGTTTGCTGCAAGAACTTTAGCAGCTTCCTTAGCGAATACATCAGACTTGATTCTGCTGTCGTATGCAATAGCAACAGAGCCGTTCTGGAACGAGCCGTTAACGTAGTCAGCAAGACCCTGTGTAGCACGTCTTATTGTGTAAACATTAAGACGATAAGTGCCGGCACCAATAACGCCACGAAGACCACCTGTACCGAACTCAAGGTCACGATAGAATCTGTCGTTGATAGCCTCGTCATCGCCCTCTATTGCCTTAAGCTCTGCCTGAAGGTCAGCATCATCAACAGCCTTTTCGCACCAGCTAAGGTAAAGGTCTTTTTCCTTTGGTGAAAGTGTCATAAATTTTCCTCCAATCTGGCAAATTAAATGCCATGTGTAATATAAGAATTGCCATTAACTTGCTATAATGTAACATAGAAAATCTATACGTTTTCTATACGTTTATTATATCATATTTTTTATAACTTGCAATAGGTAAAATGACGATTTATATATTTTTTCATAAATAACGATTTCGCACTTGTATTCTGTGTGAAAATGCGATAAAATAATATTAACACATATATGATTAATATGGAGGTATGAAAATGTCAAACGGTAGCTACACAAAAACCACCGGCTTTTTTAAAAGTTCAAACGGTATGACAAGCGTAAAATACTATCTCTATACTCCTAAGACAAAGCCGATTGCCGCAGTGCAGATAGTGCACGGAATAAGCGAGTTTATAGAACGCTATGAGGAGCTCGCACAGTTCCTTTGTGAAAACTCTATTGCTGTCTACGGTAATGACCATATCGGCCACGGCGGCTCTGTAAAAAACAATGACGAGCTGTGCTTTTTCTTTAATGAAAACGGCTGGAAGCATTTGATTGCAGATACAAGAAAAATGCTCTTAATCGGTAAGAAAAATTACGAGAATATCCCCCATATTATGCTCGGACACAGTATGGGTAGCTTTATCGCAAAGGCGTGTATGGTCAAGTTCCCATCGGAGCTTTCCTGTGTTATTCTTTCAGGCACAGGCGATAGAATACCACTTATGACAGCAGGACTTGCTATCACAGATGCAGTAATTAAGACTAAGGGTGCAGACTATAGAAGCGAAAGACTCTTCCAGCTGGTGTTCGGTAGCTACAATTCACATATCGAAAATGCCAGAACCCAGTCTGATTGGCTCACCAGAGATTACGAGAAGGTGAAGGAATACGTCACAGATATCAGATGCGTAACTCTTCCGACTGCCAATGCTCTTAATAACCTTATGAAGCTCTACACCTACGCTAATACCGATAAGTGGTATGCCTCTGTAAGCAGAAGCCTGCCAATCCTTATGATGTCTGGCGAGGAAGACCCTGTCGGCGAATGGGGAGTAGGCGTCAGAAACGTCTATGAAAGACTTAAAGCGTGTGGCTGTAACGTCGACCTTAAAATGTACGAGGGATGTCGACATGAGCTTACCAATGAGCTTAACCGTCACGAAGTCTATGCAGATATCCTCACAGCCCTTAGAAAAACACTCGATATTTAATTTTCAGGAAGTGATATAATGTTTGCAAGTATTAACAGTATGGGCCTTTTAGGACTTAACGCGTATCCCGTCTTTGTCGAAATCGAAGCAAGCCGTGGACTTGAAAGCCTCGATATAGTCGGACTTGCAGATGTGGCAGTAAAAGAAAGCCGTGAAAGAATACGCAGTGCCTTTCGCTCGTCTGGAGTGCCATTTCCAAAGCAGAGAATTATGATAAATCTAGCTCCTGCCGATGTCAAGAAGTCGGGCTCTGTCCACGATTTGGCTATATCAGTCGCAATCCTTACAGCACAGGGAATAGTCAGCGCAAAGCAGATTGAAAAGGCTTGCTTTATCGGTGAGGTATCGCTCGGTGGAGAAATTCGTGCTATAAATGGCGTACTGCCAATGACGCTAACAGCCAAGGCTAACGGTATGACAGAAATTTATGTTCCGTCAGAAAACGCCTTTGAAGCCTCTGTTGTCGAAGGGATAAACGTATATGGAGTAGGCTCGCTCGGTGAGCTTATATTGCACTTTGCAGGCAAGGCACAGCTTTCAGCTATGGCAAGGTATGTCGCAAAGCAAACCGACTATTTCTCCGAACTCGACTTTGCCGACGTCAAAGGACAGCAAACAGCTAAGAAAGCCCTCGAAATCGCAGCTTGTGGTGGCCATAACGTGCTTATGGTCGGCTCTCCAGGCTCAGGTAAGAGTATGCTCGCTAAGAGAATGCCGTCAATATTACCGCAAATGACCTTCGAGGAATCTATCGAAACTACAAACATCCATTCCATTTCCGGAATACTCGACCCCAAAACTCCGCTGGTAACAAAAAGACCGTTCCGTTCACCACACCATACAGTCTCTCCTGCAGGACTCAGCGGTGGTGGCTCTGTGCCAAAGCCGGGCGAGATTTCTCTCGCACATAACGGACTTTTGTTCCTCGATGAGCTCGCAGAGTTTTCAAGACAAACTCTCGAAATACTAAGACAACCCCTCGAAGACCAGAAGGTGACTATCTCTCGAGTTTCGGGAAGTATTACATATCCTTGCTCAATTATGCTCATCGCCGCTATGAACCCTTGTCCGTGTGGTTATTACGGACATCCTACAAAGAAATGTATCTGTACGCCAAAGCAGGTGTCGGGTTACCTCTCAAAAATAAGCGGCCCCGTCCTCGATAGATTCGATATTCATCTGGAGGTCGCACCGGTAGAGTACGATAGTCTGTCTTCTAAGGCTAAGGAGGAATCCTCCGAAGCTATACGAGAAAGAGTCCAAAGAGCAAGAGAAATCCAGAACGAGCGTTATAAAGGAACAGCCGTTACCTGCAATGCCAGAATCACCTCGGATATTCTCCACGAAGTGTGTATAATGACCGACGATGCCAACGAAATGCTAAGAGGCGTCTTCGATAAGCTCGGGCTTTCTGCAAGAGCCTATGACAGAATACTAAAGGTCGCAAGAACTATCGCCGATATGGACGGTAGCGAGGTGATCGATAAACGCCATATCGCACAGGCAGTAAGATACAGAAGCCTCGACAGAAAGTATTGGAACTAGCCATTTTACAGCTTTTTTGTCGAAACCCCGTAGCCTAAAACTTGTTAACAAAAATTTTACAAATTTGCGATTGTGCAAAACACCTATACAGCCGTATTTCTCGAGAGGGAAATATGGCTGTTTTGCTGTTTTGATGGAAAAAGCTCGCTATTTAGTTGACCGAGGATATAGTTTGTACTATAATTATAAACTGTATCATAATGGATTGATAGCCTCTTTTTGCAGAAAATGTCGTAAAAAGAGCCTTAAGATTTCTTATGAAAATTGGCTATGAAAAGGCGCAAAAATGCCGATTCTCAAGCTAAAATCAATATATTCTTTAAGGAGTGATTGAGCCAATGGTGAATGTCAAGGACGTAAAGCTCGGTAAGAATGTCCGTAAGAGCTTTGCCAAGATTAATGAAGTCTTGGAAATGCCTAATCTTATCGAAGTCCAGAAGAATTCGTACAAATGGTTTCTCGAGGAAGGCTTAAGAGAGGTATTCCGTGACGTATCGGCTATTACCGACTATAACGGAACACTTGAGCTTAACTTCATCGACTACCGTATCGACGACACACCTAAGTACACTGTTGCGGAATGTAAGGAAAGAGACGTAACTTACGCCGCACCACTGAGGGTTACAGCAAGACTTACTAACACAGAAACCGGAGAAATCAAGGAAAGCGAAGTATTCATGGGTGACTTCCCACTTATGACAGATAGCGGTACCTTTGTTATCAACGGTGCAGAACGTGTTATCGTATCACAGCTTGTTCGTTCACCTGGCGTGTATTTTGCAAGCGAAAAGGATAAGTCCGGTAAGGACCTCTTCAAGTCTACTGTTATCCCTAACAGAGGCGCTTGGCTTGAATATGAGATGGACTCTAACGATTCTACCTATGTCCGTATCGACAAGAATAGAAAGATTCCTCTCACAACATTTATAAGAGCTCTCGGTATCGGTACTAACGAAGAAATCGAGCAGACCTTCGGTAACGACGAAAGACTCAACATTACAATTCTCCAGCGTGACGCTACTGCAAACAGAGAGGAAGCTCTCCTCGAGGTTTACAGAAAGCTCCGTCCGGGTGAGCCACCAACAGTAGAAAGTGCTGTTACTCACCTTAATAATCTCTTCTTTGATGCTAAGAGATATGACCTTTCACGCTTTGGACGATATAAGTATAATAAGAAGCTCGGCATCGGCTCAAGACTTTCAGGCCATACACTTTCACAGCCTGTAGTTAACGAGCTTACCGGCGAAATCCTTGCTGATGCAGGCGAGTATATCGACTACAATAAGGCAATGGAAATCGAGCAGGCCGGCGTTTACGAAGCATTCGTAAAGGTAGAGGTTAAGGAGTACGTTCCTTCCGAAACAGGCGAGCTCGTATTAAAGACAAGAGAAAAGGAAGTTAAGATTATCGGTAACGGTATGGTCGATATTAGCGACTATGTTGCTGATGACCTTAAGGACTTTGGCATAAACGAAAAGGTATCCTTCCGTGTTCTCAAGGATATTATCGAGAATAATGAAAGTGCCGAGGATATCATCGAGGCTTGCAAGACAAGAGTAGACGAGCTTATCCCTAAGCATATCACTATCGACGATATCGTAGCTTCAATTTCCTACTACCTCAACCTTATCGACGGTGTAGGAACTGTTGACGATATCGACCACCTCGGTAACAGACGTATCAGAAGCGTCGGTGAACTTCTCCAGAACCAGTTCAGAATCGGCTTCACAAGAATGGAAAGAGTTATCCGCGAGAGAATGAACACCCAGTCTCAGGATGTTGAAGCTCTCACACCTACAGCTCTTATCAATATAAGACCTATCACAGCTGCAATTAAGGAGTTCTTCGGTTCATCCCCACTTTCACAGTTCATGGACCAGACAAACCCACTTGCAGAGCTTACACATAAGAGAAGACTTTCTGCCCTCGGCCCTGGCGGTCTTTCAAGAGACAGAGCCGGATTCGAGGTTCGTGACGTACACTATTCTCACTACGGAAGAATGTGTCCTATCGAAACTCCTGAAGGTCCTAACATCGGTCTTATCTCATACCTCGCTTCTTTTGCAAGAATTAACGAGTACGGCTTTATCGAAGCTCCTTACAGAAGAGTAGATAAGGCAACAGGCGTAGTTACAGACGAAGTAGTTTATATGACTGCCGATGTCGAAGACTCATTTATGGTAGCTCAGGCAAACGAACCACTCACAGAAGAAGGCAAGTTTGCTAACGATAAGGTTAAGGGACGTTTCCGTGACCAGATTCTTGAAATCGATAAGAACAAGATTGACTTCATGGACGTTTCTCCTAAAATGGTAGTTTCAGTTGCTACCGCTATGATTCCGTTCCTCGAAAACGACGACGCTAACAGAGCCCTCATGGGTTCAAACATGCAGCGTCAGGCTGTTCCGCTTCTTAAGACAGAATCCCCAATCGTTGGTACAGGTATGGAATATAAGGCTTGCCTCGACTCAGGTGTCGCAGTCGTTTCAACAGCACCTGGTATCGTAGAGAGCGTAAGTGCTGATAAGATTGAGGTCAGAGAAGAAAACGGCGAGCTCCACGTCTACGACCTCATCAAGTTCAAGCGTTCTAATGCAGGCACATGTACAAACCAGCGTCCTATCGTTGATAAGGGCGAGAAGATCGAAGCTCACCAGGTAATCGCAGACGGACCTGCAACCTGCAACGG
Source organism: Oscillospiraceae bacterium (assembly GCA_045602925.1). Classification (GTDB taxonomy): domain Bacteria; phylum Bacillota; class Clostridia; order Oscillospirales; family Ruminococcaceae; genus UBA7477. The sequence continues at coordinate 11,825 of JAZSCN010000016.1, read as the reverse complement.
CGAAATCTCTCTTGGTAAGAATGCCCTCATCGGCTTTATGACTTGGGAAGGCTATAACTATGAAGACGCCGTTCTCCTTAACGAAAACCTCGTAAAGCAGGATAAGTATACCTCTGTTCATATCGAAGAGTATGAACTCGAGTGCCGTGATACAAAGCTCGGCCCAGAAGAAATCACAAGAGATATTCCAAACGTAGGCGAGGATGCCCTCAAGGACCTCGACGAAGACGGTATCATCAGAATCGGTGCAGAGGTTAGAGCAGGCGATATCCTCGTAGGTAAGGTTACACCAAAGGGCGAAACCGAGCTTACAGCTGAAGAAAGACTCTTAAGAGCTATCTTCGGTGAAAAGGCTAGAGAAGTTAGAGATAATTCTCTTAAGGTTCCTCACGGTGAAGCAGGCGTTATCATCGACGTAAAGGTATTTACAAGAGATAATTGCGACGAGCTCGCTCCGGGAGTAAATAAGCTCGTTAGATGCTATATCGCACAGAAGAGAAAGATTTCTGTCGGCGACAAGATGGCTGGTCGTCACGGTAATAAGGGTGTAGTTTCAAGAATTCTTCCACAGGAAGATATGCCATTCCTCGAGGATGGTACCCCACTCGATATCTGTCTTAACCCTCTGGGCGTACCTTCTCGTATGAATATCGGTCAGGTTCTTGAAGTTCATCTCGGTATGGCTGCAAGCAAGCTCGGCTGGAAGATTATGACCCCTGTATTCGACGGCGCACACGAAGCTGATATCCGTGAGTGCTTCAGACAGGCTGGTCTCCCTGAAGACGGTAAGACAGTCCTCTATGATGGACGTACAGGTGAAAAGTTTGATAATAGAGTAACCGTAGGTTATATGTATTACCTCAAGCTCCACCACCTCGTTGACGATAAGATTCACGCTCGTTCTGTTGGCCCATACTCACTCGTAACTCAGCAGCCACTCGGTGGTAAGGCTCAGTTCGGTGGTCAGAGATTCGGTGAAATGGAAGTTTGGGCGCTCGAAGCTTACGGCGCAGCTTATACACTTCAGGAAATTCTCACAGTTAAGTCTGACGATACAGTGGGAAGAGTCAAGACCTACGAAGCAATCGTTAAGGGCCAGAACGTACCAAAGTCAGGTGTTCCTGAATCCTTCAAGGTTCTCATTAAGGAACTTCAGTCACTCTGTCTCGACGTTAAGGTTCTTGATAATAATAATGAGGAAATCGACCTCAAGCAGTCATTTGACGAGGATGATGAAATCATTCAGCGTCCTGCAATCAGCGACGACATCTCATTTGTCGATGACGGAACAAGCGACGACTATATCGACGCAGAAGCAATCGACAATGACGACTATGTATCCGATAATGAACAGCTTGATGATGACGATAACTTCGACGACGGCTTAGAAGACGACTTCTTTGCTGATGAAGAAGAATAATCATCAACCATTAAAGTAGCTTTTTAACAAAATCGGATAAATAAGAAAGAGGGTTCGCAATTTGGAGTTTAAAGCTTTTGATTCAATCAAGATAGGCCTTTCATCACCAGACCAGATAAGAAGCTGGTCATACGGTGTCGTAGAAAGACCTGAAACAATAAATTACCGTACACAGAAGCCTGAAAGAGACGGTCTCTTCTGCGAGAAGATTTTTGGACCTACTAAGGACTGGGAATGTCATTGCGGAAAGTATAAGAAGATTCGCTTTAAGGGTATGGTCTGTGAACGTTGTGGCGTAGAGGTTACAAGAGCAAAGGTTCGTCGTGAAAGAATGGGCCATATTGAGCTCGCAGCTCCTGTGTCACATATCTGGTACTTCAAGGGTACACCTTCAAGAATCGGCCAGATGCTCGATATCTCACAGAAAAGACTTGAAGAGGTTCTTTCCTTTACTAAGGATATCGTAACCGACCCAGGTCAGACTCCTCACGAGAAGTGCCAGCTTCTCTCTGAGAAGGACTATAACGAAGCAGTAGAAAAGTACGAGGACGGCTTTGAAGCAGGAATGGGTGCTGAGGCAATCCAGAAGCTTCTTAAGGAAATCGACCTCGACGCATTCGCTGATGACCTCAAGGAAGAGCTCAAGGACCTTCCTGCAGGTCAGAAGAGAATTAAGCTTCTCAAAAGACTCGAAATCGTAGAGGCTTTCAGAGCTTCAGGCAACAGACCTGAATGGATGGTTCTCGACGTTGTTCCTGTTATCCCACCGGAACTCAGACCAATGGTTATGCTCGACGGCGGCAGATACGCAACAAGTGACCTCAATGACCTCTATAGAAGAGTTATCAACAGAAATAACAGACTCAAGAGAATGCTCGAGCTCGAAGCTCCTGACATTATCGTGAGAAATGAAAAGAGAATGCTCCAGGAAGCTGTAGACGCCCTTATCGATAACGGCAGACACGGCAGACCTGTTACAGGCCCTAACGGCAGAGCATTCAAGTCACTCTCTGATATGCTCAAGGGTAAGCAGGGTAGATTCCGTCAGAACCTCCTCGGTAAGCGTGTTGACTACTCAGGACGTTCAGTTATCGTAGTAGGCCCAGAGCTCAGAATGTATCAGTGTGGTCTCCCTAAGGAAATGGCACTCGAACTCTTCAAGCCATTCGTAATGAAGAGACTTACAGATACAAATCCTAACCTTAATATCAAGTCTGCCCGTAAGAAGGTAGAAAGAGCAGAGCCGGAAGTATGGGATGCACTCGAAAATGTTATCCAGAGCCACCCAGTTATGCTCAACCGTGCTCCTACTCTCCATAGACTCGGTATCCAGGCATTCGAGCCTGTACTCGTAGAAGGTAGAGCTATTAAGCTCCACCCACTCGTTTGTACAGCGTTTAATGCCGACTTTGACGGCGACCAGATGGCTGTTCACGTTCCTCTCTCTGCAGAGGCTCAGGCAGAAGCTAGATTCTTAATGCTCGCTGCTAATAACCTCCTCAAGCCTTCTGACGGACGTCCGGTAGCAGTTCCTTCACAGGACATGCTCTTAGGCTCATACTACCTCACACTTATGAGACCTCTCGATAGCCAGCTCGATAAGGAGCTCGAAGGCGTAAGAGCAGAGGTTGACGCTCTCAAGGCTCAGCTTAAGGATGAGGAAGACGATAAGAAGAAGAAAAAGCTCAAGAGCGAAATCGAAGAGCTCTCAGCTAAGCTTGTCAGAAAGGATGGCTATTCTAAGGATGACCCATTCATCAAGCAGGTTGACGAAAACGGAGCTCTCACAGTTAAGGTCTTCAGAGATGTCAACGAAGCCCTCATGGCTTATGACGCTAAGGCAGTAACTCTCCAGGAGCCTATCAAGGTTAAGATTTCCAAGAAGGCCGGAGATAAGCAGATTTCTAAGCTCGTTGATGCTACAGTCGGTAGACTTATCTTTAACGAAATTATCCCACAGAATTTGGGCTATGTGGATAGAACAATGAGCGAGAAGGAACTCGACCTCGAAATTTCCTTCCTCGTTAAGAAGAAGCAGCTTTCCGATATTATCGAAAAGTGTATCAGAATCCACGGAACAACTACAACCTCTGAGGTTCTCGATAAGGTAAAGGCCCTCGGCTATAAGTTCTCAACACGTTCTGCTCTCACAGTTGCAGTATGTGATGCCGAAATCCCACCTCAGAAGAAGGCTATTATCGAAGCTGCCGATGCTAAGGTTGCTAAGATGTATAAGCACTATAACAGAGGTCTTATCTCTGAGGAAGAAAAGTCCAAGCAGTTTGCTGATATCTGGAATGACGCTACAGACGACGTTACTAAGGCTCTCCAGAAGGGACTCGATAAGTATAACCCAATCTTTATGATGGCTGATTCAGGTGCCCGTGGTTCTATCAACCAGATTAGACAGCTCGCAGGTATGCGTGGTCTTATCGCTAATACTTCGGGTTCAACAATCGAAATGCCTATCAGAGCTAACTACCGTGAAGGCCTTAATATCCTCGAGTACTTTATCTCATCTCGTGGTGCTAGAAAGGGTCTTGCCGATACAGCTCTTAGAACAGCCGACTCAGGTTACCTCACTCGTCGTCTTGTTGACGTATCTCAGGATGTTATCATCCGTGAGGACGATTGTGGCTCAACATCCGGTATCGAAATCTTCGATATCAAGAGCGGTAACGCAGTTATCGAGCCTCTCACAGAAAGACTCCTCGGCAGATATCTCGTAGAGGATATCAAGGACGCTAAGACAGGCGAAATGATTGTTTCACACAATAAGCTTATGGACGAAAAGGACGCTAAGAAGGTTGTCGCAGCTCTCAATGAACAGGGCAAGACAAGCATCGAAATCAGAAGCGTTCTCCAGTGCCAGGCTAAGCATGGCGTATGTGCTAAGTGCTACGGCGCTAACCTTGCTAACGGAAAGAGCGTTACAGTCGGCGAAGCTGTCGGCGTAATCGCTGCACAGTCTATCGGTGAACCAGGTACTCAGCTTACAATGAGAACCTTCCATACCGGTGGTATCGCTTCCGCAGAAGACATCACACAGGGTCTGCCTCGTGTCGAGGAACTCTTTGAAAGCAGAAGACCTAAGGGCGCTGCTATTATCACAAGAATTGCCGGCAAGTGTAAGATTGAAGAAATCAAGAAGACTAAGCAGATTACTGTTACTAACGATGACGTTAATAATCCTGAAGAGGAAATCTACCAGATTCCTTACGGTTATAAGCTCAAGGTTAGAGAAGGACAGGAGGTTTCTGTCGGTGAACCACTTACAGAAGGCTCTATCTATCCGGGCGATATCCTCGCAGTAAACGGTGCAAAGGCTGTCCAGAACTACATTATGACCGAAGTTCAGAAGGTTTACCGTTCACAAGGTGTTGACATCAACGATAAGCATATCGAAGTTATCGTTCGTCAGATGATGAAGAAGGTTAAGGTAGAAGATAGCGGTAGTAGCTACCTCCTCCCTGGTGCTCTCGTTGATAAGAACGAAATTATGGAAATCAATGCCCAGATTCAGCAGGAAATCGATGCAGGCGAAACAAGTGCTTCCCTCATTACTACAATTCCTGTCCTCCAGGGTATTACAAAGGCTTCTTCTAACTCAGACAGCTTCCTCTCAGCTGCTTCCTTCCAGGAAACAACTAAGGCTCTTACAGATGCCGCAATCAGAGGCAAGTCAGATAAGCTCCAGGGCCTCAAGGAAAATGTTATCATCGGTAACCTTATCCCTGCAGGTACAGGTATGGATGTCTATAATGATGTTGAAATCAAGAAGACAGAAAGCTTTATCGACCACGCTGCCCAGTTTGGTAACTAAGCCAAGTCATTAATTTCTGTAAAATTTTAGCTTTTCGCACCGCTATTTTTAGTGGTGCGAAAATTTTTTTAAAAAAATTTTTATTCCAATGCAACCAAAACACACTTTTTTGACTCTTATATAGTGAGAGCGCACAAAAACCGAGAAAAATAGTTTTTAACGCTCCCATCTCCGGAGAAATAACGATTGGTAGGTGAAACATATTGTGTAATCAAAATAATGAGTTAAGCTACGACGAATACCTGGAGCTGTATGCCGATACAGTCACAAGACTCTGCCTCGTGCATACAGGTAATTATGCCGATGCCCAGGATTGCTTCCAGAATGTTTTCTTTGCTCTTTTTAAACAGCTGAAAAAGGAGCATCCAAGAAACGTCAAAGCGTGGCTTCTGACAGTCACCATTAATGAATGTAAAAAATGCCTTAGGTTTCGCCTCAGCAACAGAACTGTCAAGCTCGACGAAATGGCCCTTGAAACATTTGATAAGAGGGAAAACGAAATGCTTGAGCTGATTATGGGCCTCAGCCCTAAGTACCGTGACGCAGTGTACCTGTATTACTATGAGCAGTATTCTGTGAAGGAAATAGCCTCGCTGATGCAGGTTCCGTACAATACGGTGAAGTCGTATCTGTCAAGAGGCAGAGAACAGCTCAGACGGTTCTTGTCATATGATGAAAAGTGATTGCAAAGGTGGTGCATTATGAAGAAAATTGACTTATTCGATAAGTATACAACTCCCGAAAGCTGGAAGGACGCAGTAAGAAGCGGAGTAAGACAAGAGAAAGAGAAAAAACGCTATAGTTTAAGCTTCCTGCCAAGTCTGCAGACCGTTCTCGCTGTTGTGATTATATGCGTAGTCGTGGGCTTTGTCGCAAAAGGCGGAATTGTAAATCTTATCAATACAACAACAGATGATAATAGTGAGAATAACGGCTATACGCCAAACGCAGGCTTTGTCGGTAATAACGCACATAGTACGGTTGCCACAAAGGATATGACTGAAGAGGAACTGAAGTATGCATATAAAGCATATTCGGATTCCTTCGGAATTACGGAAACTGAAGGCGGATACCAGAGGTTTGTAAGCGAAATCAACAGAGAGCTTCCGGACAATCAGCAGGTCGTTATTACCTGCGGACTTGATAAAGCTATATGTAAACGAACAAATATCATATATACAAGTGAAGATGGAAGTATCCCGCTTGGTACTGGTAAGGATAACTATTATGCGGTGATAATCGTGCCGATAGTATTTGATGATGGCAGTGTAGTGGACGTAGAGTATTTTAACACCTATTACAAGCTGCATAATAACGGTGCTCTGGTGGATTATTATAGCTCTGCTATCGATTCGAATATGAAATTGAATTTCGTTAAGTACGAGGAACTCCCGAATGTTATGTTTGCTGTGTGCAAAATGAGCGAATATGAAGTGTCCGGAACATCGAAAAAGCCTATATATATCCAGGATACTATAGAAGCTGAGAAGGAAGTTCCGGTAGAATATGTGGCAGGACTCTTTAAAAGAGATGAGGTTAACGATATATATATAAATGGTACAAACCTTACCTGCTCGTGCGGACATGGTGAATGTACTCACTTCAAGGTAAAAGAGCACGAGGAACTCGTATTCGGCATTAGCTTTATCACTGAAATAACGGAAGATTAGCCCGATATGTAATAAATAAGATAATGTCTTAGTCATCGAACACATTCCCAGAAAGGAGAGTGCCCTGTACATTGGTGCAGGGTGCTTTCTTTTGCACAAAAATGTGCAATCACAAACCTATGAAAAGTACAAATTTATGCAGTATTTTCGTATAAAATACCTTGACAACAGGGCAGAATTAATGTATAATAACAAGGTATGCTGACTAAGTGTACGTACTTGTCGCATAACTTTTCAGGAAAGGAGAGAAAATATGCCAACCTTTAACCAGTTAGTTCGTAAGGGAAGAGATGTTCTCGCAGTTAAGTCAACAGCTCCTGCTCTTCAGAAGGGCTACAACTCCAAGAAGAAGGTAGCAATCGACCAGAGCTGTCCTCAGAAGAGAGGCGTTTGTACAGCAGTAAGAACTGCTACACCAAAGAAGCCTAACTCAGCTATGAGAAAGATTGCCAGAGTAAGACTTACAAACGGAAACGAAGTAACAGCATATATCCCGGGTATCGGCCATAACCTTCAGGAACACTCTGTAGTTCTTATCAGAGGCGGAAGAGTAAAGGACCTCCCTGGTGTACGTTACCATATCATCCGTGGCACACTCGATACACAGGGTGTTGCAAAGAGAATGCAGGCTCGTTCAAAGTACGGTGCTAAGAGACCAAAGGCAGGAGCAGCCAAGTAATTAATACGAAACAGCTCGAAATTATTAAATCATGAGAAACTCATTGCCGTATAGAAGATATACGGAGACCACAGTAAATGTGGAGTGTTTATATATATTAAACCTCTGCAAGTGCTGACGGGGCAGCTATAAGCGGTGAAAAGCCGTGAGGAGCTGAGCGAGTACCTATGAATTCATTTTGTGAAGGAGGGAATTATAGTGCCAAGAAGAGGTAAGGTTTCAAAGAGAGACGTTCTTCTCGACCCAGTTTACAACTCAAAGCTCGTAACTCGTCTTATCAACAACATCATGCTCGACGGTAAGAAGGGTGTAGCTCAGAAGATTGTATACGGTGCATTCGAAATCGTAGAAGAAAAGGCTGGTAAGCCAGCTCTCGAAGTATTTGAAGCAGCAATGGAAAACATTATGCCGGTTCTTGAGGTAAAGGCTCGTCGTGTAGGCGGTGCAACATATCAGGTTCCAATGGAGGTTCGTGCTGACAGACGTCAGACACTCGGTCTCAGATGGATTACCAAGTATTCAAGACTCAGAAACGAGCAGACAATGAAGGAAAGACTCGCTGCAGAAATTCTTGATGCAGTAAACGGTGTTGGCGGTTCTGTTAAGAAGCGTGAAGACACACATAAGATGGCAGAAGCTAATAAGGCTTTCGCACATTACAGATGGTAATTTAAACAGGAGGATAATATGGCAAGAGATTGTTCATTACAGAATACCAGAAACATTGGTATCATGGCTCATATCGACGCCGGTAAGACAACTACTACTGAGCGTATCCTGTTTTATACTGGTATTAACCATAAGATAGGCGAAACACACGATGGTTCCGCTACTATGGACTGGATGGCCCAGGAACAGGAAAGAGGTATCACAATCACCTCTGCTGCTACAACAGCATACTGGAAGGGACACAGACTTAACATCATCGACACACCTGGCCACGTTGACTTCACAGTAGAAGTTGAACGTTCACTCAGAGTACTCGACGGTTCCGTAACAGTTCTTTGTGCTAAGGGCGGCGTAGAGCCACAGACAGAAACAGTATGGCGTCAGGCTAACAACTACAAGGTTCCAAGAATGGTATACGTTAATAAGATGAATATCATGGGTGCCGACTTCTATAGAGTAGTAGATATGCTCCATACAAGACTTAAGGCTAACGCAGTTCCAATACAGCTCCCAATCGGCGCTGAGGATACCTTCAAGGGAATTATTGACCTTGTAGAAATGAAGGCTTATGTATACTACGATGATCTCGGAAAGGACATCAGAGTAGAGGATATCCCAGAGGATATGCTCGCAAAGGCTGAAGAATATCGTGAAAGCATGATTGAGCACGTTGCTGAACAGGACGAAGCTCTTATGGAAAAGTACTTTGAAGAAGGTACTCTCTCTATCGAAGAGATTAAGGACTGCATCAGAAAGTCAACAATCGCTAACACAATGGTTCCTGTATGCTGCGGTACTTCTTACAGAAACAAGGGCGTACAGAAGCTCCTCGACGCTATCGTAGATTATATGCCTGCACCAACAGATATCGAGGATATCAAGGGTGTTAACCCAGAAACAGGCGAAGAGTGCACAAGACCTTCATCAGATGAAGAGCCATTCGCAGCACTCGCATTCAAGATTGCAACTGACCCATTCGTTGGTAAGCTCTGCTTCTTCAGAGTATATTCCGGCGTTCTTACGGCAGGTAGCGGCGTTTATAACGCAACTAAGGATAAGGACGAAAGAATCGGCCGTATCGTTCAGATGCACTCTAACCACAGAAAAGATATCGAACAGGTATACGCAGGCGATATCGCTGCTGCAGTAGGTCTTAAGAATACTACAACAGGTGATACACTCTGTGACGAAAAGAACCCTGTAATCTTAGAGTCTATGGAATTCCCAGAACCAGTTATCCAGCTCGCTATCGAGCCTAAGACAAAGGCTGGTCAGGAAAGGATGGGTATCGCACTTTCAAAGCTTGCAGAAGAAGACCCAACATTCAGAACATGGACTGACGAAGAAACAGGTCAGACAATTATCGCCGGCATGGGCGAGCTTCACCTCGAAATCATCGTAGACAGACTTCTCCGTGAGTTTAAGGTAGAAGCAAACGTAGGCGCACCTCAGGTAGCTTACAAGGAAACAATCACTAAGAATGCTGACGTTGACCACAAGTACGCTAGACAGTCTGGCGGTAAGGGTCAGTACGGTCACGTTAAGATTAAGGTTGAACCTAACGAGTCCGGTAAGGGATAGGAATTTGTTAACGCAGTTGTCGGCGGTGCTATTCCTAAGGAATACATCCCAGCTGTTGATAAGGGTATCCAGGGCGCTATGAAGGCTGGTATCCTCGCTGGCTACCAGGTAGTAGACGTTAAGGTTACACTTTACGATGGATCATACCACGAAGTTGACTCTTCAGAAATGGCATTCTCCATCGCTGGTTCTATGGCATTCAAGGAGGCTATGAGAAAGGCAGATTCTGTTATCTTAGAGCCTATCATGAAGGTTTCAGTATTCGTTCCTGAAGACTTTATGGGAACAGTAATCGGTGACCTCAACTCCCGTCGTGGACAGATTCTCGGTCAGGAAGTAAACAATGGTACAGCACAGGTTGACTCACTCGTACCACTCTCCGAAATGTTCGGTTACTCAAATGACCTGCGTTCTAAGACACAGGGTAGAGGAAACTACACAATGGAGCCTGATAGCTACATCCAGGTTCCAAGATCAATTGCAGAGAAGATTATCTCTACAAGAACAAAGAGCTCAGCAGAATAATTAAAATAATTATTCTTTTGGACTTGCATTTTACAGTTTAATCTGTTATAATGTACTCATTAGGCACAGACCTTAGTTATATTTGAATTTTAAGGAGGAATTTCCAATGGCAAAGGCACATTTCGAACGTACAAAGCCACACGTTAACATCGGTACAATCGGTCACGTTGACCACGGTAAGACAACACTTACAGCAGCTATCACAAAGACTCTCGCTATGCAGGGTCTCGCTGAAAAGAAGGACTACGCAAACATCGACTCTGCTCCAGAAGAAAGAGAAAGAGGTATTACAATTAACACAGCTCACGTTGAGTATGAAACAGTTAACCGTCACTATGCACACGTTGACTGCCCAGGCCACGCTGACTATGTTAAGAACATGATCACAGGTGCTGCTCAGATGGACGGCGCTATCCTCGTTTGTGCTGCTTCTGACGGCCCTATGGCTCAGACAAGAGAGCACCTTCTCCTCGCTCGTCAGGTAGGCGTTCCAGCAATCGTTGTATTCATGAACAAGGCTGACCAGGAAGACGACGAAGAACTTCTCGAACTCGTTGAAATGGATATCAGAGAACTCCTCGACAAGTACGAGTTCCCTGGCGACGATACACCAATCATCAAGGGTTCTGCTCTCGCAGCTATCGAAGCTGGCGACGACCTCAATGACCCAGCATACGCTCCAATTCTTGAGCTCATGAACGCAGTTGACGAGTTCATTCCTACACCAGAGCGTAAGGCAGACCTCGCATTCCTCATGCCAGTAGAAGAAGTATTCACAATCACAGGTCGTGGTACTGTTGCTACAGGTAGAGTTGAAAGAGGCCAGCTCCACAACGGTGACGAAGTTGAAATCGTAGGTCTCACAGACGAAAAGAAGAAGACAGTTGTTACTGGTATCGAAATGTTCAGAAAGATTCTTGACTACGCTGAAGCAGGCGACAACATCGGTGCACTTCTCCGTGGTGTTCAGAGAACAGAAATCGAAAGAGGTCAGGTTCTCTGTAAGCCAGGCTCCATCCAGCCACTTACAAAGTTCAAGGGTCAGGTTTACGTTCTTAAGAAGGAAGAAGGCGGACGTCATACTCCATTCTTCAACAATTACAGACCACAGTTCTACTTCAGAACAACTGACGTTACTGGCGTAATCTCACTCCCAGCTGATAAGGAAATGTGTATGCCTGGCGATAACGTAGCAATGGACGTTGAACTTATCACTCCAATCGCTATCGAAGAAGGTCTCCGTTTCGCTATCCGTGAAGGTGGCCGTACAGTAGGTTCAGGCGTTGTTACAAAGGTTAATGAATAATTTTTGAATCGCTTGATTTAAGATATAAAAAAGAGTCACTCACATTTTTATGTGGGTGGCTTTTTGTTTAAGGAGGTTTTTATGGTTTTTACAGTAGATGTAGGTAATACAAATATAGTCCTTGCAGTTTATGAAAATGATAAAATATTATT
>JAZSCN010000015.1:0-5394 GCA_045602925.1 Oscillospiraceae bacterium | reverse complement strand
AATCGTCATGTACATACAGTGTCTCCTTTCTTTAGATTTAGAGAAACATTCTCTGTATATACCATAACACATTATTTTTTAAAATGCTATATCTGTAGCAAACAAATTTTTAGGCATTTATCCCACCACTTGTAGAAGTGGGAGTATTATGCCACGTTTTTGATAAAAACACCGTTCCACATAAGTGAAACGGTGCAATAGGTGTATTAAATTACTTAAGACCTGCAGTGATGATTGCCATCTGGTAAACCTCGTCAGCATTACAGCCTCTTGAGAGGTCGTTGATAGGAGCGTTAAGTCCCTGGAGAATTGGGCCGAAAGCGTCAAATCCACCAAATCTCTGTGCAACCTTGTAGCCGATGTTACCTGCGTTGATGTCAGGGAAAATGAATGTGTTAGCCTGACCTGCAACAGGGGAGTTAGGGCACTTTGTCTTAGCAACAGTTGGTGAGAAAGCAGCGTCAAACTGAAGCTCGCCGTCGATAGCAAGGTCTGGGAATGCAGCCTTTGCCTTTTCGGTAGCGCTTCTTACCTTGTCAACAGACTCGCCCTTGCCAGAGCCGAGAGTTGAGTATGAAAGCATTGCAACCTTAGGGTCAATGCCGAATGCCTTAGCAGTCTTAGCTGTCTCAGCAGCGATTTCAACAAGCTCATCATCAGTAGGGAAGAGGTTGATAGCGCAGTCGCCCATAGCGTACTTTTCTTCGCCGTTTTCGCCCTCTCTGTACATAATAAAGCTTGAAGAAACAATCTTGCTTCCCGGCTTTGTCTTGATAATCTGCAGAGCAGGTCTTACTGTGTCAGCTGTAGAGTATGTAGCACCACCGAGAAGACCGTCAGCAAGGTCCATCTTTACGAGCATTGTACCAAAGTAGTTAGACTTCTTAAGACAAGCGATGCAGGTTTCTCTGTCCATCTTGCCCTTTCTGAGCTCAACCATAAGGTCAACCATCTTGTCAAAGTCTGGGTATGTCTCTGGGTTGATGATTTCGATTCCGTCGATGTTAAATCCGCACTCGTCAGCCTTAGCCTTGATTTCATCAGGGTTGCCAAGAAGAATTGGGCTAAGTAGCTTTTCAGCGTGAAGCTTAGAAGCAGCCTCTAAAATTCTTGGGTCGCTACCCTCTGTGAATACGAGTGTTCTTTTGTTTGCCTTAAGCACCTCAATAAGATTTTCAAGCATTTTTGAAATCCTCCTAATTTAATTTTCATACAAAGTTATTATACTACATTTTGTCGAAAAAAGCAAATATATTTTGCATACTTTTCAAATTTATCTTAATGTGATATAATAACTGTAAAGATTAAATGGTATAGGAAGGAATGAGCAGTATGTCTTTAAACGAAATCAAGAATTTTCCAATCGACAAAAGAACTAAAACGAGAGTCTATCTGAGGCTTTTAATATCAACCATTGTAACAGCACTCCTCGTGTTCCTTAGCTATAAGTTTATGCCAAAGCTTGCCGATAAGGTCGATTTAAAGGTTAGTGGAAGGGATTTAAGACTTATAGCCTCAATCACAATAGTTTTGATGTATGTAAGATATGTCTTTGCTACATTGAATCGTAAGTGGGGATATGCGTTTTTGATGTTTGCCTATGACGTTATGCAAAGACCCGACGCACTTATGTGTCCAAGATGTAAGACAAGACTCCTAAAGGATGTCAACGATACCGAGTTTGATTCCTTGACACCAACAAGCAGAGTTACAGAATGTAGCTGCCCGAATACCAATTGTGGACTTAGCCTGAGTGAGAGGATGACCTTCTCTCAGTGTCCGTCAACCCATAAGAGACTAAAAGCCTTCGTGCTGAATATGGGTATAAAAAGCTATTATTTAGAAACTCTCCCACAACGTATAATGAGCACATTGCTCTACCTCGTGCTTTTTGTCGCAATAGCCCTTTTTATAACTCTCATCGCTGTTCCGTATGTAGCAAAATTGTTTTAAACTGTCATTTCGCTTAATTTGTAATGCATAATGAAGCTGTATTTAGGTCAAAAACGTGATTTTTTGCAAGATTGATAAAAATGACTTGCAAAATTCATCCGATTGGTATATTATAATATAGGTGCCAAATGCCCGGTATAAAGGCGTTTAAAATACTATGCGGAGGTTATTCCATAATGCAGCTTAAGGATATGACAAGACAAGAGCTTTCAGCCTTTCTTGATGAGCAGGTAAATAAGTATAACGAGTTCAAAAGCAGAGGACTCTCACTCAATATGGCTAGAGGTAAGCCGTGCGACGAACAGCTAAAGCTTTCCTACGGTATGCTCGATTGCGTAACAGGCGAGGATTCACTTTGCGACTTTGACGGAACTGATACAAGAAACTACGGTGGCCTCGACGGAATCGTAAGCTCAAAGAAGCTATTTGCCGATATCTTTGGTACAAGCGAAAAGGAAGTTATCGTGTTCGGTAACTCCAGCCTTAATATAATGTACGATATGCTTATGAAGGCTATGATTTTCGGTACAGGCGACGGCGCAAAGCCTTGGAAGGATTGCGAAAAGGTCAAGTGGCTGTGTCCCGTTCCGGGCTATGACAGACATTTCCTCATAACAGAAAAGCTCGGCTTTGAAATGATAAATATCCCTTGCAACGAGAACGGACCGGATATGGATGTTGTCGAAAAGCTCGTAGCAGAGGATAGCTCTATCAAGGGTATCTGGTGTGTTCCAATGTACTCTAACCCTACAGGAATTACCTATTCCGATGAGGTAGTCAGAAGAATGGCTTCTATGAAAACTGCAGCTCCTGACTTCAGAATTTTCTGGGATAACGCATATTGCATCCACCACCTCAGCGATACACCTGATAAGCTTTTAAATCTCCTTGAGGAAGCTAAGAAGTACGGCAACGAGGATAGAGTGTATATGTTCGCTTCAACCTCAAAGGTTACCTTTGCAGGTGGCGGAATTGCTGCAATGAGTGCAAGCGAGAAGAATATCGCTTATGTAAAGTCAATGATTACCGTGCAGACTATCGGTTATGATAAGATTAACCAGCTCCGCCACGTCAGATTTTTCAAGAATTACGACGGACTGTGTGAGCATATGAAGAAGCACGCCGAGCTCCTTGCTCCTAGATTTAATGCAGTTTGCGATGCCCTCGAGAGCGAAATCAAGCCACTCGGTATTGGCAATTGGGTAAGACCAAACGGCGGATACTTTGTAAGCTTTGACGCTATGGACGGCTGTGCAAAGGAGGTCGTAAGACTCTGTAAGGAAGCAGGCGTAGAGCTCACAGGCGCAGGCGCAACCTTCCCATATGGCAAGGACCCTAAGGATAGCAATATAAGAATTGCACCATCCTTCCCACCGATTGAGGAGTTAAAGCTCGCAGCAGAACTGTTCTGTATCGCAGTGAAAATCGCATCAGCCAAGAAGCTTTTGGAAAACTAAATAAAAAACAAGCAGTTCTTTTGAAGGACTGCTTTTTTGCACCCAACCGATACAAAAAAACGCCTCCCATTCGGGAGGCGTTAGTGTTTGTCAGATTACTTTGCAAGTCTTGCTTCAAGAGCATCGAGCTGTGCCCAGAGAGCATCAGGGATTCTTCCACCCTTGTCAGCGATTTCTTCCTTGTAGTATCTTCTCATTTCAGCGATTTCCTTTGTCCAGAGGTCAGCGTCAACATCGAGAAGCTTTTCCATAATTTCAGGAGTTACTTCGTCTTCGATACCTGTAACGTTGATGTCGCCCATGTTAGGAACATAACCGATAGCAGTTTCCTTAGCGTCAATAGTGCCTTCGCATCTCTTGATAATCCAGTCGAGAACTCTCATATTGTCGCCGAAACCAGGCCAGATGAAGTTGCCGTTTTCGTCCTGCTTGAACCAGTTAACATTGAAAATCTTAGGAGCCTTGTCGCCAAGCTTTTCGCCCATCTCGAGCCAGTGTGCCCAGTAGTCGCCTACGTTGTAGCCGATAAATGGCTTCATAGCCATTGGGTCGTGACGGAGTACACCTACAGCACCTGTTGCAGCAGCTGTTGTTTCAGAAGAAACAGCAGAGCCAACGTATGTGCCGTGTGTCCAGTCAAATGACTGATATACGAGTGGAGTTGTAGAAGCTCTACGTCCACCGAAGATGATAGCAGAAATTGGAACACCTGCAGGATTGTTGAATTCCTTAGAAATGCATGGGCAGTTTCTTGCAGGAGCTGTAAATCTTGAGTTAGGATGAGCGAGTGCACCGCCGTTTGCAATGTACTCAGGACCGTTAACCTTAGCACCCTTCCATTCTGTAGCGTTTACAGGAGGGTTCTTGTCGAGCTTCTCCCACCATACAGTCTGGTCGTCGTTGTTGATAGCTACGTTTGTGAAGATTGTATCTCTCATAGCTGTAGAAAGTGCGTTAGGGTTGGACTTTTCGTTAGTACCAGGAGCAACACCAAAGAAGCCGTTTTCTGGGTTGATAGCGTAAAGTCTGCCGTCATCGCCCTGCTTGAGCCAAGCAATGTCGTCACCAACAGTCCATACCTTGTAGCCCTGTTCTGTGTAGCATACAGGAGGGATAAGCATTGCGAGGTTTGTCTTACCACAAGCTGATGGGAATGCTGCTGTGATGTACTTAACCTCTCCGTCTGGCTTTTCTACGCCGAGGATGAGCATGTGTTCAGCCATCCAGCCCTCGTTCTTGCCCTGGAATGAAGCAATTCTAAGAGCGAAGCACTTCTTACCGAGAAGAACGTTTCCGCCGTAGCCTGAGTTAACAGACCAGATTGTGTTGTCTTCTGGGAACTGAACGATGTATCTCTTTTCAGGGTCAAGGTCAGCCTTAGCGTGAAGACCTCTTACGAAGTCGTTAGATACGTCGCCAAGGTTTTCAAAAGCCTTAACGCCAACTCTTGTCATAATGTCCATGTTAAGAACAACGTAGATTGAGTCAGTTACCTCAACACCAACCTTAGCGAGAGGTGAGCCGATAGGACCCATTGAGTAAGGGATAACGTACATTGTTCTGCCCTTCATAGCACCATCATACATAGGTGTGAGCTTTGCGTACATTTCCTTAGGGTCGCACCAGTTGTTTGTAGGACCAGCGTCCTCCTTGTTGCGTGAGCAAATGAAGGTTCTGTCTTCAACTCTTGCTACGTCAGCAGGGTCTGTTCTGTGGTAGATACAGCCAGGAAGCTTCTCCTGGTTGAGAGCTATCATTTCACCTGTTGAGAGTGCTTCGTTGCGAAGAGCCTCAAGCTGCTCGTCGCTGCCATCTATCCAAACTACATTGTCAGGCTTTGTCAGAGCAATCATTTCTTCAACCCAAGCGTTAACGTTAGGGTTCTTTGTTAAACTTGCCATAATAAAACTCCTTTCGGTTATTAAAAATTACGGAAAATCGAAAGCAGAATAAAAATATCAAATTTTCCTCGTATAATATTATA
>JAZSCN010000014.1:0-2112 GCA_045602925.1 Oscillospiraceae bacterium | reverse complement strand
TTTTGCGTTATGCTTGCTTTTATCGACAAGATGTGATATAATACTATGTTGAATGCCGTTTTGAATAGAAGACGGTATTTGTGACAGAATAAATTAAATTATCATAGAACGGAGTATTAAAATGCTTGAAATCAAAAATCTGTCGTGGACTGCCCCCGACGGAAGAAAGATAGTAGATGATGTAAGCCTTCAGATTCCCGAAAAGAAGCTTATTGTTATAACAGGCCCTAACGGAAGCGGAAAAACTACTCTCGCTAAGGTTATCGCAGGCGTTGAGCAGGCTGAAGGTGGACAGATTATCCTCGACGGCGAAGACCTCACAGGCCTCGATATCACTCAGAGAGCAAAGAAGGGAATAGGCTTTGCGTTCCAGCAGCCTGTACGCTTCAAGGGTATCTCGGTAAGAGACCTTCTTATGCTCGCAAGTGGTGGAAAGGCTACCGAAAAGGAGCTTGAACAGACACTTTATAAGGTTGGACTTCAGCCTGAAAAGTACCTGCACAGAGATGTCGATGCGCATCTTTCGGGTGGCGAAATCAAGAGAGTCGAGATTGCGACAGTACTTCTTCGCAGCCCAAGATTTATGCTCTTTGATGAGCCGGAGGCAGGCATTGATATCTGGAGCTTTAACAATCTTATTGATGCATTTTCTTCACTTAAGAAAAACACAGAGTCATCTATTATCATAATCTCGCACCAGGAGAGAATACTCTCAATTGCTGACGAAATCGTACTTCTAAAGAACGGTAAGATTGCAGAGCATGCCCCTAAGGATGAGATTTACCCAAGACTTTTCTGTATGAATTCAGAAAACTGTGGCCACAAGCGTTGCGGATGTCCAAAGGAGGTCAGAGCATAATGAATACTGTTACACAAGACCTTCTTTCTATTGTTGCTGACTTCGACGGAAAGTTCGACGAAAAGTTCGAGGGTGCATACAATATCCGTCAGGACTGCCAGAGCGTTGCCAGACAGTCTACCGACAATGTAAAAATTGAAAATAAAGAGGACGGAAAGCCAGGTATAGATATAAAAATTGCTCCTAATACAAAGGGCGAAAAGGTGTTTATTCCGGCTTGTATCACAAAGAGTGACGTAGACGACCTCGTTTATAACGACTTTTATGTAGGCGAAAATGCAGACGTTACAATTATCGCAGGTTGTGGCGTGCATACAGACGACTCCGAGGCTTCAAGACATAGCGGTGTGCATCGCTTCTTCCTTTCAAAGGGTGCGAAGGTTCTCTACATCGAAAAGCACGTCGGAACAGGTATAGACGACGGAAACCGTGTCATCAACCCTGTTACAGACGCCGAAATCGGCGAGGGCGCAATTTTAGAGATGGATACATCACAGCTCGGCGGCGTTTCAGCAAGCTCAAGAAAGTGCACAATAAAGCTCGACAAGGAAGCAAAGCTCATTATCAGAGAACGTCTTATGACCGACTTCAACCAGACCGCAAGCACAGATTTTGTTGTTGAGGTAAACGGTGAGGACGCTTCTGTAAACCTCGTGTCACGTTCGGTTGCAAAGGGCAACTCCTACCAGGAATACCGCTCAAAGATTATCGGTAACGCACGCTGTACAGGCCACTCTGAGTGCGACGGAATCCTCGCCGACAACGGCAAGGTGAATGCCGAGCCTGCTCTTATCGCTAACAGCAAGGACGCAGAGCTTATCCACGAGGCTGCTATCGGAAAGATTGCAGGCGAGCAGATTTTAAAGCTTCGCACCTTAGGTCTTACCGAAGAAGAGGCAGAGGCTACTATCATAAACGGCTTCTTAAAGTAAACAATGCACCTAAACATATAAGGCTAATGGCTATATAGAGATATTATAGGGATTTATCGGGGGAAACCTTTCTGGAGAAAGTTTCTCCCCCGAACCCCCTTACAAAGACTTCTGATATGATTTCAGCCCCATAGGGTACCTATCACAATCAAGAGAATTTAGAAAGTTCTCTCTGATGAGTACCCTATGGGGCTGAAATTTTATTACAAAAGTTTTAGGAAAGGAGTTTGAGGAATAACCCTTTTTCAAAAGGGTTTTCCTCAATAGGCTCTATAGTATCTCTATATAGCCATTAGCCTTATATGCTTAGGTGCATTGTTT
>JAZSCN010000013.1:0-50130 GCA_045602925.1 Oscillospiraceae bacterium | reverse complement strand
CTGGTTGGGTTATCGCAAGTACCGAAAGGGAAATGACCAATCGTAAGACTATACTCAATAGATTCTTCAATCCACAGCAGGCAGTTGATTTGTTCTACAAAGATTATGTGTTGAGATTCTTGCCGAATACATCGGTTAGATACTCGACAACTATTGCAGAGAACAATGAGGTTGTTTGTAAGTTTAAGGTTGAAGGTTATTGCCCTGACCCATTATTTAGCGAACAGATGGAAAGCAAGGTGGCAGCTGCAAGTACAATTGCAATGTTCCACTTCCCGTTGATTATTTCACAGACACCGAATCCTCCTGGAGGTATTGTATTTGGTTTGAGACAGCCGAGTTTGATTGTTGCAATCAATAACTCCGGTGCGGTTGATGTTGGTATGAAAATCGTATTCAAAGCTATTGGTACATTACACGGACCAAGCTTAATCAACGTTAACACACAGAAATATTTCAAAGTCAATAAGACGATGCAGGCCGGTGAGGAAATCGTTATAAACACGACAATCGGTGAAAAGAAAATCCAAGGCACATTGAATGGTATCACAACAAACTATTTTAAGTATAGAGACCTTGATAGTGAGTGGCTTCAGCTTTCTGTAGGTGATAATCTTTTCAGATATGACGCTGAGGAAAACGTTGAAAATCTTGAGGTATATATCTACTTCAACAATAAGTATCTGGAGGTGCAGGAATGTTATTAGGAAAGCAGATTCAGATACTTGTATTTAAGTTGGACGACTCCGGCACATTTGATAACATCGGTGAGGTAAACCAATTTGATAGTTTGATATGGCCGGATAAGTTCAATGGATACGCCAATTTTGAATTATGGGCCCCAATTACAGATGAGAATTCTGAGTATTTTAAGAAAGGCAACATTCTTTGGTGTGGTGGTGATAATGCAGCAATGGTTGAGATTGTAAAATCCACTATTGATGATAAAGGCACCAAAACATTCAATGTGAAAGGTCGAACGCTTGAGATGCTTTTTACGACTCGAATTATCTGGGGTACATACAATGGCGTAAATAAAGTGGCATCAACTGCCATGTATGAGATTGTAAATCAGAATTGTGTAAATCCTACGAATGCGAATCGAAAGATTCCATTCTTAGAGTTGGCTGAGGATAAGCAAATTGGTGGTTTGATAACAATGCAAAAAACCGGTGGAGAAGTATATGATGCATTAACAATGATTGCATCAAATGCTGACATTGGTTTTAATATGCTATTCAGACCACGAGAAAAGAAAATCATTTTTGAAGTAGTTGAGGGTGTTGATAGAACGTCTGAGCAGAATGAAGTTGACCCTGTTGAGTTTAGTACAGACCTTGAAGATATTCTTTCGAGTTCTTACTACACGAATGACCAGGACAATAAATCTGTAGCATTGGTTATGGGTGAAGGAACTGGGGCTGAAAGAAAGTCACAAGTCTCTGGTGATAACAACTCTTATGGTCTTGGCAGGCGTGAGCTTTATGTTGATGCTCGAGACCTTCAGTCTGAAACCGTGAATGAAGACGGCTCTACTACATCGCTTACTCCTGCTGAATATCAGGAAACACTTATAAATAGAGGTGATAATAAGCTTGCTGAACATAAAGTAACTGAGACTTTCGAAGCTCAGATTCGAGTATTTGGTGAGGTTCAGTATGAGTTTGGTGTAGATTACAATAAAGGTGATAAGGTAACGGTGCGAGATAAGCAGCTTGGTGTTGTGGTATCTGCACGAATTACAGAGGTCGAAGAGGACTTCGATGATGAATACGAACTTGTTTTAACGTTTGGATATTCTTATCCGACGATTATGCAAAAGGTGAAACAACAGATAACTTAAAGGAGGTGAAAGACGAATGGAACGATGTGGATTTTTTGATGCCTATCTTGAAGGTGAAGCGTATGATAGAGTTTATTTGGCTCAGCACTTCGCAGCATACTTTGCAAGTTTTATTGCTAATGGTGTATTTGCGGAACATTCAAATCAGCTTCAGGTAATGGCAATGCCTACACCTCAGATGCAGATTGGTGTTGAACGAGGTCAAGGTTGGATTAACGGTTATTGGTATGAAAATACTGATGCATTGTACCTGCCTGTGGATGTTGCCGATGGTGTCTTGAATAGAATCGACTCTGTTGTGCTTCGTCTTGGATTTTCTGAAAGGAACATGTGGTTGGTCGTTAAGAAAGGAACTCCTGCGGTTAACCCTGTTGCTCCTGAGGTTACAAGAACAGCTGATTACTATGAATTGCAGCTTGCGACTATAAGTATTCCTGCGAGCTCAATTAACATTACTCAAGCTCAGATTACTGATACTCGAATGAATCAGGAAGTTTGTGGTTGGGTTACAGGTGTTGTTGAGCAGCTTGATACCACGACTTTGTTCAATCAGTTTGAAACGTATTTTGCTGAGTTCAAAGAATTCTATGAAAAGGAATATGATACATGGACTGACGAACAGAAGGCAGCTTATATTTCCTGGATTACAAATCAGGAGAATGATTTTACCGGTTGGACTGACGAACAGAAGGCCGAGTATAATGAGTGGTATGCAACACATATTTTGATGTGGCAGACTGAATTTGATACTTGGTTTGAAAATGTTAAAGGTCAATTGAGTGAAGATGCTGCTGGTGCAATTCAAGTTGAGTTGGATGAGCAAGAGGCTCGTTTGAGTAATATCGAAAAGATGCTTATTTCTGGTAAGGCGTTTGCTCCTGCTGAAATTTCTTCTGGTGAGTTGCTTGCTACTTCCGATAATGAGGTCATTATGTTTGAGTGGCCTATTGGTTGTCAGTGTTAAGATGAACAATCTATCAAAATAAAGGAGGAAAATTCAAGATGGCAGTACTTTCTGTTGAAACAAAGAAAATTCCTGAGTTGGCCGCTACGCTTGACCTCGTTGATAACGATATGATTATCGTTGAGTTGGCGAATGGTGGCACGAGGAAGATGACGTATGGTGATTTTATCACTACAATCAAAGCTTCTTTGGAATATCCTGAGGAAGCAGTGCTTAGTATGGCAGATGTTGTTGACGTTCAGACAGACGATGGAACTAAGATTCCTGCAGCTAAACTTGTATACGATATGCATCAGATTGATGTTGTAATGCGTAGAGAGCTTGATTGTATCAATGGAGCAAGAGAGTGTGGTATTGAGATTGATATTGATACTCTTATGGGATACGTAAGAGCTGGTGAACATCATAAATATGCAATCGGTGATTATTTTGTTGATAATGGCTACAAGTGGGCTGTTGCTGCAAAAAACTGGTACCCTGCATGGGCGTTTGGTGATGGTGTTGCAAGACCTGAGCATATTGTATGCATGCCTGTAAGTTTCTCTTCTGAAGCAACTTATCAGTTTAACACAACGAATGATAATACTGGTGGTTATGCTGCTAGTTTGATGCCTGCAAACATGGAAACTGAGTTTGCGAAACTTAGTGCGAAGGTTCGTGGTTATTGTAGACAAACACGTATTTATGAGAACAATAAAGGTGCTTGGGCTGCTGCGATGAGAAATATGAGACTTCCTACTGTTGTTGAGGTAACCGGAAATCAGGGTTGGGCAAATGAAGGATATTCTGGCGGTGTATGTAGTCAGTTGCCTTTGTGTCAGAACTCTCTTTTCAGGATTCGTTCTACATGGTATTGGTGTTTAGACCCTTCTTCTGTAAGCACCACGCGCTTTTGCTCTGTCAGCTACGGCGGCATTAGCCGCAGCCACGACGCCTCCACCTCTTGGCGGGTTCGCCCGCTAATCGTTCTTGCTTAATCATCAATCGTGGCGGCGAAAGCCGACACATAATGATTCAAAGGAGGAACTAACGTGAGCGTACCAAAATGGAGAAGGTCTGGGTCTAAATTGGATGCGTTTTATGAAGCTGTTAAGTTGCGACATATCGTAACACAGATGATAATGCGTTCATACGGGATGAAAACTAAGCATAAGAGTTTGATTCCCGATAGGCTCAGAGATGAATATCCTGACCTTGCGAAATTGTTTGAGAAAATCGATAAGTATCAGACAAAGGTTGAGGAAACTAAAGTGCTTAGTAAGTACGAGGATTGGATAGTTTCACGAACAAGGAACAATCTTTTTAAGTACACGTCAAATTTGGTTGCTCATATTTCTGCAGCTAATGAGATTAAGTGTACACTTGATTTTGAGTTTAAGAAGAGAATTTCACTTGAGGATGAAGCTATAAGTGATATTGCCAATATTAGGCAGGAAGTTCAATTTGTTGAAGAGTTCTTTGACATTGATTTGAATAAGTATATGGAGTACTCTGAGCAATTAGAGAAAACAAAGAATTATTTGTATCGATGGAAAAAGTCAACTGTGAATGAGTATAAGAAGTTTTTAGAAGAACAAAACAACGGAAACGGAGGTTAAGGGCCGTTATACCGTGTATAGGTTATGTGCTGCCGCACCACGAACTTTTGCAATGTCAACAACAACGGCAATAGCAACAACAACAACGCCTCCAACTCTGGGCGGGTTCGCCCGATATCGTATTGATTTGCTAAATGTAGGCAAGAACGACCGATTAAAATCAAGAACGATAGGAGCACATGACCTTGGCGATTGAGCCTAAAGTGTTTGGTTGATGTGTTTTAGTGCTTGGGCAAAGAAAAGGCTACACTAAGTAACACTATAAACGGCCAAAATATTTATTATGAGCGACTATGAAAAGATAGCTGATGCTAACAATTTGATGAGGTCAGGTAAGAGATGCATGAAGGAAATTTCATGGAAATATTCTACACAAAACTTTTACCTTGACCGAATCAATCGCGTAAGAATCGCAAAAGAACGACTGGAATCGATGGATAGAATGTCTGATGGTTTTACTGTGTTTAAGATAAACGAACGCGGTAAGATTAGGAATATTCGTTCTGTTCATATAAATGAGCGAATGGTTCAAAAGACTCAATCTGATGTTTCATTGATTCCGAATATAAGACCTCGTTTGATTTATGATAATTATGCATCGTTGGAGCAAAGAGGTATATCACAAGCGTTTGATAGACTCAAAGTTCATTTACAACGATACTACAGAACTCATGGAACAAATGTTGGTTACATTGCAATGGCCGATTTGCATGCATACTTTGATAGCATAGACCATGATTGTGTGTATGAGCAATGTAAGAAAGTTCTTGGGCATGACCCGAAAAATCTGTATTTGCTTATGGACTTTGTGGATGCTTTTGGTGATAAATCGCTTGGTTTAGGTAGTCAGGTATCTCAAATACTTGCAATCTTTTATCCAAATGAAATTGACCACTTTATCAAAGAACAATTGAAGATAAAAGGTTATGGTCGATACATGGATGATTTTTACATGATTCATGAGGATAAAGAATATCTTGCTGAGTGTTTACAACTTGTTGAAGGAATGTATGCAGACCTTGGAATCGAGATGAACGTAAATAAGACAAAGATATGTCGAATTGATAAAGGCTTCAAGTTTTTGAAAGCGAAGATTCATCTCACAGAAACTGGTAAAATAATCATGAGACCTGACCATGCGAGCATTGTTCGTGAAAGACGAAAACTCAAAAAGCTGAAAGAAAAACTTGATGCTGGTGAAATTCAGTATAATGAGATTCTTCAGCAATATAAATCATGGAGAGGTTACATGGAGCAATTTAATTCATACAAAACATTGAAAAGTATGGATGAGTTATTTGATGATTTATTCATAAGACAATGGAGGTGTCAAGAGAATGTCGAACGAAAACAACGTAATGACTATGAGTACAGAGTCAAGTTTGGTGAAAAGCAGTATCCTGCTCGCAGACGGCACGGTCTTGAACTTGAATCTGAATGGGACTGAGTATGAGTCCGAAACTCCGATTGCTGATGAAGTTCTTTCTGAGGAGAATCTTTCTAATGTAACAATCGATGATGTGAATAAGGGTAAGATGAAGCTTAATTCGAAATATCCTTATAATGGCGGTACTCGTTTCAGTTTGAGAGAAATGACTGAAGATGAAAAGACAATCGAAAGATTGAATGCAGAACTCACTCAGACTCAGGTGGGTTTGATTGAGGTGTATGAGCTTCTGTTAGGAGGTGGAATCTAATGGCTGAAGTGTATGCTAGCCTTATTGTTAAAGGTATTAAAACTATTGACCAGGTACCTGCATCCATTAGAGGTGATGTGAAGCAGGTGCTTATTGATTGGGGCTATCCGGAATTGGCCGGTGATGCTTAATGGTGATGAAAATGCTGTGTAGAATCAAGCTTTTCATATTAAGAATCCTGTTAAGAAAGGAGGAACAACAGATGGCAGAAGTTTATGCTACTCTCATCGTTAAGGGTGTTCGCACCTTTGACCAGGTACCGGCTGTTATTCAGCCTAAAGTTAAGGCAGTGCTTGAAGCACTTGACCTTGGTGAGCTTGCTCAGTAAAGAACATAGGAGGACAAAGTTATGGATAGTCCAATCACTAGAGCTGAGCACGAAGAGTTCCGTAGGAGAATGGAAGAAGAACATAATCGCCAAAATTCGCGAATCAAGCTTCTGGAGGAACAGACAAAGCAGGTTACTGATATTGCCATCTCAGTTAGAGAGCTCGCATTAAGCGTGAAGCAAATGGCTGAGACACAGAAAGAACAAAGTGAAAAACTCGAGAAGTTAGAAGAGCGAGATGGAGAAATGTGGAGAAAAGTGGTTGGGTATATCGTAACAGCAATTGTCGGCATTGTTATCGGCTTCGTGTTCAAGCAAATTGGAATGTAAGTTGAATTTTTGATTGATGAGTGTAGGGGTGGTCAGGAGACGGTTCTGGCCGCCCTGAAACTTTTTCAAAAACTTTTCAAAAAGGGGTGTACAAATCAAAAATAATGTGGTATAATATATACAGGTTAAATGATTAGCCGAAAATACTAAAGTGTTCAGGAGGACAACAAATGTACAGATTCTTAAATCTACATCCAAAAGGAAAGAGAGTTGGTGATTGCGTAAAACGAGCAATTGCAGGTGCAGAAAATCGTGATTACATGGAAGTTCAGAGAGAACTTAATCGTTTGAAGAAGGAAACACACTGCGATTACTTCAACGACAGAAAGAATATTGCAGCATATATGCAGAAGCATGGTTACATAAAGCTTAGCTTTCCTGCAGTTAAAGGTGAACCTCGAATGAATGGCGAAAGATTTTGCCAAGCATATCCAAAAGGACGATACATCTTAAATATGGCCGGGCATCTTACATGTTGTGTTGATGGTGTTATTTATGACACATGGGATTGCTCACAGAAATGTGTGTATAATGCATGGAAAGTTCGATAAATTAAGGGTGTACAAGTTCTAATAAACATGATATAATAAAATCACAAAATCAAATGGAGGTTACTCAAATGAAAATTAAAATGGAGTTTGTGCTCAAGGAAACTGGTGAGTGTGTACTTTTCGAAACCACACTTGATAACGTGAAGGCTCATGAATTTGTATTCATTGTGAATCCTGTAAATGACGATGAATATGTGTATGTGATTGGTGGTATTAAAATTTGGAGACCTAAGGGAAATGTGATTTGTGCTGAAGAGGTTGAATTGCTTAGCCTTAAGGTTGAGTATGAGTTTGAATAAGCTACCCTGATGAGTCGTTGAGAATTACGACGAAAGGTTCCGCAAGGATTAAATGGACTAATGTCCAGCCTCGGTAGTATGCAGCTACCAAATTAACAAAGGAGGACATAGGTATGTCAAGAGAAAATCTGCAGAAGAAAACCTGTAAAGAGCTCAGAGAGCTTGCCAAGGAATTGAACATCTCCGGTAGATGGGATATGACCAAGGACCAATTGATTGATGCAATCTTAGGAGCGGAAGTGGTTGAGAATACCAACGAATCTGAAAGTGCTAAAGACGAATGTAAGGTTGACAATCAGGAAAATGTCGTAGAGGTGGAAGATAAAGTTGAGAAAGAATCCGCCAACGTCGATGTAGATATGGCTCAGAAGATGCCGTACATTGAGAACATCGAAATCGGTACTTTGGTTGCTTTCCGTCTTTCCAATGGTAAGGTAAAATCTGCTAAGGTCACTCGTAAGTCTACCAAAAATCGTAAGCTCAAGCTTGAGACCGATTATGGTGCAGAATACATCGTATCGTTTGACGATATTGTGTGGGTAAGGACTGGTAAGCGTTGGCCTCGTGGAGTTTACAAACTGTTGAAAGGACTGGTGGATGATAATGGCAAAGAGGAACAGAAAGGCTAAGCTCACTGCAACTGAGTGTAGACAATCTGTTCGTAAGTTCTTTGAAAAACAGGCAAGATTCAAACAGGTGCAATCACAGTTCAATGAATTGAAAGCACAGTTCAACAGTGATATGGAGGACTATTTTGAGTGTGAAGGCATTGACAAGTCAATGACATTCTCGTTCGATGGGTTTGTTGAAGGTGACTTGGTTGTCAATCGAATCCAGAAATCAAGCGTTGAGTTTGACCCTGATAAGCTTGAAAAAGCATTAGGTAAAAGCTTAGCAAAGCAAGTGATTATCAAACGTTACGAAGTCACTGACATGGACGCGTTGATTGCTTACTTGAAAGAATGTGATGTGGACCCTAAAATCTTTAAGTCTTTTCTGGCTGTATCTAAATCGGTTGATACTCAGGAACTTGATAGACTTGAAGAGATTGGTAAGGTTACTACAGAACAAGTTCAAGGTTGTTACACAATAAAACGTCATAATCCCTACTTCACTGTTGGTGTGAAGCGAGGGCATGATGATGGAGAACAAAAATGGTGAGGCGTTAGCCAAAGTATTATGGTATTATAACCTGATACCGGACGTTGCATCATTAAGTCAGAAAATTGTCTGTCCTTTTCATGATGATGTGAATCCAAGCATGATAGTGAATTTTGAAGATGGTTCATGGTTCTGCTTTGGATGTAATTTGACTGGTGATGCAAAGAAGTTTGTACAGCTCATGGAATCCAAACACAACGGATTAAATGACTTGCAGGCTTATCAAAAATATCTTCGTATTCTGAAATCCGATAAGTGTAGTAACATTAAATTGGATAGGTCTCTGGTAAAACAGAAACCACTCCAGAAGGACCTTTATAATGAGGCCTATGATTATTACCACGGATTAAGAAAAGTCAACTGGAGGGATTCTGATGAACCTGAGGTGGTGGCCGCAAAAGAGTACATGGCCAAGAGAGGATTCAGCCCTGAAACTCTACATAAGTGTAAGGCAAAGGTTACATATAATCGAAGTTACGGAATAATCTTCCCGATGTTGGACAATGGAAAGTTCAAAGGTTGGGTATGTCGTACGATGCTTAAGGTTATCGAAGAGAAACGAAAGTATTTGTACAATGAAGGATTTAGCCGAGCAACTACTTTGGTTGGTAACTATGGAGCCAAGGACTATGTGTTTGTGGTTGAGGGTTACATGGACCGATTGAAGTTTGTACAATTTGGTGAAGACAATGTGGTTGCTATTTTAGGTTGGAAGATGTCGCCTCAGCAAATTCAAAAGCTGAAAGACAAAGGAATCACAAAGGTGATAAGTGCATTGGACAACGATGAATGTGGTCGTAAAGGAACCGAGTTTTTGAAGAAGCATTTCAAAGTGACGAGGTTTAAGTATCTTAAAGGTGTTAAAGACCCGGGTGATATGACCCAAGAATCGTTTGACAAGATGTTTAGAAAAACAATGAGTGAATTCAAAAGAAATCAAGGAGGAAACCAAAATGGGTTTAGTCGATAAGATTAAAGCAGACGTTAAAAAGTCTGGTCAGAACAAAGGTAAGTTCATCTACTTCAGAGAAGGTCAGAAACAGAGAGTTCGTTTCTTGACTGACATGGATGACGGTATGGAGGTTACTTTCCATGACAGCTTCGAGGCAGGAATCAATGTTCCTTGTCAGGACTTGTTTGGTAAGAATTGTCCTTACTGTGATGATGAAAGCCTGCGTACTCGTTCCCAGTATATTTGGTCTGTATACAATTACGAAACCAAGGAAGTTCAGCTGTTCATGTTCCCTGTGAATAACTGCAGTCCTATTCCTGCTCTCATGGCTATGTATGAGAATTATGGTACAATCTGTGACCGTGACTACGTGATTAGTGTGTCCGGTAAGCAGCAGAACAAGACTTATTCTGTAGTTCCTATGGATAAGGTTAAGTTCAGAAATGAGAAGGCAAAGGCATTTTCTGAAAAGGCAATCCTCAAGATGCTTGATAAGGCGTTCCCTTGTGATGAATCTGAGGATGACGAAGACGAGGATGAAGCACCTAAGAAGCGTGCACCTAAGTCTACCGGCAAGAAGGCTACTCGTAAGCCTGAACCCGAGGAAGATGACGAGGACGATTATGATGATGAGTCCTGGGGTGAAGAGGAGGACGAAGATATTGTGGACTATTCTGAAATGTCTGCAAAAGAATTGTACGACCTCTGTAAGGAACGCGGCATCAAGGTAGCACCTAAGAAGCCGGCCAAGTATTACATCAATCAGCTTGAGGAGTGGGATGCTGCTCAGGAAGATTGGGGTGAAGAGGAGGACGAAGATGAGTGGGAAGACGACTAATGCAGTAACATTGCAGCAGTTGTTTAACACTCAGCTCGTAACTCAAGATAAGCTCATTAGTAAAGGTGTATATGACCGATACAAAGATGAGCATACTGTAACTGTTCCGGTTGACGATGTTGGTTTAGCATCATATCATATTCAGCAGCTTATGTCAGAGATTGGTGAGGTGTTGGATGCTGATAAGAGGTGGAAATCACATCGCAACGATAAGTGTGATAAACAGGCAAAGCTTGAGGAATTGGCTGATTGCTTTGTTGTACTTATGAATGTTGCAATGTTTTCCGGATTTGATGGGAATGACCTTGCCAAAGCTGTTGAGCAGAAACTTGGCGTTGTGTCTGACCGTCTTGGTGAACTGTAAGATGGGGAGGGGTAACTCCCTCCCTTATACTAAACGAAAAGGAGAAATCGACGATGAACGATATTAAAAATATGAAAGTGTACTTTGCAAGCCCTTGGTTCAACCCTGAACAAGCTGAAAGAGAGGACCGTGTAAAGGCTAAGTTGAGAGAGCTCGGTTTTAATGTATGGAGTCCGAAGGAGAACAGTTCTTTGTCTCCTATTACTGACCCGGTAATTCGTGAGAAAATCTTCTCTGCGAATGTTGAACACATTAAGGAATGTGATATTATCTTTGCAATCACAGACGGCAAGGATATGGGTACCATTTGGGAGGCTGGTTTTGCTAACGGTTACAATGTCGGTATGCATGACCCTGAAACTTTTAAGCCTATCATTATTGTGTACTATTGTGAAACTCTTGGACCTAACGGCCAGTTCAATCTGATGCTTGCTCAGTCCGGTGATGTTACTATCACAAAGTTTGAAGACCTTGACAAGCTTCCTGGACTGATTGAGAAAGGTGAGGGACTTGCTTATGCTGGAATTGTTGAGTAAAGAATCCATAATGAGTGAGTACCCGCTCAAAAAGATAATTCGATACAATCATCGTAGTCGTCTTCAGGATGAGAGTGTTGCTGAACATACATGTTTCGTATCTTTGTTCTGTTTGAAGATTATGGCTCAGCTTAGTCTTACTCATGAGCAGGAACGACAGGTTCTGATTCTTGCTGCATTGCATGATACATGTGAGAGTCGTACATCTGATATTCCTCATGATGTAAAAGCAAACTATCCTGAGATGCAGGCAATTCTTGAAAAGATTGAGCATGACTACTACGAAGAAAATTGGAAAACTTATCTCGGAGATGTGTACAAACCCGAACCGATAGTGTATAATATACTTAAGTTGGCAGATGCCTACAGTGTATACCAGTGGTGCTTGAATGAAAAGGCGCTTGGTAATTCTTCTGACTGCATTACCGAAATCTATATTGAGTGTAGGAATCGTCTTAAGAAGTACATTGGTATCATCAATGAAATAATTGAGAAGGAGGCCAAATAAATGAATGGAATTCAGAATGGCTACAAAGGAATTGGTGTAAGCATTATTGGCTACACAAAGCATCCTGCAAAGGTAATGTGGGATATGCTTAAGCAGACATGGATTGAGCTACAGAATATTGAGTATGACCCGAATCTTCCTATTGTAAGGGAGTTCATTACCGGTTCACTTGAAAGACGTCTCAATCCCACACCTCAGGAGACTGTTATGATTCAGGCAGTTTTCCATAATATTTCTCGTGTTAACCTCGCTCAGCTTACCCGTCATCGTGGTTGGTTGTTTCAGGTTGAATCTCAGATGCCTCAGCATGTTAAGCACAATGTGGTGCTTCCTCTGAACATTGTTCAGTCTGAGTTTTATGAGAGAGCTGTTAAGCTTATCGAGGAATCTCAGAAGCTGTATGATGATATGACAAGAGGAAACGATGATGGCAGAGACCATACGGTTATCCCTTATCAGGATGCACGTTATCTGTTGATGCATGGTCAGACATGCGATGCTTCTTGTTCTTTCACTCTTCCTCAGTTGGTGAATGTTTGTGGTCAGAGACTCGAGAACAATACGGCTGATGAAATCAACTACGCATTCAGACACCTGCTTAAGGAGCTCAAAAAGGCAATTGCTCTTGATACCGAAATGGACGAGCTCGATAAGATGGTGTATGAAGTGAACCTCGGTAGATGCGACGCTTTTGGTGCAAATCAGAAGAAGTGTTTTACCGGTGATGATGTATTTGGTAACAGCTTCAAGAGATTCCCTGATGGCAATCCTAACGTAACCAAGGTTACTGAGAATTGTAAGTTCGATTACTCCAAGTCTGCTTGGTATGCTGAGCTTAAGAGAATCTATGATGAAGAGCCTGAGCTTCTGCTTGATGGTGAAAGAGAAATGATTGAGTCCTGGGAGGATTAACTATGTGGGTGATTTTTGAAGGCTTGGATAAAGCTGGTAAAGGTACCCTTGAATGGGAATTCCTTAAGGCTACAAACTTCAAGCACATGGTGATTGACAGAGGCCCTATGGGGTACATGACTTTTGATAAGCTGTTCAATCGTGAGACAAAGCTTGGCAATCAGGACTTCATTCATCAGGCTCGTAAGATTAGTAAGAATCAGGACTTCATGATTGTGTACTGTCATGCATCTGAAGATGTTGTGGCAAAACGTCTCAAGGAATATAATGAGGAATGTCCATATAATTATGGCAAAGCTCAGAAACTCTTGAGAGACAACATCAAACGATTCTATAGTCAGGATAAGGTCATTGAGATTAATACATCGAATATGACACCTGCTGAGTGTGTTGAGCTGATTGTTGAAAAGCTTAAGGAGGTAAACAGAGGTGAATTGTAAGAACGCAAATCGAGAAAAAGGTTTTGACCGATTCTCTGAATGTAACTACAATTTGCACTGGAGCTTTTCAAACTTTAATAGAATTCTTATGGTGGCTGGGCACATCGCCCAGCTGCCTACAGATTCAAGAGTATTGGAACTTGGTGCAGGTTCGAGTGACCTTGAGAATGTGGTTAAGAAAAACTTCAAACGTGACGATATTAAGTTCACGAGAGTTGATGGTGATAGACGATACGAATCGGATGCAAAGATTACCGTATCAGACATTACATCGGAAGAATTCAATAACTTCTGCACAAAGCAAAGACCATTTGATGCTATTGTGTTTATGGAAGTGGTTGAACATTTGGATAAGAAAATTGTTCCACTCATGTTTGAGAGGATTGCAAACTGGTTGGTACCTGAAGGAATGTTGTTGTTCACTACACCAACTCCTCCTGATGAAGGTGCTTTCGAAGATAGAGTTTGGCCTGATGACCACGATTCAGAGTTTACATTCTCTGAGATTTATGGTATAATCAATAAAGGGTTCAAAATCAATAAGGAACTTGGTTGGAGCCTTGAAGAACGTGAGTACAATAAGCTACTTGAGTCTGACTCAGTTTTGAGTGTCATGGCATCAAAGCTCAGAGGAGCATTTCCTGAAAGTTACGTAAGAGCTACGATTGCTTGTTTGTCTCCTGTTCAAGCTAATCGACAAGTATTTTTTGTATGTAAGAAAAGGAGAGTTGCAAATGGTAGATTTACACAGACATGATGAGTGTTCGACATTTGACGGTTTTGGAAAACCTGAAGAACTTGCAGCCCTGGCCAAACAGCTGGGGCATACAAGCTTAGGCACATCAAATCATGGTAACACAAACGGATTGGTAAGACATTACTATGCATGTAAAGAGGAAGGCATCAAGCCTATCATGGGATGTGAAGGATATTTTTTGCCGAAGTATAAACCTCAGACACGAGGCTACCATTTATGTTTGTTTGCCAAAGACCGTCAAGGCTACACTAACATGAATACACTTCAGTATGAGGGTGAGAAAATCAAATACTACAATCCGCTCTGGACATTTGAGCTTTTGGAACAGTATCATGAGGGACTTATTTGTACGAGTGCTTGTGTTGCTGGCTACCTTGCTCAGTGTATTAAGGAAGGCAAGTTAAGCCAAGCGGAGAAGTTCTTAAATAAGATGGTTGAAATCTTTGGTGATGACTTCTACATTGAGATTCAGCCATATTCAATCACCGAACCTGGACTCCAGGAAAAGGTGAACGTTGCATCAATTAAGTTGGCAAAGAAGTTAGGTATCAAGTGCATCTTGACTTCCGATTCGCATAGAGGTGCTAAGGAAGATTTTGATACTTATATGAAAATGCATGAGGTTGCTAAACATAACTTCGAAGATATTGAGGCAACATATAAAGAACGTTACATGCCTACTGAAAAGGAAATCATGCAGCGATTCTACAAGATGCATAAAGGTGACTTTGGTGAAGATAAAGCTAAGGCACTGGCAAAAGAGATGATTAGGAATCTTCAGGAGATTGAGGACAAGGTTGATGGTGACATCCTTGACCAGCTGGAACTTAAGCTTCCTCAGTTTGACCCTGAAAGAGATTCATTTGAGTTACTCAAGGAAAAGATTAAAGCAGGTCTTAAGAGACGTGGCAAGTGGAATAAGCAGTATGCAGCACGAATTAAGGAAGAGCTTGAGGTTATCAAGTATCATGGTTTTGAGGACTACTTCTTGATGGTTGCCGATTATACCAACTGGGCTAAGGACCAAGGAATCTATGTAGGCCCTGGTCGTGGTTCAGGTTGTAACTGTTTGGTGAACTATGCTTTAAGAATCACCGATGTTGACCCGATTCTGTTTGACCTTGACTTTAGCCGATTCCTTCGTATCGACAAGAAAAAGATGCCTGATATTGACCTTGACTTTGAGACATCTCGTAGAGCTGAGGTTATCGAGTATCTGCTTAGACGATACCCAAACAATGCAGCTCAGATTTGTTCTTATGGTTTGTATCGTGTTGATAACCTTATCAATGACCTTGCAAAGGTTTGTGGATTGGAAGGCAACAAAGATGAGATTAAGCAAATCAAGACTTTTATCAATAGTCATATCAATGAAGGTTTGCTTGACCTTGATGCAGTTGCTAAATCTGCAGAAGCAAGAATGTGGAATGCTCAGTACGATAACATCATCAAACACTTCTGTAAGCTGTACAATAAAATCAGATACATCGGTACTCATGCTGCTGGTGTTGCTATTACTGGTGGCAATATTTTGGATTATACGGCTGTTCGTATTGATTCAAAGACCGGTAAGCATTTCACAAACTATGACCTGAACGACATGGAAAAGATTAAGGTTATTAAGTTCGATATTCTTGGTCTTACTACAATGTCAAGTATTGGTGAGCTTAGACAGCTTACTGGTCATGATGAGTTTGATGAAGACTGGGTAAACGATGAGAAAATCATGCAAGCATTTGGTGAAGGAAATTGTGATGGCGTATTCCAGTTTGAAAAGAAATCGGTGCAGGATATGCTTAAGGTAATTCAAGCCGATTGCTTTGAAGATGTAATTGCTGCATCTGCTATGAACAGACCTGGACCACTTAGTTTGAAGATGCCTGAAATCTATGCAGCTAATAAGGTTGACCAAGCTCATATTGATAAGTCACTTCCTTATAGCAAATATCTGGAAAAGACTTATGGATGTGTGGTATATCAGGAACAAGTACAAGCTATTGCAGTTAACATTGGTGGGTTGGAGTGGCCTGAGGCCGATAAGATTTTGAAGATGCAACGTGGTGGTACTGAAAAGGCAATCAGAAACTTCGAGGAATCCTATGATGTGTTCGTTAAGAAGTTCGTTGCAGGTGCTAAGCGATTTGGTATGACCAAAGAACAGGCATTCGAAATCTTTGATAAGTTCTTCAACTATGCATTCAATAAAGGACATGCTACTGGCTATAGTCTAATCTCTGTAGAAGAGATGTACTATAAGATTTACTATCCGACAGAATTCTGGTATGTGAAGATGAAGTACAGTGGTGATGAAGCTAAGATGGCAAAGTTCAAGGAAAATGCAGTAAAGGACAATGCGGTTCTGTTCTTGCCACATGTTAACTACTCGGCTGACTATACACTTCGTAAGGTTGAAGGCGAAGTGGTAATTCAGGAAGGCCTAAGTTCAATCAAAGGCATTGGTGAAAAGGCTGCTGCTGCGATTGAAGCTGAACGAAAAGCAAATGGTGTGTTTAGAAGTTATGATGACTTCTACGATAGATGCAAGTCAAGGACTGTCACATCAAGAGTCATTCAGATTCTGAAAGAGCAAGGTGCTTTGGAGTTCAACAAAAAGACGTATGTCAGTCGTGTGACTAAATATAACAGCACATTGTACGCAAAATCAAATCAGTAAAAGTTCATTTAGGGTATGTACAAACTTAGAAAAGTATGGTATAATATAATCAAGGGATGTACATACCCTAAATTTGTTAAGGAGGAAGTTGCCTATGTATGTGAATCCATTTTGGGCAGGAGTTGCAACAACGATTATTGTTGAGGTTGTAATTCTTGTAGTAGCAGTAGCAATCAGTATGCACAACGATAATAAAAAGAAAAACGGAGGAAAGTAAAATGACAAACATGATTGAGAAATTTAAAGAGAACAAGAAGGTAATGATGATTAAGATGGACCAGGCAAACAAGATGGCAGATGAAGCTGCTGAAGAGTTCATCAGTACACTTAAGCCCCTTGTTGAAAGTGCTTCAGAGGAAGACCTTAAGGCGTTTCTTCAGGCTGATGATGAGCTCATTGAGAGTGAAGACAAGCTGGCTATTATTGCAGCCTATGCAGAAACGCATGACGATGTTGGTGGTATTGCTATCATCGGTATTCGCAAATAAATTCTATAGATGAGAATGAAAATGGAGGGCGGTCACAGGTTGGCCGTCCCATCCAAGTAATTCAAGGAGGTACAGCCGTTATGGCAAAGACAAACAAAGAAGCTATTATAAAGCTTTGCAACGACATTAACAAAAAGGAAGGTAAGGGTGCGGTATACTCAATTGGTAGTGAGCACGCAAACCTCAAAATCAATCGTTGGTCTACAGGTATTGAGGATTTAGATGCCATCATTGGTGGTGGAATGCCTGAAGGTCGAGTGGTTGAAATCTTTGGTCCTGAAAGTTCAGGCAAAACAACTCTGCTTTATCATTTGTGTGGATTGCATCCTATGTGTTTGGATATTCCTATTGAGGGAACATTCGATGCAGAAAGAGCAAAGGTCTTTGGAAACAGACCAAAACAAATGTTGATTTATCGTGCCAAGTATGGTGAGGATGCTTTCAATAAAACGATTCAGTTTGCAAAAGCAGGAATCCCTCTTATTGGTATTGATAGTGTGCCGAGCATGGTACCAAAGGAAGATGCTGAAAAGGTTCTTAAGTCTGCCGAAAAGGATTCCATTGAGGAACAGCGTATTGGTGGTACTGCAAGATTGATGAATAAGTATCTACCTACAATCGAGGAAATCATTGAAGTGACTGGCACAACACTTATCTTTATCAATCAGGTAAGGGATAAGATGAATGCCATGATGTTTGGTGAGAAAACAGACACACCTGGTGGACGTAAGCTTAAGCATGCATGTTCACTTCGTATTCAGGTGGCAAGAAAAGGTTGGATTGAGATTCCGAATAAGAATCCATACAATTCAGCTACAACCGAGAAAATTGGTTTGATTATGAAGTGCAAGGTAGTCAAATCAAAGGTAAGTAACCCGATGGGGGAATGCGAAATCCCACTGTTCTTTGACAGAGGCTTTGTAAGCTTTGATGATGTTCAGTCTATTCGAAAGGAAATCATGGCGCAAAGAGCTCAGCAGTTTGGTAAGCGCGTTCCGAAAGAGTTCTTAGAGGAGGATGACGACGAATGATTAAGTGTAAAGTTTGTGGATGTGAATTCACACCGGTAATTGATAAACACTACATTGCAAGAGATAATGGTGAATCTGGATTGACTACAGCTTTTAAGCATACAGAAGGAAATCTCTACGATACATTTGATTGTCCTGCATGTGGGTGTCAGATAATCGCTCAGGAACGTAAACGAGTTTATATTGATGTTTGTATTGCAGAGGAGGTGGATGACGATGTCGAAGAATCAGACGACTAATCCAAGTCATGACCCTGTCAATCATCCTTCGCATTACACTCAGAATAAGTTTGAGTCAATCGATGAAATGATGATTGCATTTGGTCCTGAAGCTGTTTATCACTTCTGCATTTGTAATGCTTGGAAGTATAAGAATAGAGCTCCATTCAAAGGTAACTTTGAAGAGGATATGAAGAAGGCCGATTGGTACCTCACCAAAGCTAAGGAAATTAAGGGGGGGAACTTATGGCAAGAATAACAAAAGACGAGTATTACCTTGGCATAGCCCTTGCAGTTTCCAAACGCAGTACATGTATCAAACGTCATTATGGTTGTGTTATTGTTAAGGATGACATCATCATCGCAACCGGTTACAATGGCAGTCCAAGGGGTGAGGAAAACTGTTGTGACAGAGGTACGTGTAAGAGAGCAAATGCCGAGAGGTATTCAGGATACGAAAGTTGTGATAGTGTTCATGCAGAGCAGAATGCACTGATTGCTACAAGTCGAGAACGATTGATTGGTGCTACGGTTTACTTGGCATGTGAGGAATACGGATTGGATAAAGTAAAGTCCGATTTGTGGGACGAAGAGATTGTTGGCTACTATGAAGACATGAATCCTGTTCCTTGTGGTATATGTGCTCGCATGCTTAAGAATGCAGGCATTGTACGAGTGGTGAACAGGAGGGGCGATGTATGTTTGTAATTGAAGTACCATATTTCAACCTCGACCAGATTTATGCCAGTGGTCAATGTCCAAGATGGATTAAGTTAAAGGAATCTAAGTATGTGATTCCGTTTAGAGATAAGGCACTCAAGATTGAACAGCAACGTGATAAGTACGATTGGACACGATACCGTTTGATTATGAGTTGTACAGAGGATGACTTCTACAATGTATGGTTTAACTACCTGGATTTGAGAATGGATTGCCTTGATGAGAACAGCAAAGTAAAGAGACTTGGTGGTAAGTTCAAAGTTCCTGCCAACAGAGGTAATGGAATCCACATACTTCATCAGGACTATTTTGAGGCATACGTGCTTGCCAAGCTCATTACATACGTTGGTTATGAAAAAGCAGCCGTTGCTATGAATCATATTGCTGAAGTTTGTGGTGTTAAGCATAATCAATCAATGAGGGAGGCAGGTCGTATTACTTGGTATGAGTGGCCTACACCTGAAATGATTCTTGAGCATCATCATAAGCTTGGTAAAATGGGTAAGATAAACTCATGGCTCAAGAGATTATGTGAAGCAATAGTCAATGACGATTATGCTTACACTAAATCAGATGATGAGCTTTTCAGATTGTTTGGTATGCATGACACTACAGTCTTTCCTTTGGTTGGCATTGAGGAAACCTTGATGAAGAACTTTGGTGAGGAACCAGAGGAATTTGCCGATTGGTACCTTGGTGACATTGAGAACAAAGGATTGGTGTATATGTATATTGTACATCACATTCTAAACAGACCAAAGGAGGTGACATCGTATGGGATTGGTTGATAACATCAAAAAGGAAGCTCAAGGGAATCGTACAAAGATTCAGAGTTCTGATGCTGCAGCTCTTGAGAAAATCTTCAATAATATGTTCTACCTGCCTAAGAACATTCCTGAGGAAACAAAGTTCGTCAAGCAGGTAATGACAAGAGGCCTTGAATCCCAGGAACGTGTTGGTCTCCATGCATCTGCAATGCTTGTTGGTGATAAGGACTTCTGCTTAAGAGCTCAGGTGTTGAGTTTGATTTATAAGCAGCTTCAAGGTCAGCAAACACAAGTTGGTCTGATGAGAATCTTTGAGCAAGGTAACGCTATTCATGAGAAGTGGCAAAGGTTGCTTATTCGTGCTGGTTATGGTACAGCAAAAGATATGGACTACACAAGATATTGTGATGACTATATGCTTAGCTATACACCTGATATTGACTGTTTGATTCCTGAGTTCTTTGAAGGAAGAATGATTGGTGAGATTAAGTCAGTCAATACATACCAGTTTCAGAGGATGACCAAGCATCCATCGGCTTGGAAGCAGTGTCAGTGGTACATGCATCTCTGTATTAAGAAGGCAAAAGAAGAAGGGACTTGGAATGGTAAAGACTATACCAAAGGATTTGTTCTGAATGAGGATAAGAACACCCAGGAGTTCAAGCTTGAGGTATACGACTATGAGCCTCCAAAGATTGAGCCTTTTGCCGGTAGAGCAGAATCTATCATGTTCCATTATGACCGTGTATTTGAAGAACACAAGATGGTTGCCAGACCTAAAGATGCAGGTAGCCCTACATGTAAGCGTTGCAAAGAATGTTTCATGAGGGAAGCTTGCTGGGGTATCGGTAAAGGAAAGGTGCGTATCGATAATGGCTAAAGAAGTAGAACTTACTTGGGGTGAAATCTATAAAGACTTCTGTAATTGGAGTCCTGAACATGCTGCTATGGTAGTTGACTATAGACCTTGGGGCAGTACATCTATTGTGGTATGGCTCAATAATGGTCAGGCATATAAGTGTAAGCGTCATGCAACAGACAGATTCACTATGCAGATGGTGTCCGAAGAGGATATTAAGAAGAAATTCAATATATAAAATTGATATTCCCAGAAGGTTCCAGAATTAACCAGATTGATTCAAATATAAATAGGTATATAAATTACCATATAATAATTGGATTAAATCTGGGGACATTCTGGAATCCCTGGAATTAATCATATTTTAAGGAGGTATTTGTCATGGGTAGACCGTGTCCTATATTAGGCACAGCTGTCTATCTGGATTGTTTAGACTGTGATGATAAGCAATGCAAACAGTGTAAAACAACGCAATATAAGTACAAACGAGTCGTGATAGGCATAGACCAATCATATAACAATACCGGTATTAGTATTGCTGCAGATGGAAAGCTGGTAAAAGTACGAAGCCTACAGTTAGATACATACAAAACTAATAGTGATAAGAGGAGGGCATTAGGTAATACGCTTAGTGGTCTCCTTAGAGCAGTTTGTCCCAAAGCTAAATCTGTAGTGTGTATCATTGAGCGTATTAGACTTCGTTCTCAAGGCTTTCTGAATATTGACTACATAAAGTCCATTGGTGCCCTAAACAGCATTATTGTCGATATGTGTCATGAGTATTGTGTCCCAGTCTATAGTGTAGATACCAGATGCTGGAAAGCCCAAGTGATAGGGACCAGCAAACCTATGGCAAACAAGTATGGAGTTCCAGAAGAGAAATGGCCTACAGTCAGATGGCTGATTAAGCAAGGATGGGAAGATAGCATTCTCATACCAATAGAGGGAAGAAAGACTAAGGGTACATTCGTCAGAGATGGGCAGAAGTATATGTACAACAACGATGCAGCGGACTCGGCAGGGATAGCTATGTTTGGATTCATAGGTGACCAAGATAAGCTGCAAGAGGAAAGGTAGGAAAGCCTATGGCAATAACTTGTTGCAAGAACTGTGTTCCCCCCCAAAGGCATCCAGGTTGTCATAGCAAATGTGAGCAGTACTTGAAAGAGAAAGCAGAGTATGAGAAGCAGAAAGAATATGCCAAAGCTCATAAGACTGTTATGCTTACAAACTATGACTTCGATGAGATTGCCTATGCCAGTTCTAAACGCCATAAGAGACGTAGCCGAGATTAAGGCCTAACGTCATCCCTATTTTCTTTCTTTATATATTTCTTTCTTTTATACCTCTAAAAATATTTTTAAGAAATTTCGCAAAACCTATGTACAAATGAATTTATTTGTGGTATAATAATTACAGTGGTACAGGTTACCGAATAAATCCTTAGAGGAGGAACACACATGAGAGAAACAAAAGGAATCTATACAGGTGTTGAGAAATGGACTGTATGTGAGTTTGAGAGTTTGAAAGAGTTTTACGATTACATTTGCAATCAACCACTGAATGAAACTTTCAGATGGGGTGAGCTTAGTAGTTCAAGACGAAGCAGAGATAATTGGTATGGTACAAGCTCATTCAATGAAGCATCCGACCTTTTCAAGAATGGTTGGCAGTTTGGAGCTGAGGAACTTACCAAGAAGCTCAAAATAGCTGAAACTCAGAAAGATGTTCAAACCACTTACAAGAACATATTGAGTATGGCAGGTTACCAAGCAATCGTTCCATTGTACTTGCAAGGTGTACCAAACAACATGGTGAACAAGAAAATCGTTCCGGTCAAGAACAAAGTGATTACGATAAACAAAACAATCTCTGTTAGTGCTTGTGTATCAAGTGAAACAATGAAAGCTGAGAGTGTTAAGTGCTTCCAAATCATTAAGAAGATTGAGCAATCCGGAATTCGAGTAAACCTGAACTTAATGATTAGCACTGGTTATGTATGTGCTAAAATCCGCCTTAAGTCTGCAGGTGAGAAACTCAACATCAGTAAGCTGGCATTCCCATTGGTTCACCCTTCGATGTTCAGACGCTTGTACTTCAGATTTATTGAGACTTATCCAACAATTCCGAAGAGCTATAGATTCGGATACGGAAGAGTTCCTAATGAGAGTGAGTTCAAAGCTGTATGTGGTAAAGGTGAGATTGTTCTTCCTACGCTGCTCAGAGGAAACACTGAAGAAGAAATCAGTCGTTTGAGTGTTGATGAGCTCCTTGAAAAATTGAGTTAAGTTTCTTGGGAGGGCAACCTCCCTTGAGGTTTTTGAAAAATATTTGAAAAACTTTCGAAAAAAGGGTGTACAAATGCGGATTTACGTGGTATAATAATCTCGTAAGGTACAAACAAACCTACTTAAAAGTTTTCAGTTGAAAAGGAGATTACATTATGACAAACGTGAATTTCAAGGTACTCAATATCGAAAAGGCAATGAAAAAGGATTGTGTAGTGGTAACACTTACATTCGACGGTTCTGACAGACAGTTCACTTACGTAAGACGTGCTTACGGTAACACAACCGTGATTGATGGTTGCAGAATTTACTTCGATGCAAACTATCAGGTTGAAAAGGTTGAACGTGAATACGAAACCAAGGGTGTTAAGAAGATGTCCACTGCAAAGCAGGTTGGTACAACCTCAAGCAAAATCAAAAACGAACTTGAAGGAAAAGGAATTGAGATTCCTAAGATTCAGATTCCTCAGGTTGAAGAGAGTGGTGAAGTTCACCATGACAGATACGAAGAAATTAAGTGCTGCCTTGAATGTGGTATTCCGGTATACCTCGCAGGTCCTGCTGGTTCTGGTAAGAATCACACAGTTGAGCAGATTGCAAACGAACTTGGTTGGAACTTCTACTTCTCCAACAGCGTGCAGCAGGAATACAAACTGACCGGCTTCATTGATGCTGGGGGGGAATTCCACGAGACAGAGTTCTATAAAGCTTGTACAGATGAGAACGAATGCATCTTCTTCCTGGACGAAATGGATGCTTCCATTCCTGAAGTTCTGGTTCTTCTCAATGCTGCAATTGCTAATGGCTACTTTGAGTTCCCTAACGGTCGAGTTGATTTTGACCATGTTCACTTCGTAGCTGCCGGTAATACAGTAGGAAATGGTGCAGATGACATGTACACTGGCCGTATGGTGCTTGACCAGGCAACACTCGATAGATTCGCAATCATTGAGTTTGACTACTGCCTTAAGATTGAAATGGCAATCACCAAGAACAATACCGAACTGGTTGAGTTTATCCACCAGATGCGTAAGGAAGCTGAGAGCAAAGGAATCAGAGCTACATTCTCTTACAGATGTATGACAATGATTACCAAGCTTGAGCGTAAGGGTATGAACTTGGAAATGGCAATGAAGATTAGCATTGTTAAGGGATTGGATAAGGACACAATCAATACCTTCAATCCTTCCGGCAATACCAAATATCACAATGCACTGAGAAAAATCCAGCTGGCCGCTTAATGCGGCCTCTGGTCTTTACAGGAGGAACGATGAACAAGGACGGCAAATCGTATAGCTTAGGCTATATAATCGGATACGTACTCGGTAAGGTGATAAAACCGGTATACGAGTTACTTAGGAGGAAATGAAAATGGCAAAACGTGGAAAGGTGCTGATAAATGTAAATGACATCATCGGCAAGCGCTTAGGAAAGCTTGAAGTCATAAGTTATGCAGGAAACAATTACGACATGACTCTTGGTGGTGAACGAATGAGACACTACTACAGAGTTGAGTGTGAATGTGGAACAACTAAGTTAGTGCAGAGAGGACAACTTACGAGTGAGATTGTTC
Source organism: Oscillospiraceae bacterium (assembly GCA_045602925.1). GTDB lineage: Bacteria > Bacillota > Clostridia > Oscillospirales > Ruminococcaceae > UBA7477. The sequence continues at coordinate 25,434 of JAZSCN010000013.1, read as the reverse complement.
ATAGCTGTGGTTGTGGAAGGAGGGGAAGACGTGGCTATTAAGATGCGTAATAATACGAATCCGGAAGCATTCTGCTGTGAATGTGGTGAAGGCCAAAAGGAAGTTCTGAATATGTTTGACCTATGCATTGGTGGTAACATCTTCACAATCTGTGATGTGTGTAACGAGAAGATATTCAGTAAGTGCTTGAGTGCAGAGGTCATGAAGAATGGCCGAGTAAAATCTCAACACGATATGGCAATCATTCGTAAGCGTAAAAATAGAATCGGCCTCCGGAACTTTGGAGGTGAGTAGGAGGTGAGTAAATGATAGACTTCAGTAAGTGCCCATGCATATACTGGTCTGATTCAACTAAGATTAGTTACCTACAACGACGCATTATCGTTTACTCGATTATGTATTATGAACACGATGAGAGTTGTGTGTCTGATAGGTATTACGATAGTATATCACATCAGCTGGTGGATTTAATGAAAACATGTGACCCTGAAGAGCTAAGACGGTCAACTTACTACTATTGTATGTATGACTTTGATGGTTCAACTGGATTCCACATATTCTCACGTCTCACTAAGTATGATAAGGAATACCTAACGAACATTGCAGCTCATGTTCATGAGTCGTGGAAGAATCATACTACACAGAAAGAGAGAAAGGAGCAGATAAATGCTGGAGTTAAAGGATTTAGAGAATAGAATTTACAGTGGTAAGCAGTGTGTAGGCTTTGACTACATTCTGAAAGATGAAAAAGGTAAGCCACAGTTCGAAGCACGATTCAGACCTGGTGCTCAGGACAATGAGTGGTGTATGACCATAATACTTGACAGAACAAGAGATGCTGATAGTCAGGTGTACAGCTTCGATTATATTATGCCTAAATCTGGTTTGCCGATTGGCTTGATTGCAGCTACTGGTCTTAAGTACTTTCAGCTATACCTTAAGGAAGAGATTCAAACCAAGTCAGGTTATGACTTTGCTCTTGGTGAGATTCTTAGAGGTATGTAGGTATGGCAATGAAGAGGTCAGGTAAGTTCTACAGAAAGAATGAAGCTGAGGTGATGGAATCCCTTGGCCTTAAGCCCACAAAGAACTCAGGTTCTGGTTGGGTGGAAAAGGAAGACGGTCAGTCTGATGATGTTATTTGTCAGCTTAAGTCAACTGATGCCGAGAGTATAAGAATACATAAAAAGGACTTGGATGTGTTAAGCTACAATGCAGCCGTTGCTCACAAACTACCTGTGTTTGCGATTCAATTTCTGCAATCCAATGAGGTTTATCTATTAGTTAAACCGGATATGCTTTGTGAAGCAGCTCAATACATCGAGACAGGAGAATACACCAGTGCAAATGCATTCGTAGGTGTAGATTTAAGTGAGCATGAAGATATGGTCGCAATACCAAAGCGAACAATCAAATCAAGCTCAAAAGCACGTGAACAGTTTCAAAGAGAGAATGAACGAAAGTTCAAGAAAGAAAAGAGGTCAGCTACATGATGAACGTAAAAGTTAAAGAAGTCGTGAAGTATGGCGGCCACAGCTTATCGGCAAATGGTTCGGTAAACTTCACACTTAAAGCTCAGTATTCTGAGTTGCCTAATACAATCCAGCTTATGCAGATGCTCAACAATGATGTGAACATCAAAGCTAAGGTTCCTGGTGGTAAGCCTATGAAGTTGGGCTTCTTCAGGGTAAAACAGATTGTCATTGATGGTGATGGTGAATCTACTATCAAGTTCAACGGTCTGAATGACTACATTGAAATGGACAATCTGAACTTGCTTCCTCTGAACACAGATGAGAACAAGGAATTTGTGGTTCTTATGGAGGCTGATATTGAAACAGATGAAATGGAGGAAACAGACGATGGCGAAGAGTAAAATCGAATACCGTGAGCTTTCCAGAGCTAAGGTAACCGATTCCCGTAATATTGTGGTGTCCAGCTGTTCCAAGGGTGGATTCACTATTGCCCAGCAGCTTGAGGCCAAGGAAAACGACAAGACCACTTCGGTCTTTATGAAGGGTGCATTCCATGTGGAAGACATTCATGGACTTTACAACCTTCGTGATGCAGTAAATCTTGCGATTAAAATTTCGGAAGAAAATTCTGCAGATAATGAAGCTTGGGACGAGTAAAATAGGAAATAACTTGAAAATATTTTGCAAAAAGTTCAAAAAGTTTTCAAAAACCTATGTACAAATCAAAAGTTTCGTGGTATAATATATTCAAGAGGTGGTTAAGGAATCCTCAGCCTAAACCGCATTCGGAAGATAAGTCCTGAGTTCAGGAAAAATCATCAATCAAAAATCAAAATCAGAAAAGGAGAAATCAAAATGGCAAAGAATTATACTTTCAATGAGGCAGTTGCGATTATCGCAGCAGGTAAGGACATGGAGGCAATCACTGACATCGGTCGTCGTTATCCTGTTCTTGCACACAAGATTGCAGTAGTTGCTGCAAAGGCTGGTGAGGAGTTTGTTGACCTTATGGGTTACATGCCTGATTACCTCACTGCAAACAAGGTGAATGCCGCTATCAAGGCTGGTATCACTGAATCCGGTTCCGACGAGGACGACACTGAAGACGATGCTACTGAAGCTGCAACTGAGGATGCAACTGATGGTGGTGCTGAGTGGAATGAGAATATGAGTGCTAAGCAGCTCTGGGACATCCTTGGTAAGGCTGGTAAGCGTAAGCTCGCTAAGTCTACTAAGAAGGCTGACCTCATCGAAGCTTGTAAGCAGGCTTTCGGTGGTGCATCTGAGGATGCAGAGGATGAGGCTGAGGACGAAGCTACTGAGTCTGAAAACGCTTACGAAGGTAAGTCCGCTATGGAGCTCTTCAAGGAGTGTAAGGCTCGTAAGATTAAGGCTGCTCCTAAGAAGCCTGCTAAGTACTACGTTGACCTCCTGGTTAAGGATGATGCTGCAAAGGCTGAAGCTACTGAAGCTGAATCCGATGACGAGGACTGGGGTGACGAAGAGGCTGAGGTTCCTAAGAAGGAAGAGAAGAAGGCAACTAAGCCTGCTGCAAAGGGTGGCAAGGCAAAGGCTGCTAAGAAGGCCGAAGCTGAGTCTGAGGATGATGACGACTGGGACATTTAATGTTCAGTCAATATATGAATCCGCCTCAATAGGTAGACATAGGCTGGGCATGTGTTTATGAGGCATGTGTCCAGCCTTTACTCAATTTAGGAGGTACTAATGAAAACAGAACAGATTCTTAACCTTGACTATAGAAAAGAAGAAAGCCAAGAGATAATTCAGAAGGTGTTGACGAAAATCAAACCACTTTCTAAATACTCAGATGAGTTTGTTCCTTTGGAAGCTATTGAAAAGCTTATTCGTGTGTTGTGTCAAAAGTATGAGATTACACCACAGTGGATGACCATGTCCTATCATGAACCTATTCTTGGTCTTTACTCCATTGGTGTTAAAACAACCACGGATCATAAATGGCTTGGCACTGTATATGGTATGTGTTTGTATGAAGTATTTGCTAAGCTCGCAATTAAGATGTATTCTGAAGTCAAGTCTGGCAACATTCCCATTAAGACAATGACTAAAGAAGAAAAGCAGCGTGAGCGTATTGCTCGAAAGGTTGACGCTGAAAAGGAACAGGATGACGAAGACGATTGGAACTAAGGAGGAAGGCCGGTGAAAGTAAGGATTTTTACTGACGGTGCTTGCTCAGAAAATCCGGGCCCTGGCGGTTGGGCTGCAGTATTCAATACAGCTGATAAGTGCAAGACGATTAGTGGTAATGAGAAGATGACCACAAACAATCGTATGGAGCTTAGAGCTGTTATTGAGGCATATACGAAGGTGCTGAGTAAGAAACCTAAGACTGACGTTGAATATGAGTTGTACTCAGACAGCGCATACGTTGTTAACTCTATCAACAATGGTTGGATAGATAAGTGGCAGCAAAACAATTGGAAGACAACTAAAAATGATGACGTCAAGAATAGAGATTTGTGGGAACAACTTGCGTTCTTACGTAACAAAGCAAGGTCACTTGGTGTTTACATAAAAATCATCAAGATTAAGGGGCATGCTGGTAACACCTTCAATGAGCTGGTTGATAAGCTGGCTAAAGAGGAATCACTCAAAGCAAAGGAAGGTGTTAACTATGATTAAGTACTCAAGAGAGTTCTACAAAAAATCATTCACAGCCGATACTATGAAATCGGCATACCTATCGGCTGTGAAGTGGTATTCGACGAATGTACTGAGTAAGGCTGAATTCATAAATGTTCATGTGCAGTTTGTAAAGGACGACAAAGCTGAATTTCCAACTATTACCATGCATTTGTTCGCTGTTCAAGATGGAGAGCAGGATGTAATGACTCAGCATTGTGCATGCTGTAAAGAGATGCATCACAGCTTCTTCATAAATGAGGACACACATTGCAGTAGATGCAGTGCTTTAGGTTTTCAAAATAGGCTTGAACAAAAGATAAATATAAAGAAAGACTACTACAAAGAGATGCTTAGAAAGCGATTGGAGGAATAACAAATGAAGAGATTCATCAGAATTACACTCGAAATCATTCTTGATATTGTACGAGCTGTTGCATATTTCGTCACACATAACCTGAGAAACTTCGCATGGCTGCTCAACTTGATTCTGCCTTATGTGATGTACTTCATCGGTCAGAAAGCCTGTGCTGATAGAGGTCAGGTTGCAGTTGGTTCTGAATTGTTCATTCCTATTGTTGTATGTGTGATTATTTACTACCTTCGTTCTTATGCTAATAAGATTGGCAAAGGCCACACCATTCCGGTACCTGATAAGAGATTCACTCAGGTTGATGACTATGGTGAGGTGTCCATTGAGAATAAGCGTGTACAGGAATTGATTCTGTATCTTGCCGACCTTGAGGATTGGCTTGAACGAAAAGGCCTGCTATAAAACAGGGTTATCCAGATTGTCCCAGATTTAATTTTTAGGAATAAAGGTAAGGAAATATATACCTTATAAATAAAAATCAATCTGGGGTCAATCTGGAACTTCTGGGAATAACAAAAGATTGGAGGCAATATACTAATGGCAGCATGGGAATATTTTACCAGCCAAAAACAGTGGGAGGCATATCTTAAAGACCTCTTAAAAACAAATGACCAAGCATTGCTCAAATCTATTGTATTGGTGTATGATAATCAGACTGATGAGGAAAAGAACAAGGGCGAAAGCATTGAAGATAACTGCATCGGATTCAGTAAGATTGATGCCAAGGAAATGGGTGACATTGCGAAAAAGATAAAAGCCGGTAAGGCACTTACAAAAGGTGAACTTGCTAAATCACGCAACAAAATGCAGAAGTATTGGAAGCAGTTGATGATTATCAGCAAGAAGCAGGCAGAAGCCAAGAAGTTGCAGGAGCAAAAGGAACTTGAAGATAAGCTGGCTGAAGAGGTAGCGGCTATCGAAGAGGAAGATAAGTTAAAGCTTGAGCAGTTTAGGGAACACAATGAAATCCTTAGACGTTGCTCTGAAGAGGGTATAGCTTGTAGTTATGGCATTTGTGATGAATGCCCAATCACTACTGGTTTTCAAATGAGAATGAACCTCGATTGAGAGTGTTAAGAATAACGGAGGAAAGAAAGATGAGAAGAGCACAAATTGAAAAGCAAAGACGTATTCGTCAAAGGAATCTGGAGAGAGCAACATGCCAGAATCTTATCTATCACGTCATCATCTGCCTATTTATTATGATGATTGCTTTGTGTGGTGCAGTTGGTAAGTGTATGGAAAATCCTGAGGATATTGTTGAATCTCAACATGAGACCACGAGACCTCAGCCTGTTCCTACAATTCAAGTAGATACTCAAGAAGATGAAGTTAAAGCTGAGACAGTCATTCCTATGTGTCCTAAGTTTACATATTCAAAAGACTGGGGTTATGAGGATAGTTACCTGCTGGCAAAGATTGCTATGGCAGAAGCTGAAGGCTGCAATATTCAGACTAAGACTTTGGTCATTATGACTGTATTAAATCGTGTATGGTCTGATGAGTTTCCTGATACGATTGAAGATGTTATCTTTCAAGAGCACAATGGAGTTTATCAGTTCACCCCCATTGCAAATGGACGATGGGATAGGGTGGAGCCTAATGATGATTGTTGGGAAGCTGTGCAGGTAGTTATGGAAGCAGTCTATGATTATTCTGGTGGTGCACTTTACTTTGAATCATGTGCTGATGAAGATAATTGGCATAGCAGGAATCTTGAGTTTCTATACGAATCAGATGGATTGAGGTTTTATAAGTAATGGCTAAATATAATACGTTTGTGGTGTGTGATTGCAGGAGGCGTAAAAACCTCCTCGTCACTTCTTCTGCAAGAAAAGCAAAAGGTGAGCTATGTACCGGTATCAAGATTGAGGTATGGAATGAGAACACTCACATTGAGACTGTATACTCAAGGAAAGCCAAAGACCTTGATAAGTATATCATTTTGGAAAAGCAATACATAGCTAAAAAGCAAGCAAATGCCCAAAGAAGAAATGAACAAAGAAGGAGAAAGAATCATGGCTTATGATATGAAAATTGAGATTCTTAGACATCCTGAAAAGGAAGACTGGGAACGTTGTAAAATGCTGGCACTTAACACTGTCGGTAAGAAGTATGCCGGAACAGAGATAACGGACAATTGGAAGCATCAGATTCTGAAAGCTGAGCATTCACCTATCAGGACTTTGATGTTTACTATTCGACTGACTATCCCATATTTTGTGTCAGTGCATCTGGTTCGTCATAAGATTGGTATTGAGCATTATGTTCAGTCCCAGCGTAATGATAGGCAGACAAACTATGATAGAGAGCTTGCACCTCAGAATGCTATGGTCAGCCATATTATTGAAGTAAATGCAGAACAGCTTATGTTCATGGCAAGACGCAGACTGTGTGGTCAGGCTGATGCTACTACACGATTTGTGATGACTCATATCTGCATTGAGGTATGCAAGACGAATCCTGAGTTTAAGGACTTCCTTAAGCCTACGTGTGAGTATAGAGGTGGTTGCCCTGAATTTAAGCCTTGCGGATATTGGGAGGCAAATCATCATGATGTACAAACAGATTGAGTGTCCTACATGTGGTAATGTAACGACAGCTAAGTCAATTCACGAACCTCAGAAATGCCAGTGGTGTAGAAGGTTGTTCAAGGTAACAATCACCAAAAGGAATACCAATGGTAAGAAAGGCAAGTTCAGTTGGTCTGCTGAGCCTGTTGATTTTGAGGAAGACCATCAGCCAAGACCGAGAATCCGAAGCCTGTCTGATTACAGGAATGAGGATATTTACGGTAAGTAATTAGATAATCCCAGGATTAACCAGAATGACTCCAGATTGATTCTTTGGTAATTACAATATAAATCCATATAAATCAAAATGGATAAATCCAGGGACATCCTGGGACTTCTGAAGATAATTCCTTATGCCATCAGTTTGATACTGTCAAAAATAAATTGCAAAAACTTCAAAAACTTTTAAGAAAAGGGTGTACAAACCAAAATGTTTGTGGTATAATATAATCAAGGTTAAGGAATGAACCTAACCGCAAACTAAAAATCAAATTAAAAGTTCAGGAGGACAAAGTGATGAAGAAAATCAATGAAATGAGTGTTAAGGAATTACGTGAGGTTGCTAAGGAAATGAATATTGCTGGTCGTTGGGATATGACTAAGGCACAGCTCATTGAAGCAATCGAGAAAATTGAGAATGAGAGAAAGGCTGCAAAGCAGGTTAAGAAGGAAGCCAAAGAATCCAAGAAGGAAAAGGCAATGCGTATTCAGAGAGCATTCGTTGAGGTTGGTGAAACTCGTAAGGAAGCTTACAGATACATCACCATCACAGTTAAGAATGCTGAGGAATCCAAAGCTGCTGAGTACATTGATTCTGTATGTGCTAAGATGCAGGAAATGGATGAAGAGTTCGGTGCTGAATATACTGCATTGAGATGTCCTGATGTTGATGAGGCTACTAAGTCTTATACGGACATGATTAGCTTCACAAAGGCTGCAGGTAAGATTGCAGTTCAGAGACAGTATGTTGGCAAACTGATGACCAAAGCTATGGCGGCATTAAAATAAGGTAAAGCGTAAGCAAACCAAATTGTTATAGAGGAACGAGCTTGGATGAGATACTCCAGGCTTTGTTCTATTTTGGAGGAAAGGAGAACGCAATCAAATGGCGTCAGAAAAGAAAACTAAAAATGAGTGCATCGCCACTGAGTGGTTGGAAGAAGACAATCTGATGCTGATTGAGTGCTGGGCAAGAGACGGATATACTTTCCAGGATATTGCAAACAGAATCGGCATTGCGGTATCTACTCTTCGTGGTTGGAGAGCTCAATATCCAGAGTTTGATGAGGCCCTTAAGAGAGGCCGAGAGATAATTGACTATAAAGTAGAAAATGCATTGCTTAAGTCTGCTTTAGGGTATAAAACAAAAGAGGTAAAGGTCACTACTACAATGCGTTATGGTAAGGTAGTTGAAACAGTTAAAGAGGTGACCGATAGAGAACAAGCGCCTAATGTATCAGCTATTCAGTGTTGGTTGTATAACAGACTTCCTAATAAGTGGAAGAAGAATAGAGATAACCTCATTGAGCTTGATGAAGAAGATACAAAGATTCAGGTGACAGTAACGAGAGCAAGTCAGTCGACTAAGCCAAATGCTCAGCATGATGATATAGTAGATGAAGAGTGGCAAGATGAAGTAAATCAGTCGATTGAAATTAGAAGTATGACAGAGGAAGAGCAAGCTGAAGCTGCTAAGAAAAAAGCTCAAGCTAAGAGTGAGGGCTCTCAAAAGCTGTCGACTAAAGTGGAGTCTGAAGCAAACGATGAGGACCTGGACTATTGGCCTGATGATTGGGAAGACGAAGATGAAGAATGGGAGGACTAAGCTATGAAGATTACAAAAGCAGTCAGCCCGGCATTTGAGGACTTTCTATTTGATTGGGACTATGAGAGATACTTACTAATTGGCGGGTATGGTTCAGGTAAGTCATATCATATTGCATTCAAGATAATCCTAAAGCTCTTAGAGGAGAAGAGAAAAGCATTGGTCATTAGAGAGGTGTTTGATACTATTCAGGAATCTTGCTATGACTTGATTGCCGAGATACTTGATGATATGGGTCTATTGACTACTGACCCTAAAGAGTTCAAGCAAAGGCAAAACAAAGTCTTGGCACTTAAGAGCCCACTAAGGTTCAGGTTCAAGAATGGCAGTCAGATAATCTTTAAGGGAATGGACAAGCCTGAAAAGGTAAAGTCTATCAATGGTGTTTCTATTGTCTGGTTGGAAGAGTGTTCTGAGATTAAGTATGAAGGTTACAAAGAGTTGCTTGGTCGTATTCGTACACCAAACGTAAGCATGCACTTCATCTTAAGCTGTAACCCTATCGGAAGAGACAATTGGGTGTATAGACATTTCTTTGTAAGACTGGATGACGAAGGCCAAGAACACGTAATGGTCGATGAGAAGAAGTTCTACGAGAAGAGATGCATAATCCATAATGGTACGTACTTCCACCACAGTACACCGGACGACAATCCTTGGTTGCCTTGGCAATATCTTAAGAGACTTGACCAGCTCAAGGACTATGACTATCCTTTGTATATGGTTGCTCGTTGGGGAAGATTCGGTGCTACCGGTACAAGAGTATTGCCTCAGTTCTTGGTGGCTCATGATAAGGGCAAGTTCAAAGCGGCTATTGCTAAGCTTGGTCCTGAGAATCAGTACTTTGGATTTGACTTTGGTTTTGAGGAATCCTTCAATGCTGTTGTGTGTATGAGTGTAGACCTGAAAAACTCCGTGCTTTATGTATGGGATGAAATCTATATGAATCATGTGACAGATGATGTGTTTGCTAATCAGCCAGAGATGCAAGCTCTAAGGAAACGATTGAATGACCTAAATAATGCAGGTTATGCTAAGACGATTGTGGCAGATAATGAGGACCCGAAAGCAATCACTTACTACAGACAGAACGGATTCAGGATTCGTGGTTGTAGGAATAAGTTTGCAGGTTCGAGATTGTCTAATACTCGTAAGGTAAAACGATTCAGAAAGATTGTTGTCAGCCCTAAATGCAAGAATGTCATTCGTGAGCTCAAGGACTTGACTTACAAGAAAGATGCAAAAGGTAATGTGATTTATGACCAGTTCAATATTGACCCTCACAGCTTCTCAGCTATCTGGTATGCACTTGATACAGTGACCGTTGCTGATGTTAAGCAGAAGGACTTCAATAGTAAGGCTGGATAATGGAGGTGCTTATGAGAGTTCAAAGGAGACGAGAACGAAAGAGCATCTTCAAGAGAGTAAAGGAATGGATTGGCAAAATAGGTACATTGAACATCGTGCTTATTTGTGTCGGATTGTTCTTTGTCTGGTTCAACTACCAGATGTTGGAGATGTTCAAGCTTTGCGGTGCTATTCCTGAGACTTATGCATGTGCAGTCATTGCAGCTACCATTGGTGAGTGTGGAATCTGTGGATGGATAAGGACAAATAAGGATAAGAAAACACAAAGGGAATGGGATAAAGAGGACCAAAAGGAAAGGGAATCAAATAACGAGGAAGGAGGAAAAGGATAATGACTATCGAGATTTTTCTGATGATGCTGCTTGCATGTTCTATTCTGACTACGCTCACTGTGGAAGCAATCAAGAAGATGTTTACCAATGGTGAGGCAAGAAAGGCGAACATTGTGGCTGCTGTGGTAGCTATCGTTCTGGCAGTTGCCATTGCTATTATTTACGCTATCATGTTTGCAGTGGCTGTGAATGCTCAGTACATCGTGATGATTATTGCTCTGTGTTTCCTGTCTTGGCTGTGTGCTATGGTCGGTTATGACAAGGTTGTTCAGGCGATTGCCCAGATTACAGGTAAGAATAAGGAGGGCTAAGTCATGTCAGCTGAGAGTATTTACAAGCAACTAAAGCAAGCCATCGGTAATGACTTTGGTGTATTTGGTCTTATGGGTAACCTGAAGGCTGAATCGAATCTGCAAGCCAATAATCTTCAGAATACATATTCTAAGAAGTTTGGTATGACAGATGCTGAGTATACTAAAGCTGTTGATGATGGTAGCTATACGAACTTCGTAAGAGACAGTGCCGGCTACGGCCTGGCACAATGGACGTATTGGTCACGTAAGCAGAACTTGCTTAAGTACAAGGAAGCTTATGGTAGTTCAATCGGCGATGAGGCAATGCAGGTTGCATTCATGATTGGTGAGCTTATGGCAAGCTATCCTACTGCGTGGAATGTGCTTAGGAATGCTAAGTCTGTTAGAGAGGCATCTGATGTGGTGCTTACTCAGTATGAGAGACCTGCTGACCAGTCCGAATCCGTTAAGGTTAAACGAGCTGCTTTTGGTGAAGAGCTTATGAAGCAGTTGGTTGGTACCACAACTACCGAGGGAAAGGAGGAAACGAAAGTGGGATTTACAAATAGTCCTTTGGTAGGCTACACGAACATTAGTTCTAAAAAGACTAAGAATCGTAAGTATGACATTACACGAATTACTCCTCATTGTATCGTTGGTCTTTGGACTGCGAAAAAGGGATGCGATTACTTTGCAACGACTGACCGTGATTGCTCGGCCAACTATGTGGTTGGTTCTGATGGTGTCATTGGTCTGAGTGTTGATGAAAAGGACAGAAGCTGGTGCAGTTCTAATGCCGATAACGACAATAGAGCTATTACCATTGAATGTGCTTCTGATGCAAGTCACCCTTATGCATTTCCTACTATCACTTACAATAAGCTCATTGACTTGTGTGAGGACATCTGTAGGAGATATGGTAAGACCAAGTTGCTTTGGTTTGGTGACAAGAATAAGTCTCTTAATTACAAGCCGGTTGCCAATGAGATGGTGCTTACTGTGCATCGTTGGTTTGCAGCTAAGAGTTGCCCTGGTGACTGGATGTATGAGAGAATGGATGACCTTGCAAATGAGGTAACCAAGAGACTTGGTGGTGCAGTTGCTACTAAACCTGAGGAAAAGGAAGAGCCGAAGGTTGAACCTGCTACAACTTCTATCAAGGAAGGCGATGTAGTTAAGATTAAGTCTGGTGCTACTTACTACTCTGGTAAGGCAGTTCCTACATGGGTAAGGAATAAGCAGTGGATTGTCAAGGAAGTTTCTGGTAACAGAGTCGTGATTGATAAGTCTACTGATGGTAAGAACTCCATCTGCAGTCCTATTCATGCAGACTATTTGACTGTGGTTAAGACTACAGCTACCAAGGAACCTGAAACATTCAAGCCCTACGCTGTAAGGGTTAAGATTAAGGACCTCTACATTAGAAAGGGTCCCGGTACTAACTATGGAAAGAATGGATTCATTCCTGTTGGTGTTTACACTATCGTTGCAGAGTCCAGTGGAGCTGGTGCTTCTAAGTGGGGTAAGCTCAAGTCTGGTGCAGGCTGGATTAGTTTGGATTATGTAACGAAAATCTAAGGAGGTAATGGAAGATGGCTAGTGAAGAGGCTAAGGTCCAAGCGGCCGAAAATAGTACAGAAATCTTGACTGCTTTCAACCGTATTCCTTATGCATTGATAAATGCAGAAATCAGTGGTGGTGCCAAGGACACTTTGGACGAGCTGACTGAAATCTGTAAATACTATAAGGTGTATAAGAAAGGTGCAAGCTTTACGGTAGAGGGAACAAATGGTGACTATGTACCTGCCAAGCTTAATTATAAGATGGCTGCTTCCCTCATCAATAAGGAAGCGAGATTCCTCTTTGCTGAGCCACCTGATATTACGGTTGAGCCTAAGGGCGATGTCGGTAAGATTACTGAAGATGCAAAGAATGCATTGACTGTCATGAATGACTTGGTCAAAACGATTTTGGATGCCAATAAGTTTGAGGAAGCTCTGATTAAGGCTGCTAAGGACTGTTTCATTGGTAAGCGAGTTGCTGGTTTGGTAAACTTCAACGAGGATGATGGTGTAACAATCACCTTCCTTCCTTCTACGCAGTTTATCTATGAGACACGAGTTGGTAACCCTAATATCGTAACCAAGTTTGTGTGTTTTATCGTTGTAAAGAATTCAATCACGTTAAGTGAGAAGCGAATCTTCAAAAAGAAGTTTGAGCTTGTTACCGATGAAGATGGCAACGATGTTGTTTATCTGGAAGAATCTCTTTATGATGGTGCCGGAAAGATTTTGGAAGAGGTGACTGAATATCAGCCGACCTTGATGCCTATGATTCCGGTGAGTATTTTCATCAATGATGGTTTGACCGGTGAGGATTCCGGTGAATCTGAAATTGACCTGCTTTCGGACTATGAGTCTTGGTACTCTAAGTTGTCCAATGCAGATATTGATGCTGAACGTAAGTCTATGAACCCGACCAAGTATGTGGTGGATATGGAGGCAAATTCCACTAAGAAACTTTCCACTGCTGCTGGTGCCCTATGGGACCTTGGTTCTGACCAGAACTTGGACAAGCCTAATCCGCAGGTTGGCATCTTGGAACCGGGTATGAATTACAGTGATGCATTGAAAACTTCCCTTGATAGAATCAAGACTGTTGGTTATGAGCAGGTTGATATGCCGAACATCACACTTGAGTCTATGCAGGGAGCAATCACTTCTGGCAAAGCTCTCAAAGCTATCTACTGGCCGTTGATTGTAAGGTGTAAAGAGAAGATGAAGATGTGGGGACCTCAGCTTAGACAGATGATTCACATCATTCTGCAGGGTGCAATGGTTTATCCTAACTGCATTACTCAGTACACCAATCATACGGTCACAGCTGTGGACTATGAAATTAAAGTTGAGCAGAATACTCCGCTGCCTGAGGATGAAATCGAAGAGAAGAACATGGACTTGTCTGAGGTTGAATCTAAGACTATGAGCCGCAAAGCTTATATGAAGAAGTGGAGAGGCTTGACTGATGATGAGGTTCAGGAAGAGCTTGAACAGATTGCTTTGGAACGTCAGATGATTGAGGACAGTTCATTCAGTCCTACTGGTGGTTCCGACAATGAACCTTATCCTTCTGGTGGTAAGAATCCAGAAGAAGAGGTTGAGGACATCGAAGAAATCAATATGACCGAAGAATAAGAAAGGAGGATGCCATAATGGCAGGCAACAAGCTGATATTCAAGAATGCTGAAGAGGCGAGGAATGCTATTATGGCATCCCAGAAAAAAGAGATTGCCAAGCTCTATGAAGATTGGGCAGATGAGATTGGTGAGAGAGCTAATTACTACTCTCACAAATCCACTACAAGTGCTCCAGTGTCTGAGCGATATTATAGAGAATTGCAGAAGCAATTAAGGGCCACAAGTCAGGAAGTTTCCAATGAGGTATATAGAAAAATCAGAACGAACATTCATACGGTTGCCGATGCAGTAATTGCCGATAATGTTAAGTGGCTTGCTGATTTTGGTTTTTCTATGGACGGTTTGAATGCTGCATTTAGTTATGTGCCTGATGAGATTGTACGAAACCTTGTTACCGGTCAAATCTATGAAAGTGGTTGGAGTTTAAGCTCAAGAATTTGGAGTGATAATGAAGCTGCTCTCAAAGATATTTATCAGGTAATGGCAAGAGGACTTGCTGAAAATAAATCCATTTACGAGATTGCTAAGGACTTGGAATCTTATGTAAGACCAAGTGCTCGACTTCCTTGGAATCTTCGTATGAAAGATGGTGTAAAGATTTACAAAAAGCAGGTTGACTATAATGCTCAGCGATTGGCAAGGACTTTGGTCCAACATGGCTATCAGCAAAGCTTTATTGCAGCAACTCAGAAAAATCCATTCATTACCGAATATGTTTGGAGAAGTAATGGCAGTCGAGTTTGTGAATTGTGTGAAGCTCGTGATGGTGTTCATTATAAAAAGGATGAATTGCCTATGGACCACCCAAACGGAATGTGTACTATGGAGCCTGTTGTGGTCGATAATATGGTTGACCAACTGGCAGATTGGTTTAATAGTCCTGGTGGTACCTATCCCGATATTGATGAATTTGCTAAGGACTTTGGATATAATCCAGATTAACTCAGATAACCCCAGAATGAATTTTAGGATAATATATTATAATTTCCATTATTAACCAGAAAGATTCATTCTGGATTAAATCTGAACCCCTGGAGAATATACATCAAAATGAGGTTTTGGATATATCTGAAATAAGTTCGAAAATAATTCAAAAAGTTTTCAAAAAGATATGTACAAGTCAGGAAAAATATGGTATAATAAATACAAGCGGTCGGGATGACCAAATGAAAATCTAAAGGAGGAAATCCGATGAGTGAAATCAATCGAGAACGAATGTCCTTGATGGTTGAATGTGAGGATTGCAAACATAAGTTTGAAATTACTTCAGGTGAAGCTATACATTCAGTAACCCACAAGAAAGAGTTCAATGTAAATGGTCAATCAATATTCCTTACATATTACGATTGCCCAAGTTGTGGCAGACGCCATTATGTCCAAATTGATGATAAGACATCACTCAATAAATTGAGAGAAGTTTCTCAGCAGTTTGTTAGGTTGTCTGTCGCAAAGAAAAAGGGCAAAACAATTCCACAAAAGCAATCAGCTAAATTCAAGAAAGCTCGACGGCACCTGTCTGACTACAGGATGAATCTTATGAAACAATACACCGGTAAGTTGATTCACGACAACGAAACGGATTCTGATTTTGTGTTGAGGTTTTCGGTATGAAGCAGAACGAATCAGAGAAAATAATTTATTGTGATGAATGCAAATATGAGTTTCTCTTGAAAGCTGTGGAGATAAAAGAGGCCATTGTCAAAATTGGTGATGTGCCGGTTACCTTGGTTTATTTTGCGTGTCCAAAGTGTAATAAGATTTACCGTGTGTCCATCCAGGATAAACGTTATTATGAACTTAAAGAGGACCTTGAGAAAACTAAAAAGAGGATTCGAAGAAATCATGGTAGCAATAATGTTGAGATGGCAAGAATGCTGAACTCTATGGTTGTTAAAAAGCATGAGCGATTGGCAGCCTATGTTAAGAAAGTGAATGAGACATTCAACGGGACGTTTACCTTTGTGGCGTCTGAAAACAATCAAGAGGAAAAATCAATCATATATCTACCATGAGTATCATGGAACAAGGAGGAAAATCAAAATGGCTGACGAAACCAAGAACAACAACCTCACTGATGAGGAAATTGAAGAGAACGAGGACGTTGAAGACCAGGACAACAAGGATGATTCTGGAAAGTCCGGTGATGATAAATCCGGTAAGGGTGATGATAAGGGTTCCAAAGGTGGTAAGACTTTTACTCAGGACCAGGTAAATCGTATGATGACCCGTGAGAAAAATCAGGGTCGTAATGCTGCTTACAAGGAATTGGGTATTGACCCTAAGGACACTAAGATGGTCAACATGTTTAAAGCTTTTGTCGAAAGTCAGAAGACTGATGAGCAGAAGGCTGCCGAAAAGGAAACCGAAAATCAGACCAAAATGAACGAAGCCGAGCAGAGAGCTCAGGTTGCTGAAGCTAAGGCTGAAGCTATGATGTTGGGTGTTAAGACTCAGTATGTGGATGATGTGGTTACTCTTGCACTTGCAAAGATGACCGAAGATTCCGACCTGAAGACTATCATCGGTGAGTTCAAGACTAAGTACCCTGTTTGGTTCGGTGAATCCGAAGAGGATGACGATAAGGGCAAGGGTAAAGATACTAAAGGTAAGACTGGCCAGAAGGGAACCGGTTCTTCTGTTAAGACTTCTAAGGAAGACAATAAGGCAGATGAAAAAGGTTTGGGTGCACGTCTTGCCGCACAGCGCCGTGGTACTGGTAAGAAGTCCAGCTACTGGGGCAATAATAAATAAATGGAGGTAATGAAAGATGCTTAATCGTAATGGAATTTCTAAGACTACTTACGGTGCGCCTCGTCAGATTCTGGCAAACGTTGATATTCAGGCGTCTGTTGGCTGCTGCGTACCTCAGTCTATTGGTGTTGACCTTGCTAATGGCAGAAAAATTGCTAAAGCAGGCACTCCGATTATCGTAAACTTTGGCAATCTTCAGGCAGATGTTGCTGCAGCTGTTGGTCCTACTGCTGGCGTTTTCACGCTGCAGATTACAACCGCATTTGCAGCTGATGAAGTTCTTACCATTGCAGGTGTTGACTATACTTGTGCAGCCGCAGAGGATGTTGCTGGTAAGAAGTTTGCTGGTGCGAATGCTGCTGCGCAGGTAACATCTCTGCTTAAGATGGTAAAGACTGATAAGTATGAAGTAGCTGCTGTTTCTGGCGCTACTGATAAGCTTGGCTTTACTCAGAAGGTTGCAGATACAACTGATGTTGCTGGTCCTACTGTTTCTAAGACTTCTTCGACCGGTGCTATTGGTTCTGTAACTAAGGTAACTGACCCGTCTGCTGGCACAACTGGTAATGCAGTTTTGCTTCATGATGTTGATGTTACTGCAGGTAAAGCAAACGGTACTGCTCTTTACATTGGTGTTGTTAATGCCAATCGTCTTGAAGCTGACGTTAAAGCAAAGGTTGCTTATGGCGTAAACGTTGTTGGTGGCGTTTCCTTTGTTAATGCGTAAGAAATAAGATAAGGAGGAAAACGATAATGACTATTTTTGATTTGATGCAGTCTCAGGAGCTTACTGCGTACTGGGATGAACTTACTCAGGATGAAGCTCCTTATCCTTGTGAAGAGCTGTTCCCTGATGACAAAAAGCGTGGTATTTCTCTTAAGTGGATTAAGGGTTCTAAAGGACTCCCTGTTGTACTTAAGACTTCTGCGTTTGATGTGCATGCAATTCCTCGTGCACGTATTGGCTTCGAAAAGCTTACTGCTGAGATGCCTTACTTTAAGGAATCTACCTATATTGATGAGGAGCTTCGTCAGGAACTCAATCTTGTTCTTGAGACCGGCAATCAGGCTTACATCGATTCTGTAATGAACAAGATTTTTGACGATGAGATTCGTCTGCTCCGTGGTGCTGCTGCTTCTCGTGAGAGAATGCGTATGATGGCACTCACTACCGGTATTATCTCTATGGCTGCAAATGGCCAGAGCTTCACTTTCGATTATGGTGTAACTCATAAGGGTAATGCTGCAGTTGCTTGGTCTGACCATGTTAACTCTGACCCTATCGAGGACATTCGTGTTGCTAAGGAAGCGATTCAGGACGAGACCGGTGCTGTTATCACTCGTGCTATGTGTGATGGTGCTACTTGGAGAAACATCCGCAATAATGATAAGATTAAGAAGGCAATCTTCGTTCTTACCAACGGTGCTGGTGCTATTTCTGATAAGCAGCTTCGTCAGTACATCATGGACGAGCTCGAAATCGACGTTATGGTCAACGACAAGCGTTACAAGGATGAGAACGAGCAGACTGCTAAGTTCATGCCTTCTAACACTTTCGTTATGTTCCCTGACGGCGACCTCGGTAAGACTTGGTTCGGTACTACTCCTGCAGAGTCTGACCTCATGTCTGGTTCTGTTGCGAATGTATCTATCACCGATACCGGTGTTGCAGTTACTACTGTTCAGAAGGCTGACCCTGTTCAGGTTGAGACTATCGTTTCTATGATTTGTTTGCCTTCCTTCGAAGCTGCTGACCAGGTTTACATCCTGGACACTACTGTAGCTTAATTAAGGAGGTACGAGCATGGTTAAGATTACGAATGGTGTAAATGTGTTTGAAGTGACTCGTGGTGCCTTTGACGGGATTTACTCTCGTCAGGGGTATACCATCATGAATGAGAAGGCTGCAGAGGGTGCAAAGACTCCTGAAGCTCCTAAGGCTCCTGAAAAGACTGAGGATGAGATTTTTGTGGAAGAGATTCTCGAAAAGCCTATTTCTCAGTGGAATAAGGATGAAGTGAAGCGTTTTGCTGGTATCAAGGAGATTGACATCACCGGTACTAAGAACGCCAACGAAGCCAAGGAGATTATCAAGTCTTTCCTCGAAGCTCAGGAACAGGAATAAGAGGTGAACCCATGACGGATATTGAGAGGATTAAAAAGGAAATACGAGAAGCTCAGTCTCCGTACTTTGACGAAGACGACTTCCAGTATTACCTTGACAAGAATCATGGCAATGTGGATGCCACCATCTACGAGATGCTTATTATCAAGTCTGAAGATTCTACAATATCTGTCAGTGGTTTGTCCACTCAGGACACTTCAGCTTATTTTAAGCGTCTGGCCTCTCGTTACAAGCCCTTCAATTCTGGCATAATGCAGGATTAGGAGGTGTCCCATGATAAATACGAGATTTGAGGCCTATAAAATCAAAAGAGAGTTAAAACGAAGCGGTATTGATTACGAGTTTAAGAGGAAGGAAAAGAATGATTTTGGTGAACCTACTGGAGACCCGGAAGTATTTGGTTCCCTTAAAGGGATTTACCATGAGCAGAATAGCAATATTCAGGTAACTACCGGCGATACAACTCAGGTTCGTACCAAGAAAATTCCGATGATTCTGTGCTTGTATGAAGATACCGCTCGTTTAGCTTTGGTAGTTGGTGACACTGTTACAATCAATGCCAAGACTTTCAAAGTCGCAGGTGTTGTGAATATCCAAGAGTGGAATCTCATCTCTGATATTTCATTGGAGGTGGTTGACAGTGGCGTTCCAGCTTAACTACAACGAAAGTACGTTGAAGAAAAATCTTGATAAGATGGGAACAAAACTTGGTGCAGTTATTTTGATGTATTCTGCTACCAAAGCAAGTGAACTTCAAAGCAAGATGAAATTGAATCGTCCTTGGACTGATAGGACCGGTATGGCAAAAGCTTTGCTGACTGCTAAAGTTTCTCAGCCAAGTCAAACTATTGTACGTATTACTCTTGCACACGGTGTTGAGTATGGTATTTGGTTGGAATTGGCACATGAGAAGAATTATGCTATTATCGCACCAACTGTCAGAGAAGAAGGTCCAAGAATTGTCGAGGACTTGGATAATCTGATGAGTAAGTTGAAACTGTGAGGTGATAAGCATGATTGATGCAAGTTTTCAGTATGCTGATTCAAGATGGCAGGACATTTTCCTCCATTTGAAGAAAGAAGGATTTGATGTATATTCTCCAGGCACAAAGGTTGGTGAATGCACCGAAGAATATATTGTTGTGAAGAATGACGGTTCGTCTAAACATCCAACGGTAAGTTCCGATAATGACCTGTATGCAGTTATGTGTTATGTGCCGAAAGAGAGTTACAGCAGACTTGAGCCGATGGTTCAAGAAGTTAAAAAGGCGATGAAGGGGTTGGAGCCTATGATTCTCCCTTATGGTAGTCAGACCCCGAGCTATTATGATGATAGTTATAAGGCTCATATGATTAGTATAGAATACAAGAACTATAAGAAAATCTGATGAAGGAGGATTTAACAATGGCTGTTAAGAAATCGAAAGCTGAGATTGCAACTATTGACTGTTGCCTTGTTACCATTGAAACCAATGATGGTGAATTTGGTTTTGACACTGCAAACAAGATTGAAGTTGAGCCTCAGATTGAAGAGCAGGATGCTGTTAAGCTGGTTGTAAAGGGTATTCTTCGTGCCCAGAAACCTAAGGTCAGCACCATCACAGGCAACGAAATCACCCTCACTGATAATGTGTTCAACCCTGAGCTTGTTCTTATTCTTCAGGGCGGTACTATTAAGTACGACCCCGATGAGCCGACCAAGATTGTTGGTTACACTCCTCCTGTTGCCGGTTCTTCCGACAAGGGTGAAGTGTTTACGCTGAATGCATACTCTGCCCAGTATGATGCTTCTGGTCAGATTGTTCAGTATGAGAAAATTTCGTATCCTAATTGTCAGGGTGTTCCTGTTGCGTTTGGTTCTGAGGACGGTGTATTCCGTGTTCCTGAGTATACCATTAACTCTGCGCCTGCAAATGGCGAAGCACCTTATGACATCAACTATGTAGCTGAGCTTCCTACTCTTGAAGAGGAAGAGTAAGTAAATGAAAGGAAAAGTGAGAAGCATGGATAATAGCATGTATGGAAATAACAATGGAGTTGTGAATGGTCAGTTTGGCGGTAATGTGGTACCGCAGCAGATGAATAATCAGGTTCAGCCTGTAAACTGCAATCAGCCGATGAATATTACTTCTTTTGCTGACCTGCAGTCTTATGCTGCCGGTACTGTTGTCCGTTTCCCTGACTTTGCGGAAGGTCAGCCTTTCGTTGCTCGTGTTCGTAGACCGAGTATGTTGGTGCTGGCTAAGCAGGGCAAGATTCCTAATACCTTGCTGACTGCTGCAGGAGAACTGTTCTCCAAAGGTGGCGCAGGTATGGATTCTGATAATGAGAATATGCTTGCTGATGTGTATGGAATTTGTGAGGTAATTGCTAAGGCAACTCTTATGCAGCCTACTTACGAGGACATCACTAATGCAGGTATGGAGTTGTCTGATGACCAGATTATGGCTATCTTCAACTATACTCAGAATGGTATAAAAGCTCTGGAATCCTTTCGTAAAGAGTAAGAAAATATTGAATGTGCTAGGGCTGGCAAATGTATATCGTTGCCGCCCTAGTTTACTGTTAGACATAACTGACCCTTACACAGCATATTGTTTTGATGAAGCTTGTGCTTATATTACTCGTCAAATGGAAGACGGTAAGGAGCCAACTTTCAAACTCAAATTCAAGTCTTTCAAAGATTTGTACAAGCACTATACTGGATAAGTAAGGGAGGTGAGAGTTGTGGCCGTTGATGTTGGTTCTGCTGTTGGTTATCTTGACCTTGATATTTCTGGCTTTTTGGCAGGTTTAAGGTCGGCTCAAAGTGAAGCTGATACAGCAAGCAAGAATATCGCAACAAAAATTGGAAACAATCTTTCCAGTGCAGGTAAGAGCTTGACTTCTGCAGGTTCGACTCTTACCAAAAGCGTGACAGTGCCGATTGTTGGTGTCGGAACAGCTGTGGTGAAATTGTCTTCTGACTTTGAATCCGCAATGTCTAAGGTATCTGCAATTTCTGGTGCTACAGGTTCAGACCTTGACGCATTAAATCAAAAAGCCCAGGAAATGGGTGCAAAAACAAAGTTCAGTGCAACTGAATCAGCCGAGGCATTTACATATATGGCTATGGCAGGCTGGAAGACCGAAGATATGCTGCAAGGTATTGACGGTATTATGGCTCTTGCTGCAGCCGATGGTTTGGACTTAGCTACAACCTCTGATATTGTAACTGATGCGCTTACTGCGTTTGGCTTGAGTGCAAGTGATTCTGGTCATTTTGCCGATGTTCTTGCGAAAGCAGCATCCAACGCGAATACAAATGTAACGTTACTCGGTGAATCTTTTAAGTATGCAGCTCCTGTTGCTGGTGCTTTAGGATATTCTGCAGAAGATACTGCAATTGCCCTTGGTCTTATGGCTAATGCCGGTATTAAGGGTTCTCAAGGTGGTACAGCTCTTCGTAGTTCTTTGTCAAGATTGATTAAGCCTACGGATGATGCAGCCGCTTTGATGGAGAAGTATGGTTTGTCTATGACCAATGCCGATGGCTCAATGAAGAGTCTTGGTCAGGTTATGGATATGCTTCGTAATAATATGGGTGACCTGACTGAAGCTGAACAAGCTCAAGCAGCCGCTACGTTGTTTGGTCAGGAAGCTATGTCTGGCATGCTGTCGATTATCAATGCATCCGATAAGGATTATGAGAAATTGACAAGCGCTATTTATGATGCAGATGGTGCGGCGCAAGAAATGGCCGATACAATGTTGGATAACCTTGGCGGTCAGTTGACGTTGCTTAAGTCTGCATTGGAAGGACTTGCCATTCAGTTTGGTGAGATTTTACTTCCGTATATTAAGCAGTTTGTGACTTGGCTTCAGAATCTTACGCAAAAGCTACAGAATCTGACACCTGAGCAAAAGGAACAAATTGTTAAGTGGGCAGCAGTTGCTGCATCAATAGGACCGGTGTTGCTTGTTGTTGGTAAACTTGTGACAGGTATTGGTGGTTTGATTACTACACTTGGAAAAATTCCTGGTGCTGTTTCGTCTATCTCTGGTGGAATGACCAAGCTTGTAACTGGTTTTAAGAACATTGGTGAGGGTATCACACTTGCAAAAGCCGGATTCCCCGGAATGGCAGCTCAAGCATCTAAACTTGGTGCAGCTATTGGTGGCATTACGGCACCTGTTGCAGCTGTTATTGCAATTATTGCAGCTTTGGTTGCTGCATTCGCTACATTGTGGAAAACCAATGAGGAATTCCGCAATAAGATGACGAGTATCTGGAATGAGATTAAGGAAACTGTAGGTGGATTCTGTGATGGAATCGTCGAGCGAATCAATTCGCTTGGCTTTGATTTTCAAAACATTACCGAAGTTCTTTGGTCTATCTGGAAAGGTTTTTGTGACCTGCTTGCTCCTGTATTTACAGGCGTATTCCAGTATATTGCAGATACGATTGGTGTTGTGCTTGATGTAATTCTTGGCATTTTCGATGTATTTATTTCTGTCTTCAAAGGAGATTGGGAAGGTGCATGGGAAGCTGTTAAGGGCATTTTCATGTCTGTATGGAATTACATTAAGGACTGGTTTACGAATATCCTTAACACTATCAGTGGTGTGTTGGATGCAGTTTGTGGCTGGTTTGGCACGACGTGGGAAAATACATGGAACAGCATTAAGCAGTTCTTCATCGATATTTGGAATGGAATCGTCAACTTCTTCTCGAATGTGATTAGTTCCATTAAGATGGCAGTGTCCAATTTCATCACGACGATTGTAAACTTCTTTGCTCAGCTTCCTACAAACATCGCAAACTTCATCACGAATGCATATAATTCTGTGGTGACTTGGGTGTCTAATATGATTGCAAAAGCAAGGGAAATGGGACAAAACTTCCTGAATGCAGTCGTTGAGTTCTTCACAGATTTGCCGTATAAGATTGGTTACTTTATTGGTAACGCATTGACGAACGTTGTTCTTTGGGTAGCTAATATGGTTACTCAAGCTCGTGAAATGGGTACCAACTTCCTGAATAATGTTGTGGCATTCTTTACACAGCTTCCTGGTAAGGTACTTCAGTTTATTACGAGTGCATTGAATAATGTTCAGACGTGGGCAACTAATATGGCAAATAAAGCTCGTGAGATGGGAACGAACTTCATTAACAATGTTGTAAGTTTCTTCACACAGTTGCCTGGTAAAGTTCAGCAGTTCTTGTCGAGTGCATTAACTAATGTACAAACTTGGGCTACTAATATGGCAAATAAGGCAAAAGAGGCTGCTACAAACTTCCTGAACAATGTGGTCAATACGATTACTCAGCTTCCTGGAAAGATTAAGTTGTACCTTGATAGTGCAATTACCAATCTGACAACCTGGGTAACTCAGATGGGCCAGAAAGGTAAGGAAGCAATCAATTCGTTGATTACAAATGTAACCTCTGCTGCAAGTGGTATTGCGAGCAAAGTAATGTCTATCGGTTCTGACATCGTGTCCGGTGTATGGCAAGGTATTAAGAATGCGAAAGACACATTCGTAAGCAATGTTAAGAGCTTCTTCTCTGGTATTGTTGATGGTGTTAAAGATGCATTAGGTATTGGTTCGCCTTCTAAGGTATTTAGAGATGAGGTTGGTCGTTGGTTGCCGCCTGGTGTGGCACAAGGTTTTGAAGCTGCATTACCTGCAGCTATGAAGACAATGCAAAAAGACCTCGATAAGGGAATTGGTGGACTGGAAACTGATGATGTATCTGTTGGTGCAAATGTTACAGTTTCAAGCTTTGCCGATAAGCTCAAGTCGATTTATGGTGATGTTGCATTGTGGTTTGAGTCCATTGAAATGCGTATTGGTAATTCTGTTTCTAAGATGATGGAATCTCTGAGCATGCTGATTGATGCGGGTCAGATGGTTGTGAATTCTGATGGAACATTAGGATATATCGGTTATAATGGCTTTACTAAGACCGGTGGGTCTGAGAAATATGTGGACCGTAGTGATTCGAATAATCCTACATCTGGTGGTGGCGATACATTTATCTTCAATAGTCCTAAGGCGATTGATGAGATTGAAGCTGCTAAGCAGATGAAGAAGACCAAGCAGGATATGGCTGAAGGATTCTAAAGAAAGGAGTGGTGAGTGTGGTTGAAGGAATCAAGCTCCAAAACGTAGAGACCAGAGCAATTCTTACGCTCGATATGGTATCTACTCCGGATTACGTACTTAATTCTGTGGACTGGGGTGCCGTCGAAAGCACCCACCACTCCTATAAGTACGTAAATCAGATTGGTGTTTATGTAACAGGCACCAGTTTGGAAACAAGGTCTATTGATATTTCTGGTTGGGTTATCGCAAGTACCGAAAGGGAAATGACCAATCGTAAGACTATACTCAATAGATTCTTCAATCCACAGCAGGCAGTTGATTTGTTCTACAAAGATTATGTGTTGAGATTCTTGCCGAATACATCGGTTAGAT
>JAZSCN010000012.1:0-79339 GCA_045602925.1 Oscillospiraceae bacterium | reverse complement strand
TGAGCACTTGCACAGAGCAGGCTGTTCTAACTTCCAAACTGCAGAACGTCTCTTGTCACGTCTAGCCTTGGATACCTTTCTCTTTGGTACTGCCATTTTGGCACCTCCTCTTTAGGATTTTCAAATCAAAATTGTTGTTATATTAACCTTCACAAGCACATGGGCCATCATTTAAATCAGCGCCACATTTATAGCAGAGTCCTTTACATTCTTCGGTGCAAAGAATCTTAGAAGGTAGCTGTAACAACAGGTCAGTAATAGCGAGCTCGTTCAAATCAAGAGTATTATCGTGACATTCCACATAATCGTCACTACTCGAGCTTCTTACTAAAATATGCTCAAAATCATATTTATACTCTCTTATGAACTCACGCAGACATCTGTCGCAAAACTGGTTCATTGTAAATGAACAGGAAAAGCTGAGTGTCACTACTCCTGCCCTATTGACAATAGTGCCGTTAATTGCAATCCCAGACGCAAAGTCATAGGAAGTGTACTCTCCAAGCTCATCGGTAGGAATTATGTAAGAAATATCTTTCTTCTCCCCAACGATATCAAATAGCTGTTTAAGTTGAACAATCATATAAAACTTCCCTCTTGCTTATCTAAGAACAGAACATCACAAATTCCATTATAACGCTAATTAAACAGAATGTCAAGTGATTTTTATTCTTTTTTTACATGAAAGCCTTTACCTTAGCTGGAAGCAATTCTGCATCTTCAGAAACTGTAAATACAATCTTGATGTCCTTAGCAACGATTGCGAGCTTTTCGAGCATAGCGCCGAGTGCTTCGTAATCTCTGCCACCCATCTTAAGAATGCCGTCTACGAATACCTGCTGTATGTCGTAGTTACCAGCCATCATTCCTGTAACAAAGCCATAGAAAGCATCAAAGCTGTTGATTCCATAGCCTTCAGCATCTACGAGTCTAACCTTGTGTGGAATATCATAAGTAAGCTTCATTCCTCTTTCGATACAAACAACAGCACCGGTAGCTGTATTTGCAGCATCGATAATCTGTTCTACGAGGACCTTAGTCTTACCAGAACCTCTTTTACCTGTAATTAAATTAATCATAGTATTGCACTCCGTTCTGCCCATATGGGCTTTTTCTATACTAAAGAGCTTATCGCTCATTAGAAACTTAATTTACTTGATTTTAGCTTCAAGTTCAGCCTTTGCACTTTCATAACCCGGCTTACCGAGAAGTGCAAACATATTCTTCTTATAGCTTTCAACGCCAGGCTGGTTGAATGGGTTTACACCAAGCATATAGCCTGAAATTGCACAAGCCTTTTCGAAGAAGTAGATAAGCTCTCCGAGATTTTCTTCATTAATCTCATCCATCTCGATAACAAGATTTGGTACTCCACCCTCAGTATGAGCAAGAATAGTACCACTCATTGCCTTCTGGTTAACTATACTCATATTCTGGTTTGTGAGGAAGTTAAGTCCATCAAGGTTGTCCTTATCATCTTCAAGGAAGAAATCCTTCTTAGCTGTCTTGATATCCATAACAGTTTCAAACATAATTCTTGCACCGTCCTGGATAAACTGACCAAGTGAGTGAAGGTCTGTTGAGAAAGTAGCAGATGCAGGGAATATACCCTTATTATCCTTACCTTCGCTTTCGCCGTAAAGCTGCTTCCACCACTCTGCCATCATTGTAAAGCTTGGGTCGTAGGAAACGAGCATTTCAACGGACTTACCCTTACGATATAGAATGTTTCTAAGTACAGCGTACTCATAGCAATCATTATTTTCGAGTGAAGAATACTTCTCTCTTGCACATGCTGCACCAGCCATAAGCTTATCAATATCACAGCCAGCAACAGCGATTGGGAGAAGACCTACAGCAGTAAGAACAGAGAATCTTCCTCCTACGTCATCAGCAATAACAAAAGTTTCATAGCCTTCTGTGTCAGAAAGCTCCTTGAGAGTTCCTCTAGCCTTATCTGTTGTAGCAAATATTCTTGTCTTAGCTTCTTCCTTACCGTACTTATCTTCTACGAGCTTCTTAAACACTCTGAATGCGAGAGCAGGCTCAGTAGTTGTACCTGACTTAGAAATTACATTAACACAGATATCCTTGCCATCGCAGATAGCGAGAATTTCATTAAGATATGTAGGGCTGATATTATTACCTACATAGTAGATATCGGGTGTATCCTTCTTCATGTTATTGTAGAATGGTGAACGAAGAAGTTCAATTGCAGCTCTTGCGCCAAGGTAAGAACCACCGATACCAATTACAATAAGGATGTCACACTTCTCCTTGATTCTTTCAGCAGCAGCTTTGATTCTGGAAAACTCTTCCTTATCATAATCAACAGGAAGGTCGACCCAGCCAAGAAAATCGTTGCCAAGACCGGACTTATTAGCGAGTGTGTTGTGTGCAGCTTCGAGCTGTGCTTTCATTGCGTCGACTTCGTGCTGTGCAACAAAGCCTTCAAGATACTTTGAATTAAGTTTAATAGCCAAAAAAGTCAATCCCTTCGGTAATAAATACCATATTTTTAAGATAATATCTTATACTATATTTTACAATATATCCGTACTTTTTTCAAGCAGTTTTGAAAAACACACAACATTTTGTGCACTGTTAACAAGCTTCACTCTACATATTTAGTAATTCTAACAACAATCTTCTATAAACTTCTAGCAAAGTCAACTTTTGCACACTCTCAGCTGTTATAATTTGAGCAGAAAATACGACTTCACCATCTAAAGTTGCAGTTATATCCCCTATTACTGTGCCCTTTTTAATCGGTGCATGAATAAGTTCTACACGTTCAAATATAATTTTTAAATCACTTGTTTTTCCTTTGGGAATAAGAATCGGTGATTCATTATCTGCAGTTACCTTACAATATAACTTATCACCATTAGTTACAGAAACATCCTTTAATACGTCTTCTTCAAGCTCTATATTCAAAATCTCATATTTTGCAAAAGATGAATTAAGAATTTCCTTTGCCTCAGAAAACATAGTGTCCTTATCCTTTTCACCCATAATAACGCAAATAAATGTCATATCGTTTCTTTGGGCTGCTACAGAAAGACAATTATGACTTTCATCTGAATAGAATGCTTTAAATCCTATTATCCCATTATACGTTCGCACCAATCTGTTGTTATTTACAAGTTCAGTCTTACATTCTCTTACATTATCGAGCCAAGTAGTTGTATATTTAAAAAGCCACTCATATTTTGAAAGCTCGGCAGTTAATAATGCAGTATCATATGCACTGGTGATATTTTTCCCGCTCACGCCATTACAATCATAATATCTTGTGTTTTGCATATTGAGTTCTTTAGATTTATAGTTCATCATAGCTACAAATGTATTCTCATTGTTAGAAACAGCTTCAGCAAGAACTACAGAAGCATCATTTGCATTTCCAATCGTAATTGCTTTAATAAGCTCTTCGATTGTTATTTTTTCACCGATATCAAGCCAGATTTGACTGCCCTGCATTGAATTTGCATATTTTGACACTGTCGTCTGTTGATTAAGTAAAATTTCACCTTTGTCTATAGATTCTGCTACCAATAGCAAAGTCATTAGCTTGGTGAAATGGCCGGCATTAAACTGCTTATTCTCATTGATTCCACTTGTAAGTTTCATAGTATTGGCTTCCATAATAACCTGTGCATTCTTGCTTTGAACAGATGCCGAAGTTGTTAATGCATCAATTATATCTTGCCTTATTTCAAAAAACTCAATAAATGGATTAAAAAACAAGCTTAAAGAAATTACAGTTGACATTATAAATTTAAAAAAAATCATTTTAAACACCTCCGTAACCTCAATATATACAAGCTTGTTTAAAAAAACTGTCGAAACAATAAAGACACCGAGCAATTACTCGATGTCCCTTTTTAAACTAATTTACTTTACAACAAAATGACTGATGCTTTCTAGGTAGCTATCTGCACTGTCTGTATCGATAACCAGGTCAAAGGTTTCGGATGTATCTAGACTCAAAACGCCCATCATTGACTTGGCATCTATAGAGCACTTACCTGCCTTCAGAACAACATCAAATGTCTGGTCGGATGAAAGCTTCACGAGCTCATTTATATCCTCTACTGAGCTTAGCATAATTCTTTTTACAATCATAATAACCTCCAAAATCTTTATTAAAAATAATATATCAGTAAACTTAAAAAAAGTCAATAATTAAATTGAATTTTGAGAGAAGATGGTGTATAATTTAAGCAGAATAATTTTAGGAGAGTTAACTTTGAAGGTATATTACTCAACGCTTGGTTGTAAAGTAAATCAATGCGAGACCGAAAACATAAAGCAAAGTCTTGAAAAGCTGGGATTTCAAACTGTAACGAAAGTTACAGAATCACAAATTTGCATAGTAAACAGTTGTACTGTTACCTCACAATCAGACCTTAAATGCAGACAAGTTATCCATCGCATAAAAAAGGATAATCCTGATTGTACAGTACTACTGAGAGGATGTCTGCCACAGGCTTTTCCAAACGATGCTATGGACCTGTACGATAAAGGATATTGCGATATTATTGTAGGTAATAAAAGCATCAAAGATACGGTTGATGCTGTTTTAAAGAATTCCAAAAACAAGCAAAGATTTTTTTCTATTACAAAGCATCAAAAAAATGATTGCTTTGATCTTTTTTCAAACAATGAATTTTGTGACAAAACCAGAGCATACATAAAGATTCAGGATGGCTGTGAGCAATACTGCACCTACTGTATTATTCCTTATGCAAGAGGCTTTAACCGTTCCAAGCCTCTTAGCGAAATTAAAAGAGAAGTACAATCCCTTGCAAAAAGCGGACACAAAGAGGTTATTCTTGTAGGAATAAATCTTTGTTGTTACGGAAAAGACCTTGGTGAAAACATACGATTAATTGATGCAATTGAAGCTGCGTGTTCAGTTGAAGAAGTTGAGAGAGTAAGACTTGGCTCTATAGAACCAGAACTGTTACTTGACTCTGATATTGAAAGAATGTCAAAGCTCAAAAAGCTATGTCCACAATTTCATCTATCGCTTCAGAGCGGTTGTAATAAAACGTTAAAAGCAATGAACAGAAAATATACAAGCGATGATTATTTAAATATCTGTCTTAAGCTAAGAGAAGCATTTCCTGACTGTTCGATTACCACAGACATAATGGTTGGTTTCCCCGAGGAAAGCGATGAGGATTTTAAAGAATCACTTGAGTTTGTGGAAAAAATCGGCTTTGCTGATGCTCATATTTTCCCATACTCAAAACGAGCAGGCACAATTGCTTCAAAAAAGGAACAAATAAACGGCACAATAAAAAAACAACGTGCTCAAAAAATGAAGGCTGTCTGTGATAAATCGAGAGCTGAATTTTTAAAAAATATGGTTGGAAAAAGAGTTAATGTGCTGTTCGAAAAAGAAAATTGCACAACTTTCCACCAAGGATACAGTGAAAATTACACACTTATTAAAATTCGAAGAGAAAATATTAAAAATAGTTTGAAAAGAAAGAGTTTTTATGTTATTATAGAAGAGGCTGATGATGGATTTTGCATAGGCAAAATTTGTCATGATATTGTTAATTAAATTCTAAGGAGTTGTCAATATGTCAGTTTATCGAATTTACGTCGAAAAGAAACCTGAATTTGCCGTAGAAGCGGCATCACTCATCAGTGGTCTCAAGTCCTCGCTCGGCCTGGAGTCTTTAGAGTCACTCAGAGTCATCAACAGATATGATGCAGAAGGACTCAGCAAGGAGGATTTTGACCTTGCTACACCAATCGTATTCTCCGAGCCAGCAGTAGATGTTACTTATGAGCATCTTCCTGAAATTGAAGAAGACGAAAGAGTATTTGCTGTTGAGTATCTCCCCGGCCAGTTCGACCAGAGAGCAGATTCTTGCGCTCAGTGTATCTCACTTCTTACAGGTAGAGCACAGCCGGTTGTAAAATCTGCCAGAATTTATATCGTTAAGGGCAACCTTTCCGACGAAGAATTTGCTTCAATCAAGGCTTATATGATTAACCCTGTTGAAAGCAGAGAAGCTACCTTTAACCGTTTTGAAACACTTGATGTTCAGTATGAAATTCCTACTGAAGTTGATGTTATAGACGGCTTTATCTACTCAGATGACAACGACCTTACTGCACTTATGAAGAAGCTCGGTCTTGCTATGGACCTTGACGACATCAGATTCTGCAGAGATTACTTTAAGAATACAGAAAACCGCAACCCAACAATTACTGAAATTAAGATGATTGACACCTACTGGTCTGACCACTGTCGTCATACAACCTTCCTTACTGAAATTGATGATGTTGATATTAAGACAGACTATATCAAGGACACATACGACCAGTATATGGATATTCATAGAGAGCTCTATGTTGGCAGAAAGGACAAGCCAATTACTCTTATGGACCTTGCTGTTATCGGTGCTAAGAAGCTCAAGAAGGAAGGTCTTCTCAAGGACCTCGACGAGAGTGAAGAAATCAACGCATGTTCTGTAAAGATTAAGGTTGACGTTAACGGAGTAGATGAAGACTGGCTCCTTATGTTCAAGAACGAAACTCACAACCACCCTACTGAAATCGAACCATTCGGTGGCGCTGCTACTTGTCTTGGCGGTGCTATCAGAGACCCACTTTCAGGACGTTCTTATGTTTACCAGGCAATGAGAGTTACAGGTGCTGCTAACCCACTTGTCCCAATGGAAGATACAATTCCTGGTAAGCTCCCACAGAAAAAGATTGTTATCGGTGCTGCAAACGGATATTCATCATACGGCAACCAGATTGGTCTTGCAACCGGTCATGTAAACGAAATTTATCACCCTGGATATGTTGCAAAGAGAATGGAAATTGGTGCTGTTATCGGTGCTGCTCCTGAAGCTAATGTTCGTCGTGAAAGACCTATTCCAAGCGACGTTGTAATTCTTCTCGGTGGTAAGACCGGCCGTGATGGTTGTGGCGGTGCTACTGGTTCCTCGAAGTCACACACACTTGAATCACTCGAAAGCTGTGGTGCTGAAGTTCAGAAGGGTAACGCACCTATCGAAAGAAAGCTCCAGCGTCTTTTCAGAAATCCTGAAGTTACAAGACTTATCAAGAGATGTAACGACTTTGGTGCCGGCGGTGTATCCGTTGCTATCGGTGAGCTTACAGACGGTCTTTTGATTGACCTTAACCGCGTTCCTAAGAAGTACGATGGTCTTGATGGAACTGAGCTTGCAATTTCTGAGTCTCAGGAAAGAATGGCTGTCGTTGTTGCTAAGGAAGATGCTGAAAAGTTCATGCTTGAAGCAGCTAAGGAAAACCTCGAAGCTACACTCGTAGCTGTTGTTACTGAAGAACCACGTCTTAAGATGCAGTGGAACGGCAAGACAATTGTAAATCTGACAAGAGAATTCTTAAACTCAAATGGTGCAAGCAAGCACACTACAATTACAGTTGAAGAGCCTGTAATTATAACAAACGAAAATGTTAACGACTCTGCTGCTATGTGGAGTGAAATGATTTCAAACCTTAACATCTGCTCACAGAAAGGCCTTGTAGAAAGATTTGACTCTACAATCGGAGCTGGTACAGTTCTTATGCCGTACGGTGGTAAGTATCAGAATACACCAACACAGGCTATGGCTGCTAAGATTCCTGTTCTTGGAGCAGAAACTAAGACAGCTTCTATAATGGGCTGGGGCTTCAATCCATTCCTTTCTTCACAGAGCCCATACCACGGTGCAATCGCTGCTGTTACAGAGTCTATTGCTAAGGTTGTAGCAACAGGTGGTAGCCACAACACTTGCTGGCTCACATTCCAGGAATATTTCGAGAGAACACAGAACAATCCTACACGTTGGGGCAAGCCACTCTCTGCACTTCTCGGTGCTTTCAAGGCTCAACTTGAATACGGCATTGGCTCAATCGGTGGTAAGGACTCAATGAGTGGTACTTTCGAAAACATCGACGTTCCACCAACACTTGTTTCCTTCGCTGTTTCTACTGCAAAGACTGATAACATCATTTCTCAGGAATTCAAGAAGGCTGGCTCTAAGGTTATTTACATTAAGCCTGAATACGACGAAAATGGTCTCCCTGTATTTAAGAGCGTTCTCGAGGTGTTCGATAAGGTTGAAGCTCTTATCAAGGATGGCAAGGTACTCTCCTGCTGGAGCGTTGCTTACGGCGGTATTTCAGAAGCAATTGCTAAGATGTCATTTGGTAACAGAATCGGATTTAAGTTCACTGATTTCGTATCCCCTGCCGAGTTGTTCAGAGCTTGCTATGGTAGCTTCGTAATTGAGCTTTGCGACGGCGTTGAAACAGATGAAAGAGTTATCGGTGAAACAATCGAAGAATACAAGGTTATCACTCATGGTTACACTGTTGACCTTGCTGAAATTGAAGCTCTCTGGCATACAAAGCTCGAGCCTGTATATCCAACACAGGTAAAGCAGCCTAAGATTACTCCTGCAACATACAGCTTTGAAGCTAAGGAGAGAAAGACATCTGCAATCAAGATTGCAAAGCCAAGAGTACTTATCCCTGTATTCCCTGGTACAAACTGTGAATACGATACAGCAAGAGCATTTGAAAATGCTGGTGCTATCGCTGATATCTTCGTAATCAAGAATCTCACAGCACAGCAGATTAGCGAATCTGTTGACGAAATTGAAAAGAGAATCAAGAACTCACAGATTGTTATGCTCCCAGGTGGCTTCTCCGGTGGTGACGAACCAGACGGAAGTGGTAAGTTCATTACAGCATTCTTTAAGAATCCAAAGCTTACAGAAGCTATTCACGAGCTTTTAAAGAACAGAGACGGTCTTATGCTCGGTATCTGCAACGGCTTCCAGGCACTTATCAAACTTGGTCTTGTTCCTTACGGCGAAATCAGAGATATGCGTGACGACTCACCTACACTTACATTCAACACAATTGCACGTCACCAGTCCAAGATGGTTAACACAAGAATTGCATCCAACAAGTCACCTTGGCTTGCTGATACAAACGTTGGTGATATCCACAGCATTGCAATATCACATGGTGAAGGTCGCTTTGTTGCAACTGCTGAGGAAATTGCTCAGCTCGCTGCAAACGGACAGATTGCTACACAGTATGTTGACTTTGCAGGAAACCCAACATACGACATCCACTGCAATCCTAACACTTCAATCGATGCAATCGAAGGTATCACCTCACCTGACGGAAGAGTTCTCGGTAAGATGGGTCACTCTGAGCGTATCGGTAACAACGTATGCAAGAATGTTCCTGGCAACAAGGACCAGCACATCTTTGCTAACGGCGTTAAGTATTTTGGATAAAAACTTTTTAGGGTATCGAATTTCGATACCCTTTTTTGTTGCATAATGAATATTCCTGTGTTATAATTTACTTAACAACTTTGGAGGTGCAATATGAAATTTGTAATAATCGGAATTTTACTGGTTATAAACTTAATAGCATTTATTATGTATGGAGTAGATAAAGCTAAAGCAAAGCGTGGTGCATGGAGAATTCCTGAGGCTACACTTTTAGGAATAGCGTTTTTCGGCGGCTCTATCGGTGCATTATTAGGTATGAAGGTGTTCAGACACAAGACAAAACACCCACAGTTCTTTATCGGCGTTCCTGTGATGCTTGTTTTACAGCTTGCTTTAGCAGTATTTCTTGTATACAAATTCTGTATGTAACTAAAAAGAGTTTGGGCTTTACGGCTCAAACTCTTTTATATTTAGCACAGCTTTTCGAGATTACACTTAATCTGCTTTAGTATTCTTTTTTCAAGTCTTGAAATATATGACTGAGAAATTCCAACCTCATCAGCTACCTCTTTCTGTGTTTTCTCTTTGTATCCACTTAGTCCGAAACGCATTTTCATAATCAATTTTTCTCTTTCCGGTAAATTCTCAATTTCCTTTAAAAGCAAGCTTTTCTCAGTTTCATTCTCTATGTTTCTAATGACGATGTCATCGTCAGTGCCAAGTACATCACCCAGTAACAGCTCATTTCCATCCCAGTCAACATTTAATGGTTCATCAATAGATATTTCTTTTCTCTTTTGAGATGATTTTCTTAAAAACATTAGTATTTCATTTTCGATACATCTCGATGCATAGGTTGCAAGTTTTATGTTCTTATCGGGGCAGAAGGTTTTTACTGCTTTAATCAGACCTATAGTGCCAATCGAAATAAGGTCTTCGATACCTACACCAGTAGTTTCAAACTTCTTTGCAATATACACAACAAGTCTTAGATTATGAATTATAAGGAGCTCTCTACCCTTCTTTTCATCAGTATAAAGAAGTTCAAAAGCTTTCTGCTCTTCCTCTTTAGTAAGTGGCGGAGGAAGTGATTCTGGGCCATTAACATAGTAGCATTCATAATCTGAGCTAAACAATCTTTTAATCTTAAGCATAAGAATTTCAAAAAGTTTCATAGTTATCTCCTTTTTCACTAAACTATTAATCGCGGATTAATTATTGCAAGTTCTTCACAATCATCATCAGCTATACCAATACTGATGTCAAGGCTTTTACGTTCACCAGACATACTTACTAAAATCGCTTCACTGGGAGTTGTTGCATACATTACAGACATCCCATCAGTTGTTTTGTAAGGAATTAACCTAAATCCGAATGGAACCTCTTCATCAACGATAAATTTTTCTTTCATAACTATACTTTTGCAAACAATAACCGACTTACCGTTAATTGCATCACAAAGAAGATTGCCAGTATCGACCAGACACCGAAGCTTAAAATATTCGTTTTGAATTTTTAGCTCTAAAAAATACAGCTCATTTTTAATCTTTTGGATATTCAGCACTCTGTCAACAAGTGTAATAACTGTATACGAAAGAACAATTGAAAAACAAAGTGTCAATAATGAAACATCAAAATAGATAGTATAATTTATAATGAATATTCTTTTGCTCTTACTAAAACACCAAAGTAGATATATTGCAGAAATCATAACAAGGTTTATGTATAGAAGTACAAAGCTATATTTTGTTAGTCTGAAAATTGACTTGGTTTTAAAGACAATTAATGCTGAGAAAACAAGAAATGTAAGCTTTATAAATATTACAGCAAACAAATTTGATATTACCACTGTAACCGATGAAGCAGAACTAAGTGCAGCACCTAAAAATTGCCTTTTAATTGATGCTTTGATTTTAAGGACTGAACACGCAATATCAATTGAAGCAAAACATATTGCAAAGTTAACTATTATTAAAATATCAATATATATTTTTGGCATACAATCACTTCCAAGCATATTATAAATCCTGTGATGTGATAAATATGTCGATTTGACAAGCTGATTGATAATTTTCAAGTACATATATCTTTAAATATACGAATACGCAAAAAGCCCTTCGGTTATTATCCGAAGGGCTAAAATTATACATATACAAATTATCGTTCTTCAAAGAAACACTTGAACGCCTTGTACGCCATATAGGTGTCAATCTTAGAAGTAATTTCAAATGGCGAGTGCATTGAAAGAACAGGAACACCGACGTCAATTACATCGATATCAAGATTAGCAAGATACATAGCAACTGTTCCGCCGCCACCTGCGTCAACCTTGCCAAGCTCACCTGTCTGCCATTTAACATTTCCATCATTAAGAAGTTTTCTAACCTTGCCAACAAATTCAGCAGAAGCGTCTGATGTGCCGGACTTGCCTCTTGCGCCGGTATACTTAGTAACACATACGCCGTAGTTGAGCTGTGCGCCGTTTCTTATATCAATCGGTTCTGGGAAGGTTGGGTCAAAAGCTGCATTTACGTCAGCAGAAAGTGCCTCTGTAGCAGAAATCACGTCGATTCCACTTAATCCGAATGAATCAGCCAGACGATAGATAAAATACTTAAGGAATGAGCTTTCAAGACCTGTATTACCTGTACTGCCTATTTCTTCCTTGTCAGCAAACACTGCACAGCAAGTATAAGCCGGATTATCTATCTCCATAATAGCTTCAAGCTGAGTATAAGCACAAACCTTGTCGTCCTGCCCGTAACCACCGATAAGACTTCTGTCAAGACCTACGTCAACAGCCTTATATGCAGGAACTGCCTCAAGCTCTGCAGAGATAAAGTCATCTTCAATTATTCCGTACTTTTCGTTAAGAATATTGAGAATATTTAGTTTTACAAGCTCTGATGCCTTATCATCTTTAAATGGTCTTGAGCCAATAAGCAGATTAAGTTCCTCACCTGTAATAATCTTGGCTGCAGGTCTTTTCATTTGTTCATCAGCAAGGTGTATAAGAAGGTCACATACACAAAACTGTGGGTCGCCTTCGTCCTCACCGATATTCACCTCAACAGTTGTACCATCCTCACGGACAACAACACCATGCAGACTCATTGGAACAGTTGACCACTGATACTTCTTAATTCCACCATAGTAGTGGGTTTTAAAAAGTGCAATTTCCTTATCCTCGTAAAGCGGATGTTGCTTAAGGTCAAGTCTAGGAGAATCGATATGAGCTGCTGTAAGTCTTATTCCGTCTGTGAGTGGTCTGGAACCCATTACACAAAGAATAACTGCCTTTCCCCTATTGACTACATAAAACTTCTCGCCTGGTGCGTACTTGCGATTTCTATTAAACTCAGAAAAGCCCATTTGCTGTGCTCTGGCTATTGTTTCAACAACAAATTCTCTTTCAATTTTAGCTTTAGTAAGAAAGTCCTTATAGCCTTCACAAAAATCATACGCTTCATCAATTTCGCTTTCGTCCATTTCAAGATAAGCGTTTTTTCTTGCGCTAAAAAGCTTTTCCTTTAAAATTTCTGCTTTTGTCTTTTCGCAATCCATTATATTCAGCTCCTTTGTTTTAATAGAAATATTTATAAGCCTTATAGGCTCTCATTACCTTTTTAACGTAGTGTGATGTAGCAGACGACGGAATATCATTATAATCAAAATCTGTCGCAGAAATCACTCCATCGCTTAGCCATTCATCAACCTGAGTGGTACCGGCGTGATAGGCCGCAGCGGCAAGCTCAAGCGAATCATACTTTTCATAATAATACGAGAGCATACAGCATCCATACTCTATATTATACTCAGGATTCATAAGGTCATCATAACTAATATCGGTATGAATAACATTCAAATGCTTTTTAGACCAAGTAAATGCATTCTCCATTATCTGCATAAGTCCACTAGCTCCGACATCAGATTTTGCATTTTTGTCAAAACCACTTTCGGTATTTATTACAGCAAATATAAAATCTTCATCTATATCATAATACTGGCTATATTCATCAGTGAATTGCTCGTAAGCCTTAGGAAATAAAAGCTCACGCAACACAAAAAACATACCAACTATAAATACAATTACCGCTAAAAAAAACAGTAATACCGAAGCTTTACTACGCTGCTTCTTTACTTTTTTAAACATTAAAATGCTCCTTAATATTATCAAAAAGAGTCTTCACTGAATTAAGGAGAGCTTCCTTAGAGCCGTCATTTTCAATTACATAGTCAGAGTTCTTAATAAAAAAGCTCTTAGGCAATTGAGATGCAAATCTTGCGCTAACCTGTTCTCTTGTAAGATTATCTCTTTTAATAATTCTATTTTCTCTTAAAGTATCGTCAGAAACAACACTGATAATCATATCACAATGCTTATCAGCACCCGCCTCGAACAAAGTTGGAGCATCTAAGATAACAAGCTTGCTACCTCGTTCTTCAAATTCTGAAATTTCAATATCAATAAGCTTATTGATATATGGAAAGATTGTAGCATTTAGAAGTTCAAGCTTTTCTTTATCATTAAAAACGATAGAGCCAAGCTTTCTTCTGTCAAGCTCTAAATCTTCATTAATACAGCTAGGAAAAAGTTTTCTAAGCTCTCTATTACAAGCACTGCCTCTCATTGTAACAGCGCGAGCAACAAGGTCGGCGTTAATTATCGAATAACCACAGTCACCGAGATAATCGCTTACCATAGTTTTTCCAGAGCCACTTTGACCTGTAAGACCTATTACACCTATCGTGCCGCGCTTTGGAGTTATTTTGTTGTCACCAAATAGAAAGCCCATATTATGCTCCCCTTTATAATTCAATAAGTTTAAACCCAGCAGCTCTAAGTAGTCTGTTATATACAGCAAGTCCAACGCCCTCGGTAGAAGGACAACGAACAAATACTCGCGTTGCTCCTATTTCATCACATTCTCTGAGTGCGCCAAACACACGTTGTGCTTGTTCGTCGGATGATTTTCCATATAATACGGTTTTAACTCCGTCAATTTCAAATTCATCATCAAAAAGCATAACGGCATCGGCATCATTCTTGTTATCTAAAACATACTGTTTAAATTTATCAAAACTGCCCTTTATAATATATATATCAGCTTTAGGTGAATAATGCTTATACTTCATTCCTGGCGAAGAAACCTTTACATTCAATGCTAATTGTTCTAATACGCCTTTATCAATGATGATATTCTCTGTTATCTCACTAAGCATTTCAACAGAAACAAATCCAGGTCTTAAAAGTCTAATAGAATCGCCATCAAAGCTAATAACTGTAGATTCAACGCCGACATTACAGCTTCCACCATCAATTATCGCAGGAATTCTGCCATTCATATCGTCGAATACGTGCTTAGCTGTTGTGGGACTAGGACTACCCGAAAGATTGGCAGAAGGTGCTGCAAGAGGCTTACCACTAAAAGATATAAGCTTCTGTGCAGTTTCGTCTGAAGGGTATCTAACGCCTACAGTATCAAGTCCACCACTAGTAACAGCAGGAATAACTTTCTTCTTTGGTAAAACCATAGTAAGAGGTCCCGGCCAGAAGTTCTTTGCACATTTTACGGCAAGTTCAGGTACACTTTCTACAATGTCATCGAGCATATCAAGACTGGAAATATGGACAATAAGCGGATTATCCGAAGGTCTGCCCTTTGCTTCAAATATTTTTATGACAGCCTGCTCATTGGTAGCATCGGCAGCCAATCCATAAACGGTTTCAGTAGGCATACCGACAACCTGCGAGCTACAGATAAGTTGTGAAGCGATTTTTATATCATCATCGCTTGTCGACAATATTCTTGTCGTATATTTTTCCTGCATTATATTACGCTTCTTCCTGAGCTGAAAGCTTTGCTGCCTGGTCAGCAGTAGCAAGTGCATCAATTACTTCATCAAGGTTACCATTAAGGATATACTCAAGTCTATAAATAGTAAGACCGATTCTGTGGTCACTGAGTCTTCCCTCCGGATAGTTATAGGTTCTTATTCTTTCTGAACGGTCACCGGTACCGACCTGCGAACGTCTAACAGATGCGATTTCATCTGTCTGAGCTCTCTGCTTTTCTTCAAGAAGTCTTGAACGAAGAACTCTCATAGCCTTTTCCTTGTTCTTATGCTGGCTACGTTCATCCTGACATTCAACAACAAGACCTGTTGGCAGATAGGTAATTCTAATAGCTGATTCTGTCTTATTGATATGCTGTCCACCAGCACCGGATGCTCTAAATACATCAATCTTAAGATCAGTTGCTTCATTAATATCAAGCTCTACATCCTCAGCTTCAGGCAATACGGCGACGGTAACTGTAGAAGTATGAACTCTACCCTGAGATTCTGTTTCAGGAACACGCTGTACTCTATGA
This sequence comes from Oscillospiraceae bacterium, assembly GCA_045602925.1. GTDB lineage: Bacteria > Bacillota > Clostridia > Oscillospirales > Ruminococcaceae > UBA7477. The sequence goes on along the minus strand of JAZSCN010000012.1, from coordinate 63,717 downwards.
ACGCCACTTTCGTACTTAAAGCGTGAATATGCGCCTTCGCCCTGAACGCTGAAGGAAATTTCCTTATAGCCACCAAGCTCAGTTTCGTTGGCATTCATAATCTCAATCTTCCAACCCTTAGCTTCGGCATACATAGTATACATTCTGTAGAGAGAATTAGCAAAGAGAGATGCTTCTTCGCCACCTGCGCCACCACGGATTTCGATTATAACGTTCTTATCGTCATTAGGGTCCTTAGGTAAAAGTAGAATTTTAAGCTCCTCAGCACAAGATGCCATTGACTCCTTACATTCGTCATACTGCATTTGTACCATTTCCTTAAAGTCTTTTTCAAGTCCACCTGCATCCAAAAGTTCAACGGCTTCCTCAAAGCCTTCCTTTGCCTTAGTATACTCTCTGAACTTTTCGATAATAGGAGTAAGTGACTTATACTCCTTCATAAGATTCTTATACTGCTGCTGGTCATTGATTACATCGGGGTCCATTAGCTGTTCATTTATACTATCGTACTTTTCTGAAAGCACCTTTAATTTTTCAAACATAAACTATTCCTCCAAAATTATATATTAACGCATATAGAACTAGTAAAGCTATGGGTTCTCGACCTCCGGCTTTATTACCTTTTTAACGTTTTTTTCTGCCTTCGAGCGTGGAATCATAATTTCATGTCCACAACCTCTACATCTAAGTCTGAAGTCCATACCAGAGCGCATTACAAGCATTTCACGACTTCCACAGGGGTGTTCTTTTTTCATCAGCAGAATGTCATTCTTTTCAATATCCATAATGCAGTACTCCTTTCAGCCATATTTATATTATTATAACATATTTTGTATTTCTTAGCAAGTGTTAAAAGCAATATTTAATGCCTATATGAATAATTAATCAAGCATTGACAAAAATAAGAACAAAGAAATTATTAAGGAGAAATAAATATGAGTAAAATTAGCGCAGAATTTGAATCTATTGACCTTGCAGACTTAGCTTGTAGCAAAATCAAAAACACTATTCCAGGAATCAAACGAATATCAATAACCGACAAACGTTTCCCATCAAACAAAGACAGGGTTTCTTATGCATACATTGGTCAAGGTGTTAATAATATACAACCGTATGTTTCTATTATTTCTGATGATAGAAATCCTATTAGATCTGCAGCAAAAGTAGATATTATATGCGACCCAATTTCATCTGCACAGGTAAAAAAGCAATTAATTTCAAGAGGTGGTCTTAAGGTTAAAGAATTATCATAACTATAAAGTTTATTGCATAAGTATTACCAATAAACAATTTGGAGGTACAAAATGCAAAACTATTATCCGGAAGGAAAACTAATTGAAAGACAAGATAACATAAGTAGCATTATTTCACTCGAAGCGCTTAAGCATTCAATGCTTATGGGTAAGATACTTGAAGCTAAGGCAATAATTTGTGATAACGAGCATAATCTTATTGTTGAGCTCCCCTGTTGTCGAGGTATAATTCCGAGATGCGAAGGTGCTATTGGAATATCAGATGGTAGCACAAAAGACATAGCTTTACTAGCGAGAGTTAATAAGCCTGTTTGCTTTAAGGTTACAGATGTTCATGATGATGGAACTGTATTATTATCTCGTAGATTAGCCCAGGAAGAATGTATGAAAAATTACATTATGAATCTAGTCCCAGGCCAGGTAATAAAAGCAAAAGTAACTCACAACGAACAGTTCGGTAGCTTTGTAGATGTTGGCTGTGGTATATCGTCGCTAATAACAATTGACTCAATATCTGTATCAAGAATATCCCATCCTTCAGATAGATTTTCTAATGGTGACGATATTCTCGCTATAGTAAAATCAGTAAAAGATGGCAGAATTTCACTTTCACACAAAGAACTTCTTGGAACGTGGGAGGAAAACGCCTTAAAATTTACACAAGGAGAAACTGTCGGAGGAGTTATACGTTCAATTGAAGATTATGGAGTATTTGTTGAGCTTACTCCTAACCTTGCAGGACTTGCAGAACCTTTTGAAAATGTAAAAGTCGGTCAAGCTGCAAGTGTATACATAAAGGCTATCATTCCAGAAAAAAAGAAAATAAAACTGATTATTGTAGATTCATTTGATTCAAAATTAAATAAAGATTTTGAATACTTCATCAAAAATGGCATAGTAACAGATTGGGTATATTCTACCAAGAGCTCTGACAAGCGAATAGATGGCCATTTGGGCACACAAAAAACCTCCTGAATCCAGGAGGTTTTTATTATTCATCTATAAAATTGGATGAATCATCAGCTTGTGACGAATCTTCTGTCTTAAAGCTTTCTTTAAAGAATTCTTCCTCGTTTTCGAGCTTGTGCTCTTTGTATGTTGAAATTGTAGCCGAAATGATTTTAATATCCTCAACAGGTTGTTTTTGGTCATTAACTTCTGCATTACAAATTGACTCTAAAACATCAAGTCCACAATATACCTGACCGAAAACCGTAAACTGCTGTGAAAAATTCGGGACACCGCCATTTTCTATGAAATTATTAACAAGGTCTTCGTTGGCATCCTTAATGCTTTTCATTTCATCAATAAGCTCATCTGTAAATTCTACGGAATTAACGAAGAGAATTCTACTACCCGTAAGATTACGCTTATTAAAAATACCTTTTTCTTTACCGTAAGTACAAAGTGCACCTCTGAATGGCCACAGAGATTCCGTTTTTTCAGGCTCTAAATTCTTTTTATCTGTGTCGTCGGTATCATTACCAGTGTTTGATTTAGCACCGCCGAAAGCATAAGCATTCTGGTCACTTTCAATCTGAAAATAATATGTATCATTATAGTAGCCGGATTCAACAAGGTCAATAAAATACTCGCAATATTTAGGTGCATATTCCTCGTAAAGAACAGCTTTCATAGTACCCATTGTAGTTTCAAAAACGACAACTTTTGCATCATCCTTTGGTACTTTATACTGGACGAGGTCTAGATTTTTTGCATTAAGCTCAATTTCGTCCTGAGCGCCTATACAGCCATAAGCTAATATCATTATAGCAGACAAAAGCATCATAACGACACAAGCTTTAAAGACTTTCATTGCATTGTTAGACGTTTTAAGTCTTTTCTGTGGATTCATTTTCATAATAATTACCTTATACCTTCTTAGTTATCTTTGTTCCTTGTCTTGTTTCTTCAATAACATATCCCATTTGAAAAATCTGTTCTCTAAGCTCATCAGCAAGAGCAAAATTCTTATCCTTTCTTGCCTGTGCACGCTGATTTGCAAGGTCTAGAATATCCTGTGGAATATCATTATTATCATCCTGAGAAGTAAGCTTTCTTGCCTTTTTGACAATATCAATTGAAAGAACCTTATCAAAATCCTCTAAAAGAGCAAGCTTTGTTGCAGGATTTGTATCAGCTTTAAGAACATCATAGATAGCAGTAATACCATTGGAAGTATTTACATCATCATCCATAGCATTAGTAAATAACGCCTTTAGTTCATCAAAATCCTTAGTATTTACGCTTGTATTATCATTAGCTGCTACAAGCTGAGCACAACGAGAAACAAGCTTATCATACGCAACCTTAGCATTATCTAAATTCTCATATGAGAAAACAAGTGACTTTCTATAGTGAGAACCAAGGCAGAAAAATCTATAAACAAGTGGGTCGTAGCCCTTGCTTTCAAGGAGAGAAACTGTGAGAAATTCGCCCTTAGACTTAGACATCTTTCCACCTGTTGTATTCAGATGATGAACGTGGAACCAATAGTTACACCACTTATGACCTACATATGCTTCTGATTGAGCAATTTCATTTGTATGGTGCGGGAACTGGTTGTCAATACCACCACAATGGATATCGAGGTATTCGCCTAAATTCTTCATAGAAATGCAGGAGCATTCGATATGCCAACCAGGGTAACCAATACCCCAAGGTGAATCCCACTTCAGTTCTTGGTCATCAAACTTAGACTTTGTAAACCAGAGTACGAAATCTGCCTTATTTTTCTTATTAGAGTCAGCCTCAACGCCTTCTCTTACACCTACCGCGAGATCTTCTTCTCTAAAGTCGCCAAAAACATAATACTGAGACAGCTTAGAAGTATCAAAGTAGATGTTTCCGCCTGCTTCATAAGCGTAACCTTTCTCAATGAGTGAGGATATAACCTTAATGAACTCGTCGATATATCCTGTTGCAGGCTGTACGACATCAGGAGTCTTAATATTAAGCTTTGCGCAATCCGCAAAAAAAGCATCTGTATAGAACTTTGCGATCTCCATAACAGTTTTCTTTTCTCTCTTTGCGCCCTTGAGCATCTTATCATCACCAGTATCACCATCAGAAGTAAGATGTCCAACATCAGTAATATTCATTACACGCTTTACGTCATAACCAACATAACGCATATACTTTTCAAGGACGTCCTCCATAATATAGCTTCTAAGGTTACCGATATGAGCAAAATGGTAAACTGTAGGGCCACATGTATACATAGAAACCTTGCCTGGTTCATTTGGGATAAATTCATCAACAGTATGTGTAAGTGAGTTATAAAGCTTCATAGATAAACCTCTTTCTTTTACTTTTTAAGCTTATTAATTTCTTTTTCGAGCTCATCAATTCTTGTCTTAAACTTATTAAGCTCCATAGCAACCGGGTCAGGAATATGAATCTGGTCAAGGTCCTGAGTACGCTTTCCGTCCTGCTTGATAATCCTTGCCGGAACACCGACAGCAGTTGAATTTGGCGGAACTTCAGCTAGAACAACGGCATTTGCAGCAATCTTAGCATTATCACCTACCGTGAATGGTCCTAAAATTTTAGCACCAGAGCCAACCATAACATTATTACCTAATGTTGGGTGACGCTTTCCATGTTCTTTACCTGTACCACCAAGTGTTACGCCTTGATATATAAGGCAATTATCACCGATTTCAGCAGTTTCACCGATAACAACACCTGAGCCGTGGTCTATAAGCAGACCCTTACCTATTTTTGCGCCAGGATGAATTTCTATTCCGGTTATAAATCTTGCAAACTGCGAGATAATTCTTGCAACAAAAAACATTTTCTTTTTATAAAACATATGCGCTATTCTATACATCCATACTGCATGAAGTCCGGAATATGTCATAAGAATCTCTATCGTGCCTCTAGCTGCAGGGTCACGTTCTCTTATTGACTGTATATCTTCTCTGATTTTGCGAAGCATACTTATAATCCTCCTAAAAATAATAAAAGCCTCCAAGGCGACAAATCGCCAAGGAGGCAGTATTTCACTGCGGTTCCACTCCGTTTTATACTTAAAGGCTAAAACCTTTTGCCGTTAACGCCGACATACGAAAGCAGATACTTAAGTTCCCCGCTTCTGCTTGAGCTCTCGCTCGTTGTAGCCGCACTTCACAATTGTATTTTCAGGCGTCGCACCAAATCGCCATTCTCTGAAGAAAAAGAACAAATGCTACTCTGACTGCAAGCATTTAATATATTATATGAAAGTATATCATACTTTTTAGAAAATTGCAAGCACTATTTATTTTTCCGGATTGATATAATCCTTATATGCATAAACATAGGTGATGCCAGAAATTATTGTAAGAACCGTACAAATCCAGATAATAATCTCATTAACAATAAAGAAATTAAAGTCGATTGCAAATATGTCTACAAGGAAAAACTCGATAGCCATAATTACGCCAATAGCTGCCATTGTTGAAGCGGTTTTTAACTTACCCCAGATACCTGCAGGAACAACTACGCCCTCGCCGGCAACAACCAATCTAAGACCTGAAACAACAAATTCTCTTGTAAGTATTATAAACACTGCAACGACATCTATCCATCCCTTTGCACTAAAGCAAAGAACAGCAGCCATTACAAGAATCTTGTCAGCAATCGGGTCTAAGAATTTTCCGAAATTTGTAATCAGATTATATTTTCTTGCAAGCCTACCGTCAACAAGGTCAGTAATTGCAGCTACGCCGAAAACAAGTCCACCCCAGAGAATATTTAGTGGAATTGCGTCACAAAGCAAAAAGAACATAAAGACAGGCACAAGAATAACTCTTAGCACAGTAAGTTTATTAGGTAAATTCATAAGTTTCGCCTTTCGTGTTTATTCTATTACTGTACCGATAAGGTCATAATCCATAACATCATCAATACTAACTATTACATACTCTCCAACTCTAAGCTTTCTTTCACTGGAAAAGAAAATTTTTCCATCTATTTCCGGAGCATCTGCAGAGCTTCTTCCATAATAGCATTCAGCTAATCTATCAAAGCCTTCGGTTACAACCTCGACATTCGAACCGATTTTCTTTTCATTTATATCATAGCTTATAAGCATCTGCTCGTTCATAATTGCATCGTTTCTGGCTTCCTTAGTCTTAATGTCAAGCTGACCGTCGAGCTTTTCTGCGGGAGTTCCTTCCTCTGCAGAATATGAGAAACAACCAAGCTTATCAAACTTCATTTCCTTAACAAACATTGAAAGCTCTTCAAACTGCTCCTGAGTCTCTCCAGGGAAGCCGGTAATAAGAGTAGTTCTGATAGTAATATCAGGAATAATCTCTCTGATTTTTGTAATTAAAGCTCTGAGAGAAGCATTATCGCCCTTTCTGTTCATACGCTTTAATACTTCACCATTACAATGCTGTATAGGAATATCAAGATACTTAACAAGCTTTTCTTCGCTGGCGATTGTTTGTAAGAGCTCATCCGTAATTCTTTCGGGGTAGCTATAGAGAGTTCTAATCCACTTTATTCCATCTATCTTGCATAGTTCTTTTAATAACTTTGCAATCTGAGGTTCGCCATACAGATCAGTACCATAGTAGGTTGTATCCTGAGCAACAACAATAAGCTCGGTTATGCCAACCTTAGCAAGCCACTTCGCTTCTTCAACTATGCTTTCAATAGTTCTGCTTCTATATTTACCTCTAATCATTGGAATAGCACAGTAGGTACAGCAGTTATTACAGCCTTCAGCAATCTTAAGATAAGCATAATGTTCAGTAGAAATTATTCTTCTTCCATCTATACAAAGCTTTTCCTTTTCATCAAAGGCGTTAACACTTTCATTGTCTACAAGCACACGTCTTATAATTTCGCAAAGCTGTTCATTGCAACCGATTCCTACAACTGCATCTACCTCAGGAATTTCCTTTAATATTTCTTCCCTATATCTTTCAGAAAGACAGCCTGTTACTATAACTGCTTTAATTCTGCCCTCATTTTTTAGTGTGCAGAACTCAAGGATAGTTTCGATAGCCTCCTGCTTGGCCGTTTCGATAAAGCCACAAGTATTGACAATTACAACATCAGCAAGCGCTGCATCAGGAACTATCTCATACCCATCTTCTCTTAAATTATAGAGCATATGCTCAGCATCTACAAGGTTTTTCGGACAACCCAGCGAAACCATTCCAACTCTAGTAGCCATAACAAATTGCCGAATCCTCGGCACCTCCGAAATTAATCTTACATTTTATTATACTTTATTCTAAAGAAAAGGTCAATAGTTAATCTTCGAAATCGAGCTCAAACTGCTCAAGTGCTTCTTTTATATCCGAGAAGGAATAGCCTAGTCGCACTAGTGCACCTTTTACTCTTTCTAGTGATTTTCTATCGGTAATTTTTCTTGCGTACTTGTTTTCAATAAGCTCAATAAGTCTTTCTATCGTAGTTTCCTTATACGGTAATAGAGCTTCTTCGATAAAGCTTTTATCAAGCCCTTTAAGTCGCATTTCTTGTACACATCTATAATAGCCGTATCCTTTGACCTCGACAAGCTTTCTTGCAAAATTTACTGCATAGCGCTTATCGTTTATAACGCCAATCTCAACAAGTCTTGACATTACATCAAAGCATATTTGTTCTGGATAATTCTTCTCAAGCTTTTTAAAGAGTTCAGTGTACGAATAGTCCTTAAAATCAAGAAGATATAAAGCTCTTTCCTTTGCAGTTCTAAGCTGATTGGAATACAATATATCTTCCCACGCTGAAGCAGGAATGCTCATTCCTGCTTTCAGGTGATATTCACAGATAATATCGATATTGAGATAATCTTTTTCTTCCTCAGAAAAAGTCACGCAATATGTATTGCCCTTGTACTTTTCGATTGACTCAATTTTTTTCATAAAGCTTAAAGGTCTATAGGAGCAAACTCTTCAAAATCTTCGTCGGCATTGATAAGGACATCCTTATTTACAGCAGGAGCTGTTGCAGAGTTCTTCGCAGCAGCGGCAATAGCTGCATCCTTAGCGCTCTTCTTACTATCCATTACAACTTCTGAGGAACGAGCGATAACCTGGTTCTCAATTTCCTTCATAAGTTCAGGATTTGCAAGGAGGAAATCCTTAGAATTATCTCTACCCTGTCCGAGCTTCATATCGTTATAGCTAAACCAAGCTCCGCCCTTCTTGATGATACCGAGCTCAACAGCTAAGTCAAGAAGTTCGCCATCACGAGAAATGCCCTTACCATAAATAATGTCAAATTCGCACTCCTTAAATGGAGGTGCAACCTTATTCTTCACTACCTTACACTTTGTTCTGTTACCGAATACTTCAGAACCATTCTTAAGCTGTTCTTGTCTTCTTACTTCGATTCTTACAGAACTATAAAACTTAAGTGCACGACCACCTGGTGTAGTTTCAGGGTTACCATACATAACGCCAATTTTTTCTCTCACCTGATTGATAAAGATAGCAACACAGTTAGACTTAGAAATAACAGCTGTGAGCTTTCTCATAGCCTGAGACATAAGTCTTGCAAGCTGACCAACATGTGTGTCACCCATGTCGCCGTCAATTTCAGCTCTAGTAGCCATAGCAGCAACAGAGTCAACAACGATACAATCAATCGCGCCTGAACGAACGAGAGTTTCGGCAATCTGTAACGCATCTTCACCACTATCTGGCTGAGAAACCAGAAGTGACTCTGTGTCAACACCGAGCGCACTAGCATAAACCGGGTCAAGTGCGTGCTCAACGTCAATAAAAGCAACATTTCCGCCGAGCTTCTGAGTTTCAGCGATAATGTGAAGTGCAACAGTTGTTTTACCTGAACTTTCAGGACCGTAAATTTCAACAACACGTCCTCTTGGAACGCCACCGATACCGAGTGCCATATCAAGAGTCATTGAGCCGGTCGGAATAGCAGCTACGTCAAGAGCCTTAGTCTGACCAAGCTTCATAACTGCACCTTTACCGTAGGACTTTTCGATTTGTGCAATTGCACTTTCCAGAGCTTTCTGCTTTTCTTCATTGGACTTTGGAAGTTCAAGCTTCTTGCCTTCTTTTTTATTTGTTGCCATAATATATACATCCTTTCAATGATTATTTTACAATTTTATTATACCACAACTTGTGTACAATTGTTCGGACTGCAAATTATTTTTTAATACCGTACACAACACGATATATTCCACAATAGTCTTTCAAAAACCTTACATTCTCAAAGCCATGCTCTATAAGTATCTGTGACACGTCAGTTTCCTGACCCATGCCGATTTCATAAACGAGAAGTCCTCCTGGTTTAAGCGAATTCTTCCACAGCCTTGTTACACCTCTGTAAAAGTCAAGTCCGTCATCGCCACCATATAAAGCATTTTCAGGCTCAAATTTTACTTCTGTTTGCAGCACCTGCATATCCTCCTTCGTAAGATATGGTGGATTACAGATTATAAGGTCAAGTTCACAGAATTTGTTAGCAGTATCTTCTACTAAGACATCTGCACCGAGAATTTTAACATCAGCATTGTTAAGCTCTACGTTTTTCTTTAAATAGCTAATTGCATCATTTGAAAGCTCAACACAAGTCATATCACAACTGTTAAGATGTCTTTGAAGCGTAATCCCTATGCAACCGCTACCTGCACAAAGGTCAACTGCTTTAACACTATCCTGGTTTTTAAGTTTATCAAGGACAAGCTCAACGAGAGTTTCGGTATCTTGTCTAGGAATTAAAACGCCTCTACCGACCTTAAACGGTAAGCCGAAAAACTCCCATTCCCCCAAAATATACTGTAGTGGTTCACCTTCAATTCGTCTTCTGAGCATTTCACACAACGCTTCAGACTGCACATCGGAAGGCTCGGTATCCTTAATCTTTTCGAAAACTATACTTCTGTACTTAACTGAATAAGCCTTTTCAAACATACAAACTGCCTCAAAATCTGCATTTTCTATTTCATTTGCAGATAGAAGCTTTTTTGCATTCTTAAGAGTATCAAGAACAGTTACCATACGTCTTCCTCTTTATTCTCAGGAATTACTGCCTCAATTGCCATAATAGCGCATTCAATCTGTGCATCATCGGGTTCTTTGGTGGTAATTCTCTGCAGGGCAAGACCTGGTGCTGAAAATATTTTAGTAAACCAGTTTTCATACTTTCCTGCAAGTCTTATAAACTCATACGCAATACCTACGATAAATGGTAACAACGCAAGCTTGAAAGCTACTCTGACAAGAATATTATCCCAAGGTACTCTTACAAACGAGTACACTATAATGCTTATAAACAAGACAATGAATATAAAGCTTGTTCCACATCTTGGGTGAAAACGAGTGTGCTTTTTTACGTTTTCTACTGTAAGCTCATCGCAAGCCTCATAGCATGCTATTGTTTTATGCTCTGCGCCATGATACATATACGTTCTTTTCATATCAGGCATAAGGCTTGTAAGCCACATATATAATATGAAAATTAGTATTTTCATAATTCCTTCGATGATAGTTTTCGCAACAAATCCAAGTTCCCAGAAGCGACTAATAAGCTTAGTAACACCGGCAGGTGCAAAAGTAAACAACACAATAGCCATAAGTAAGCCGAGTATTATGCCAACAGCAGATACAACCGGCATCAGCTTATCGCCGAGCTTCTCCTCTAGCCATTTTTCAAACTTTGAAGGGTTTTCTTCTTCAAGACCTTGGACGGATTTATCGGCTGATTTCGAAAGGCATTTATAACCCTCAATAAGTGAAATTGCAAAGTTAAAAATTCCCCTTAAGAATGGGACCTTTCTATACCAAGGCATTTTAGAGCCATTATTTATATCCCAAGTTTCTAAATCGAGCTCTCCACTAGGCAATCTACATACCATAGAAGCCTTGTCTATACCACGCATCATAATGCCTTCGATAAGAGCTTGACCACCTATTTTGGATTTAAACTTACATATCTTCTCTGGGTTCGGGTTGCTCATAAACTATAGTCCTTTCGTCATCATCATTTGTGATAAGCTCTACATTAACTTTGTCTGATTTATCCTTTGTTTTTGATTCTTTTTCCATTGGTGGGAGTGTTATCATAACAGTTGTTCCGACATTAAGCTCACTCTTGAGAGTCAACGTTCCACCGTGCAGGTGGATAATTTCATCTGCTACAGCTAGACCGATACCTGAGCCACGTCTTGTCTGATTCGCCTTAAAGAACTTAGCCTTAACCTTTGGTAAGTCTTCCTTTGAGATACCAATACCTGTATCAGAAACAGAAATCACAATGTCACTACCCTCAACGTATGCTTCAACTGAAATTTTATCGCCTTCGTCAGAATACTTAATTGCATTATCGACAATATTGATAAACACCTGTTTAATTCTATTTTTATCGCCATAAACAAACGGTAACATTTCCGGCTCATAATAATCGAGCGAGATTCCGAGCTTTTTAGCCCTTTCTTGATAAATTAGAATAGTTTCACCGAGCTCTGCAAGAACGTCCATTTTAGCTTTATTAAGCTTTAGTCTACCATCCTGAAGTCTTGAGAAGTCAAGGAGCTCTTCAACCATATTTGAAAGTCTTTCAGTTTCGCCTGTAATAACTCTCATACCCTTGTTGAAGGTTTCTTTATCGTCACTCATAGTCATAAGAGTTTCACTCCAGCCCTTAATAGCTGTAAGTGGAGTTCTCAGTTCGTGAGATACCGAGGATATGAACTCATTTTTCATCGCTTCGGTGTTTGCGAGTTCATTCGCCATATAATTAATACTATCACAAAGCTGACCGAGCTCGTCATCATTTTTCTTTGAAAGTCTATCAGAAAAATCGCCGACTGCAATTCGTCTAATAAACTCATTAACCTCACGAACCGGGTTAACGATTGACCTTACAAAGAACTGACCGGTAAAAATCATAAGCACAACAATAGCAGCAAAGAACAAAATCATTGCCAATACGATTATTAACACCTGTCTATCAATACTTTCGAGCGAAACAACCATTCGAACAGCCTGATACTCACTTCCGAGAGGGGCAATCATAGCAGTATAAGCCAAAACCTTTTCACCAGAAGGAAGTTTATATATTTCAGAGGCAGTTCCCTTTTCTGAATCCTTTGCTAAAGTAAAGTCAGGCAATTCCACTCTTCCCTCAGACGAGAAACCAGACGACGTAACTGAAATATTGCCATCTGTATCAATCGCCATAAGTTCAATTTGAGTTTTATACTCATAGTTTTCTACAATACTTCTAATTTCGCTGTTGTAGTTTGTTTGTGCGTTATTAGCAAATCTATCAATCGCACTTGTAACAATGCTCATTCTATTAGCTACATACTGCTCAGCTGAGTTGTAATAATAGTGATTAACTACAATTGCAGCTACTATAACAGTAACAAGCAGGATAATGGCAACAACGCCCAAGATATTAAACAACCATCTGTTTGTAATTGTATTTTGTCTAAGTTTCTTAAACATTGTATCATCACCTGCCCTTCAAAAAAGTTAAAACTAATTACCGCTTGGTGCACTCCACTTATATCCGTAACCCCAAATTGTAAGGATAAATTCCGGATTAGAAGGCTCCTTTTCGATTTTCATTCTGATTCTTCTTATGTTAACGTCAACAATTTTATCGTCACCATAATAAGAATCACCCCAGATATGATTTAAGATGCTTGTTCTATCAAGCGCAGTATTCTGGTTCTTGAAAAAATACTCCATAATTTGATATTCAACTTGAGTAAGGTCAATCTGTTCATCGCCCTTAAATACAGTCCTGCTCTTAAGATTAAGAGTAAAAGGACCGGAAACTATCGTAGTAGAAGCTTCAGGCTTAGAATGAGTCATAGTAACTCTTCTGCAAACAGCATCAACTCTGGCTATAAGCTCGGATATTGAAAAAGGCTTAGTTATGTAGTCATCTGCACCAATCATAAGAGATGAAACCTTGTCCATTTCCTGTGATTTTGCAGACAGCATAATAATACCCATTGTTTCGCTCTTTTCTCTAAGCTTCTTGCAAACCTGAATCCCATCGATACCAGGCATCATAATATCAAGAAGTGCCATATCGAAGGCGCCGTCTGCGCTTTCAAAAGCAGCAATAGCGTCCTCGCCACAGTTAACATCAACAACGTCGTAACCACTTCTCTTGAGGTTTAACACGACAAATTCTCTTATTGAATCTTCATCTTCACATACTAAAATTCTTCTCATTGTTATTACTCCTTTATATTACTTTGATACAACATTAAAATTAGTTCGTATAGTTTGCAGATTGGTTGTAAGACTACTTGCGTTTTCATCAGCTAGCTTTACAAGATATACAATCTGACCGACATTAGTTATTATATTATAACCATTGTTAATATACTCTGATGCTTCAGATTTTGGACAAACTGAAATTCTAGCAAGTTCTATTGTAGATTTGTCTAAGGTTTCATTAAACACATAAAATACAGCTTCACCTGTAATCTCATCACGCTTAACCGTAACCTTGTTCTTCCAGCTCTCCGGGAAAGTAAGCATATATCCCATATTTATTGAATAATATCCACTCATCGAACTTGTAAGATTATAGAAGTCACTATAATTATACCATGTAGTGAGATATAACTGACTATCGACAGACAGCAGTTCATATCCAGGTAACACAGAAACTGTTGGAATTTCAACAATTCCATCACCATTTACATCTAGCGAATAATAGCCTTCAGGACGTGTTGTTCTGTCAATAAGACTTTGGCCTATTTGAGCAATTGGATTTTGCAATGAATTATATCTATAATACAAAAACTCGGTATGGATTGAACCATCAGGGTTCTTACAGTCAAGGAACAATGCTTTATGAGTTGATGTTACCTTACCCTTTGTAAAGCTAATAATTGAATTAGATACGCCACCCATTTGAGTAACATTGGATTTGACGAGCTGTGAATCCTTAATACTAATCAGCGAAGCAACTGCATTGCTACCATCAGCACCTGACTGTACCGTTACTATTTCACTATAACCATTATTATCAAGGTCAATTGTTTCAAGAACACTATAAGTATCCGTACCGATAAGGTTAAATGCACCATCCTTGTAGTTATATACCTCAAGAATTTTATCATTCATATTAAGAGTTGAGTAACCGATTATTATACTTATATCGTCTTTTTTGCTTGTATTTGAAATAACAATCTTATCAATATCTGTTCCCGGACCTTCAAAATCGTACTTTGATGTCCATTCATTTTTACTATTCTTATCTAGTATATTTATTCTAATGCCTGTGCTACCTTTAAGCAAGTCACTATATTCGTAAAATACAATCGCTTCTTCTGTCGGTTCTGTGTCAATATTTGCAATAACAAAAGAACTTCTGTTATCACCACTTTTAGGATACTTTAAAATAATATCGTTGCCAACACTTTCAATAAGGCTTTGGTGAATTTCCTGCTGTTCCTGAGAAAGTTTAGGAGGAGTAAGGAGCGTATCAACAGAGAAAGTACCAAATGAACAACCACTTAGCATAATCATTGAACAAACAAGCAAAATTATAAATTTAGTCTTCAAATATGCCCTACTCCTTTCATAAAAAATTACGAGCTAAGTGTAAATAATACACTTAGCTCTATTATAACACAAAATAATATTTTTTTAAAGACCTTTTGAAAAGATTTTTTAATTATCTTTCACTAATTGGAACATATTTTCTATTCTTAAGTACAGATTTATATGCCGGTCTTATAATTCTGTTGCCTGTTACAAGCTCTTCAAATCTATGAGCAGACCAACCAGCCATTCTGGATACGGCAAAAAGTGGTGTGAATAGGTCTTGCGGAATCTTGAGCATTCTGTATACAAGGCCAGAATACATATCTACGTTAGCACACATAACTTTTCCGTTGCCCTTCTCTTCTGCAAAAAGTATCGGCGTCAGCTTTTCTATATTTTCAAGGAGCCTGAACTCAGCTTCAAATTCAGTACCATAAGCGAGTTTCTTAGCATTTTCATGGAGAATAACAGCTCTAGGGTCAGAAAGTGTGTATACCGCATGTCCCATACCATAGATAAGACCTGTTCCGTCGCCTGCTTCTTTACGAATAATTTTTCTAAGGAAGTCGGCAACTTCACCCTCATTCGCCCAATTCTTGACATTAGCTTTAACAATATCCTGCATCTCAGTAACCTTTGCATTAGCACCACCGTGTCTGTGTCCCTTAAGTGCACCAATTGCAGCAGAATAAGCAGAATATGGGTCAGTGCCCGATGATGTCAAAACTCTGCAAGCGAAGGTAGAGTTATTACCGCCACCGTGCTCAGCGTGAAGCATAAGCATAATATCGAGAAGCTTAGCTTCTTCATCTGTAAATTCTCTGTCAGGTCTAATTGTAGAAAGAATAGATTCGGCAGTAGATTGAGACTTAATAAGTGGATGCATAAACATACTCTTGCCGTTAAAATATCTATTCTTAACCTGATACGCAGAAACCATAATAGTAGGCATTTTTGCAAGAATAGAAATAGCTGTAGCCATTTCGTGTTCTGGGCTTATATTCTCAGGATTTTCATCATAGGAATAAAGCGAAAGAACCGCTCTTGCCATTTTATTCATAACATTTTTTGAAGGATTTTTAAGAATCATATCCTCAAAGAAGGAATCGGGCAAATCTCTGTTTGAAGCCAAAAGCGACTTAAAGATTTCAAGCTCATTCTGTGATGGAAGGTCACCAAGTAAAAGCAGATAAACAATTTCTTCATATCCAAAACGATTTTCGGCAATTGCATTACTTACAAGATCTCTAATATTATATCCTCTATATATAAGCTCGCCTTCAATAGGAGACTTTTCACCTTCGTTTACAACATATCCGTGAACGTTACAAATGTTCGTAAGACCAGCTACGACACCCGTTCCGTCAGCATTTCTTAATCCTCTTTTTACTATGTAATTATCAAATAATTCAGGCTTAATCGTGTTATTATCAATAAACTTCTTACAAAGAAGCTCTCTTCCTGCCTTACTCATACATTCTCACCTCTAAAACAAGTTATTTAATAATTTTACACTAATTTTAAATTCTTGTCAAGCATTAACTCAATATTCCACATATAACAAAATAAAGCTTTCGCTCAAATAAAAACGAAAGCTTTATAACAGAGTTATCTAGTCAAGTCATCTACAATATCAGTTGCACCATCAACAGCATCGTTCACTGCATCTCCGGCATCGCTCACAATATTGTCAGCAGTAGAGCCAATGTCATCAACGACATTATTACTGTTATCATTTTTTCTGCTGGTTGTCGTAGTTGTTGTGGTTGTAGTAGTTGTTGAAGTTGTAGTGGTTACTTCACTGCTTGATGAATTGTTAGATTCATCTACATTACCATCATCTCTTGAACAGCCTGTGAGCATCATTGCTGAAATTGTCAGGGCTATTACAGACCCGAGAATTCTTTTAAGCATAAATCTCTATCCTTTCCGTTATATGCATATTACTTTTAGGTTGTCATATTTCAATGACAGTAGTATTATTTCACGATTATTACATTTTATACAAGCCACTAGATTTTTACTATGAAATATGGTAAAATGATATGGAGTTATTTCATATTCATTCTATAAAGCTTTTGTGATATTATTCTTAAATATAACCACACCAACAACACAAGTGGTATTATCATTGGCAGTTCTCCAAAACGTGCGTATATAGTTTTAGTTGTCAAAAGCTCAGCACTAACATCTAAACACACTGCCTCTTTTGAATTAATAGCAGCCTGCACGTTACCGTATCTATCTATTAGTGCTGAAATCCCACAATTTGCACTTCTTACGACGTATCTGTCATATTCACAGGCTCTTAGAACGCTATGTCTAAAGTGCATTTGTCTTGCAAAACTATCTTTAAACCACGAATCATTAGTTGAAACAAAAACTATCTGTGCGTCATTTCTAATCTGTTTTAAAAGAAGATGTGAATATATACTCTCTATACAAATGAGTGCTGCACAAGCTGTATCATCAACTAGTATTGCCGTATCATTTTTAGAAGCTTTCAGTTTTGGCATACCATCAATCTCGCAAAACGGAATATATTCTCCAAACGGCACCAGAATTTCTTTTAGGTGTACACTTTCTGTTCCCAGAACTTTAATGGCGTTATATCGTTTTTCATCCTTAGATAGAATACAGCCGCATACTATACTTGTATTTTTACCGACACATTCTATAAGCTTATTTTCGCTCTGATCATCTAAAACCGCCGGTATTGCTGTCTCGGGCAGTAAAATCAAATTATACTTTTCACTTGAAACATTAGTAATATAATTACAATACCATTCGACGGCTTGTTTCTTTGTTACCGAAAGCTTATCTACACCCTCAACATCACTTTGAATTATGAGAATTCGTATATAATTCCCTGACGAGTTTCTCGCTATATTAAGTCTTCCGTACATATATGATGAGAAAATGACTATAGTGGCTACAGTACTAAACATTGCTGTTTTGCCTATATTCCCTTCTTTGCAAGCCTTTATAACGTAATACACAAGTAAATTTACAACCAGAATTATTAGTGCAGTAAAATTACCACCGAAAATTCGAGCTGATGATAGAAACTCCGGGATTGGAGTAAGCGAAAGCTCAAGCCTAGCCCAAGGATATCCGATTGCCGGAATTCTTTCAAGTAAAAACTGACCGAATGGATAGCAAAAGCAAAATGCAATAAGAAGTATTTGGGGACTTTTTATTGTTATTATCGGTATTGTGCAAGCTAGCATTACTACTGATTGATATACCGATAAAAGCCAAACACATAATATGCAAAGTAACATTCCGGCAAATCTATTAATTGGTAGTGTATCATAAAGCGTCAAAAGATAGCTATTTAGTATCATATGATACACAATAAAATAGATTCTAAGTGCTTGCTTTTTATTATTACCACACTCAAGTGCCAAAAATAAAGGTACTAAGCAAAACAGAGCCAATAATGGTAGTTCTACTATCTGCATTAAAGAACATACAATAGCTGAAATTATTGGAAGAAAGTAATTAATTTTATAGACAGACTTATTCATAAGTATTATTCTATGCTGAAAGGAGTGCAAAATTCAATGACAATAAAAAAAGCCCCAAAATATGCTCTTGAATTATTAAACAATTATGGCTATGAAGCATATCTAGTCGGTGGCTGTGTCAGAGATTATGCCATGGGAATTGAACCATACGACTACGACATTTGCACCAATGCACTACCTCAGCAGATTATTTCTGTTTTTTCTGCATTTAAAACTATCGAAACAGGAATAAAGCACGGAACTGTTACAGTAATTATAGACAACACCCCTATTGAAATTACAACATATCGCAATGATGGAGAGTATACTAAACATCGCAGTCCCGCGCAGGTTGAATTTGTCAGAGACCTTAAAAGTGATTTATCCAGACGCGATTTTACCATAAACAGTATCTGTTGTGACAAGGATGAAAACATCGTGGATGCCTTTGGTGGAATTAATGACATCGAAAATGGCGTTATAAAAGCTATAGGTGACGCTCGTAAGCGATTTGAAGAAGATGCACTTAGGATTCTACGGTGCATCAGGTTTTCGTCAACATTAGGCTTTTCAATTGAGACAGAAACGGAAAATGCTTTGTTCGATAAGAAGCATTTACTAGACTTTGTATCAGCAGAAAGAAAGCTTACTGAACTCAAAAAGCTTCTTCTTGGAAAGAATGTCACAGAGGTCTTACTCAAATACAGAGACATTATCGCTACTATTATACCTGAAATTACAGCAAGCTTTGACTATGAGCAAAACTCTCTACACCACTGCTATAATGTATGGGAACACATTTGCAGAACTGTAGGAAATATTGAGCCAGACATTAATTTAAGGCTTGCTATGCTATTACACGACATAGGAAAGCCTTATTGTATGTCTATTGGCAAGAATGGTCGCTGTCACTTTTTCGGACATATGACCAAAAGCGCTGAGCTTGCCAAAACTTCACTTTTAAGATTAAAATGTGATAATGATACAACCGAGCTTGTTTGCACACTTGTTTCACAGCATGATAATCGAATTAAGAGTGATACTGCTTCTGTAAGAAGGTTTATTTCAAAGTTTGGATACGGTTTTTTTGAAATGTATATAAAGGTTAGACTTGCTGATATATCTGCACAAGCGGATTATATGCGTGAGGAAAAATATAGTGACATTAGGCTAATTGAAAAGATTGGAACCGAAATTAAAGAGCATGATGATTGCGTATTCCTTTCACAGCTTGCAATTAACGGTGATGATGTTATAAAGCTAGGTTTAAAAGGCAAAGCTATTGGTGAATGTTTATCAGATTGCTTAGAAGCTGTCATTAGCAATAAAATCGGTAATGACAAAACTATACTTAAGAAGTACATTAAAGAAAGGTTGCAAAAATATGGTGATTAAAAAGCCTTCAAAGCTAGGTGTTGTATTTATAATCCTTACATTAACATTAAGTGTTATAATATTTGTAATGTCATCACAAAATTCCGATGAATCTCAAGGAACGAGCTCCGGTGTATGCGACACTCTTTTATCTATTTTCGATAAAAACTATGATAGCTTATCCGAAGCAGAAAAGCTTGAAAAAATCGATGGACTACAATTTTACGTTCGAAAGGGTGCACACTTTAGTGCGTACGGACTTTTAGGAATTTTGTCTTTCATAGGGTTAAGCTCAATCTTTACAAAAAAAGCTTATATTTTTTCGATATCATACTGCCTGCTGTTCTCTATATCAGATGAAATACATCAGTCTTTTGTTCCCGGAAGGTCTTGTGAGCTTAGAGATATATGTATAGATTCTTCCGGTGCTGTGCTTGGTACAATATTTATTATTTTAGTAATAAAGCTATTTAAACGTAATAGCAAGCAATAAAAAGAAACGCTCCTTGCAAAATCTGCAAAGAGCGTATTTTTTTATTCTTCGTTATCAGCATCTGTGTCAGGAGTTTCTTCGATAACTTCCGACTCAGTTACAATTACTTCTTTAAGCTCGCCTTTCATAAGCTTTTCGAAGCCTATTCCGTCAATCTTTTCATGCTTCATAAGATACTCAGCGATTTCGTGGAGCTTATCCATATTGTCAGAAATAAGCTTTTCACACTTAGACATAGCATCTTCAACAATTTCTCTTATTTCAGCATCAATCTCGCCAGCAACACGCTCTGAATAATCAGGTGTACTACCATAATCTCTGCCGAGGAATACTTCATGTTCGCCTCTGCCATAAACAACAGGGCCGAGCTTATCGCTAAAGCCGTATCTTGTAACCATATTTCTAGCAGTAGCAGTAGCTCTCTCGAGGTCATTTGAAGCGCCGGTTGAAATATCATCAAGAACAAGCTTTTCTGCAACACGTCCACCAAGAAGAACGATGATAGTTTCAAACATTTCCTTCTTACTTACATAAGACTTATCCTTTTCAGGAAGTGACATTGTAAAGCCGCCTGCCTGTCCTCTAGGGATAATAGTTACATGGTGAACCTTATCCTGCGTAGGAAGAAAGTAATGACAAAGTGCGTGACCACCTTCGTGGTAAGCTGTGAGCTTCTTTTCTTCTTCGGTAACAACCTTAGACTTCTTTTCCGGTCCGGCAATAACCTTAATTGCAGCTTCTTCAAGTTCTTTTCTTGTGATAGCCTTCTTATCCTGTCTTGCAGCAAGAAGGCTTGCTTCATTAACAAGATTTTCAAGGTCGGCACCTGTAAAGCCTGAAGTTGATTTAGCGATTGTAGAAAGGTCAACATCAGGAGCGAGTGGCTTGTTTCTTGTATGAACCTTTAGAATCTCTTCTCTGCCCTTAACATCAGGGTAATTAACATAAATCTGTCTGTCAAATCTGCCCGGTCTTAAAAGAGCAGGGTCAAGGATATCTCTACGGTTGGTACCAGCCATTACAATGATATTCTCGTTTCCTGTAAAGCCGTCCATTTCAACAAGAAGCTGGTTTAAAGTCTGTTCTCTTTCATCGTGACCACCGCCGAGACCTGTACCTCTTTGTCTACCTACAGCGTCAATTTCGTCGATGAATATAATTGATGGCGCATGCTTCTTTGCCTGATCGAAAAGGTCACGGACTCTTGAAGCACCGACACCGACAAACATTTCTACAAAGTCAGAACCGGATATTGAGAAGAAAGGAACATTAGCTTCACCGGCTACAGCTCTTGCCATAAGTGTTTTACCTGTACCCGGAGGGCCCATAAGAAGAACGCCCTTAGGGATTCTAGCACCGATTTCGTTATACTTTCTAGGATTCTTAAGGAAATCTACAATTTCTGAAAGCTCTTCCTTTTCTTCATCTGCACCAGCAACGTCAGCAAATGTAACCTTCTTGTTAGGGTCAAGATTCATCTTTGCGTTAGTCTTGCTAAAGCTATTGAGCTTTCCGCCTCCACCTGCAGACTTCATCATAATAACAAAGAAAACAATCATAACGCCAAGCAATATTAGCGTAGGAAGCAGACTTACAAGTAAGCTGTTATCCTTAATAGGCTCGAGATTGCATACAAGTGGCGCATCAGGATGCTTTGCATTATACTGCTGACGGTAATTCTCGGCGTCACTACCTAGTACCTCATTAACAAAAAGTGAAACATTAGGTACGCTATACTTATATTCCTTATCTTCACCGTCAAGCTTATACTGAAGCTCACCACTACCGAGGTCGAGCTCGAACTCTGAAACTCTGAGGTCATCAAAGTATGACATAATTTCAGAATAATCCTTCTCATCATCTCCACCGCCTAATGATGACAGCAGGTAGATAAGACCACCGACTATAAGTGCTGAAATCAGCAGATAGACTAAAAGGCTCTTAAAGCCATTACTTTTGTTCAATATACCACTCCTTAAGTAAACTAGATGTTATTATAAATCATATATGTGATAAATTAGTGATATGGTGAAATTTTTATTTCAACACAATCTACTGAATT
Source organism: Oscillospiraceae bacterium (assembly GCA_045602925.1). Classification (GTDB taxonomy): domain Bacteria; phylum Bacillota; class Clostridia; order Oscillospirales; family Ruminococcaceae; genus UBA7477. The sequence continues at coordinate 41,530 of JAZSCN010000012.1, read as the reverse complement.
TTCGTCAGGCGAAACTCTTTGTGCACAGCCATATCCTTCTACAAAAATAGGACCATATTCATCTGCGATAAATATAATACTATCACGTTCGCAAAGAGGAATATCTGCATTAAACAGCGTTTTAATGCTGGAAGTATGCCCCCTGCCGACAAGCTTTATTTTGTCGCCATTTCTTCTATTGCGAATAACAACAACTCCTATTATTTTATCACAATCCACAACGCACTTTGTAAATTTTTTGTTAACATTGTTGCTTGCGTTGAAATTTTCAAGAGCTCTTATTGTTATTTTCTTATTACACAGTTCTGTTTCAAGGTCTTTTTCAAATGGAATTTCAAAGTCTTTAACAGGGTTATGCTTTTTTTCAAAGGATAAAATGTTATTAGAGCACACTGCTGAAACATCTTTAGAAAGCGTAATTTTACCATTCTCAGAACAAATCTTAAGTATGTCATTAATTCTTTCCTTAGAAGGCTCAATATCATTCTGTGATAAAATAGCTGAAATTGACATTGCGTTAATTGGCTGTTCGAGGGTTAAAAACGCTTTTGCATCATATTTATTATTGCCGAGTGAAGCTTTATTAACAGCATCACAAACAAGCTTTTCTATAAATGAATTTGTAGCTCTTAGGTTATCAGAAGTAGCGCTAAAGCTTTTTTCAATTCCACTATTGATTCTTAATAGCTGCGGAATAACATTAAGCCTTATAATATTTCTGCTACAATCATCAACAAAGTTAGTGCTATCGCTTACAAACTCTACATTTTTGCATTTAAGATATTCTTCAACATCTTGACGCGAACAATCAATCAGTGGTCTTATGACATTATCACGCACAGGAGGAATACCACAAATCCCCTTGATTCCGCAACCTCTTACGAGATTTAAAATTGTAGTTTCGAGGTTGTCAGAGAGTGTATGAGCTGTTGCAAGCTTAGATATATTTAGTTCTTTTAATGCTTTTTCAAAAGCATCATAACGGAGCTTTCTTGCACCGAGCTCGAGAGAAATACCATTCTCTTCGCAATATTTAGGAACATCAAGCTTATAAATTAAAAGTTCAAATCCATGCACTTTGCAGAACTCTTTGCAAAATTTCTCATCTCTATCGCTTTCTTCACCGCGAATCAAGTGATTTATATGAACACAGGAAACTTTAAAGCCTAGCTCCTTCAAACACAAAGAGAGCGACACGCTGTCTGCACCGCCGGAAAGACCGACGAGGACTCGTTCGCTCACTTCGAGCATATTAAAACTTTCAATAGTTTTGATAACCTTATCAATCATAAACTAACCTACATCTACATCATCTCTATAATCAATGCTTCTAAAGAGAGTGTATTCACCAAGCCAGCCAAGCTTTACTGTAGAGGTTGAACCGTGACGGTTTTTAGCTACGATACATTCGCTGGTACGCTGGTCCTGGCTATCCTTGTTATAATAACCATCTCTATATAGAAACAGGATTATATCTGCATCTTGTTCGATTGAGCCTGATTCACGAAGGTCTGAAAGCATTGGTCTTTTATCAGGTCTGCCTTCAACACCACGATTAAGCTGTGAGAGTATGATTACAGGAATCTTAAGTTCCTTAGCCATAAGCTTTAGCTGTCTTGTAATTTCAGAAATTTCTGTTACTCTGTTTGTATGTCTATTAGGGCTTGACATAAGCTGTAGGTAGTCGATAATTACAAGACCACAGTTTTGAATTCTTCTCGCCTTGGCTTTAATCTGAGGAACAGTTATGCCCGGGGTTTCGTCAAGATAAATCGGCATTTTCGCAAGTTCATCAGCACCCTTAGCAAGCTGTTTCCACTCATTCTGGTCGATAATACCGGAACGCAGTGAGTTATTATTAACTAGAGCTTCGGATGCAAGCATTCTTGTAACGAGCTGTTCCTTACCCATTTCTAATGAGAAAATAGCAACACTTCTTGAACCTTGCTTCTTACATACATTTGTAGCGAGGTTAAGCGCAAATGCAGACTTACCCATACCAGGTCTTGCTGCAAGAACGATAAGGTCTGTATCATTAAGGCCTGTCATAACAGCATCAAGTTTTTCAAAGCCCGTTTTTGTACCGAGATATTTTTCCTTATCCTTACCACTGATTTGCTGGAGCTTCTCTAGAGCAGGAACGATTACATCATCAATTCGGCTCATGCCGTCTGTTAATCTTCCCTGTCTAATCTCATAAATTTTCTGCTCTGCACTATCCAGCAAGGTTTGAGCATCTACGGCAGAATCGCTCGACATTTTGAGTATATCATTAGCAGCAGCGATAAGTGTACGCTTCTGGTACATTTGGTCAACAATCTCGCAATAGCTTCTAATATTAGAAACTGATGGAACACCTTCCATAATTCCACTAAGGTAAGATTTCGCCATAGCTTCGGTCTGGAAAATTCCCATTGCGACTGATTCATTAACAAGTACAACAAAGTCGATATCTCTGCCTACAGAAAATAGTCTTACTATTATACTAAAAAGCTTTTTATGATTTTCTTGATAGAAGTATTCCGGTTTAACAAGCTCTACTACGAGTGGAATAACATCAGCATCGACAAGCATACTGCCCAGAACAGTCTGCTCGGCTTCTACGCTGTTAGGTTGCTCAAGACCCAGAAAATCATTATTTGTTTTTAACTCCATTATTCCTCAACTGCCTTAACTGTCATTTTAAAGCTTACGCCCTGAGAGAGCTTAATTTCAGCTGTAAAGTCGCCAAACGATTTAATTTCTGTGCTTAGATTAATCTTTTTCTTTTCGATTGAAATGCCGAATTCCTTAGAAATAGCGTCAGAAACATTTTGTGCAGTAATCGCGCCAAAAAGCTTACCACCCTGACCGGCTTTAGCCTTTATTGAAACTGCCTTGCCATCAAGCTTTTCCTTGATAGAGAGATTTTCAGCCTTTTCAACGTCAAGCTTGTGCTGAGCAGAAGCTTTTTTCCCATTAAGTTCATTTATATTCTTTGGAGTAGCTTCAACGGCGAGCCCCTTACCTATGAGAAAATTTCTAGCATATCCGTCGGCAACATTAATAACATCACCTGATTTTCCACTACCCTTAACATCTTTTATCAAAATAACCTTCATATCAAAACATTCCTTTCAAAATTAAACAGTAGTTGATTTTTCAATATAATCATCAATAGCAGCAACCAAACTATATCTAGCATCTCTAAGTGAAGTATTAAGCTGGGCACCTGCCATTGTCTGATGTCCTCCACCACCAAGAGACTCCATAACAAGCTGTACATTAAAGTTGCCGAGACTTCTCGCTGAAATATTAATTTTTCCGTCTGTTTCAAAAAGAACAAACGATGCATTGACACCGGAAATGCCAAGAAGTTCATCTGCAGCCTGTGGTGCAGCTATTCGCATTGTTGGAGAAGTCGCTCTTGCTGTAGCAAGGGCACAACCTTTATATATTTCGGAATTGGTAATAAGCATAGATTTCTGCTGATAGGTTTCTATAGAGCTTGCGAACATATTCTTAACGGATACAGTATCTGCACCAAGCTTTCTAAGATAAGCGGCAGCCTCGAATGTTCTTACACCTGTTCTCATTACAAAATTCTTTGTATCAAGCATAATTCCAGCTAGAAGTGCTTCAGCTTCATTAGCCGAAAGCTTACAATTGTTACCGAAATACTGAACAAGCTCTGCAACCATTTCTGATGCTGACGAAGCGTGAGGCTCGTGATAGAAGATTACAGGGTTATCAATCGACTTAACCATTCTTCTGTGGTGGTCAATTACAACGACTCTCTTGCAGGCTGCAAGAAGCTCAGTACTATCAACAAAATCCGGATTGTGAGTATCCACAACTATGAGCAATGACTTTTCATCAACATTTTGACATGCTACACTAGGTTCTACAAAGAAGTTATCCTTTTCCTTATCTGACATATAGTCAATAAGCTGTGATGCTAGATTCTTTTGTGGGTCAACTACGACATAGGCAGCAGTACCATTCTTTCTTATTACTGCACATAAACCTGTTGCGGCACCGATTGCATCGAGGTCGGCATTGCTATGTCCCATAACGAACACTCTGCTGCTCTCGTTGATAAGCTCCATAATTGCACTAGCAACCATTCTTGTACGAACCTTAGTTTGTCTTTCAACGCCCTTAGAAACGCCACCATAGAACTCAAAGCCATTTTCAGTTTTAACAGCAGCCTGGTCGCCACCTCTACCGAAGCACATATCGAGACCCTGCTTGGCAAATTCGGCACTTTCAGCGAGTGTATTACATCCAAGACCAACACCGATTGACAAAGTAACAGTTGAGCGCTCGCCAACTGAAATCTCTCTTGCTTTATCGAGAATCTGGAATCTATTATCAAGCATTTTCTTGAGATATCTGTACTCAAGAACTATAAGAAATTGTGTAGCCGATAGCTTCTTTACAACACCTGTAGTAGAATCAAAGAAGGTTTCCATAAGTTTTTCGAGCTCGGCATAAACGTTTGCCTTTTCGCTTTCTCTGAGATTCTGCAGAAGGTCCTCATAGTTATCGACAGCGACAAGCATTACAGACGGTCTTGACTGATTATACTCAAAGTCGAGTTCAACATAATCCGTAATTTCATCAAAGTAGACCATGGAAAGAGTTGTGTTATTACTATTATTCTCGATTGCTTTAACTCTATAGAACTTATCATTAAGATTTATTATATTACCCTTAGGAGAATAAAGCTTTTCAAAGTCAAATTCAGCTAAATCACCGATATACATTCTGTAGGCAGCTTCTTCTTTTTCAACTGAGCTGTCAAACTCTTTGTTAACCCAAATAATCTGCTTCTTTTCGTCAATAATTACTACCGGAGCAGGAAAATTATAAAGCGACTCTTTTTCGGTTTTAGTAATTTGGGCAGTAGTTTTCATAATATACTTTTTAAGCATATTTGATGAGATAATAGTCATCACGAGAACTACTATCGTGCCACATATAGAAACAGCAAGCAAAACAGCGCCTAGTTCAGACTTCGATGGAATATTATAAAGACTCCAAGAAGCTAACACACCTGTTAGTGAAATCACCGTTAAGATTAGATATTGAATTACATTACTATTCTTCATAATACATAATGCCTCTCAAACATATTAGTACTTATATTCTACTATATAGAATAAAAAATGTCAATAAAAAGCATTGCCTGATTTTAACATTATAGTTCACTATTGAGTATAATGTATTAAACAAATTACGAGGTGCAATGAATGAATTCAGAGCGAATTAGCAGAAATTCTGTTAAAATAACAGTAAACAGGGCTGCTGCCGACGAATTTGAGTCAGCTTTAAAAGCTTTTAAAAGCGACCTATACTCTGCTATTTTTATAACTTCAATAATTATGTCTATTGAAGAAAAATACAATATGAACTTCACAAATGGTCAAATTAGCGTTGAACTGATAAAATCCGAGAATTCAGGCGTAATATACATATCAAAAATTAAAAGCTACTACAAGCTTGCGACTAGGAAAAATTACTCACAAGTAAAGTATTCAAAAACAATAAACTGTATATTTGAAAACTTTAATAAGCTTATGGAATTTATAAAAAAGACCTTTCCTTGCATATTTTCCTCATCTCAATTAGTAACCGATGGAAGCAAGTTTGTTTTGGTTATCGAGTATAAAACAGATATTCAAAATAGCTTTTTAAAAGAAAAAGAGCTGTGTCACTACATTGAGGGACACAGCTTATACACCGATAACAATTATGTTAAGATTATAGAAAACAATGCTATATCACAGCTTAGAAGCTTTTTATCTTAGCTATTTCTTTTGACATATCTTTTGCTCCAAAGAGATACGAACCAGAAACAATTACATTTGCGCCGGCTTCAATAACTGTACTAAGAGTATTATCGTTAATCCCACCATCTACCTGAATATCTACAACCTGATTAAGCTCCATACAGTATTTCTTAAGGAACTTTATCTTATCAACAGTATCGTCAATAAACGACTGACCACCAAAGCCAGGTTCTACAGTCATAATAAGAACCATATCGACAAGCTCTATATACTTAAAAACCTCATTGATTGGTGTAGAAGGCTTGACAGAAATACCGACCTTTTTACCACACTTTTTAACTTCATCGATAGTTGAAACAACATCACTGCAGGCTTCAATATGAAATGTTATAATATCCGCACCTGCATCAGCAAAAGATTTAATATATCTAATTGGCTCAGATATCATAAGATGCACATCGAGTGGTACACTTGAAATCTTTTTTACCGCCTTAAGAAGCGGCACACCAAAGCTTATATTATTGACAAACATTCCGTCCATTACGTCGAAATGTAACATATCACCGCCACTAGCTTCAGCACGTTTGATTTCTTCGCCTAGGTGGAGAAAATCGCAACTTAAAAGTGAAGGAGAAACTTTAATATTCAAAATCATCACCTATTTATCAAGACTTTATAGTATTATTATAACGCATAACGCATATTTCGTCAATCGTCGAAATAGCTATAAATAAAAAAATATTATGAGTCCGAAACACACTTGTGTACATCGGACTCATATCTATATTAACAGAAGACGCAACATCCTCTGATAACACATAATATGCATTAATAACTACCTTTGCGACACAAAATAAATTACGCAAAAAGAGCGAAGCAAACGCTTCGCTCTCAACATGTCCTATTTAAGCTTTAAGTTTCTGGTGGTCTCACTCCAAACTCTTAGATATTCAGATTCGATACGTTGCGTACAATCATACACAACACTCCTTTTTTAGAAACTTATCTTCACTTTCTTAGCATTTCTGCCAAGCTATAATTAAGCCATTGGACTCACCTTTCAAATCAGATTTTGTTCAAATTTAAGTTAACGTTTCTGGTGGTCTCACTCCTATCAGATTAAATATTCATAAGCTTAGTGCTAACTTTCATATGCACCACTCCAAAATCTTATTAACTTAGTCATTGGGAATTGTACTTCACCTGCGAAGCAACTATCTCATTGGACTCACCTTTTCATAATTTACTTGAACTTAATTACCTCTCATACTGAGCGCTGGGGTGTCACAAATTAGTACATTGGAATCACTCCTAATTATTATTTGTTGAATCTATTCCTCAGCATTCGTAAAATCATTTTAATCGCCTCATTTGAAGGTATTTGATATATTCAATTTTAAAGTTTGTACCCGGCTTGCATAAACTAGTTGCTAAAACTTACTGTTGCAGCCTCCGGATTCTTCTCTCTTAAACGTTATGTTTCGAACACGTCGACTATTGCCGAACTCTTTGTCCCCTTATTTAAGAACCTCTGTGCTGCCCGGGTAACATATTGATATGATTTCACTGTCCACGGGACTCACCACTTTCTATTGTAATTTCAGAATATCTATGTATCTAAACTGCTTGTTTAAGCATCTTGCATAATTTGCAGCTTCGATATTATTCACAGCCTCTGAGGATTTAGGATTGAGCTTTAGGTACTCTAGGTTCCTTCTCTTTCCTTGAGTATAATATACCATACTTTTTGTTACTTGTCAATAGTTTTTTTCAACATTTTATAATATTTTTTATTTAACATTACTTTTACAGATAACATCTTGACTTTCTTTTATAAATAAGATATAATAAAAGTGTTGTAGCGGTTAAATACCGCATTTTTTATACTAAAGTTACGGAGGATACACCAATGATTGATAATGAACTCGATTATACACCTGACCTTTACACACTTGTTGACGACGAAGGCAACGAGCAGACTTTTGAGATGCTTGATTGTATGGAATGTGAGGGAGAAACCTACTTCGCTCTGACTCCATATCCTGAAGACCTTGACTCTGATGGCGAGGTTGTAATTCTCAAGAAGATTGTAGACGGCGACGAAGAAATTATGGCTTCTATCGAAGACGACGAAGAATATGAAAGAATCGGCAATAAGTTTATGGAAAGAATTGCTGATATGTTCGAGTTCGACGAAGAAGAGGATGCTTCAGAGGAATAAGTTTCAGGCTAGATTTACCTGTTGATTTTAAACTTGTTTCGTGATACAATAAGTTTAACAACTTTTCTGCCTTGTGCGAGTGCACAGCTTTTATAATCCAACACTTGATAAAAGGAAGTTCTACTCTTTTTGCGGATTGCAGACCTCCCGCCACCACCGCTTTTGCCGTGAGTGATACGGACGCTGGGAGCAAGGAACCAAAAAGGAGAACATTATCCACCCTGCTAAAGGCGGGTTTTATTTACTGTGTATCGGCAAGGCGGAGTAATTTTGATAACAAAGTTCGGCATACGTAAAACTACGTATGCCGATTCTTATTTTATAATGTTTTTCAAAAATAATACACTTGATAAAACTATATAGGCCGTGTCATCCTTCGTTGTATATTTTAATTTTTTGCAATAATTTTTATAAAGTCTGCATATAAGCTTTTGTTTATTATCTGTCATATTCTCAAAAGCTTTTAAGCTTACTTGACTGTATGAGTTTCTGATTACCTCATGCAGTCTACTTTCATACTCAAAATGCTTGAATATGCCTCCACGAAAGCTCTCGTTATGCGCATAGGTAAAACTATCCTGCAAATAGTGAAGTGCCATTCCGATTTTAAACCAATCAAATACATTCTTAGTATCAAGTCCTTGCACATAATTAATCGTGTCCCCTATAAAGCTTCTTGAACACATATAGGTATGTCCGTTGAGTCTTCCCTCTTTAAAGTAACTAAGAACATTAACGTCAGGGAAAACAGCTCCAATCATAAAAGCAAGTCTTTTTAAAGGACAAAAACCGAGCCCGACATCATTACTGATAAATCGGGCAATAAAATAATGGTCTTTAGTTTGTATAATAATCACCCTTGCTATTTTGCGCAACAAGGCAGTGATTATACTTCCATGATTATTGGAAGAATCATAGGATTTCTCTTGGTTTTGGAATAGATATAGGCAGAAAGTGCATCCTTCATTTTTGTTTTCATAGTATTCCACTCTCTTGTATTTGAATCAAGACATTTTTGAAGAGTTGAATATAGTATGCTTTGAGCCTCATGCATAAGTTCTTCTGATTCTCTTACATATACAAATCCACGAGAAACTATATCTGGTCCTGATAGGATTTCACCGGTAGCACTATCTATAGTCGCTGCAGCAATAATAAGTCCGTCTTCAGCAAGAAGCTTTCTGTCACGAAGAACAATTGAGCCTACATCACCAACACCGAGTCCGTCAACAAGCACTCTACCGGCAGGTACAACTCCGGTAATCTTCATATCAACGCCATCGCTTTCGATAACATTACCTATGCTGGCAATAATAATGTTAGTATCAGGAATGCCGATAGAGCTTGCAAGCTCAGCATGCTTTTGAAGGTGCTTATACTCACCGTGTACAGGAATAAAGAACTTTGGCTTAGTAAGTGAGAGAATAAGCTTAAGTTCTTCCTGGCAGGCATGTCCGGAAACATGCACTTCATACATACTTTCGTATACTACGTTTGCGCCACTCTTCATAAGCTCGTTAACAACCTTTGTAACGTGCTTTTCATTACCTGGAATCGGCGTTGCAGAAATTATAATAAAATCATCAGGTGTAACAGCTACCTGCTTATGCATACCGTTAGAAATTCTCGAGAGTGCTGACATAGGTTCGCCCTGGCTGCCGGTAGTTACTACTACAAGCTTTTCCGGTGGATACTTGTTGACGCTTTCTATATCAATCAGTATTCCATCAGGCACCTTCAGATAACCTAGCTCGATACTCTTTCCAATTACATTAACCATACTTCTACCGGAAACAGCAACTCTTCTGCCGGTTTTAACAGCGTTATCTATAATTTGCTGGATTCTATGGATATTAGAAGCAAAAGTAGCTATAATTATTCGCTTACCATCAGCTGTACCGAAAAGTTTTGTGAAACTTTCTCCGACCTTTCGCTCGGTCATAGTATATCCAGGACGCTCAGCATTGGTAGAATCGCTCATAAGCGCAAGAACTCCTCTGTTACCGAGTTCAGCAAGTCTAGCTAGGTCAATTATTCCGCCTTCAATCGGTGTATAGTCAACCTTAAAGTCACCTGTATGGACAATCACTCCGGCAGGAGTATGAATCGCCATACCACAAGCATCAGGAATAGAATGGTTAACTCTTATAAACTCAACAGCCATGCAGCCGAACTTGACAGTTTGTCTTGGCGTAACAACATTGAGCTTTGCAATTTCAAGAAGTCCATGTTCCTTAAGCTTGCCTTCAATAAGTCCGATAGTAAGTCTTGTCGCATAAATAGGAACATTCATCTTCTTTAAGAAATACGGTATACCTCCGATGTGGTCCTCGTGGCCGTGAGTTATAACCATACCTCTGACTCTATCAATATTCTTTTCAACATAAGAAAAATCAGGAAGCACGATATCTACGCCCGGAAGGTCCGAATCAGGAAATGCCATACCACAGTCAACAATAACAATATCATTTGCACATTCAATGCAAGTAAAGTTCTTTCCTATTTCGTTAAGTCCACCTAATGGGATAATCTTTACTGGAGTTTTTCTCTGTGGTTCTCTTACAGCCTTTTCCTTTGGAGCTGATGGCTGTCTTACTCTACGTGACTTTTGCTTTAGCGCCTGTGACTTATCATTCTCAGTATTTGATGTTCTTGAAGTTCTTGTTTGCGTTAAAGCTTTTGGTTTTAAAGAGTTTTTAATTACAGGGATGCTTCTCTTAGGGACATCGATGGTAATAAGGTCGGTAAGTCCCTCAAGATTTGTCTTTCTTTTTGAATTATTCTTTGTTCTCATTCTTGGTATTATCCGTAAAGTAAAATAGACCTTAACAATTTGCACAGCAAAACAAGGCCATTCCCAATACGGAAATAACTCCTTTCAATTATTTTTATGTATTTCACGAAGCAATAAAGGGACACACACAATAGCATAGTAATAGTTGTAGGATTGCATGTATCTATAAAATAAAGCCGAACAATGACATTACAAATATTATATAACGCCTAATTTCTTTTGTCAAGCAATTAGATTATACATTGTAAAATACGCATAATTTGGCGTTATTTGTTGCATATCTATTTAAACATCTCACAAAATTAAAGCGTGTTCATTATAGGTAAAGCCTACTAACGAACACGCTTGCGTTGTTATTCAAATATGGTGCATTTTTTAGAGGTAGCTTTTATTCCATACTCACCATTTATAAGCTTTTCGCCCCAATCCGGTGAAAGCTCCGAACCATCCCATGTTAAGGCAATGTCGAGATACTCTACGCCACCGCTGTTGCCCTTCCAGCTCCAGGCGAGGTAACCGATTCCCTGCTCTTCACAATATTTCATAAGGTAATCTTCCTTAACGTCTCCATCAGAGTGTGTGTAACCAAATTCACCTACACAAATGCACAGGTTCTTTTCTCTGGCACCATCCAAAATGCTCTTTATTTTCTCTTCGCTACCACCTGCTGTTCCGTACATATGGACAGAGAACATGGTATTTTGCAAAACGTCAGATGCTAGTACATCAGCACCTCTTTCAGCTATGCAGGCACCGTGCTGACCCCAGCCTCCGGCATCTACCATAATTGTATTCTTGATTCCGGCTTCACGAAGCTGTGGTATTATTTGTGCATAATTGTTAGCCCAAAAACCGCTAAGGCTCGCACCCATCCATTCGTTTGCAATGTTTAAAATTACATATTCCTCATTACCTATAAGGGCATCCTTAATCTCTATCCAATAACCACAAATAGCTTGGAGGGTTTTTGCATTATCCTTACCTGTTCCATCATGAACTTCAAGTATAACAACAAGGTCGTTTTTCTTACATATATCTATAATTGTCTTAACGTTATCAACGCTGTTCTTACTCCATTGTTCTCCGCAAGATAGGACTATTCTCACAGAATTACATCCGGCATCTGCTATAGCAGATATCGCTTCATAACTTGTATTTCCAAACCAAGTATGAGCGTGATTCACACCTCTGAATATAAACTCATTTCCATTAGCGTCAAGAAGCTTTGTTCCCTCAACTTTAAATCCACCATCAGAAGCGTCTGCAGTAGTAGACTGGTCTATAGAATCCGGCACACTTTCAATAATACTGCTGGATTCTGCTGAAGAATCATCTACGGGCTTTGAAGTTGAAGTTGAACTCGAACAACCTGCAATTCCCAAAAGCATCATAGCTGAAATAAGAACAGACAAAAAACTCTTTTTCATAAAATCTCCTCCAAATACAACTATTATACTTTCATTATACAAATGAAAAGCTTCTATTTCAAGAGATTATTTTCTACAAAAACGTTTTAGATTGTTAACTTTTTAAGATTAAGTTGCATGTAATCGATTAATGTAGTATAATTAAATCACATGTAAATTCGGAGGTTGACTTTATGGATAGTAATAAGCTCACAGCGACTTTAAAAATGCTTGACAGAACTGCAAAGGCTCTCAGAGAAAATAACATGGCAGCTTTTGTTTGCAACAGTAAGGAAGACGCACTAAAGCAGGTTGAAGCACTTCTTACAGATGGAGCAAAAATCGGAACCGGTGGCTCTGTATCTCTTGCAGAATGTGGAGTTACTGAACTACTTAAATCCGGTAGATATAACTTTATTGATAGGACGACCTACCCTGCTGATAAAATGTCTGAATGCTATGCAGATATGTATACAGCTGACTTCTATCTCTGCTCATCGAATGCTGTTACCGAAAACGGTGAACTTTACAATGTTGACGGCAATTCGAACAGAATTTCAGCAATATGCTTTGGACCTAAAAAGGTCATAATGGTTGTCGGAGCTAACAAGGTTGTTGCAAATCTTGATGAAGCAGTAAACAGAGTAAAGAGAGTTGCTGCACCGGCAAACTGCATAAGACTTGGTTGTAATACATACTGTAAAGAAACCGGCGTTTGCTTAGGTGTTGACAAGGATATGACTGATGGTTGCAAGGGCGATACAATATGCTGTAACTATCTTATTTCCTCAAAGCAAAGACACAAGGACAGAATCAACGTTATTTTAGTAGCAGAATCACTTGGATATTAATTGGAGATACTTATGAAAACACTTAAATACTTTTTATCAATAATACTTTCACTTACACTATTAACAGCTTGCTCAGAATCAAGCAGCTCTAAGATTTCTAACAGCAACACAGAAAGCTCTTCGCAGACTTCATCAGAAATTGACAGTTCTAAAGAAGACAGCACGCCTTCAAATGATGATTCAGATAAGGACGAGCCTGAAAAAGAAGATACTATAATCGAATCATCAATGGCAATTCTTGAAATTCGCACAGTCAATACAGACAAAAACGCAATTGACTTTGTAACAAAGCCGGTAGCAGAACACGTTTCTGAGCAGATTGCAACTTGGACACCTAACTATGAAATGCCACCTTCACCATACTACGAGACTTGTAATATTACACTTACAGACACCGACAAAAATGTGCTGCTTAATTCCGTAGAAGCTCAGGTTAAGGTTAGAGGAAACTGGACTACAACATATGACAAGAAGGCACTCCGAATTAAGTTTACTGAAAAGCAGAATATGCTTGGCTTAAACGACGGTGCAGAAATGAAAAACTGGACACTACTTGCTGAATACAAGGATGCTTCTATACTTAGAAATAAAACTGCACTTTCAATAGCCAACGAAATTCTTGCTGAAGATGGCTTGTACTGCTCGGATGCAGAATTTGTTGAGGTATATATCAACGGCAATTACTGGGGTGTTTATCTACTTGCTGAACATCAGCAAATAAACAACGACAGAATCAATATCACTGAAGCAGAAAAGGACTATACGGGAACTGATATCGGCTACTTCCTTGAGCTGGATGGCTATTATTATATCGAAAACGAGCTTAATCAGTTTCATGTAGACTACTGTGATAATGCTGAGCTCATTCCATTTGACGGAAACGGAGGTAGCGGAAAAACTATAACCTGCTTTGGCCCTGAAAAGAAGCAGATAGGAATGACCATTAAAAGTGATATTTACAGTCAGGAACAACACGATTTTATTGCAGGTTTTGTAAACGGCGTATATGATATCATGTACTATGCAGCTTATGAAGATAAGGCATATGTGTTCAATGACGATTATACCGAAATCTACGAAACATCTGACATCACTCCTAGAGAAGCTATAGAAAGAGTTGTAAACGTTAATTCACTTGCTGATTTATATATTGTAAGTGAAATCGTTTGTGATGCAGATATTTACTGGTCAAGCTTCTTTATGAGCGTTGACTTTGGCGAAAATGGTGACAAGAAGCTCACCTTTACAGCTCCATGGGACTACGATTCTGCAATGGGTAATAAGGACCGTTGTGCTGATGGAACAGGATTCTTTGCTGCAAACATTGTACCTGATGTTAACGGTGAATACAGCACTGTTAACCCTTGGCTAACAGTTATCATGTACGAAGATTGGTATCAGGATATTATAAAGTCTAAATGGACAAAGGCTTACGATAACGGCGTATTCACAGACGCATTAGAGATGATTAAAAACGACAAGGAAGCCCACAGCGAAGCTATTGAAAGAAACTACGACAAATGGAACAACATCATAAACAATGGTGCTTTTTCAAATGAGCTTTCGCAAGGTGCCGCTGAATGTAAGAATCACGCAGAGGCAACCGATTATCTTTATAACTGGCTCGAAAAGAGAATTGAATTCTTAAACGAATACTGGCACGAATAATTCACACTATGAGAAAGGAAGCTCTATATGAACACTAGCATCATAAAGTTCAGCGGTACCTTCCGTGATTATCAGCAAAGAGTTCTTGACAATTCTCAAAATCATCTAAAAGACGGAAAGATAAATATTGTCGCGGCGCCAGGTAGTGGCAAAACTGTACTTGGGCTCGAGCTTATAAGAAGACTTGGCTCACCTTGTATTGTGTTATCCCCTACTACTGCTATAAGAGAACAATGGGGTTTACGTTTCAAAGAGCTATTTCTTACAGATAAGAATCAGTTTGAAAGCTTATTTTCAAATGACCTACACAATGTTAAGTTCCTTAATTCTGTTACATATCAGGCTCTTTATACTGCTATAGAGAAAGTATCTGAAAGTAGTGAAAATGAAGTAGACTGCTCAGACATCGACCTTCTTAAACTTATGATTGATGCAAACATCAAAACTATATGTCTTGATGAGGCACATCACCTAAAAAATGAATGGCACAAGGCACTTGTGAAGTTTATAGAATCGCTGGATAGTGATATCAAGATTATAGCACTTACTGCGACTCCTCCTTATGACTCAGAGAGCACTGAATGGAAAAGATATATTTCAATGTGTGGAGAAATTGATGAGGAAATATTCGTTCCTGAGCTTGTAGGACAAAACACACTTTGTCCTCATCAGGACTACATATATTTTAACTTTCCAACTGATGTTGAAACCAACATATGGCAAAACCACAAGATAAATACTAATACGGCTATTGCTCAAATTAGCAAGCTTCCGTTTATAAGCTTAATTCACAAGCAGCTCAACTACCCACAGAGCTATGAGGAGCTTTTCTCTCACGCTGACGATAATCTCGCACTCTTTGTTTTACTAAAATATTATGGTTATGTTATTAATAAAAAAATAGTAAGGGAATTGTCCGGTAGAAGCACGCTGCCACAATTCAATGAAAAACATGCGCAAAGAGCTGTACAGTATCTGCTAGATGGCCAGCTTATTAATGAGGAACAAAAAGAGCAGATTGTCGCTATACTTAAAGAAAACTCTGCAATAGAAAAGAAAAAAGTTTGCTTTACTCTTGGCGAAAAGCTCAAACGCTCGCTTATATCATCAGTCGGAAAGCTTGAGAGTATAAAGGCGATTGTTAAGAGTGAAGAAAAAAGTATGGGCGACAAGCTGAGAATGCTCATTCTCACAGACTACATTAACAAAGAAGCAATTACGAAAATCTCATCTAACGATAAATTTACATCTATAAACATAGTCAGCATTTTCGAAACGATTCGCCGCGAAAACCCGATTTCTAAAATCGGTGTACTTTCAGGCTCACTAATTATTCTGCCTGACTCTATTGACTTATCATCAGTCAAGCATAGTAAGACACCTCTTTATGACACAGGCTACAGTGTTATTGACTTCCCCGGAAGCAATCACAAGGCTGTAGATTTTGTAGGAAAGCTTTTTTCACAAGGTGGCATACAGATACTTATAGGAACAAAATCCTTACTCGGTGAGGGCTGGGATTCTCCTTGCATCAATTCTCTTATTCTAGCAAGCTTTGTAGGTAGCTATGTTCTTTCAAATCAGATGAGAGGCAGAGCGATAAGAATTGACAAACAAAATCCAGACAAGGTATCTAACATCTGGCATCTGGTAACAGTTGAGCCATTATATATGCTTGCTGAAAACAAGCTTGATGAGCTTTTATACCGTTCATTCTATGAAAAGGACATTCTTGAATCCTTCGATTATGACATTCTTGTAAGGCGATTTGACTCATTTATTGCGCCAAGCTATTCAGGAGAATGCATTGAAAACGGAATAGAACGAATTTCTACCATAAAGCCACCTTATGATATAGGGGGCATAGAAAAAATCAACGAAGAGATGCTCGCTTTATCTGCCGACAGAGATTCCGTACGAAAAAGCTGGAATAGTAATCTTGGTAATGGAAAGTTTGTAGTTGCTGTTCAAAGTGATATACCTACCGAACGTAAAGTTCCTGTATACGGATTCTTTGATATGCTTATTCATCTTTTTCTTAGCTTTGTTTATGGTAGGATAATAAGTTCAGCACTTAGTTCTAATTTATCACAATCAGATATCGAACCTACAGATATAATGATACTTATCGTAATGACTGTGATGTTTATTTCCCTTACCAAAAAACTTATTACACGCTTGTCCCCTACGCGTTCAATTAAGAAAATTGGTGATGCGATATATAAGACTATGACTGAATGTAATATTATATCGCCATCTGCTAAGGTTAGGGTACTTCACAGCAAAAAATTCAATGTTGTTGTAAGCGAGCTTAGAAACGCCAGCATTAATGACCAGAATATTTTTAATGAAGCTATGACACAGCTTCTGACTCCGATTGATAATCCAAGATATCTCTTGATAAAGAAGAATTTCCTCGGAATATATAACTATACACTTTCCTTTGCTTGTCCTGATGTAATTGGGAAAAAGAAGGAACATGTAGAAGTTCTGGCTGAAAACCTGCGTTCGCTTGGATGCAAATTCGAACCTGTATACACTCACAAGGAAGGCGGTCACAGACTGGTAATTAAATGCAGAAATTTATCATATATTACCTTTAACCATCGCGCAATTTATGGTAAACTTAGAGTTACAGAGAAATAACCAAAAAGGTCAACGACTAAAAATCGTTGACCTTTTAATTATTCCTGTGATGCTTTATAAACCATTGCGATAATTTCGGCACAACGCTTTGTACCGAGAAGACCACTGTTAAGGCAGAGGTGGTAGCATTCCTTATCGCTCCACTTACGCTTTGTATTGGCGTGGTAGAAGTCAGAACGTTTTTTATCGAACTTCTTTATAACGTCTTCAGCTTCTTCGTCAGAAATACCGTATACGTTTATCGCTCTGTCAAATCTCTTTTCATAATCAGAATAAATATACACATTAAGTGAACGGACAATATTTTTAAGAATATATCCTGCACATCTACCCACGATAATGCTGTTTTCCTTCTTAACGATATCTGTAATTATCTTTGTTTCTTCAGCAAAAATCTTTTCAGGGACAGGAAGCTCGTCTTTTTCACCCTTTAGCATCGAAAGTCCAAAAAGGAAAATATTAGTTGAAGTTTCCTCGGCGTATTCTACCATATCCTTTGGAACTCCACAATTATCAGCAGCTTTTTCCAATATATCATGGTCATGGCATGGTATACCCAGTATTTCCTCAAGAAGCTTTCCTATTTCGCTTCCACCACTTGC
The DNA here is from genome assembly GCA_045602925.1 of Oscillospiraceae bacterium. Lineage (GTDB taxonomy): Bacteria > Bacillota > Clostridia > Oscillospirales > Ruminococcaceae > UBA7477. The sequence goes on along the minus strand of JAZSCN010000012.1, from coordinate 23,568 downwards.
ATATTGTCTTTCGATTGTTATTGAATGAAAAGCAGGCATAAATCTTCCTCCAAAATAATTGATAGAAAAATGATAACATCTTTTTATTATATTGTCAAGAAAAAACGAGCAGGCTTTACTAAAAAGCCTGCAAAAATTGTTACTTTTGAATCTGACCAAGTGAAAGAGCCTTTAGATATGCATTAATAAAGCCGTCTAAGTCACCGTCCATAACACCGCCGACATTACCCTGTTCATAACCTGTTCTATGGTCTTTGACGAGTGTATATGGCATAAACACATAAGAGCGAATCTGTGCACCCCAAGCGATTTCTTTCTGTACGCCCTTGATGTCATCTATCTTTTCTAAATGCTCTCTTTCCTTAATTTCAATAAGCTTTGACACGAGCATTTTCATAGCATATTCTCTATTCTGCACCTGCGAACGCTGCGTTTGGCAGGCACATACGATACCTGTAGGAATGTGAGTGAGTCTGACTGCAGATGATGTCTTATTGATATGCTGTCCTCCTGCACCGGATGCTCTGAAGACATCCATCTTGACATCCTCAGGTCTTATTTCTACGCTCATATCCTCATCGATTTCCGGCATTACATCTACAGCTGCAAAGGAAGTATGTCTGCTTCCGGATGCGTCAAATGGTGAAACTCTAACAAGTCTATGGATACCGGCTTCGCTCTTAAGATATCCGTAAGCATTATCGCCTTCAATCATAATCGAAGCCATTTTAATTCCTGCGTCATTTCCTTCGAGGCTATCTAACAAGGTAGTTTTAAAGCCTCGTCTATCAGCCCAATGCTGGTACATTCTCAGCAGCATTTCAGCCCAATCCTGAGCTTCTGTTCCGCCTGCACCAGCGTGGAGAGTAAGGATAGCGTTATTTGCATCATACTCTCCCTTAAGTAAAGTAGCAAGCGTAAGCTCATCAACACCTGCAGTAAAGACAGAAAGCTCTCCTTTTATTTCAGGGAGTATACTTTCGTCGTCCTCTTCGGCTGCAAGCTCGATCATAACACCTATATCATCAAAACTCGAACATAGCTTTTCGTACTTATTGACAACGCCTTGCAATGCACTTGTCTTTTTAAGTACTTTATGGGAATTATCTGTATCATCCCAAAAATCAGGCTGTGCGGCTTCATTCTGCAGTGTCTTGATTTCTTCCTTTTTATTGTCGATAGCAAGCACTTCATAAAGTTCCTTTAGCTTTGGTCTGAAGCTTTCAAGTTCTTGCTTTAAATCGTCAAGAATAACCATAGTAATTTCCTTTCAAAACTAAAATACATACTAGATTATTATATACTTTTTTTATAAAAATGTAAAGAGATTTTTTACGACAAAAAGACCGTATCATAAAGACACGGTCTTAATATGTATGAAATTTACTTCATAGCCTCTTCGATAGCAACTGCACAAGCAACAGTCATACCAACCATTGGGTTGTTACCTGCGCCGATAAGTCCCATCATTTCAACGTGAGCAGGAACAGAAGAAGAACCAGCAAACTGAGCGTCAGAGTGCATTCTTCCGAGTGTATCTGTCATACCGTAGGAAGCAGGGCCAGCAGCCATATTGTCTGGGTGGAGAGTTCTACCTGTACCACCGCCGGAAGCAACTGAGAAATACTTCTTACCAGCTTCGATTCTTTCCTTCTTGTATGTACCTGCAACTGGGTGCTGGAATCTTGTAGGGTTAGTAGAGTTACCTGTGATAGAAACGTCAACGTTTTCCTTCCACATGATTGCAACGCCTTCTACTACGTCGTTAGCGCCGTAGCAGTTAACCTTTGAACGAAGTCCTTCAGAGTAAGCCTTACGGAATACTTCCTTAACCTCGCCTGTGTGATAATCCATTTCAGTTTCAACGTATGTAAAGCCGTTGATTCTAGCAATAATCTGAGCAGCATCCTTGCCGAGACCGTTAAGGATAACTCTAAGTGGGTTCTTTCTAACCTTGTTAGCCTTTTCAGCGATACCGATAGCACCTTCAGCAGCAGCGAAAGATTCGTGACCTGCGAGGAATGCGAAGCACTCTGTATCTTCTTCAAGGAGCATCTTGCCGAGGTTACCGTGGCCGAGACCAACCTTTCTCTGGTCAGCAACTGAACCAGGGATACAGAATGACTGAAGACCGATACCGATTGCTGCAGCAGCTTCAGAAGCCTTTGTGCAGCCCTTCTTGATTGCGATTGCGCAACCTACTGTGTAAGCCCACTTTGCGTTTTCAAAGCAGATTGGCTGAATGCCTTCTACGAGCTTATAAATGTCGAGGCCCTTAGCCTTGCAGATTTCAGCACACTCTTCGATAGAGCTAATGCCATATTCGCTGAGACAAGCAAGAATCTGCTTCTCTCTTCTTTCATATGATTCAAATAAAGCCATAGTTCGTTACCTCCTTATTCCTTTCTTGGGTCAACAATCTTAGCAGCATCTGCAACTCTGCCGTACTGGCCCTGAGCCTTTTCGAATGCTGTGTTAGCATCGTCGCCTGCCTTGATGAAGTCCATCATCTTACCGAAGTTAACAAACTTGTAGCCGATAATTTCGTCATCCTCATTAAGAGCTACACCTGTAACGTAACCGTCTGTCATTTCGAGGTAACGTGGTCCCTTTGCAAGAGTACCATACATTGTACCAACCTGTGAACGAAGGCCCTTACCGAGGTCTTCAAGTCCAGCACCGATTGGAAGTCCGTCTTCAGAGAAAGCACTCTGTGTACGGCCGTATACAATCTGGAGGAAAAGCTCTCTCATAGCTGTATTGATAGCGTCACAAACGAGGTCAGTATTAAGAGCCTCAAGAATTGTTCTACCAGGAAGAATTTCAGAAGCCATAGCTGCTGAATGAGTCATACCTGAGCATCCAAGTGTTTCTACGAGACATTCCTGGATAACGCCTTCCTTAACGTTAAGTGTGAGCTTGCAAGTACCCTGCTGTGGAGCACACCAGCCAACACCATGTGTAAAGCCAGAAATATCAGAGATTTCCTTAGCCTTAACCCACTTAGCTTCCTCCGGGATAGGAGCAGCGCCATGAGCTACGCCCTGAGCGATAGGGCACATCTTTTCAACTTCATGTGAATAAGTCATACTGTTTTAAAACTCCCTTCTAGATTAGTAGCGGAATTATATTCCGCAACACAATAATATTATACCTTATCTTCTTTCTTTTTGCAAGTGATTTTGACAACTTTTTATCAAATTTAATCTTTGTTTTGCAGAAAGTACAAATTAAATATATTGCAGTTGATATTTTTTTATGATATAATAAATATACTGCATTACTTTGTTTAACATTCAGCTATCCAAGAGTTGAAATGACATATTGTGAGGAATTATGGATAACAATAAATACATTGATTTTGAATATGAAAGCTTGGGCGACGGCATTGATATCTGCATTTCATCTGAGCATCGCTTTGGAACGGACGCTTTTTTACTGGCTGATTTTGCTTCACCGAGAAATAAAGATACAGTATGTGACCTTTGCTCAGGAAGTGGCATAATTGCACTTTTAATGATTAGAAATTGTAAGCCCAAGTATGTAGCTGCAGTTGAAATCCAAGAGAAAGCGATTTGTCAACTCAGGCTTACGAAAGAAAAAAGCTCACTTGACACCTTAGAAATATTTGGTTGTGACCTTAAAGAATACAAATCTGATTTTGAGCTTGACGTAATCACCTGCAATCCCCCATACAAGCTCAACAACACCGGTCTAAAAAACAAGGATGACGCTGTTACTATTGCAAGGCACGAGGTTCTCTGTGACATTGACGATGTCTGCAAGGCAGCTGCTCGCAATCTTAAATTTGGCGGAAGGCTTTGCATTTGCAATAGGCCCGAGCGTCTGTGCGACACCATGTATGCAATGAAGCAAAACGGAATCGAACCCAAAAGGCTTAGAATGGTACAAAAGACGCCGACAAGTGACCCTTGGTTATTCCTTATTGAGGGGAAGAAGGGTTCAAAGCCATATTTAAAGGTTGAAGCACCCCTATTCACAACTAATGAAAATGGCGATTATTCTGATGAAATGAAGCGAATATACAGATTATAATATATTGGAGAATTGTTTATGAAGATACTTGCTATTGACGGCAACAGCATAATGAACAGAGCATTTTACGGAATAAGAATGCTCTCTAATTCTAAAGGTTTTTTCACTAATGCGCTGACCGGCTTTTTAAACATTTATATTAAGGAATTTTCTGAAGTAAACCCAGATTGCGTGGCTGTTGCTTTCGACTTAAAATCCCCTACCTTCAGGCACAAGCAGGTTTCAAGTTACAAAGCTAATAGAAAAGGCATGCCACCTGAGCTAGCTCAGCAGATGCCTATTATTAAACAAATTCTTACTGTAATGGGCGTTAAGGTTATTGAGTGTGAGGGTTATGAAGCTGACGACATTCTTGGTACACTTTCAGAGATTTTCTCGGGTGAAAATGAATGCTATATTGTTACAGGTGACAGAGATAGTCTTCAGCTTATAAATGATACCACTACTGTCAGACTCGCTACCAATAAAGGCACTGTAGTATATGATACTGCTATGGTTAACGATGTATACGGATTAAAGCCTATACAGCTTATTGAAGTCAAGGCACTTCAAGGCGACAGTTCAGACAATATTTCCGGTGTAGCAGGAATTGGCGAAAAGACAGCACTTTCACTTATACAAGAATTTGGCAATATTGATAAGCTATACGAGGAGCTTGAAAACGCAAAGCTTTCTCCATCTGTCAAGACCAAGCTTCAAAACGGCAAGGACAGTGCTTATGAAAGCCGATGGCTTGGTACTATCGTTAAGGATGCTCCGATAGACAAAACGCCCGAGAGCTATCTTCTTAAAGGACAAAACGAAGAAGAGCTATTCTCTATTCTCGGTGATATGGAAATGTTCAAGCTTCGTGAAAAGCTTGTTTCAGGTGACACTACAGCTGCACCAGCTGAAGACAAGCCCTGTGAAGCTGAATTATGCAAATTTGAAATTTCTACTTTAAATGCGCAAGAAATATCGTCTTTCAGTGAAACATATTTCATCTATGATAATGGTGCTCTACACATCACTGACGGCAAGAAAATTTACTCGACAGATAATAATGAGCTTATTCTATCTTATCTCACAAGCGATTGCAAAAAGTCTTGCTTCAATGCAAAGACTGCTCATAAGCTTTGTATTGAAAACAATGCTTTAGCTTGTAATATTGAATTTTGCTGTGACCTTGCAGGTTATCTGTTAAATTCTCAATCAGTAGATTATACTTGTGAAAATCTTTGTTCTTGCTACAAGGTTTACTACAGAAAAGATGTTGAAGGATATTCTGACATAGCTTCTCTCCCTGCGCTTTGTCAAAAGCTTCGCTCTGAAATTTCTCTTGCGCAGATGGATATGCTTCTATACGAAATCGAACAGCCTCTTTGTGAGGTATTAGCTTCAATGGAGGTTGAAGGTGTAAAGATTGACATTGAGGGTGTAAAAACCTTTGGTGAGCAAATCAGGTCACAAATTGATGTTTTACAAGAAGAAATATATCTACTTGCCGGCAAGGAATTTAATATCAGCTCGCCTAAACAGCTTGGCGTTATTCTTTTTGAGGACCTTGCACTTCCATGCAAAAAGAAAACAAAATCAGGATACTCTACAAATGCAGAAGTTTTAGAGAGCCTCGTAGGCAGACATCCTATTATTGAAAAAATACTCGAATACAGGACACTTACAAAGCTCAGTTCGACTTATGTTGACGGACTTTTAAAGGTCGTTTGTGATGATGGTAGAGTGCGTTCTGTTTTTAAGCAAACTGAAACAAGAACTGGCAGAATTTCATCTACAGAGCCTAACGTTCAAAACATTCCTGTTAGAAAAGAAATTGGCAGAAATATGCGTAAGTTCTTTATTTCAGATGATTGCAAGGTACTACTTGACGCTGACTACAGCCAGATTGAGCTTAGAGTTTTAGCTGCTGTTTGTGGTGACAAAAACATGCAGGAAATCTTCCTTAGTGGTGGAGATATACACGCTTCTACTGCTTCGCAGGTTTTTGACCTGCCTGTTGATTTTGTAACTCCTGAACTCAGGCGTGCTGCAAAGGCTGTAAATTTTGGAATAATTTATGGTATTGGTGCATTTTCACTATCCAAGGATATAGGGGTTTCTGTAGCAGAAGCTAAAAGATACATCCAAAGCTATCTTGACAACTTCCCTGAGGTTTCAAGGTTTATGGACAAAACCGTAGAAGAAGGCATAAAGAATGGATATGTAACTACCATCTTCGGCAGAAGAAGATACATCCCGGAGCTTTCTTCCTCAAACAAGATGCTTCAAGCTTTCGGAAAACGTGCAGCGATGAATGCTCCAATCCAGGGTGCTGCTGCTGACATTATCAAGATTGCAATGGTCAAGGTTTACAACAGACTTAAAGCAGAAAAACTTGATGCTAGACTTATTCTTCAAGTACACGACGAACTTATTATTGAAGCTTGCGAAAAAGACGCAGCAAGAGCTTCTGAGGTATTAGCTGAAGAAATGAACAATGCTGTTAAGCTCTCGGTTCCTATACCTGCAGAAGTTCAAATTGGCAAGAGCTGGTTTGATGCAAAAGCCTAGTTTAATAATTATTTAGTTGAAATTCAGCTTATTTTATGATATTATACTTTACAAGAAAACATCTATGAGAGGTGCAAATTAATGAGCGTAACTATAAAAGATGTCGCTAAAGCAGCAGGCGTATCTGTTGCAACGGTTTCTAGAGTTCTTAACGGTAGTGCAAATGTTTCCGAAGCTGCCACTAAAATTGTTAATGATACAATAAAGTCTCTCCATTATAGTCCAAACTTCTTAGGTAGAAACCTTAGAAAATGTGGGACAAACAATATACTTGTTATCCAGCCGTCGTCTGAGCATTCTCTGTATTCTAAGATTATTGCAGGCATGCAGGAAGAAGCTGCTGTCGCAGGATATGATATTATAATTTCAATCTCAAACGAGACACCTGAAATAGAAACAAGACAGCTAAATATGCTATATAACAAAACAGTAGACGGAGCTGTACTTCTCGGTACGGTTCTTAGCATTGAAACCATTAATTCGCTTGCTGAGAATTACCATATTGCACTTTGCTGTGAAGGTGTACAGGGTGCAGATGTTCTCACTGTACTTGTTGATGATGAAAAAGGTGGCTACGATGCTGCTATGTCGCTTATCAAAAAGGGACATACAAAGATTGGCATTATCGCTACCGACTCCAAGGCTGTTTCTTCTGTAGAACGTGAAAAAGGATTTTTCAGAGCGTTAAAGGAGAATAATATCACTATTCCTAACGAGTATATCTACAAGGGCGATTATGACTATATTCACGGCATAAATGCTGCAAAACAGTTTCTATCTCTCGAAGACAGACCTACAGCTATATTCGCTGTGTCAGACTTACTCGCAGCTGCAGCAATTAAGCAAGCTATTGATATGGGAATTAAAATCGGCAGTGAGTTCTCTGTTATTGGATTTGATGATATTACTTGGTGCGAAAGATTTATTCCTACAATCTCGAGCGTAGCACAGCCTTGCGAAGAAATGGGCAGATTTGTTTGTAAAAAGCTTTTATCCAATATTACCGGTAACAAAAAAGATAAGAAATACTACACTTTAGACCATACTGTAATACTGAGACAATCCACAGGTGATTAACTTATAGCTTACATATAAAAACGCAGTAACCATTCCGGCTACTGCGTTTTCTGTTTACATAGCGTAATTTCTGTAGAATATATATGCTGTATATGCGGCATACATTGCAACAGCTATAATACCATTAGGCCTTGTGTATTTATTATCCTTAAGTATCATAACGAGCATTACGATACTAACAACAACAAGAATACACATGTCAATTATCGAAGACATCTTTACTGCAATTGGGCTAATTGTAACTGAAGCTGCAAGAACAAAGAGGAAATTGAAAATGTTTGAGCCTACTACGTTACCAAGTGCCAATCCGTTTTCGCCTTTCTTAGCGGCAACGATAGAGGTTACAAGCTCAGGAAGTGACGTTCCCATAGCTACGATTGTAAGTGCTATAAGGGTTTCGCTCATGCCTAGTTTTCCAGCAATTATAACGGCATTATCAACGACAAGGTCTCCGCCGAATACTACTGCAAAAAGTCCTAAAACAATGAATATAACACTTTTTATCGGAGACATTTTTTTAGCTGCCTCTTCTTGCACCTTATTCTTAAGAGCAGTTCTAATTGTTTTAAACATATAGAAGGCAAAAACTGCTATCAGAATTATACCATCTAGTCTATCAAGCCTATTATCGAATGCACATAAAAGAACCGTCAAGATTACTAACGCAATCGAAAAAGGAAAATCGAATTTTTTAATTGCTTTTTCGACGTTCATATTGGAAATTATCGAACATACACCAACTACCATAAGAAGATTGAAAATATTCGATCCAATTACATTACCGATTGAAATTTCATTGCTTCCGGATATTCCCGCAGAGATACTAACGGCAGCTTCCGGTGCACTAGTACCGAAAGAGACAATTGTCAGACCAATAATAAACTGTGGTATTTTCATAAGTGTGGCTATTGCACTACTTCCGTCGACGAAAATGTCAGCACCCTTAATAAGTAAAACAAAGCCTACAAGCAAAAGTAAATATTCCATATTACACATCCTACATTTTAGTGAATTCTGTCACAAGTCAAGATTATATCACAAGTTAATAAAAATTGCAAGGAAAATTTAATTAATAAGTATTGCAACAAAAATCTACGAGAAATAATCTTCACTTAGTTCAAATGCTTCTATAAGATACTCTTCGATATAACCGCGTCTATACTTAACGAAGTCTTTTATGTTTTGTGTTCTTCTCTGATATTCATCATACCAAATCCATATTGAGTCATCACTTTTCTTCAAGTTCTCAAGATGGTCAAAATACAAAAGCATCTCACTATATCTTTCAGAATTCATATCATCAATGGTTTTGCAGACGTTATCATGAGAAAAAACGCCATCCATAAGTCTGACCATTTCATCCATAAAGTACTTCTTGCAATCATCTCTTTTCATAAGGTTTGCAAAAAGTGGCGAGTATCTATCATTGTTCTCATCCAAAATCTGAGTTATGTTATTATATCCGGCACTTGTTCTGTCTTCCTCGTAGAGGTGAAGTGAGAAGTCGGTATCGTGAAGCAAGAAACGCCATCTTCCGTCCATTTGGTCATCTCCATACTCCTCGCCCTCTGACGCGTAATAGCGATAGCACTTGTAATTGTTATTTGGCCAGTCGAAGTTATTGACATAGATATTAAATGCATAGTACTGCAGGTAATTTTCTACGTCCATAAACTCACAGAGCTTTTTATAATTCTCTTCATCGGTAAGGTCAGAATAAGCAATCGAATCATAGAAATCATCATACTCAATAGCGGGTGCTACATTTTCTTCATCGTCATCGTCGGTTTTCTTATATGTTTCGCCACCTTCGATAACCTCGTATCTTCCATCGCCATTACCGTACTTATCCTTAAAGAAATCGTCGCAATAATTTTCGTGAAGCCATACCAGACCATAATATTCGCCGTTTAAATACACAACAGCCGGAACGACAGCTTCAACATCAGTATAGCCTGCTTGTGCAGCAAGTCTTTGATTAAGTTCATCGCGAATAAAAGCAAACTGGAAGTCATTGCCGTAATTTCTTAAAACAAGCTTATCGTACTTATTCATAACGTCACCATCAGCACCGATTGTACCAAAAGTATCTATCTTGAATTTTCCGTGATTTTCATCATATTCTTTTCTTGCAAAAAGCTTGAGCGATTTGATGGAGACACCTCTGGAAGCTCCGCCATACACTCTAACACCGGCACCCTGTTCAAAGACGAGCGAGCCATCTGGGTTAATGGCTTCGATATATACTTCCCTTTCGCTATCTCTACCACGGAGCTCAACATTATCGCCATATAAAATTCCATCCGGCCCATTTGTAAGCTCATCGGGGTTACCCGAAATTGAGAATACAAGCGTTTCAAATCTAGAATCAATACCAAGCATCGAAAAGAATGTATGAGTAGCAACAGCTGATTTTGTTCCATCAGGCAATACTGTCATAGCCTTCAAGACGATACAATTGGGGAAATCGCCTGTTGAAGATTTAAATTCTATAGGTTCGCCATAGAGTGTGGAACTTTCGTCCGGAGTACTACCGTCGGTTGTATAATAAATCTTTGCACCATCCTGAGCAGATATAGTGATATACGAAAGTACGTTTATAAACCTTTCTTCAGAAAGTGTAACGCTTCCATCCTGTGAAAAGCTAAAAGCTTCAATTGTATTTCGCTCATTCTCTGCGTCTGTGTTTCCCGAACTTGGCTCAGAGCTGGAGCTTATATGAGAATCAGAACTAACTGATGAATCTGCACTATCGCATGAAGCCATAAAAGCAGCAGACAAAACGAATACGGTAATTATTGTGAGTAGCTTTTTAAATCTCATAGAAATTCCTTCCAGTGTAAATTACTGCTTATCTAAGAACCTATCCATAAGAGTACAGCCCTTTTCAACAAACACTCCTGTTTGTGAAGCTGTTTTTTCTGAAAGTACATCTACACCGTTTTCATCCTTAGACTTTTGATAAATCATAAACGGAACCGGTGCATTTGTATGCGTTTTAAGAGAAAGCGGAGTTGGGTGGTCAGGGAGTATCATAATCTTATAATCATCATACTCTTTCAAAGCTTCTAAAATTGGAGCGAGCACCTTACTATCGATAAGCTCGATTGCAGAAATCTTGTTTTCCATTTCGTTTCTATGTCCACACTCATCAGGTGCTTCAACGTGAATATATACAAAATCACTACCATTTTTCAGCTCGCTAATTGCGGCACTAGCCTTACCCTCAAAATTAGTATCTATGTAGCCGGTAGCACCATCAACGTTGACAACGTTCATTCCACTGAACTTTCCGATACCTTTAAGAAGGTCTACTGCAGAAATCATTGAACCCTTTAATCCATACTTTTCTTCAAAAGGCATAAGTGGCTTTCTAACGCCCTCGCCCCAGAACCACATTGAATTTGCAGGGCGCTTACCTCTGGCAATTCTCGCAAGGTTTACAGGATGATTTATAAGTATTTTGTAGCTTTCTTTCATCATAGAATATAGCTTCTGTGCATTTTTGTGCATAGGTACATAATCCCTTATTAACCTGCCTGTAATATCATGTGGCGGTGTAAGAGTACCAACGTCCATCGTACCGTTATTCCAGATAAGGCAATGGCGATAGCTTACGCCTGCATACAGCTGAAACTCGTCGCTATTAAAATGCTCTGCGAGCGTTTTTACAATCTCGGCTGCTTCTTCAGTAGAAATATCATCTGCGCAGTAGTCGAGTATAGTTTTATCCTCATAGTTTTCTTCATCAGAAAGTGTAACAAGGTTACAACGGAAGGAAACGTCACTATCCTTCATATCTATACCAATTGAACCAGCTTCGAGTGGAGAACGTCCACTATAATACACCTGTGGGTCGTATCCGATAACAGAAAGGTTGGCAACGTCGCTACCTGGTTTTAGATTATCATCAACTGTTTTTACAAGTCCTACCACAGATGTCTTAGCAAGCTTATCCATATTAGGCTTGCAAGCTACCTCCATAGGTGTTTTTCCGCCCAATGCTTCGACAGGCAGGTCAGCCATACCGTCGCAGAGCAATACTACATACTTCATATTTTAACTTCCTTTCGAGTTTATGTATTTTCGATATCTTTAAGGACAGAAAAGCCGTTATCCTTACGTTTCTTCTTATCCTCATACATTGCGGCATCTGCTTGTCTTATAAAGTCCTCAAGAGAAGAATCTTCATCAGGAACTGCGACATACATTCCGACGCTGACGGCAACCTTATAAGGCTTGCCACTGATTTCATTATAATCATCAAAAGCAGTTTCAAGCTCACGCACAAAGCTTTTAGCATGAGACATTGTATAATTAAATGCCATTACCTCAAACTCGTCACCGCCGAAACGTGAACATAACTCTCTATGTCTTGAAATTCTGTTAAGTGCATTGCCGACTTGAATGATAGCATTATCACCTTCGTGGTGACCAAACTTATCATTAATAACCTTGAGGCCGTCAAGGTCGGCAGTGAAGACAAACACAGACTTCCTTCTTTGTTTAGACAAATCAAAAAGCTCTGATGCTTTGTTAAGCAGGCCTCGTCTGTTTAAGAGATTGGTAAGTGGGTCTCGTATATACATTCTTTCTAGCATATTAGCGTAGATTGTTTGTTCAGCTTTTACTCTTATGTTTTCCATAGCTATACAAACATTCATCTTCCAAGTATTAAAAAGAACATTATTGCCGATGTATCCGTCACAGCTAAGGGCAAGATAACCGAAGTTTCTATCCTGAAAGTGCAATGGTGTTATATAGAACACATTGGAGAACGGACCTTCATCCTTGATGCCGGGAACAAGTTCACTTTTCTTGATTGAATAAGGTTCTCTAAATGCGCCAAATTCTCTTGAAACTCTAACAATAATATCGTCGGTAAATTCAAAAAAGTCCTCATCAAATTGCTTAGGCTTTGGATTCTCATAATGGCTATTCAAGCACAGATATATTCTATCAACATATATATCCTGGAAATAATACCTTAGTTTATGGAATGCAGCCTCAAAGGAATTAACAAATGTTAAGTCCTCGCTCATTCTGACAAGTCTTTTAGAGAAGGTCTGGAACCTATCATTCTCAGAATTGAGCTGATGTAAAAGGTCATTATGCACATTAGTAGAGTCTGTTGAACAGCCACAGCTACCACCAAGAATAAATTCATTTTTAATTTCTCCGTGTATATACTCGCCTTTTTCAAGCCTCAATACATCAGGAATAATTTCGACAGCACTTTCGCCTGCCTTATAATAAGAAACCTTTACGGTAGTAATAGAAGGCATATGACCAAAGGAATATCTTATCCCATCAAAGCCTGTAACAACGACATCATCCGGGATATTATAGCCACGTCTCAAAAGCTCATCTGTTACGCCAATTGCCATACTATCATTGGCACAAACAAAAGCTTGTGGAAGTTCATTACCATCATCAAGATACTCTCTTACTTTGATAATAGCTTTGTATTCATCATATTCAGCAAAGCATACTCTTTTACGATCATAAGCAATCCCATGCTTTGTTAAGGTCTTCCTAAAGCTTTGAAATCTGGCGTCGGTATCTCTTTCGTTTTCAAAAGCGCCTATGTAATTAATTTTTCTAAAGCCGTGATCAACGATAAGATGCTCGATAAGCTGCTCAAAGCCCTCAGAGTAATTAAGCTCTATGCTATGACAGCCACCGATTTTTCTATCAATTGAAATAACAGGTACACCAGCAAGTTTTGCAGAAGATATAATTTTATCAACACACTCCTGGGAAGGAATGGTAGAAGGTATAATTATTATTGCATCGAAAAGCTCATAATTTATGAGGTCATATATCTTTTCTTCGCCGGTATCGTGAAGTGAATACGACGTTGTATTGCTTAAAGGAGCAAAGATAGCCACATTATATCTATTAAGCTTTGCTGCATCAACAATTCCCTGGCAAATCTTATCCTGGTACTCGGAATTTATTCCCGAATAAACAACTGCAAGAGTTATTCTTCTCTTTGACATAACGCGCCTCCTTTATCTACGTGCTTTCGACAGCACATAATATCCTTATTTTAAAATATTATACCACAAATTACGTTAGATTTCAATATTATTGAAGTATTAATTTTATACATAGCACTTGAAATAAGAATGAATTTGATATATAATTACTATAGAAAATTATAACAGTATATTCAGAGGGAGTGTATAAGAATGCTTACAAACAAGGAACGTGAAGGCGGAATGATTCTTCTTGACCTTAGCAAGCATATTTTTATTGGAATTGCAGCAGCTGCTGTTACGCTTATAGTTGGCGCCGGCAAGAGCAAGGATAAGGAGAAGAAAAAGAAAAAGTTCATAAAGCGTTATGGTAAAGTCAACAAGATTATAGGCAATGCCGCAGAAAAGGCGTCTCTTATTTGGCTTGAGAGGGATGTAAAAGCTCACCCTAATAAATACATAAAGCGTGATAAGGGCGTTTTTCTCGAAGACGCTGAAATTGTTGAGATTTAGGTAATAGAAATGAAAAAGTATCTTACAGAATACAGATTATATTTTAGAAAAATGCTTGAAGGCGAAGGCACTGACCTTGATGGCCTTATGGAATACCACAAGTCTCAAATTGAGTTTTTTCAACACGAAAGACTTGTGCACCTTATTGTGACTGTATTATTTGCGATGTGCACAATCATCGGGCTTGTTGTTTCATTTGTTACAAAGGAGCTTGCGTTCATCATATTAAGTGCTTTGTTCCTTTGCCTGCTTATTCCTTACGTTTCTCACTATTATTTTCTAGAGAATCAAACTCAGGCATTGTATGATGACTACAACGAGCTTTTTGAGAAGATTAATGGTTATGCATACAGAAGTCACTCTCAAACCAAGTCAAAGGAGTAGTGGTATGTCGGAAAGTAGAATTATATGGAAGGGTTCTGTTCTGACTGCACCTGTACCTCCGGCTCTTATAACCTGTGGTAATATGGAAAAACCTAATATTTTTACCGTTGCATGGACAGGCACCCTTTGTACACAGCCTCCGAAGACATATATCTCTGTAAGACCTGAGAGATATTCTTATGAGCTAATAAAGGAATCAGGCGAATTTGCAGTGAATCTTCCAACAAAAAAGCTTGTAAGAGCTGTTGATTACTGTGGAGTGAAGTCCGGCAGAGATACAGACAAGCTATCTCATATGGGACTTCATATTGAAAAAGGTAGTTCTATAGATTGTCCGATACTGCAAGAATCACCGGTATCACTTGAATGCAAGGTTTTTGACATAGTAAAGCTAGGCTCTCATGATATGTTCATGGCAGATATTACAGCTGTTTCTGTTGACGGTCGATATCTTGACGAAAACGGCAGGCTTATGCTTGAAAAGGCGGTGCTTATAGCTTATTCACACGGTGATTATTTTACGCTTGGTGAAAAGCTCGGAGGCTTTGGCTTTTCGGTAAGGAAGAAAAAGAAAAATCACAGAAAATAATTAATAGTCCTATGGTTGCGAGAATATTCGCATTCATAGGACTTTTTGATAAAGCTATGCTATATCAGACAGTGGATTTTAGCACATAAGTAGAATATCCACGAAA
This sequence comes from Oscillospiraceae bacterium, assembly GCA_045602925.1. GTDB lineage: Bacteria > Bacillota > Clostridia > Oscillospirales > Ruminococcaceae > UBA7477. Next base: position 8,315 of record JAZSCN010000012.1, on the reverse strand, counting down.
ACGTTTGAATAACAGCGGCTGTTATGTTATAATACCTTTGAAAGCTAATATATTTGAGGAGATTTATATGAAATTCAATAGATTTTTTGCACTTATTGCTGCTACCGCTTTATTACTGAGCGGATGCAGTAACACAGATAGCTCATCTGTTGCTGACAGCTCATCGGCGGCAGACGAAAGCAGTTCATCAATCGCTGACAGCTCGTCCGTTACTGATGATTCGTCTTCTTCTGACAGTTCAGAGCCTGACATTCCGTTTAATCCTGATAAGGCGGATTTCAGCTCGATTGCGACTCTTTCGGGTGATGATATGTGGAGGCTTGAAGGCGAGGATTTTAATAACACAGAAGATATTTCCGCTTTCGTTGATAACAAGGTTGCTATTGTCACAAACGATTTTGAGGGTACCGAAGAATCGGGACACATTTATCTCATTGACCTTGAAAGCGGTAAAATGAAAAGCTGTAATTTCAAGCCCTGCTCTGATGATAGTACGTATTCTGTATATTACACAGGTGATTTAATAATACTTTCAGATTACTGCTTCGGCACTTTTGATATCTACGATGCAGAAACGCTTTTAAAAATTTCGGACATAAAGCTTCCCGATGATTTATGCTTCACACAGAATGAGCTTTTCGGTAACACGCTGTTCGCTTTCTCCGAAGAAAGCGGCACTGTTTACTGCTACAAGTTCTCAGATGACGGTAGCTATACCGCAGACGAATGCACCGTCGCATTTGAAGGTATGGTTACTTTAGTGGGAGCTGTTTCGGACAGCGAGCTTGTCTTCAGTACTGTAAGCTACGACGCAGATTACGAAGCATCACAGACTAATTCGGTTGTCTTTGACATATCGACAGGCGAATTCAGACCTTTCAGTGAATGCCCTATAATTTTTACAACTGCCAACCACGTTGTTGAAGCTGATGCGATAGCAAATAGTTTTAAAGTCTACGGAGAAAACGCCGATATTATTTCCGAGGGATGCTTCCCTGTAACCTCAAGTGTTATTACAGCTAATGATGCAAACGATGTCTACTTTAACAATCTTGTTGATGCCGACACGGTTAACATTCTAAGATACGACACTGACACAGGAAAGCTTGTTTCCTGCATAGCATTTGAAGGTACTGCAGAAACACACTATATTTCCAGCATTGCAGATACCGATGACTTTGCAATTTTTGTAGTGAGTGTTTTTTCTGATAACGGAGGCATTGCGGTATACTTACGTCGCACAAAGACTTCAGAATCAGTTGACGAAAATGAATTTATATATGCTGAAAATGCTTCAGAAAAGACTCAGAAGGCTATCAACGAAATTAAGCAGGAATTCGGTATAGACGTATTTGTAGAATCGCCATTAAGCGATGATGTTTATTCGGATTATCTTTGCACACCTGACGAAAACGACCTGAACAATTTATACAGTGTACTGAACCTTCAAGGATTTCTGAGGCTGTTCCCTGAGGGCTTCTTTAAGGAGCTTGTTGAAATCGGCGGTATTGAAGGGATAGACATTTATTTCTTTGAATCTATTACGTCAGATACGCTATCCGACGGCACAGTTTCCTCAGCGGGAGGTCTTTGCTTTTATTTTTACGACCCTCTTGTAATTGCTCTTTGCACGAACACCAGTATGACATATGATAACAATCTTTCATATGCACACGAGTTTATGCATGCTATTGATGCACTGACAGACAATGCAATGTTTGAAGCCGAAAACGGAAACTACCTCACGCCGTTTGATAATCTGGATGCGCTTAATCCTTCGGGATTTGATTACTCCAGCTCCTACAAAGGATACGACTTCACCGAAAACAGTGAAGCACAAAATTACTTCCCTGATTACACGGAGTCTAACGAAGACGTTGCTTTCTTTGACTTATACTCCGCAAACTTCGAGCTGGAAGACTTAGCGATGGTCTTCGGACACGTATTCAATGTTGACGAGGGTAATATGCCTGACTACTATTACGAATCAGAGTACTTACAGAGGAAGGTAGCATACGTTTGTCACTGCTTAAGATACACCTTTGAGTGCATCGACGAGGGAGACGACTTGCCTTGGGAGCACAATGTTGACCTTGAAAAGTACAGCTTTGAAGCTATACTTGATTACGCTCAGGGGAATGATTCTTCCCTTTCATTAGCGGGATAAAACAATAACATAAAACAAAGCCACAGGCATAAGGTCTGTGGCTTTTTTATTTAATGTGTTCTAAAGAAAAGGTCACGATACTTTTTAGGGGTATAACCTGTCATCTTCTTGAAAGACTGTATAAAGTGACTTTCAGAGCAAAAGCAGAGGTAGTCGGCAATTTCTATGCAGGAGTAATTTGAATACTTGAGCATATTCTCTGCAGCTTCTATACGCTTCTTTTTAATATATTCCGAAACTGTAAGTCCAACCTCTTTTCTAAAGAGCTTTGATACATAAGTAGTAGTAAGGCCGGTAACCTCGGCTAGTTTTTCTAAAGTAATTTTTGTATGAAGGTTATCATAAATATAGTCAAGACACAAAGTAATTGCTCTTGGGTATCTATTTTTCTTTCTTACAATCTGCATCCTTAGAGTGTAATCACGCATAGCTTCATAAAGCAATTTATTTACATCAGACTCCTTATTACATTTATCTACACTTCTAATATAAATATCGCTGAGATTGTACGCTTCCTCAGACTGCATACCACCTTCAATGCAAAATCTCGTAATCAAAGCTACCGAAACAACAAAATGATACTTTACATTTCTCATATCATCATCACTAAGAACACCCATATCCACTTTATTGATAGGCTTATATAACTTCATTGCTTCTTCGAGATTACCTTCTTTTATGTAATTAAAATACGATACTTCTCTTTCATATGGCATATGAGAAACGTTATATTCTCGGTTTAAGAACTCTACGTGAGAAAGCTTTTTTTCAATATTCATATAAAAAAAATCACCAACCCAAATCAATGTAATCAATATTAAAAATATGTAATCGTTTTCTTTATATGTTAATCTTCATTAACTAATATTATAACATATTATTTCATCATTTGCAACAACAAAATGATATAAAATGCAAGATTTTTATATAAACGCTTTATAATTATGATATAATAATTTTAGAAACTCAGCGAGATGCTGAACATTAAATATGCGTTTTTCCCTCTCATATAAAACTTCTTTGGTGCCCGTAGTATTACCGTTTACTACGGGTATCATATTTATACCGAAAACTTAAATTATAGTGTTGCTGTAATAGACATTGAATGTTATAATATACGAAAGTTAAACTTTAAAGGTATTCGCTATGACTAAAGAAAAAATCAAAAAGATAATTATTACAGTTTTAAAAATCATACCTTTGATTGCTGTAATTCTGTTTTCGCTTTTTATTCTTAGAAGACGTGATAACATAACTGTTGACTCTGTTCTCAATTTCACACCAGATAATTTAATTCTTGCTATTATTTTTATTTTTTCTTTATATATGATAAAAAGCATTAGTGTGTTTTTCCCTCTTATCGTAATCAAAATGGTATCCGGTGTTATTTTTCCATTGCATATTGCGCTAATTATTAACTGCATCGGAGTAGTTATCAGCTTTATTATTCCATATCTTGTCGGTAGAAGCTCTAAAAAAGATATTTCAGCGGTTCTTTCAGAGAAGCATCCAAAGCTTGCAAAGATTATAATTCCAAATAAGGATAGGCAATTTTTTATGTGCTTTATTCTTAGGTCTATATACTTTCTGCCGAGCGATATTGTAAGTATGTTTTTAGGTGCTCTTAAGATGCCACTACACAAATATCTTTTTGGTGGTCTACTAGGTTCACTCCCAAGCATAATAACTTTTACACTTATTGGAGCTAATCTTAACAACACAAGGTCCCCTGTCCTATGGGTTTGTATTTGTCTTACTCTATTTTTCTCGGTTATATCATTATGCATTTATAGTATTTACAAAAAGAAAAAGCAATCATAATCTTAGTATCAGCCGTATTTTGTACGGCTGATTTTATGCTCAAGTAAAATATAAATCTCTTGACAAACGTACTTCGTTATGATATAATAACAAAGTTAATTTAAGCAGAATGTGGTGCGTATCTCTTTTTGAGCTGATTACAGACGTGCTCGCTTAAGGTAACGTTACGTCAGTTAATTATATCTGATTTTGCTTTTATTTTATCAAGCTAGTGGAACTGTTTCTATTGAAACCCACCTCGGTGAAGAATCCAACCGTGTAAAAATTACGGATTCAATAATATTTGCAGAAGTGGCGGAATGGCAGACGCGCTGGCTTCAGGTGCCAGTGGCAGCAATGTCGTGTGGGTTCAAGTCCCATCTTCTGCACCAAATAAAAAAATGGACCAGGGAGCCTATAATGGCTGAGAGGAAGAAATTCGACCTGTTACCTGATGCGGATAATGCCGCCGTAGGAAGTCTAATGATAGCCATATACGGAGATATTCGCATAGAGTATCTCCGTTTTTGAATTGAAAGGAAAATCTATATGAAAAAAGCAAAAACTCTCCCTTACATTGAAGGAGCACTTGTAATTGCTATGGGTATAGTTCTTAGTATGATTAGAATTTACAAGCTACCTTGGGGAGGTTCTATAACACTTCTAAGTATGCTTCCGTTAGTTGTTTACAGCAACAGATATGGACTCAAGAAAGGTATCGCAGTTGCATTCTTATTCTCGTTGTTCCAGTTGTTCCAAGGAATCAGTGACGGACTTTTTGCTTGGGGACTAAAGCCTGTTATGCTAGTAGGATGTATACTTTTAGACTATATTCTGGCTTTCACAGCTATCGGATTATCCGGTATCTTCCGCAAGAAGGGACTAAAAGGATGGATAGCAGGCACGATTCTCGCTCTCATGTTACGTTTCGCCTGTCATTTTGCCAGCGGAGTTGTAATATTCCATAGTGTGGGAAAGCTTTGGGATGGTTTTTCAACAAACAACACTTTCCTCTACAGCTTTTTGTACAACGGCTCATATATGCTCCCTGAAATAATCTTCACTTGCATCGGTGCAATTTCGATTTTGAAAGTACCTGCAATACAAAATAGAATCATAGAAGAGTTATAGTCTTTTCTATACCAAACAAAACAGACACCCAATCGGATGTCTGTTTTTTGTTTCTGTGTTATGCTGGCTTTACAATCTCGCCGTCGGAGATTTCGATGACTCTGTCGCACTGGTCTGCTATCTTTGGGTCGTGGGTTACTATGATAACTGTTCTGCCTTCCTTGTTAAGCTTTTTGAACAGCTCCATAATTTCTGCACCTGTTTTTGTATCGAGAGCACCTGTTGGTTCGTCTGCAAGAATCATACTTGGCTCGTTTACTATTGCTCTTGCGATTGCTACTCTTTGCTTTTGTCCGCCCGAGAGCTTGTTACAAGGCTTTTTAGCAAGCTCCTCAATGCCTACTTCCTTTAGTGCGTCGAGGGCTTTTTGCTTTTTGTTTGTAATCTTCTTCTTGGTAAAAGTAAGCGGAATCATAACATTTTCGAGGGCTGTAAAGTCTTCTACCAATGCAAAGTCCTGCATTACCATACCGACCTTCTCGTTTCTTATTCTTGCGTATTCCTTTTCAGAAAGCTTTTTTACGGTTATATCGTCAATCACATACTCGCCGTTTTGGTAGTTGTCTATACAAGCTAAGATGTGGAGGAGTGTGGACTTGCCTGCTCCTGATTTACCTATTATTGCGACAAGCTCTCCGTCTTCAATCTCGCAGGAAACTCCCTTAAGAGCCTCGAACTCATTTGCTTTCTTGGGGTTATAGACCTTTTGGATGTTTGTTAGTTTAATCATAGCTAGATACCTCCGGAGTTCAATATATCTTTAGGTGTTTTTCTTGCAAATACAAATGCGGATACTATTCGTGTAACAAGGAAAACAGCAATTGCAAATACTACAGTAGCAATAACGTTATTCCTGTCCACTATAAAGCCAATGCTTTCGTTTAAACTTGTGGTGCTTACAATTCTTAATATGCCAAGTGAAATCAGCAGCGATACAAACACTACGATAAAATCGGTAACAGCATTAATTTTTGAGCAATCCTTATGAGAAGCACCACATATATAAAGTATAGCATTATTTCTCAAATTTCGTGATACATTTATTGAACAACAACAAAGTACGCCAAACAATGCAATTATACCTACACAAGCTATAATCGGTATAACCTTTTCAAGACTCTCATTGACATAAATCAAGCTTCTATCGTTAAGGACTGAAAATGACATATACGGAACAGACATACTATTCTGTTTTAATATCTCGTCATTGTGTCTACGCTGTTCGTCACTAAGCTCAGATGTAGAAACCAGTAGTCGCCAAAAAGACTGATAAACTCCATTGTTTAAAGACCTGTCAATTTCCGTCTGCACCTTTGACTGAGGAACAATAACAATCGGTGTCTGTTTTACTTCAGTTCCAAATGCATCCTGCTGAATGCTGTGAGCTCCGGACTGATAAACATCATAAAAATGAGTAACATCCATATCAATATGATATCCGGATAAGTTTGGAATGTATGTATTCTCGGTTAACACACCACTTAAATTTATAATCGTAGTGCCAAGCTGTAAACTATCATTTAGGTTAAAATAAGGATTGCTTGTTATTACTGCCTCCGAATAATCACCAAATTCAAGAGGCATACACAACTTTTCATACAAGCTATCATTAACTATCGCAATCTTTACCTCGCCATTTAGTGTTGAAACGGTGCTATTATAAAAGGATATTTCCTCAAATTCCCCTTCTAGCTCACCAATAATTTCAGAAAGCTTGTCTTCTGATGAATCGAACTCAGAAGCTTTAATATACCAACCGTCTTGATTTAGATACTGCTCAAAAGGCTTATACAGCATATTTCTTGAATTATAGCTTCCAATTGAGATATTCAGAGCAACTATAATTGCAGTAATCTCGGCAATCATTATAAGGCACAGCGAGAAGTTTCTGCTAAACTGTATAAATCCATACTTTAGATACTTCATTTTGCTACACCTCCTACTGTTGATGCTTTGTCATCTGTTCTGAAGCAAATGGCAGCACAGTAAATATACTAATGAGCAGACTTATAACAGCATAAGCCAGCAATATAAAGGCATAATTTGAGGTGTTATACGCAACTTCTATTCCTTCATAATGGTTTGTGGCAATCTTTAAAACAATATTATTAAAGAGTAGGTATGCAACGCTGAAACACAATAGAATATGTAATGAAATTTCAGCTATATAAATTCCTTTGCAATAGGTCTTTGTTGCACCGCAAACTCGCATAATTCTAAGCGTTTCTTTGCTTGTTGAATAAATGTACTTATAGCAAAGCATACAGTTGAACACAGCAAACAAAATCATAAGCGACGACACAAACACCTGCATCGTGTTAAGCTGTTCATCTAAAAGCTCAAGGGTTTCGGGAATGGCAATGCTTGTCGGCATATTAAACACGTCATTCATAAGGTCAATGAGTTCTTCTGCTTTGTCATAAGTAGGCTGAGTATTTAAGATATACATAAACTCGCGTATTTTACACTCATCGGGAACATCATCAATAGAGCTAAAAACAAAATCTGAGGTAGTCTCAATTTCTGTTTTTAAAACCGTGTATTCCTTGCCTGCGATTGTAATTTTGTCACCTACAGAAAAGCTAGTGCCAAGTCGCTCGTTATCTATAATAACCTCATTTGGTTTAGCTGTAGAGTGCTACTTGATTTACTAACATTAAACTTATACGTTGCTCCATCGTACTCTAAAAGTCCATAGGCACTATATAATTCGTATTCATAATCTATATTATCGAATACCTTACTTGCACCGGACTTGAAGGTTGCACCGTCGATACAGCTTGCCAGCTGTTCTTCAAGAGTCATGGCATACTCGTCTTCAAAGACAGCAGTAATTGTTCTTTCATCCCTATCGCTATCTTCGAATACGGTATACGCTCTATAAATCATACCAAAGACAAAAAGAACACATACTATACTTGTGATTTCCATAAAGAGCAAAAGCGAATATGTAAGAGGTCTTTTTGAGAAAGACCTTTTTATGTATGTTATGAAAAGTGAAAACATAATAGATTCCTCCATTTCATTTTTAGAATGTATCAATAAACTTATAATAGATTTTAGTACATCGGACTATCCCCAATCTTTAATATATTAGCTTATGTATAGGCTTAAAATATGATAGCCTTAAAGCTTCACATTAGTTTACTACAATTTAATCTCTATAACCATTACAGCACAAAGCTACATAAAAGTCAAGCAATTGGCACGAACGGAC
>JAZSCN010000011.1:0-33075 GCA_045602925.1 Oscillospiraceae bacterium | reverse complement strand
GGCTGTAGCTGTACCCTCGATTGTTATACTTTTATTGGCATTGAAAGTAAATGTAACGCCGTTCTTTGTCTGCGTTGTGCCTGATGTATTAAGCAAGTTCTTTCCATTTACTTTAATAGTTGGATTTTTAACGCTGACAATATCGATCGGTGCTTCTAGGGTTGGTGTGCCGTTCTGGGCAGACTTACCATACACTGTGAGTCCGTGCAGGCTTCTTTCAGTGCTATCGGTAGCTACGACACTCTCTCCCATAGCCGAAGAGACGATTGCAGGTGCTGTGGAAAGTGCATAGCTTTCTTCAAGTTCAACCAAAAAGTCACCTATATCCTCGGTTGTGTCTTCGAGGTTTTCTGCGAGCTCTACTACCCTATCAAACATTTCGGCTGCCTGCTCGTATGTCGGCACAGGCTCTGCCAAGTCGCTATTAATGCTTTCTCCGACGAGCAGAGAAAAGACATTACTTTTAGCGACAACCGTATACTCGCCACTTTCGTTTATTCCCGTAGCAATCCACTGACAGCTAAGCTTTCCGACTTGCGAAAGAAGGCAGCCCTCGACTATCATGCTGCCGAGAGTTACGTCTGCGTCGAAGCAGCTAACTCCGTCAGGCAATAAAAAGCGAAGCTTATAGAGGCTTGCTCCATCGACCTGTGGAAAGCAGACCGCTATGCTTCGGCTCTTAGCTTCGCCATAGTTACCAAGAAGTCTTGTACTAGGCGAGGCATAGAAATTAGAATCAATTGTGATTATCAAATAATTTCCTCCCATTTTAAAATTCCCTGCAAGAGAAGAAAAACTGTCCCTGCAAAAAAGCTATCCTGCTATGCAAATGCACAGCAGGATAGCCACAATATTTTCTTCTCTATTAAAATGCTATCACGGATTTTTCTCTTTGTCAAGGGATTTTTTTGTACTATATTCACGTTGACTTTTAATTTGTGTTCATTTATAATATTTCTAGATTGTTATACTCTTAGGAGGCTTGATATAGATGAACAGCGTAGAATACTACGAAAATCGTGCTAAAGAGTTATTTTTACAAGGCTACAACTGTTCGCAGGCAGTTTTGGGGGCTTTTGCAGAAGAGCTTGCATTACCACTTGACGTGGCACTAAAGCTTTCATCATCCTTTGGTGGTGGAATGGGCAGGCTTAGAGAGGTTTGCGGTGCAGTAAGCGGAATGTTTATGGTAGCCGGATTAAAGTACGGCTACAACGACGTCTCAGACCACAAGGCGAAGGCTGACCACTATGCGCTTATTCAGTCGCTTGCTAAAAGCTTTAGTGATGAAAACGGCTCGATAATTTGCAGAGAGCTATTAGGACTTTCGACAAAGGGTGCTGACTCACCCACGCCGTCGGAAAGGACACAGAGCTACTACAAGAAGCGTCCTTGTGCTGAGCTTGTAGCTCAAGCAGCGGGGATAATTGCACAGACTATTATAGAAAAGGAATCTACCAATGACTAAAGACCTTACTATCGGAAAGCCGGGGCCTACGCTTATAAGTTTCACTATGCCGATGTTTATAGGGGTTCTCTTCCAGCAGTTTTACAACATTGCTGACAGCGTTATTGCCGGAAAATACGCCGGACTTGATGCACTGGCTGCTGTTGGAGCTTCATACCCTGTAACAATGATTTTTATGTCTATTGCAATGGGCTTCCAAGGTGGTTGCTCGGTTGTAATCAGTCATTTCTTTGGGGCTAAGGACCTTCGTGCTGTAAAGACGTGCATTTCAACGACGCTGATTTGCAGCTTAATAATCTCGGCTTTTCTATCTATTGCGGGGCTTTTACTGAGCTCTCCGCTTTTATCTCTTGTAAAAACGCCAAAGGATATATTCACTGACGGAAAGCTTTATCTTGATGTATATCTTTTAGGCTTCATATTCTTATTCTTTTACAATGTAACGACGGGCATATTCAACAGTCTTGGTGACAGCAAAACTCCTCTTGTATTTCTTATAGGCTCGTCTGTAGGCAATGTAATACTCGACTATATTTTTGTTGCAGTTCTGGACAAGGGTGTTGCCGGAGTTGCGTGGGCAACCTTTATTGCGCAGGGTACTGCTTGTGTTCTCTCGTTAATTGTTCTGCTCATAAAGGTATCAAAGATAAAATGCGAGCAAAAACCACGGCTTATAAGCTTTGGAGCTATGAGAAGTATATGCTCTATTGCTGTACCGAGCATATTTCAGCTAAGCTTTGTTTCTGTTGGAAATATGTTTGTTCAATCGGTTGTAAACGGCTTTGGCTCATCTGTCATTGCAGGATATTCTGCGGCTATAAAGCTCAACACCTTTGCTGTAACGAGCTTTACGACAATGAGCAGTGGCATATCTGCTTTTACTGCACAAAACCTTGGAGCAAAAAAGCCTGAGAGGGTTGTAGGGTGCTTTAGGAGTGGGCTTGCTATGGGGCTATGCTCGGCATTGTTTTTCTGCCTATTATTCTTTATTATTCCAAAGCCGTTTTTATCACTATTCATGAACGAGGATTCTACCGAGCTTGCGCTTAATACTGGTGTACAATTCTTACGCACGGTATCGCCGTTCTACTTTTTTGTATGCATAAAAATAATGTGCGATGGTGTACTCAAGGGTGCGGGATGTATGTTGCAATTTATGCTTGCCACTTTTACCGACCTTGTACTTAGAGTTGTACTTGCCTTTATACTCTCGGGCATTTGGAATGCTGACGGAATATGGTGTGCGTGGCCGATTGCGTGGATTATTGCAACAATTATGTCTTACACCTTCTACAAGGCCGGTGCTTGGAAGAAGGGGCATTACAGATAAACAAAAAATCGCTAAGGCGTAACCTAGGATGGTACATACTTAGCGATTTATTTTATTCTCCGTTCCAGAGGTGTTTTTTAAGGTCGACGGTATTGCTATCCACAAAGGCGACTCCCTCGGCTTCAAGCAAGCTTTTCTGGGCGTTCTCGCCGCCAAAGGCGAACGCTTTAGATATATTACCGAAACGATTCACGACTCTATGGCAGGGAATTGTCGAGGTATCGGGGTTGGCGTGGAGAGCGTATCCGACGACTCGTGACATACGTGGGTTACCTGCCAGCATAGCTATCATGCCATAGGTTGCGACCTTGCCCTTTGGGATTCTTTTTACTGCCTCATAGATTTTTTCAAAGGTATTCATCATGCGACTTAGCCTAATTCTGCGGAGTACAGCTCATACCGGTAGAGCGTGCGAAGGCTTCAATATCATAGTTTGGAATATCTATACTAAACTCGCCGTACTCACCGTTTATTATAAGGGAATAATACTTACTCGAGTAATTTCTGCTGTTAGGGTCATAGCTTACCTTGAACTGCTTATACGGTGGCTTGTTAATCTTTTCTTCCTTATACCAATTGGGAAATAAAGCTCTTTTCTTTTGTGGGATAAGGCTTGTGATTGATGACAAAGGAACTTCATACAATCCATAGAGGTTAGTGATACACAGCTTGCCGCCACTTACATAGCAATAGTACTCCATATTTGTATGGGTATTAGTTGCACCTGCTATTGCTTTCTGCTTACCCTTACTATCGATTGTATAGACCTGTGCTAATATATCGATTTTTGCGGCATTCAGCGGAATACCAAGCTCTGCTTTTGCAGCCTGCTCCACTATCAGAAAATCCTTCTTTGCCTGAGGAATATCGCTTTCAGCTTTTCTTTTCTCATAGTCCTTGCTGTGCAGTATTCCGAACACCACGCACACAGCAATCATCAAAAGTGCGACAACGATAAACGTCACAGGGTTACCTATATGGTCGTGCTCGAGAGAATTGAAAAATCCCATAAGTGCACAGGCTGCGATAAAGCCTGTTGCAGCTGCCATGATTCCATACACGGGGTTTGCTTTTACGCTATCCTCGACATTTTTAATCTCAAAATATGCTTTATTAAGCTTATCGGCGGTTTCACTACTAATTGCTTTTGTCTTATAGCAGGCTCCGTCATAGGCTTGATCGTCATATTCGATTGCTGTATTTATACCAAAAAAGTTTTTCATACACACTTCCCCCTCTTATACAAGCTTTATTATACACTACTTCTTCAAACTTTGCAACAAAAAAGGGTACCGAGTTTACACTCGATACCCTAAATTCTTGTTAAGCTTTAATTATGCGAGCTCAGCAAAGTACTTGATTGTTCTAACCATCTGTGATGTGTAGGAGTTCTCGTTATCGTACCAAGAAACTACCTGTACTTCGTAGAGGTCGTCAGCAATCTTTGCAACCATTGTCTGTGTTGCATCGAAGAGTGAGCCGTACTTCATGCCGATAACGTCAGAAGATACGATTTCATCTGTGTTGTAGCCGAAGGATTCGCAAGCAGCAGCCTTCATAGCAGCGTTGATGCCTTCCTTAGTAACGTCTGCACCCTTAACAACTGCTGTAAGGATTGTTGTAGAACCTGTTGGAACAGGAACTCTCTGTGCAGAACCGATGAGCTTACCGTTGAGCTCAGGAATTACAAGGCCGATAGCCTTTGCAGCACCTGTTGAGTTAGGAACGATGTTAGCAGCACCTGCTCTAGCTCTTCTCATGTCACCCTTTCTGTGTGGGCCGTCGAGAATCATCTGGTCGCCTGTGTAAGCGTGGATTGTGCTCATGATACCGCTCTGGATTGGAGCATAATCGTTAAGAGCCTTAGCCATTGGAGCGAGGCAGTTTGTTGTGCAGGATGCAGCAGAGATGATTGTATCATCAGCTGTAAGTGTGTTTTCATTTACTGAGAAAACGATTGTTGGGAGGTCATTGCCTGCAGGAGCAGAGATAACAACCTTCTTAGCACCAGCATCGATATGAGCCTGGGACTTTGCCTTTGAGCAGTAGAAACCTGTACACTCGAGAACAACGTCAACACCGATTTCGCCCCATGGAAGCTCTGCAGCGTTAGCCATAGCGTAAATCTTGAGTGTCTTGCCGTCAACTGTGATTGTACCAGCTTCGTCATCTGCCTCTACTGTGTGGAGATTTTCGCCGATCTTACCGCAGTAACCGCCCTGAGCTGTGTCATACTTGAGAAGCTGAGCGAGCATTGAAGGCTTTGTGAGGTCGTTGATAGCAACTACTTCATAACCTTCTGCACCAAACATCTGTCTGAATGCGAGACGACCGATACGGCCAAAACCATTGATTGCAACTTTAACTGACATAATTTTTCCTCCTAAAAGAAAATTTAATATCTTGGGCACAAGTTTTCCTTTGCGCCTTTATGATATTATTGTACCTTATTTTTATAATTTTTGCAAGCCCTTTTGACAAAAAAATAACAGTTTTTTGAAAATTATTTTCCTGCACAAATTTTACTGCATTTTAATGCCTATATTGGTCACAATAACCTCGTTCTAATCAATCTCGGCTCGCAAAAACTTCATTATTAATAAAAAATTAATTTATTGTCGCTCTTTAGGTGGTATAATATTCTTGGTTGAGTATTCAACGATTGGAGGGATATGTATAAACATCACGACACTTAATGCACTAAAAAAGCTTTATTCTGCGTCACAGCAGAAGGTCATCATAACAGACAGCTCATTAAAAATTCTATGGACTTCTTTAAGTCTTGAAGCCGACACACTTTCCAAGGAGATGTTCAGCACGAACAATGTAGTTTTAGACTACTCTTCTATATTCCCTGTTCTTCAAGAAAAGCGAGTTTATCTAAAGCTTTCCGGTGTTGGTTACACGGCACTTATTACTCCGATTTTAGACGAAGATGCACTTGTTATACTACTGAGCGATTCAATTGATGCTATAAAGAGCGGGCTTTTCTCGGGCTCTATGGCTTCGCTACAAAACGCCTTCTCGCAGATAAGGCAGGCTTCGGCAGAGATATTCTCATTAAGCAAGCTGCTTAGTGAAGACCCTGACATTCCTGAAGACAAGCTACCTATAGTCAGTCGCATTGGCAATCAATGTCAGCGTCTGCTTGCTGTACAATCTAATCAGGATGAAGTTCTTTACTATGCTAATGGTGAGCACGCAGACACTGTATTCGACATAGCCGCTTTCACCAAGGATATATGCTATCTTTGCACTTCGTTTTTAAGATGTCTGAATGTAGAAGTGAGCTGTGAGGCGAATGATGTTATCGCTGTAGAATGTGACTGCGACAGATATATGATTGTGCTTTTAAATCTTATTGAGAACTCACTGATGTACAATCTTTCCGACGTAAAGAAGGTATCTGTTTCAGTTAAAGCCCTTGATGACAAGGCTTGCATAAGTATTACGGACAACGGCGTAGGGCTTTCGGCAGAGAAAATTGAGCTTATGTCCATACCTTTCGGTAGCTGTGAGCTTGGAAGTGGCAAGAGTGGCATTGGATTTTTTGCACTGGGCCAATTTATCAAGGCTTACTCCGGTAATCTGACTATCAGCACTTCTTCGGGAGAGGGCACCGGCATACACATAAGGCTACCTATTTCGGACAAGAGCATAAGCTCTCTTCGCAGTCCGATAGACAGTATGTTCTCAAGTCTTCTCTCACCTATCACGATACGCTTATCGAGGCTTATAAACAAATAGACATGAAAAGCTCCCCAAATACAATAACTTGGGGAGCTTAAATTTTACCATTCGATTGTATCGACATCTATTGGGCTTTCGTTAATTCTAACGCTTTCGACCTTACTGTTTTTAAGTGTTATAATTCTATCGGCCATAGGTGTGATTGCTTGGTTATGGGTAATAACGATAACTGTCATACCATCCTTTCTGCAGGTATCCTGCAAGAGCTTAAGGATGGTTTTTCCGGTATTATAGTCAAGTGCGCCTGTTGGCTCGTCGCACAAGAGTAGCTTTGGCTTCTTTGCGAGTGCTCTGGCGATAGAAACTCTTTGCTGTTCGCCACCTGAGAGCTGTGATGGAAAATTATCTACTCTTTCTTCCAGCCCGACCTTTGAAAGCACCTCTTTAGCGTCCATAGCGTCAGAGCAAATCTGAGTAGCAAGCTCGACGTTTTCGAGTGCTGTGAGGTTGTTGACGAGGTTATAAAACTGGAACACGAAGCCTATATCGTGACGTCTGTACTCGGTAAGCTGTTTTGAGGTAAGCTTTGCTATATCGGTACCGTCGACCATAATACTACCCTCGCTACAGGTATCCATACCACCGAGCATATTAAGCACGGTTGTCTTTCCTGCACCACTTGCACCGACGATTACTGCAAACTCGCCTTTTTCAATCTCGAAGCTTACGTTATCGGAGGCAGTTATTGTGACCTCGCCCATTTTATAGTGTTTTCCTACATTTTGGAAACTTACAAAGCTCATCTGCCCTCACCTGCCTTTATCCGATATCAAGAATTAATAGCCGTTATTATCGTTGTTATCGTCGTTGTAGTTGTTATCGTTGTTGTAGTTGTTATAATTGTTGTAATTGTTATTGCCGAAATTCTGCTGATTATAATTCTGCTGATTGAACTGCTGATTGTAATTCTGCTGGTTGTAGTTCATGCCCTGATTCATCATACCCTGATTCATCATATTCTGATTCATCATATTCTGGTTCATCATGTTCTGGTTCATCATATTCTGGTTCATCATGTTCTGATTCATCATGTTCGGGTTCATCATACCCATATTCTGACCCATCATCATATTCTGATTCATCATACCCATCATACCCGAATGAACTTCATCATAGATTGCGTCGGTATCAATGTAGTACTTCTTAGGGTTAGCGGGGTCAACATATACAGGGATAACATTATTGCGGGCAAAAACATACGGAGATGGGTCGTAATGGAGAAGCTGTGTTTTAACCTTATGAGTAACACCGTTCATATCGACAAATTCAGCCTTTATGTTATACATAGACCTGCCGTTTACTCTTATATTCGCATAACCGCAGTGTGTTACGGTTGCCTGGGTCACAGTGCCTGTTTCCTTGAGCTTTGGGTTACCCTTGTTACCGCCGGATTTGAATATAGCAAAACCTACTACGGCAAGAATACCGCCGAACAGGAATATCATAAAGCAAACAAACGCAGGCGACTTGACCTTAGGGTCACCCGGTCTTTTGGGGTCTATGTATACTGTATATCTTCCGCCTTCATGCATATCAGAAGAATAGCTTCCGAGGCTTACGTTTGTATATGCTTCGCCGTCATAGGTATACGACACATAGACAGAATGTCTTGTGTCGCCATCACTGTCTCTGGTAGTGTATATTTCAGAAATAACCGCTGTAACAGCGTCATATCTGTCATCGTAGGTCAGGTTATCATAAAAGAACTTTCCTGCAACTCCCACAAAAACCAGACCGATTATCAGGAATAATAATCCCATAACCTTCATTGATGCATTTGACTTTCTTCTTGCCATTGAAATACCCTCCTAAAAAACTTCTTTTAAACGTTAAATCTAAACAGAACGATACGCCGTCCTGCATAACGTACTCATTACCCTCGAGTTTAACGAGGCTCTTTTTTGCAACAGCCATTGTGTCACGGCTCATAAAGTCATAAATTAATTAGTAGTTGCCGTCGTCGTTATAGTCGTCATTATAGCTATCGTTATTATAGCTATTATTGTTGTAATTTGGTTGATTGTAGTTTTGCTGATTATAGTTTGGTTGGTTGTAGTTTGGTTGGTTGTAGTTTGGCTGGTTGTAATTCTGATTCATCATTTGTGGATTGTTCATCATCTGTGGATTTACCATCATTACAGGCTGATTCATATATGGGTTCATACCAAAGCCTGGCATATTCATAATATAATCATACATCTCGTCTGTGTCGATATAATACTTCTTTGTATTATTAGGATCAACATAGACGTTAATCTTATTGCCGTTTGCCACTACAAACGGAGTTGGGTCAAAGTTTAGAAGAGCTGATTTAACTGTACGCTGGTTGCCCATTGAATCGACAAAGACAGCCTTGATTCTATACATATGTCTGCCATTTACTTTTATATTAGTGTATCCGCTGTCGATAACGTCAGCTGAAACCACGCTACCCTGTTCCTTAAGCTTTGGGTTACCTTTCTTACCGCTTCTGAGCGCACCAAATCCGATACAGCTGAAGACTACGCCCATTACAGCAAGCACAATACAAACCACCATAGGTACCTTAGTCTTTGGCTCATCAGGGTTGTCGGGGTCTATGTAGATTGTTGTTTTTCCGCCCTCATACATACTTGATGAATATGAATTGATAGGCCTATAGTAATAGACATCACCTTCATAGACATAGTTTACATAGACTTTATGGTGCTTATCGCCGTCGCTGTCACGAGTTGTAATAATGTCAGAGATAGTTGCCTCGATCTGCTCATACTTACTGTCGTAGGTTGCGTTGCTGATAAAGAACGCCACAGAAACAATGATCATTATCACGCCTATAAGAACAAAGATAATACCCATTGCTCCTAAGCCGGTACTTTTTTGCTTTCTTGTCATTTGTTTTCCCTCCCAATTTTACTCACAAAAACTTCTTTTAAACGTTGAATCTAAAGAGGACGATATCGCCGTCCTGCATTACATATTCTTTTCCCTCTAGTCTTACGAGGCCTTTTTCCTTGGCATTTGCCATAGAACCGCAAGCCATCAGGTCGTCAAAGGACACGACCTCGGCTCTGATAAAGCCCTTTTCAAAGTCGGTATGGATTTTACCTGCTGCCTGCGGAGCCTTTGTACCCTTCTTTATTGTCCAGGCTCTTACCTCAGGCTGACCCGCTGTGAGGTAGGACATAAGTCCCAAAAGGTCATAGCCTGTCTTTATAATTCTGCCAAGTCCCGACACAGACAGTCCCATTTCCTCTAAAAACATCTGCTTATCGTCATCTGACATATCGGAGATTTCAGCTTCAATCTGTGCACATATCGGGAGGACTGCCGAGCCTTCTGCCTTGGCGATTTCGCAGACTATTTTATAATTTTCATTAGAATCGATATTATTGACAAAGTCGCCTTCTGAGAGGTTTGCGGCATAGATAACAGGCTTTTGTGAGAGAAGTGGAGTAGTTTTTATTGCCTCCATACCCTCATCGTCGAACGGGAATGAACGCGCTGACTTACCTTCCTCGAGGTGAGTTTTAAGGCTTTCGAGCATTTCGAGCTCTGCTACATACTTCTTATCGCCCTTGATGAGCTTCTTTGTACGCTCGATTCTTCTATCGACCATTTCTATATCCGAGAAGATAAGCTCTAGGTCGATAGTTTCGATATCACGCTTTGGGTTGACGCTTCCGTCAACGTGGATGATATTATCATCCTCAAAGCATCTTACTACATGGACTATTGCATCGACCTCTCTGATATCTGCCAAAAACTTATTGCCGAGGCCTTCGCCCTTAGATGCGCCCTTTACGAGACCTGCGATATCGACGAATTCTAAGGTTGCGGGGGTAAACTTATCGGGATTATACATCTTAGCAAGTGCGTCGAGTCTTTCATCCGGAACAGACACTATGCCGATATTCTTATCGATAGTGCAAAACGGATAGTTTGCTGACTCTGCGCCTGCGTTTGTAAGCGCGTTAAAAAGTGTACTTTTGCCGACGTTCGGCAGACCAACCATACCAAGTTTCATTTAATATTCCTCTTTTATTCAATAGATTTAAGCGACTCCACCATATCGATTTTTCTAAGCTTTATGTGGAGAAGCAAATTAACAATTACAGCAAAGACGGCTGTCAGTAATGCTGACAGAATATACGCATACCAGACCATTTCTCTAGAGAACATTACGAGGTCGACCTCTGCAGTATGCACGACAAACTTATGGAGTATAATTCCTGCTCCCCAGCCGAAGATTATACCTAAAATTGTTGTTAGGATGTTTTCTCTGTAGATATATGCTGATGTTTCGCCGTCATAGAAGCCGAGCACCTTGAGGGTTGCGATTTCTCTCACACGCTCGGTTATATTTATATTTGCAAGGTTATAAAGAACGATAAACGCTAGGAGTGCTGCACACACTATAAGCAGTACTACTATAGAATTAAGGCTCTCGATTGACGAGAAGAAGCTTTCTGCCTTATCGTCTAAAAAGGCAATTCCCAAAAACTCGTCCCTTTTAATAAGGCTTGCAGAAAATGCATTTTTATCGGCATTTTCGTTCAATATGATATACGCTTGATTGTATTTTACCTGCTCGCCGTAGATGCTTTCGTAGTCTTCCTGCGAGATATAGATATAATGCATAGCGTAATTTTCTGAGATAGCAGAAACAGTAAGCTTTACGTCATCCCTGCCCTGAACCTTGACGGTAACGCTATCGCCGATTTTTATATCAAGCAAATTAGTGATTTTCTCTGTTATAACGACTTCGCCCTTTGATACACTAAGCTTCTCGCCCGACTCATAATCTCTGAGCTTAATGAAGCTATCGAGCTGTTCGGGCACCTTTGGAACTATAAGTGCGCCGGACTGTTCCTTGCCGTCCTTCTCGATGGTAATCTCGGTGCTTGACATAAGCAGGTATTTTTCTACCTCGTCATACTCCGAAAGCATACCTTCAATCTTCTCATCAGACGGCTCCTCCTCGGAATTTACAACGCTTATTGCGTCATACTCAAAGATGTAGCCAAACTGCAAATCGACGACCTTAGAGATTGAATTTTTAATACCGAAGGCTGTCATTATAAGGGCTGTACAGCCTGCTACGCCGACCAATGTCATAGCGAAGCGTTTTTTATATCTAAGCAGGTTACGGAGTGTGACCTTACTTAAGAAGCTAAGTCTTTTCCACACAAAGCCGACCTTTTCGAGCAATACTCGTCTACCGACCGGCAGAGATTTTGGCCTCATAAGCTCGGAGGTTTGTGCTGAAAGTGACAGCTTGCAGGAGGCAAACACTGTTATCCACACGCAAAGCAGTGCACAAAGGAGGCACCCGAGCGCATAATCCACTCTATACGGAGTATTTATTGATGGGATATTGTATAGTATCTTATAGCTATCATAGATAATATACGGGAACACTTTGAAGCCGATTGCTGTACCCACGAGAGTTCCCAGCGCTGTTGGGATTGAGGCATATATAAGATACTTTGAAATAATCTTTGAAGGTGGGTAGCCGAGTGCTTTATATGTTCCGATTTCTATACGCTTCTCGTCGATCATTCTTGTCATAGTTGTAAGGCATACGAGGGCTGCTATAAATATAAAGAACACCGGGAACACCTTAGCAATAGCGTCAATCTTTTCGCTATCTCCTGAATACGATGCATAGTCATCGCTTGCAAAACGAGTAAAGCCATAGACCTTTGCACCCTTAAAGGATTCAAGCGTTGCCTTGGCGTTATCGACCTCGGCTTGTGAGCTTTCTATAGTCTTAGTAAGCTTTTCATCCTCTGAGCTATCGCCGTTTTCTCTGCTGGTATACAGCTTGAGTGCTTGCTCATACATACCCTTCTTTTGTAAAAGCTCAATTTGCGATAATGTATCGGTTTTATTCTCGAGCTCTTTTATGCGTGCTAAGAGCTTATCGCAATACAGGAGCAGGCTTTTGCCCTCAAGTGACTGCATCATAGTAAGCTCGGTAATTTTATTTTGCAGGCTACTAACCGAGTTTTGAAGGTCGGTCAGATTTTTATCTATTCTCTTTTCTACTATACCCTCAAAGGCTTGTGAGAGTTCCTCACACTTCTCATTAACGGTATCTGTATACTTCTGCGAGAATGGGTCCATACCGATTGTTTCTTCAAGTCTTATATACATCTCGGTATAAAAGCCCATATTGAAGTCATCCTCAGGGATGATGATATAGTTATTGACATATCCGCTACCGATTGTTGTAGCGTCTCTTTCAAAGCCGATATAGAGTGGTGAAGCGACAATGCCGACAATCTCAAAGGTGTCGGTCACAAAAAGCTCAGAAATATTGGTATCCTTACTAGGAGAAGTCAGTGTAATTTTATTACCGATTTTATAGCTTTCCGGCGTTTTTACTGTGACCTCTACGACACATTCGCCGCTGTTCTGTGGGAGTCTACCTTCGACCAGAATAGGTCTGTTTATAAAGCTACTGCTATCGAGTGTAGAATCTGTATCGTAGGACATAACCTTGACGACCTGATTCTGTCCGTCGTAGTTATAGTAGACGTCGCAGGAATACGCAGCTGACACGCCTGCGACGCCGTCGAGCTCTTTGATTGCCTGGAGGTCGCTATACTGTATTCCCACTGAGGACATAAGCTTTATGTCCATAAGGTTATATTCCTCGAAGAACTCTGTGGCAGTTTCCTTCATATCGGGCATTGTAGATTTGATGCCTGCAAAGAAGCCTGTTCCCAGGGCGACGATAAGAAATATCGACAAGAATCTGCTAAACGACCTTCTTATCTCTCTGAATATATCCTTGACATAGGCGCTTCCACGCTTGTTATTGTTTTTCAAAGCCAATTCTTTCACCTTGTCTCACATAGGAAAGCTATCTTGCGTCAACGAAGCCGACCTTTCTATACACCTTAGAGAGTGTTCTCTGTGTAATTCTTCTAGCCTGCTCTGCTCCCTTTGTATAACATTCCTTGAGGTATGCCTTATCGTTCATAAGACGAGCAAACTCTGTTCTTACAGGCTCTAGGGCATCTGCAACAGCTTCGCCGACAGCGAGCTTAAAGTCGCCATAGCCTCTGCCGTCAAACTCCTTTTCGATATCCTCGACAGACTTGCCTGTCATACTGGAGTAGATTGTAATAAGGTTATTTATGCCATCCTTACCGTCAGCGTACTTAACTACAGCCTCGCTATCGGTAACGGCTCTCTTGAACTTTCTGATGATTGTATCCTTATCGTCGAGAATCAGGATACAAGCGTTAGGGTTCTCGTCTGACTTAGACATCTTCTTGGTCGGATTCTGGAGTGACATTACTCTTGCACCCATCTTTGGGATATATCCGTCAGGAACGGTAAAGAAGTCGCCATAACGCTGGTTAAAGCGCTGTGCGATATTTCTTGCAAGCTCTAAGTGCTGCTTCTGGTCTGCACCTATCGGAACTAAATCTGCGTTATACGCTAGGATATCTGCTGCCATAAGCACCGGATATGTAAAAAGTCCTGCGTTGATATTATCGGCATGCTTTGCTGACTTATCCTTAAACTGAGTCATTCTTGAGAGCTCGCCAAACTGTGTTGCACAGCTAAGCACCCAGCTAAGCTCTGCGTGGTTTGGGTTGTGGCTCTGGAAAAATGCTACAGACTTTTCAGGGTCTATTCCACAAGCGAGCAACAGAGCATACGCTTCCATAGAGTTCTTTCTGAGCGTTGCAGGGTCCTGCGATACGGTAATTGCGTGGAGGTCAACGATTGAATACACGCAGTTATACTCCTCCTGGAGTGGTGCCCAATTACGCACAGCTCCTATATAATTGCCGAGGGTAAATGTACCTGTTGGCTGAATTCCACTGAATATAAGCTTTTTTTCGTTGTTCATGATAGACATAACCTTTCGTTATATATTGACTATTTTTTCTTGCCCTTATTTGAGCCGTTCTTTTTGCCCTTAGAGTTCTTGCCACCCTGCTTTTTAGCCGGATAGTTTCTCTTCTGATTATTAGCGCCTGTCTGTTTCTTAGGTGCAGGCTTTGGTTTTTCTTCGGGCTTTGATTTTTCTTCGGGCTTTGGTTCCTCCGACTTTGGTTCTTCTGCCTTTGGTTCCTCTGCCTTTGGTTCTTCTGCCTTTGGTTCTTCCGACTTTGGTTCCTCCGGCTTTGGTTCTTCTGCCTTTGGTTCCTCCGGCTTCGATTCTTCCGGCTTTGGTTCTTCCGGCTTTGATTCTTCCGGCTTTGGCTTGCCTGTAGATTTGGATTTCTTTTCTTTCTTAGGTTTTTCTACCTTAGGCTGTTCGTCTACCTTAGGCTGTTCTTCTACCTTAGGCTGTTCGGATTCATCTTCGTCGTTATCCTCGTCTTCAAACTCTTCGAAGCCGATTTTTCTACAATCTAAAAGATACTTTATTGCACCGATTACAAAAATCGCCACGCCACCGATGATGATAAGCAGTGTAGGATTATCAAAATACTTTGAGAAATACATCACAAACGCAAATATAAGTGCGATATCAACGGCGATAAAGCACATATAAGTTCTTGATGCAGAAAGCTGTGGGAGCAATGATTCTGTGGTATCCTTCTCGTCACCGTTGACTCCTGCTTTCGGGCTTATTATAAGTGCCATAAACACCAGAAGCAAGAGCAGGCACAAAGCTAAATTTATGCCATAGTAATAATTATTTTCGCTATTATCAGAAATAAAGAGCCTATACACGTCGCCTGCGATAACTGACAGTTCCAACATTACAAACAGCGTTGTCATTATTTTCTGAAAAAGAGTGAACTTTACTTTCACAAACAAGCCTCCTTAAAACAAGCCTATTCCCTATTGGCTAAAAAATACCTATTCGGTTTATTATATCACACTTTGAGTTAAAATGCAAGCAAAACGACTACTTTCGCATACCAATTTTACAACTCCAAAGCTTATGCACATAGGCTTATCAGAGCATATCGCTTTGCCCTACAAAAAAGAGTCCCACTATTGTGAGACTCTTAATTATTCCCTCTTATATATACTACTTCTTTGATGCTTCTGCAAGCTTCTTTGTCTTATGCTTACGCCATACTACCCAGAGAGTTGGGGCAATGCAGTTTGAGGAATACACACCTGCTATCATACCAACGATGATTGGGAATGCAAAGCTCATAATTGATGTGATGCCGAATATCCAGCATACTACACAAACTACTGCCATAGCCATAATTGTTGTAATGGTTGTATGGATTGAACGTCCGAGAGTTTCGGTAACGCTCTTATCGACGAGTTCTTCCACGCTGGCCTTATTGCCGAGGATACGTCTGTTCTCACGGATTCTATCGTAGATGATGATTGTCGCATTGATAGAATAGCCGAGGATTGTAAGGAGAACTGCCATAAAGTTCGAGTCGATACTAAAGCCGAATATTACAAACGCGCCGTATACCATAATCATATCGTGGATAAGGGCTACTACTGACATAAGGCCGGCAGAGATACCACCGATTTTCTTAAATCTAAAGCCGATATAGATAACCATAATAACTGCGGCAAATGCTACAGCAACGAGACATTTCAAGAAGAATTCCTTACCGTTTGAAGCAGCGACGTCTGTTGAGTTAAGGAGCTTGAGCTCGTTATCCTTAAAGCTGCTGGTAAGTGATTCCTTAACCTTGAGCTGCTTATCGGATGAGATGCCTTCCTTAGAAGCAAATGTAAGCTTTACTGTCTTAGAGCCGTCAGCCATACTTTCGCCGGTTGTAACGGTTACTGTTTCGCCGATAGCTTCCTTGACCTTGGTAGCGACTGCATTTGTATCAATTGTGCCGGTATAGTTATACTCGATAATTGTACCGCCTTCAAACTCTACTGCAACATTTACGCCTCTAACGATTGTGAGGGCAATAATTGCAGCGATGACCATGCTGGAGAATGCGTAGAACTTCTTCTTATGACCTTCAACCTTGAGAGTCTTCTTTTCCTTCTTAGGAACGACTCCGTTGTAGAGCCAGAGCTTTCTGAAGCACTTGAACTTTGAAAGTGAAGAAAGCATAAGTCTTGAGCAGAAAATACCAAAGACGAAGTTAAGAATGATACCCACGAGGAGTGTATAGCCGAGAGAGTAGATTGTACCTGCTGTTGAAGCGCCGAATGCGAAGAACAGTGGCTTTAAGAGAGTACCGAACAAGCTATCTGTAGGGCCAAATGCACCCATAAGGATTACTGCTACGAATACTACTGTGATATTACTATCGAAAACTGCACTCCAAGCTCTCTTATATCCGGTTTCGATTGCGCCGTTGATAGTCTTACCGTTTCTGAGCTCTTCCTTGATTCTTTCAGCTGTAATAACGTTAGCGTCAACGCCCATACCTACTGCAAGTATGATACCTGCGATACCTGGGATTGTGAGTGTGAAGCTATCGAAGGTTCCCAAGAATCCTGAAATAGCAGCGAGTGTACCTGCTACCTGACCACAGAGGGCGATACCTGCTACAAAGCCCGGCAGTCTATAGACTACTATCATATACAATATAATAGCTGCAAGAGCGATTATACCTGCAAACACCATAGCAGTTCTTGCGTCGTCACCGAGAGTTGGTGAAATTGTATTTGTGCTGGTAGCTTCCATTTTTATTGGAAGTGAGCCTGCATTGATTTTATCAGCGAGGGCATCGGCTGATTCATAAGTGAACTCACCTGTAATTATAGCCTTACCTTCGTCAATTACGTTGCTTACTGTAGCTGTAGAAACGTTGATTTCGTCCATCCATACTGAGATATAGCCCTTTGTAGGTGCAAGCTCGGCTGTTGCCTTAGCGAAAGCTTCTGTGCCTTCCTCGTCAAGCTCGAGTGAAACTATCCACGAGCCGTTCTCAGGATGCTGAGTAGCGAAGGCAGTCTTGACACAAGTACCTGTCATAATAAGCTCGCCTGTAGGCTCTGTACCCTTTACAAATCTGAGCTCTGCCATATCGCCGAGTTCGTTAACGGCTGCCTCGGCATTGAATTCTGTTTCGTCCGATGCCCAAGGGAAGCTAACCATTACTCTATCCTTGGCGGTATCTACATATACCTCGCTATCGGTAATGTTAAGGCTGACGAGTCTTTGCTCGATAACTGTCTTAGCTGCTTCGAGCTCATCGTCGGTTGCATCGACACCATCGGCAGGCTCGAACGTTGCATTGACACCACCCTGGATATCGATACCCCAACGGATATCGTCGACTCCCTTTATATAAGTATTCTCAATATCGCCGTAGGTATTGCTTATTCCGAATATTGTCAGATAAGAAAAAGCAGCTATCAGAGCAACGACGATAAAAAACACAGGCTTTTTATTTTTTCGCACCTGAAGTTCCTCCTAAAAAATCTATTTTGCACATCTGTGCACTTACTTTTCTATTATAATTTTTTTTACACAAAAAGTCAAGTACAAACTACATAAAAAACACAGCCCTCACTCACAAAGAGCAAGGGCTGTAAATATACGTATTATTTGAATTAGTGTTACTTCTTATCGCTACCGAGCTCAGAGATGATACTAATGAAGCTTTCAACGTCGCTGAAGTCCTTATAAACTGATGCGAATCTGACATACGCTACGTGGTCGAGCTTTTTAAGCCCGCTGAGCACTCTATCGCCGATTTCGGCAGTAGTGGTTTCGGTTTGCATAGCGTTAGCGTAGGTATTCTCGATATCGTCAACGAGGGCGTTCATTTCTTCGAGGCTGACCGGGCGCTTCTTTATTGCTGTCTGGACACCTTTTATGAGCTTTTCCTTATCGAACGGCTCAAAGCTACCGTCTTTTTTATACACCATAAGGATAGGCTTTTCTATAACCTCATAGGTAGTAAATCTCTTTCCGCAGGATGGACACTCTCTGCGGCGGCGCTTTTTTTCATCGCTTGGTCTAGAGTCAATTACCTTGGTATCGATACAATTGCAGAAAGGACATTTCATTTTCTTACACTCCTCACTTTTAAGACACAATATATGACGTGTACTTTATCTATCTAACCTATATTGTAGCATATATTGTGGCTAATTGCAAGTAAAATTTTAAAGTTTTTAGTATATTTTTCCGTATTTTTCTGCTAAATAATCCTCTGCGATACAGCAGAGCGTAACGGGTGTAACAAAGCACTTTACGAGTCTTTCGAAAAACTCTGTTGCGTACTGCTCATTCACTGTTAAATCTCGCACTACTTCCTCGTCATATTCTTCAAAAAGGCTACAGCTAATTCTCACGCCATAGCTCTTAAAGCTCTTATTCTCCTCACACTCCTCATAAAACAGCTCATACTTGAGTCTGCCCCCTGCCAGAGATTTCGCTCTGACTTTAACTTCACCGCTGTGAGCCCTAAGCAAAACACACATCCCCATCTTGCCATCAGCACGAGGCTTTTGTATGCATCTTGTAAATCCCCGACGGATATCATACCATATATTGTGGTTTGCACATCTTTAAAAAATTCGACATTTTTCGACAAATGATGATTTTTGGCAAAACAAAAGTGGTGCGAGGTTGAGCTTCACACCACAATATTTTAGATATTATCTCGTATAGATTTTATGTAGTCATAGTTTTCAAAGAGCTCTGAGAGACTTTTATAGCCGTTATGATAAAGTTCTATAACGACTGAGCCGTCAAATCCCTTTGATGTAAGGGTATTCATAAAGCTCTTGTAATCGAGCTCGCCTGTTCCGACGAGTTTACAATCGCTATTGCAGTCGTGGTCGCTGATATGAACATGGCATATACTATCACCCAGTTCATTCACGAAATCTATTGGCTTTTCGCCTGCTCGCACGGTCTGCTTGGTATCGAGGACAAAGCTTGCTCTACTACCCAGGCTGTCCTTCATTTTCTTCAAGAACTCGAGCTTACCACTCATACATCTGGCGACGTTTTCCTGAACCAGCTTTACAGAAAAGCTTTCTGCCTCCTGCGATAGTCTTTCGAAACGTTCAAAGTAGACTTCATCGGGGATTTTATTATGCCGATTGTTCCCGTGGAGGACAAAAAGCTCGGCTTCGAGGTACTGTGCGGCATCGAAAAAGCGCTTATAGTATTTTACTCCATCCTCAAATCTTCTTGGATAATGGGTAAAGAGCATCATTGATTCAAGCTCGCATGTAAACGGGTGGATAGCTCTGACTGAAACGTTATACTCCTTGAGCATACTCTTAAGCTCCTTGAGGTATGTTCTTTCGAGCTCGCACTCTGTATTTATAAATATTTCGACGCACTCGACTCTCCTCTTGCAGAGGCTGAGCAGGGCTTGCTCTGTAAGCATTGGGTAAAGAGTGGCTGTAGATATTCCGACTCGGTAACTCATATGTTGACTTCCTTTCGAGGCTATACTGCCTAAGTCAATTATACCACCTTTAGTCGCTTTCGTCAATCGGCTTTAAAGCCTATGACAAACGGCATATTGCTCATAAAAATTCTATCGCAGGAGGCTCTTATAACCTCGCACTCAGCGTACAGCTCGTCGCTTCCGTTTTCGTACAGTGGCATAAGTCTTGCGACGCTATCGCTGATATTATTAAGAGAAATAGAGTTTTCAAAGAGTGATGCCGTTCTATAAAAGCTTTCCCAATAATCCGAAATCTCCTCTATCGCGTCGGCTGTTTTATCACTGCCGTTTCTTGAAAGCTCGAGGCAATTATCCAAAAGCTTTGACATTTCTTTTGTTCTGTCCATAAGGCAGGCAAGCCAGCTTACTGATAAAAAAACAATGATACTGAGTATTCCAACACAAAGCCAGACTCTTTTCAATATTAATTCTCCTTATCTATAATTTTATAGCTACCCTTCTCGCTTGCAGTCATAAGGAAAATATCGCTCGCTCGCTTATTTTCTCTTTGCAAGACATCGTAAAGCCAGCTCTCGCTAAGTCCTAAGAATTCGAGCGATTTTACCACGACATCGCCATCATCGACGACGACCTGCGGGGGATTTTCGTTCTTCGGGACAGAGCCTATATTATCGTGTGACAGGGGCTGTAGAGTTGGCTTGCGATACACGCTTATTACGCCGGTAGTTTCGATAACGGCAAGCTGCACCTCGCTTATATCAAAGACCCCCTGCGAACGAAGAGACTCCATAACGTCATCGGCTGTAAAGCGCAGGCTCTTTAGCTGCTTCTGGTCGATAATTCCGTTTGAGACTATAATCTTCGGGCTGCCTGACACTATACGTCTTAGCCTTCTTGACTTCATAGTTATGGCAGAAATTATAACCTCGAGGCAGACGATTGTGAGTATCGGCACGACACCCAGGAGCATTGGGGTAGCAGTTTCTTCTATAGGGAGAGTTGCGATATTAGAGATTAAAATTGTAACGACGAATTCTGACGGTTGCAGTTCGCCGAGTTGTCTCTTGCCCATAAGTCTTACGGCAAAAATTATTACGGCGTAGAGCATCACTGTTCTTATAAAAACCACTGTCAAGCTTCTCGCCTCTTTTCTTTTTTCTTTGTCTGTATTTTTGACAGAGCTTATGCAAATAATACGCTAAAGAAAAACAAAACTTAATGAGAAGGTGAAAACATGCTTACGCCGACCTATGATAATTATGAGGAGATAAAAATCGCAAAAAGCCTTGATACAGCACTTTCGCACCTAAGGAGCATTACGGGAAACACTATGGACCTTAACATTATGGAGGTTTTGGTATCGGGGCACAGATGCGCTGTTATTTCTATAGAAAACATGGTATCGACAAGCTCTATGGCTGAACTTTTATTCAGGCCACTTTGCGAGCTTAGCTTACCCAAAGGCTCAACTCCCAATGACATATACAGGTATCTGACAACTGAGAGCTTGCTATCAACCGAGAGGGCGACGGTATACACCTATGGCGAGGTGATGGTAAGGCTTTTTTCGGGCTTTGCGCTCGTACTTGTTGACGGTATTGCTTCGGGGCAGGTTTATGGTATTCAGGGATATGACAAGCGAACAGTAATGGAGCCTACCAGCGAGATAAACATACTGGGTGGACGTGACGGCTTTATTGAGCAGGTAAGGACGAATATTTCTCTTGTAAGGAGAAGGCTCAAGACTCCCTCACTACGCTTTGAACTTATAAATGCAGGTGAACAGAGCAACACGGAAATTTGCATAGCGTATATGGTAGACAAGGCTTCTCCTGAGCTTGTAGCTTCAGCTAGGCGCAGGCTTGAGGGAATAAAGCTTGACGCTATACTGACAAGTGGATACGTCACGCCGTTTTTGGTAAAATCTTCGAGAAGCTTCTTCACCGATGTTCAATCGACTGACAGGCCGGACTCGTTCTGCCGCTGGCTTTGCGAAGGCAGAGTTGGAATAATCATAGACGGCACGCCCTTTGCGCTGCTTATTCCGTCGTTTTTTGTTGACAACTTTACGACCATGGACGACTATGCAAACAGGCCGTTTTATGTTTTCTACATCAGGGTTATAAAATATCTTGCATTCTTTCTTTCGGTAATGCTACCGGGGATATATGTGGCGTTGGCGACATTTCACTCAGAGACTTTCACCTACAAGCTACTCATAAGTCTTGTTGTATCAGAACAGGCGACGCCTTATCCACTTATGTTTGACATTGTAATTATAACACTTATGTACGAGATACTGCGAGAGGCAGGGATACGCATGCCAAAGAATATCGGTGGGGCTGTATCTATAGTTGGTGGGCTGATAATAGGTGACGCGGCTGTGAGCAGTGGGCTTATTTCTGCGCCTATTCTTATTATAATCGGTCTTACGGCGACGGCTTCTTTTGTTATACCGACTCTCAATCAGCAGGCTTCTGTACTGAGGCTTATTATGATAATTGCAGGGGGAATATCCGGTTTATACGGGATAAGTCTTATATCGGCTGTTGTTATTGCAAATATTTGTGCATCGAACGACATGGGGGTTCCCTACTCTGCGCCGATTTCGCCATTCTCAAAAAGTGGGGTAAAAAAGCTTGCTATAAGGGGTAGCTTTAAAAACAAGGCAGGCGACAAGTCTTAGGAGGCAGGCTACGGTTATGAAGAAAATTACTGCGGCACAATTTATTTCTCTGATGATTTTAAGCAGGCTGTTTGTTACTATGACCTACACGCCTGTAGGCAACGAAAACCCTCTTATAACGATTTTCGGAGGGCTTATTGCTACAATCGTACAGCTTTTGCTGATTATTCCGCCACTTATTCTAATAAGGCGTTATCCTGACAAAAACATTATAACTGTCGCCTACTGCATATCTAGGCCTTTGGGGGTTCTTGTGGGCACAGCTTACGGGCTTTTCTTTTCGTTATCGGCAGTCAAGGTACTATGCGACTTCTCGCACTTTGTAGGCTTTGCGTTCCCTGTATTCAGCTTTAAAATTGCTGTTATACTTTCTATGGCGATAGCTTGCGGATACATTGCAACGCTTGGGATAAAGCCACTTGCAAGGACCGGGGTAATTGTGCTGTTTTTATTTATTCTGATGCTCTCGATTGTAATACTTGGAAGTCACGGAGAGCTGGACAGCACAAATCTTACGCTTTACTCAGACGGCACTCTTACACGGATTTTACGCTCGGCTATGCAGTTTCTCGGCAGGGGCACATCGCTTGTTCTGGCTTGCTTCTTGCTACCGAACTTACAGAGCAAGAAGGCTACTACGCTTATATCCTTTGTGTCGCTCAAGTATATCGGTGTTGCGCTAATTATATATTTATACACTGCTATTCTCGGCTCATACGCTACCACGGCACAGCTACCGTTTTTTCACCTAAGCTCATACTCCGACACATCCATAATAGCGAGGTTTGACTCTGTTTTTCTTATTGTCTGGACAATGACGGGGGTATGCCATCTATCGGCTCTTATATGGGCTGTATCGGTAATAACAAGCTACGCTTTACCCAAAAGCCAAAGGCACAGGCTTTGCTATATTTCTGCGTTCTCGATATTCACGGTATCTGCGTTACTTCTTTGGCATGACCTATGGAATTATGTTAATCGGTTTTTAGTTGAAGGAAGCTTTATTGTTATCCTCGTCGGCGTTATACCACTTATACTTTTACTGCACAAGGAGGCTACAAAATGAGGCGGCTAACGGCAATTTTTATATCTCTTATGGCGATGATATGCTGTATATTCCTATCCTCCTGCTCTAGTGTAGTAAGGCTTGAAAACCAGGCGATAATTTCTGCACTAGGTATTGACAAGGGCGAAAGTGCACGTTACAGGGTTACTGTACAGGTTTTTCAGTCGATGGGCTCGGGCTCGGCAAGTCCTATTGACCCGAGCAAGCCAAACACGGCTATCACCTATGCTGAGGCTGACACGATTGGCGAGGCTATAGACAAAATCGAGCTATATCTGGGCAGGCAGGTAAACACCGGTCACACTAAATATATAGTTATCGGCAGTGAGCTTCTATCTTACCCTTTAAGTGACACTTTAGGTGCTTTTATTGCTGATGAGCAGACATACCTTGGCACGTCGGTTCTGTCAGCTGAAAATACTGCGAGGGAGATTATGGAGCTTCAGCTTTTAAACGATGTTGAAACGGCTGTCGCTATACAGTCTATTATTGAGGGTGCTTATAAGAGTGGGGCTGCGCTGGAAAGCGACCTTCTTTCTGTGGCAAATTCGATTATTGACAAGAGTGTACTGCCACTACCGATAATTTCGGCTAAGAAAGACAAGAGCCAAGACTCGAAGCAAGGCTCTGACGATTCCGGTTCTTCAGGCAAGGTGCAGGAGGAGCCAAAGCTTATTTTCAAGGGTGTAAGGCTGATTCGCGACGGGCATATTATTTTAACGGCAGACGAGCAGATGACAGAGGGACTTTGCTGGCTTGAAGGTAGCATTGATTCGGTTAAAAAAGTCATAGAAACCAAAGACGCTAGGTACGCTGTGTCCCTGACGCTGACAGGCCACGAGCTAACTTTAAGACGCATAAAAGAGGATGACTACAGCCTTACTCTAAATCTTGAGATATCTATGAGAATTATAGAATCCTCTCAAACAGACGTGGATTACAAGGAGGCTTCACAAAAATCCGAAGAGCTTATAGGGGCACTTTGCTATGACACTCTTTCTGCGCTGCGAGAGGCACAAAACTGCGATTTTATGCGACTTGAGAAGCTTTGTCGCTCGCAATATCCCTTTACAGAAAAGCTTTATGATAGAATTATTGCAGACACGCCTATTACTATTGATATAAATATTCATTCTGATTTATAAGAATAAATAGTTAAGCTGGGTTTGATAATATGGGTGTTATATGTCAATAGTCACAAAAATAGTTAATCACGCTTGCAAAAAGCTCGGCTGTGTGGTATAATATATTCGCTATATAATGACGAAAATACAAGGAGTGAATTGTGTATGATAAAAGTTAACAATCACATTGGACGCATCGAGCTTTCTTCAAACTATCTTAAAAAGCTTATTGCGACAACCGTAGCAAGCTGCTTTGGTGTTGCCGGAATGAATTCCTACGGCCCTGTTCAGAGTATCCGTTCGCTTTTCGGCTGCGAAGACGCAATTGACAACGGTGTTATTATTCGTCAGAGCAATAATACACTTATTGTCGATTTGCATATTACTGTTTCTTACGGCATAAACATTACCGCAATCGTTGATAGCATTATAAACAAGGTTCGCTTTACGGTTGAAGAAGAAGCAGGCATTGAGGTTTCTAAGGTCAATGTTTACATTGATTCTATGCATTCGTAACCGAGGAGGATTAAAGTGATTAACGGAAAGATTCTTCGTGACGCTATTATAAGCGGCGCATATTCTATTGCTAATAATAAAAAATCTGTTGACGAGCTCAACGTATTCCCTGTTCCTGACGGAGATACCGGTACTAATATGTCTATGGCTATCGGTAGCTGTGTATCTGAACTTAAAATTATGGATGACGAGGTTACTGCGGCTCAGGTTGCTAAGGCTACTGCTTCTGCACTTTTAAGAGGCGCAAGAGGTAACTCAGGCGTGATTCTTTCTCTTATCTTCAGAGGCTTCTCTAAGGGACTTACAGGCAAGGTTGAGGCTGACTGTGAGGGAATCACTGAGGCTTTAAGACTCGGTGTTGAAAATGCTTACAAGGCTGTTATGAACCCAACTGAAGGTACAATCCTTACTGTTGCTAGACTTGGTTATGAAAAGGCTAAGTCGCTCGAAGGTAAGGTTACTGACGTAGTTGAGCTTTGGGAAGAAGTTTGCAAGGCTTGCAAGGTTGCTCTTGATGACACACCTAACCAGCTCCCTGCTCTTAAGAAGGCAGGCGTTGTTGACGCCGGTGGTGCAGGACTTCTCATAATTTTCGAGGCAATGCTTGACGTATTCAAGGGTGGCAAGATTGTAGAGCTTTCCTCTGGCGAGCAGAAGAAGGTTACTGTTGACTCCTTCTCATCTACTGTCGGCGACTTTGATGAGGTTATAAACTTTACCTACTGCACAGAGATGTTAATCACCAAGAACGAGGATTCCAAGGATCCAAGCAATCTCAGGGCTTATCTTGAAACAATCGGCGACTGCGTTGTAGTTGTTGATGATGAGGAAATCATCAAGGTTCACGTTCACACAAACGACCCAGGCAAGGCTATTCAGAAGGGCTTAGAGTTCGGTTACATCAATCTCCCTAAGATTGAAAACATGAAGCTTCAGCACAAGCAGCGCAAGCAGGATGCTAAGCAGGAGTTTGTTCCTGCAAAGCCTGAAAATGAATACGGCTTTGTTGCTGTTTCTGCAGGCAAGGGACTTGAAGAAATGTTCAGGGATATCGGCGTTGACTGTATCGTAAGCGGTGGTCAGACAATGAATCCTTCTACAGATAATATTTACGCTGCTATCTGCTCATGTCCTGCAAAGCAGGTGTTCGTTCTTCCTAATAACAAGAACATCATTATGGCGGCAGAGCAGGCTGCAAAGCTTGTTAAGGACAGAAAGGTTTGCGTATTGCAGACAAGAACTATCCCACAGGGTATCTCGGCTATGCTCGCATTCGACCCTGATGCTGATTTCAAGGATAACTCCAACAATATGACTGATGCTCTCAACGGTGTTGCGACAGGTCAGCTCACATTTGCTGCGAGAGATTCAGACTTTGAAGGTCATGACATCAAGAAGGGTGAGATTCTCGCACTCGAAAATGGCAAGCTCTCTTTTGTTGACAGAGATCTTGCAAAGGCTGCTTACAAGCTCACCAAGAAGCTTGTAAAGGGTGGCAGCGCATTTGTTACAATCATCTACGGTGAGGACATCACTGAGGATATGGCTAATGAGCTTGCTGCTAGAGTTGAAGAAAAGTTCCCTGGTCTTGAAATAAATGTTGTAAACGGTGGTCAGCCGGTATACTACTACATTATCTCAGTTGAATAAGTAAAACGCTAAGCCTCTAGGAGAAATCCTAGAGGATTTTTTATGCCATAAAAATTTTTTCCAAAAAATGCTTGACAAAAACTCGTAGCTGTGTTATCATAAACTCGTAAAGAGAATTATATAACATTCTCGACAAGTTATGATATGAGGAGTGACAAGTTTGGATAAAAGTATGTACAGCTTGATATTATCGGATGATATAATTGACAAGATTGATTCCAGGGCTAAGCTTATGAATTTATCTAGAAGCGGGCTAATCAATCAGATACTTGCAGAATATGTTTCTATGGTTACGCCGGAGCAGAGGGTTAAAAATCTCTATGAGCTTATCGGCGAGCAGATGAACAGCTTTGCAAACGAGTTTAGATTCCTGCTGGGAAGTGGCGACAACGCTTTTACGGCTGTTTCGGCACTGAAATACAAGTACAATCCGACTATACGATATAATGTGCTACTATATCGTGGCGACGGTGACAAGCTTGGTGAACTAAGGGCTAACCTTCGCACGCAGAATTCTCAGCTTTTATATGAATATGCAGAGTTTTTAAAGCTATGGTACGGCATAGAAAAGTCCATAACAGGCAAGAATATTGTATGCGAGCTTAAGGGTGGCGTTTTCCGCAGGCTTATCGACATACCATCGGAAAGCACTTCTCCTGATGCTATGGCTAAGGCGATTACGGATTACATTGACTTATTCAACAAGAGTGTAAAGCTCTACTTATCAGAAAAGGGCGACATAGACGCTGTTTGTGATGCGATTACTAGGGCGTATGTTGCATTTTTAAAGAAGGATAAAATTTCAGTTTAGTAAGAAAGCACCCATTCGACAAATGGCTTTCTCTTAGGAGGGATTAAAGATGAACGCACAGAATTTTACTAAAAAATCGCTTGAGGCGATAAGACGCTCTAACAGTCTTGCGACAGAATACCAGAGCAACCAGGTTGAGCAGGAACATTTAATGTATGCGCTTATTGAGGAGAGCGACAGTCTTATTTCGCAGATTTTAGATGGAATCGGCATTTCCTCAGATACTATGAAGGGTGACGTGCTTTCTGTAATTGAAAGTATGCCGAGAGTGACCGGCTCCGGAAGACCGGCTGATTCTATATATGTATCCTCGCTTGTAAATGAATGTCTGGTACTATCCGAGAACATTGCAAAGCAGATGAAGGACGAGTATGTTTCGGTAGAACACATTATGCTTTCTATTATAGAAAAGCCGAGCGACAAGCTTTTAGACATTTTCAAGAAGCACTCCTTCACAAAAGACGCATTTATGGGCAAGCTTGCAGAAGTAAGGGGCAATACGAGGGTTACCTCTGACACACCTGAGGACACCTACGATGTTCTCAAGAAATACGGTTCTGACCTTGTTGAGCTTGCAAGAAAGCAAAAGCTTGACCCTGTTATTGGCAGAGATTCCGAGATTAGAAACGTTATTCGCATACTTTCAAGAAAGACAAAAAACAACCCTGTGCTCATTGGTGAGCCGGGTGTTGGTAAGACGGCTATTGCAGAGGGACTTGCGCTGAGAATTGTAAGGGGCGACGTACCTAACAATCTTCGTGACAGGCAGGTTTTCTCTCTCGATATGGGTGCACTTATTGCGGGTGCCAAGTATCAGGGCGAATTTGAAGAAAGGCTCAAGGCGGTGCTTTCTGCAATAAAGAAGAGCGAGGGGAAAATCATTCTCTTTATCGACGAGCTTCACACTATTGTCGGTGCAGGTAAAAACGGCGGAGCTATGGACGCGGGAAACCTCTTAAAGCCGATGCTTGCAAGAGGCGAGCTTCACTGTATCGGTGCTACAACCTTAAACGAGTACCGCCAGTACATCGAAAAGGATGCGGCCCTTGAAAGACGTTTCCAGCCTGTGCTCGTTGACGAGCCGACTGTTGAAGACACGATATCCATACTCCGTGGTCTCAAGGAAAGATACGAGGTTTATCACGGTGTTAAAATCCAGGACAGCGCAATTATTGCCGCTTCTACCCTATCTAACAGATACATCACTGATAGATTTCTGCCTGACAAGGCGATTGACCTTATTGACGAGGCTTGTGCAATGATAAAGACCGAGATGGACTCGATGCCGACAGAGCTTGACGAGATTTCGAGAAAGATTATGCAACTTGAAATTGAAGAAGCGGCGCTCAAGAAGGAGTCGGACAAGCTATCGACCGAGCATCTTTCAGAAATTCAGCGTGAGCTTTCCGAGCTTCGTGACAGCTTTTCGCAGATGAAGGCTAAGTGGGAGAACGAAAAATCCTCAATCTCCTCGGTTGCAAAGCTAAGAGAAGAAATTGAGAGCGTCAATGCGCAGATTGAAAAGGCACAGAGAGAATATGACCTTGAAAAGGCGGCAGAGCTGAAATACGGCACTCTCCCCTCTCTCACCTCACAACTTGAAGAGCTCGAGAAAGCTAATGAGGATAAGAAGTCCTCGGCTGATTCGCTGCTTCGTGACAAGGTGACTGACGAGGAAATTGCAAAAATCATCGGTCGCTGGACGGGTATTCCTGTTTCTAAGCTTATGGAAGGCGAGCGAGAAAAGCTACTCTCTATGGAGGATATTCTCCACAAGAGAGTTATCGGTCAGCAAGAGGCTGTTGAGAAGGTTTCGCAGGCTATTCTAAGAGCGAGGGCTGGCATACAAAATCCTGACAGACCTATTGGCTCATTCTTATTTATGGGCCCGACCGGTGTGGGTAAGACAGAGCTTGCAAAGGCACTTGCTCAGGCGCTATTTGACGATGAAAAGAACATTGTAAGAATAGATATGTCGGAATATATGGAGAAATTCTCTGTAAGCAGGCTTATCGGCGCACCTCCGGGCTATGTTGGATACGACGAAGGCGGACAGCTGACCGAAGCTGTAAGGAGAAAGCCGTACTCGGTAGTACTTTTTGACGAGATTGAAAAGGCGCACCCGGATGTTTTCAACGTGCTTTTGCAGGTGCTTGATGACGGCCGAATTACCGATTCGCAGGGCAGGACTGTTGATTTTAAAAACACGATTATCATACTGACCTCAAATCTCGGCTCAGACATTATCTTAGATGGCATTGGCGATGACGGAGAAATTTCAGATACTGCAAAGGGACAGGTTAACGCTTTGCTTCGCCGTTCATTCAGGCCTGAATTTTTAAACAGGCTTGATGAGATAGTTTTCTACAAGCCACTTAGCAAAACTGAGATTACCGGAATTGTCGACCTTATGATTGCAGAGCTTTGTGAGAGACTATCAGAAAAGCAGCTTTCTCTCATACTCACAGATAGTGCAAAAACGGCACTTATTGAAGAGGGTTACGACTCGGTATACGGCGCAAGACCACTTAAGCGACTCATTCAGCGCAAGGTTGAAACGCTCATTGCAAGGGCTATTATTGCGAGTGACCCTGCACCATCAAGTGTATTCACCGTTGACTTTGAAGACGGAAAATACACTCTTAAAATCAGTTAAAGTCTTTTTTCATAAATTACTCCTCCATAAACAGACAGCCACCATATCGCTAAGATACGGTGGCATGTTTGTTTTTTCTTAAAATGAACTGAGTTCTTTTTGCAAAAAAATATCGGGGTTATTCTGTCTTGCCACAAATCACAGTTGATGAAAAACGGAATGTGCAGTATAATGGTTTTACATATATACCACACTGATTGCAAATGAATAAGTAGCTGTGATGATGAAAAAATACGGGCAGAAAAGTTTCTGAAAAAATTTCTGCGAAAGATTAACCGAAGCAGGTTTCGTTCCACTATATAAGTGAAATCACCGGTGATGATGAAAAAAGGAGGTGTACAATTGGATAAGCAAGAACTTGATACAAAGATTAAAGAGATAGCAAAGAATCCATCAGTGAAAGCATGGTAAAATACCTGCTTTTCAAATCACGACAAATTCTGAAAGAAGGTATGAACATGGAACGAAACTATGGTCAGCAGAGCTATAACCCTAAAGGACTTTCACTTATGTACTGGGGTTTTGGTGCAAACCGCTATTATCACTTATGTGACAGCAAAATATCTCAGAATATCCTGTTTGCCTGCTATAACGACAAACTCAGTGCGGAGCAAATAAGCCTGGAAATTGGTGTCTCTTTACCGTATATGGAGGATAAGCTTGAGGAGCTTTGTGAATACGAGCTTCTTAAAAAGGACGGGAACAGATATTACACCAACATTGTAATATTTACAAAGGACTTTGCTACAGAAGTAAACAACAAGACAACCGGGCTCAGAGAAAAGATTGCGGATATGCTGAGCGATGCTATTACTAAATATGAAAAGGATGTCCGTGCGCTTGGATTTTACGGAGCTGATATGAACAGCAATTCCTTTGCCTGGCAAATGGTAAGCTTTGTTCTCTACAGGGCGGTAATAGAAATCCTGCAAAGCAAGATTGAGATAGTATATCCTAAGGACAAATTCGGCACCGAATGCTTTGTATGGGGTGCTGAAAACGGCGAGCACACCTCGTGGAATTCGGATTTTTGCTTCGGTGTTTCCAATACCACGAATAACGACGGCGATTATGTTCAGTTTATGGATTTCCCTATCAACGGAGAAATGGTACATCACTACTACGTCAATCATCAGAAGAATGTAGCTAATGTGTTCCTGGATATCGCCAAGGGCAACACAGGACATTTCAGCGACAACGACAAGGCTGCGGCAGCAGATATGGTTCGTAAGGGTTATGTTATTTCAAATGATGACGGGCTTTTTGTAAACATTCCTGTATTTACAACGGAGCAGTACGATGCACTGAAGGGTATTTTTGCTGACACAGCTTCTCAGATTGCTGATGAAGCTGAGAAGTTAATGGACACAGTTACAAAGATTCTGAAAAATCATGTTCCTGTACACCTGAAGAAATCCGCAAAGGATATGGCTTACCTGCGTCTGTTTGAAGATGCTATATCCGCACCTGTCGCAATTTTGTATGACCGCAAGTATTTACTCCCCTACAACGGAAACGGTATTCTTCCGACAACCTATGCTATTTTAAAGTAAACGCCAAAGCGGAGTGAGTAACAGATTGTTGTTTTAAAGTATAATACGCTCGACATAGTAATTATTAAAGGGCTGTGGCCAGAATCGGTCACCGCCCTTTTTATATGTTCAATTCAAAAGACTTTTGTGGAAAGGGCTCACCCAAGGCAGAAGGCCTCTTCTTTCCACACATCTGAAATAGCCGTAAAGCATAACGAGAGTGAGAGAAAGTATTTGTTGGTGGGGGGATGCTTGCTTTAGAATTTGTTCCTATATATGACATCTCTACGGAACTTGACTTTTCAATACCTCTTTGATACAATTAAATAAACTAGTACGTGACTAATCTGGTAAAGCGAATGGTTTGGGATAGTGTCGAAAAATGGCGAATTATGACGAGTTCGAGTTTAGGAGAAAGCCCTTATTTTATGCGAAGTTCCAGCATTTGAGCTTTATTCGAACCTTTCTCTTGTTCGGTGTTTGACCACAGTTATTCCTCTTTATTTCCATTTTAAAAATTGGTTGAATTTTGTGCAACAACAAAATTGATATGAACGAAACCGGAAGTTAAAGTTTTCTATGTTAAAGGCTTCCGGCAAGCCGTGTGCCTATCCCTATATCGCTCAAAATTATTTTATCATATCAATTCCTCTTTGGAGCGAATCCGCTGAGATAGCTCCGGTAGCTTGAGCAACAAGATATCCTTCTGCATCAATAAAGTATGTGGTGGGCAACGAATACACATTGTAGGTGGTTGCAGCATCGGAGTCAGTGTCATAAAGCACCGGGAAAGTATATCCCTTCTCTGAAACAAACGCCTTTGCGGAGCTTAGCGTTTCGCGGCCGCCGGTCATATTGACCATCAAGAAATGGATCTTGTTCCCAAACTCCAGATATTTTTCGTGGAAGTCAGGCATCTCGCTTTGACAAGGGCCACACCAGCTTGCCCAGAAATTCAACACGATCGGCTTACCGACATAATCCGACAGATTGACTTTGTTTCCCGATCCATCATAAACAGTGAAATCGG
Organism: Oscillospiraceae bacterium; assembly: GCA_045602925.1. GTDB lineage: Bacteria > Bacillota > Clostridia > Oscillospirales > Ruminococcaceae > UBA7477. The sequence continues at coordinate 182 of JAZSCN010000011.1, read as the reverse complement.
GGGCCTTGGTCAGTTGTCGTTCCGTGTCACCTGTACCCGAGCTGTCGCTTTGACTTTCGTTATAATTCTTATTTTGATCTCCCTGAACTTGCAGCCCGTCGGGAGCATCGTCTTTGCTAAGTTGCGTATAAAGCACCGAAGCACCGCCAATCAGAAGAACAAACACCAACACAAGTATAATT
>JAZSCN010000010.1:0-73959 GCA_045602925.1 Oscillospiraceae bacterium | reverse complement strand
TTAACAGGGCTGTGATTGTCATCATACAATGTGATGGAGTGCTATCGGATACGATATCAACACTACTTACTATTATATTGTATGATGAGCTGGTTTTCAACCAGTTTTTTTATTGCAACAAAAAATTTTTATGTTTCGTGCAAATTGTCCCATTTAAGACAGCCTTTTTGTATGTTTTGGCAACTTGCAGGAGACGGAAAAGGAGTAATATTTATGCATTTTAAGGTTGGTATTATCGGTGCAACAGGTATGGTAGGTCAGCGTTTTGCTTCCCTGCTTGAAAATCACCCTTGGTTTGAGGTTGTATGTCTTGCAGCTTCTTCACGTTCTGCAGGAAAGACCTACAAGGAGGTTGTAGGCAACAAGTGGGCTATGGCTACACCAATGCCAAAGGCTATGGAGGATATGGTTATTCTCGACGCTACTGCTGATATTGAAAAGATTGCTTCTATGGTTGACTTCGTATTCTGCGCAGTTAACATGAAGAAGGATGAAATCAAGGCTCTCGAAGAGGCTTACGCTAAGGCTGAGTGCCCTGTTATCTCTAACAACTCGGCTCACAGACACACACCTGATGTTCCGATGGTTGTTCCTGAGATTAACCCTGACCACATTGAGGTTATTCACTCACAGAGAAAGCGTCTTGGCACAAAGAGAGGCTTTATCGCTGTTAAGTCTAACTGCTCACTTCAGAGCTATGTACCTGCACTTCACCCACTTAAGAAGTTCGGTATCGAGAGAGTTCTCGTATGTACATACCAGGCTATTTCAGGCGCAGGCAAGACATTCGAGACAATGCCTGAAATTGTTGACAACGTAATCCCATTCATCGGTGGTGAGGAAGAAAAGTCCGAGCAGGAGCCACTCAAGCTTTGGGGCTCTATCGAGGGCGACGTTATCGTTCCTGCTACAGCTCCACTTTTCACAGCACAGTGCTTCAGAGTTCCTGTAACAGACGGACACACAGCTGCTGTATTTGTAAAGTTTGAAAACAAGCCTTCTATGGATGAGGTTAAAAAGCTCTGGGCTGAGTTCTCGGGTGTTCCACAGGAGCTTGAGCTTCCATCTGCACCAAAGCAGTTCCTTCACTACTTTGAGGAAGACAATCGTCCACAGGCTAAGCTTGACAGAAATCTTGAGGGCGGTATGGCTGTTTCAGTCGGCAGACTCCGTGAGGATAATCAGTACGATTACAAGTTTGCTTGCCTTTCACACAATACATTAAGAGGTGCCGCAGGCGGAGCAGTTCTTCTTGCAGAGCTTCTTGCTGCAAAGGGCTACCTTGACTAATTATTAAACAAAGACACAAGATAGGAGTGGAAATATGAAGAACACCGTATTCACAGGTGCTGCTGTTGCAATTGTTACACCAATGTTTGAAGACGGCTCAATAAACTTTGACGAGCTCGGCAGACTCATTGATTTTAACATTGAAAACGGCACTGACGCTATCGTAATCTGCGGTACAACGGGCGAAAGCTCTACTATGACAGACGAGGAGCACATCGAGTGCATCAGATACGCTGTCGAAAAGACTGCAAAGCGTGTTCCTGTTATTGCAGGTACAGGCTCTAATCACACAGAATATGCTGTTAACCTTTCAAAGAAGGCTCAGGAGCTTGGCGCTGACGCACTTCTTTGTGTAACTCCATACTACAACAAGACATCTCAGGCAGGCCTTGTGGCACACTTTACTGCTATTGCAAACGCTGTTTCGATTCCGATAATTCTTTACAGCGTGCCTTCAAGAACAGGCGTGAACATCACTCCTGAAACCTGCTACGAGCTTTCAAAGGTAGAAAACATTGTTGCTATAAAGGAAGCGAGCGGCAACATCAGCCAGATTGCTAAGATTGCTGCACTTTGCGGTGATGACCTTGCTATCTACAGTGGTAATGATGACCAGATTGTTCCTGTAATGTCACTCGGTGGAAAGGGCGTTATTTCAGTTCTTTCAAACTGTATGCCATACGAGACACACGAAATCTGCCAGCTTTGTCTTGACGGTGACTACAAGACAGCTAACGAAAAGTTCTTAAAGCTACTCGAATTCGCTAACAATCTCTTTATTGACGTAAACCCAATTCCTGTAAAGGAAGCTCTCAATATGATGGGCTTTAAGGCAGGTAATTGCAGACTTCCGCTTGTACCTATGTCACAGAAGAATTGCGACATTCTGAGGGCTTCTATGGAAAAGCTCTCACTCACAAAGTAAGCTACTGAAAGGACGTTTAAAATGACTAGGATTGTTTTATGCGGTGCTTTAGGCAAGATGGGCAGAGTTTTGGCATCTATCATAGCTGCAAGAAACGACTGCGAGGTTATCGGCGGAATTGATATAGGCGAGGGAGAAGCCTCCTTCCCTATTGTTAAGACACCGGCTGAGCTTTCTGCAAAGCCTGATGTTATCATTGATTTTTCTCATCCGTCAACACTTCCTGCGCTACTTGAATACTGCCTTACAAACGGTGTTGCGCTTGTTGCTGCTACTACCGGTTACAACGAGGAAGAGATAGCTTCGATAAAGTCTGCGGCAGAGCAGATTCCTGTGTTCTTTACCTGGAACATGTCGCTGGGCATAAATCTTCTTGTTCAGCTTGCAAAGAAGGCTACACAGATTCTCGGTGGACAGTTCGACATTGAGATTGTTGAAAAGCACCACAATCAGAAGCTTGACGCACCAAGTGGCACTGCACTTATGCTTGCAAATGCGATTAACGAGGAGCTTTCCGGCTCTATGAACTACGTTTACGACAGGCACTCTGTTCGTGCAAAGCGTCAGCCTAACGAAATCGGCATTCACGCTATCAGAGGTGGAACGATTGTTGGCGAGCATGACATTATTTTTGCAGGTCGTGACGAGGTTATCACACTTTCTCACTCCGCTGCTTCAAAGGAAGTATTTGCTGTTGGCGCTGTCAATGCGGCTGTATATCTTTCGGGAAAGCCTGCCGGCATCTACGATATGCAGGATATGATGTAACAAAAACAAAGAGATTACGGCACTATGCTGTAATCTCTTTTTCTTTTCTATACGCTTTTTTAATAGCACAAAAGGCTCTCCCTGCGAGAGCCTTTCATTATTTTTTTAAAGTCTTATAAAACGTCTGGCTTTACCCAAACATTCAAAGCACCGTTTACAGCTATCAGAGGAACGAAACGTCCTCACCGATTGAAGTCATATATGTCTTCCATTCATCATACCGCCTCTTGTTATTATCCTTATACCAGTCGGCAAACTTTTCAAAGACGCCTTCCTCTGTTACGGAGATAATAGCTTGCTTGATAATCTCATCTGACTTCTTGAGGTTTTCCTTGACTTCCTCGTCAGTATCTCCGTTAAGGTCACGCTCGTAGTCTGACTTGGTAACTGCGTCTGCGATATCAAGAAAAGCTTCCTTGCCGTAGGTTTCTGCAATGAAGTTCATAAACAGATATCCGTAGAAATATGAGTACTGGTCATAGTATTCGTTCATGTAGAATTCGCTCTCGAAGCCGTCTGCTCCTTTTAAAATGTATGCAGCATCTATATTGTCCGGCTGATAGTACATAATCCAGCTCCAGGTCTGGATGCCGTGATCCATTAAAAGCTGCTCAGCGAAATACGTTGCCAGGCCCTCGTTCAGTGTTTCGCCCATATCCGCATAATTATTGAGGAATATAACGTGGGTAAGCTCGTGGTAGACAGCACCCGGGTCATCCTCACCGTCATAATAGATATAATCGGGGTCCAATACAACGAAATTATAATATGCATAAGGTATCTGTGCGTCTACAAGCTCTGCAACAACAATATTAACATAGGAATTATCAAAATTTAAGTCCTTAAAATCGCCTTCTTCAAAATACAGAGGGTAATAATTCTTAAAATTTTCGGCTAGGGCAGGTTCATTTTTATACTCATAGGTAAGTCCGGTAATCTCACTGACTTCTTTCATCTTCAGTTCGATAGATGTTCCGATGTCTCCACGAACCGTTGTACCCTTTTCAAAATACAGGATAGCATTCTCAGTTACTGCATAGCAGGCTTCATTGACAACGAACACATCATCCTTGTTTCCGCTAAGCTCTATTTTCTGTGCCTTGCCCATATTTTCTGTAGGGTCGGTGGGAGTCGGAGTCTTGGTAGTTGTAACAACCTCTGTTTGTGATGGCTGCGATGTTGTAGTTTCCGTAGGTGTGGTAAGCTCTGTGGTTGTGGTAGTCTCGGTAGGTGTTGTAATCTCCTTATCAGAGCTGCCCGTGCTATCGGCTGTATTGCCACAGCTTGCCGAGAACACGCAAGTGATTGCGAGCAGTAATGGCAGAAGCTTCTTTTTCATGATACTTGACCTCCAAAAATGTCTTCATATATAATACACCGCAAGTTGCAAAAAGGTTTCATTGCTCCTAAAAAAATCGGCGACAAAAATTGCACCGAGCTTTAACACCCGGTGCAAAACAAAATCAGAAAGTGAAGAAAAAAGATTTATAAAAATCAGAGGAGAATATACTCCATTACTTGAAGTATCTGTCGTAGAGGCCCTTGAAGCCGCAGCCGTGTCTTGCCTCGTCCTTAGCCATCTCGTGAACTGTGTCGTGGATAGCGTCGAGGTTAAGCTCCTTAGCTCTTCTTGCGAGCTTCATCTTGCCTTCGCAAGCGCCGTTTTCAGCCATGTAGCGAAGCTCTAAGTTCTTCTTTGTAGAAGGTGTTACAACCTCACCGAGAAGCTCTGCAAACTTAGCTGCATGCTCTGCTTCCTCCCAAGCTGCCTTTTCGTAGAAAAGACCAACCTCTGGGTAGCCCTCTCTGTAGGCAACTCTAGCCATTGCAAGATACATACCAACCTCACTGCACTCGCCGTTGAAGTTCTCTCTAAGGTCAGCGATAACGTCCTCAGGTGAGCCCTGTGCAACGCCTACTCTATGCTCGTCAGCCCATGTGAGCTTATCCTCGTTAAGCTTCTCGAACTTTGAAGCAGGTGCCTTACACTGTGGGCAAGCTTCAGGTGCCTGTGCTCCCTCGTAGATATATCCGCAGATTGTACATACAAACTTATTCATAATAATTCCTCCGTTAGCTTTAAATTTTTTCGGCATTCTCTTGCCTTGTTTAAAGTATACCATATTGGTATACATTTGTCAAGCCTTTTTTTCAAAATTTTTTTGGATTTTTTCAAAAAGTTCTAAAACGTCGTTTTTTCGTGCTTCTGGAGTATTTTGAAGTGGAAAATCGAGCCCTAGATTTTCGTATTTTGTCACGCAGGCCTTATGAAATGGCAATAGCTCTATCTTTTTTACGCAGGGGAATTTTTCCTTTAGCTCAAAAAGGCGAGTTACGTTTTCTTCATTATCGTTAAGCGAAGGGACTATGACCTGTCTAAGCCAGGTATTTACGCTAAGCTCGTTGAGCTTTTGAAGAAAAGCGTCTGCCTGCGAGATATGCATTTTTGAAAACTCGAAGTAGTCCTGCTCGTTTGTCATTTTATAGTCGAGCAAAACGGTATCGCAAAGTGTGAGCAGCTTTTCGACCTTGTCATTCAATACACAGCCGCTTGTATCGAGGCAGGTTGAGATGCCTGCTTGCTTACAGAGTGTAAAAAGCTCTATTGCAAAGTCCGTCTGTAGCAGTGGTTCGCCACCTGAGAGTGTAACGCCGCCGTCATTTTTAAAGTAGCTTTTGTATTTTTGCAGTCTTTCAAAAATCTCGGTAGCCGTATATGGTGTGCCACCATCTAATTCCCACGTTTCGGGGTTGTGACAGCACTTACATCTAAGCGGACAGCCCTGCATAAAGAGGACATATCTTATTCCCGGGCCATCTACTGCGCCGAGTGACTGCACCGAGCTTACATATCCTACGGTTTCGTTCATAGTAATTCCCCTTCTTTTGAAAAAGCGTTCCTGAGCAAATTCAAGAACGCTTTTATAATTTTGATACTACATAGTCTCGTGGAAGGTACGCATAATAACTTCCTTCTGCTGTTCTCTTGACAGCTTACAGAAGTTTACTGCATAGCCGGAAACTCTGATTGTGAGGTTTGGGTAAGCCTCCGGATTTTCGTACGCCTTAATGAGTGTTTCTCTGTTCATAACATTGATATTGATATGGTGAGCAGCGTTAAGGAAATATCCGTCTATAATGCTTACGAGGTTAGTTACTCTATCCTCCTCACTCTTTCCGAGTGAATCGGGAGTGATAGAGAAGGTATTTGAAATTCCGTCCATACAAGACGAATAGGAAAGCTTAGACACAGAGCCGAGGGACGCGAGTGCGCCGTTTTGCTCACGGTTATGCATTGGGTTAGCACCCGGTGCGAATGGCTCGCCCTTCTTTCTTCCGTCGGGGGTTGCGCCTGTTTTCTTACCGTACACGACATTGGAAGTAATAGTGAGGACAGAAAGAGTATGTATAGCATTTCTATATGCAGGGGTCTTCTTGAGCTCATCATGGAACTCGTGGATAAGGTTCTGGGCGATTTCGTCAACTCTGTCGTCGTCGTTGCCGTACTTAGGGAAGTCGCCTTCTGTTTCGAAATCGACAATAATGCCGTCTTCGTTTCTCACTGGCTTAACCTTAGCATACTTTATTGCAGAGAGCGAGTCAGTAATAACAGAAAGGCCTGCTACGCCGAATGCCATAAGTCTTTCGACATCTGTATCGTGAAGTGCCATCTGAGTCTTCTCATAAGCGTACTTATCGTGCATATAGTGAATAACGTTCATTGTATTCACATAGAGTCTGCAAAGCCACTCTCTGTAGAGCTTGAAGCGTTCCATAACCTTTGTATAGTCGAGGTATTCGTCCTGCATTGGCTCGAGCTGTGGGCCGAGTCTTGTACCGAACACGTTATCAACGCCACCGTTTATTGCAAGCAGTAAAAGCTTTGCGAGGTTAGCTCTTGCACCGAAGAACTGCATCTGCTTGCCGACCTTCATAGCTGACACACAGCAGGCAATTGCATAATCGTCGCCAAAGCGTGGTCGCATAAGGTCGTCGTTTTCGTACTGGATAGAGTCTGTATCGCAGGAAACCTTTGCGCAGAACTTCTTGAATCCGTCAGGTAGTCTATGGCTCCAGAGGACAGTAAGGTTAGGCTCCGGCGAGCTACCTAAGGTATAGAGTGTATTGAGCATTCTGAAGCTTGACTTAGTAACGAGAGTTTTATTGTTCTCGCCCATACCACCGACGCTTTCGGTAATCCACATTGGGTCGCCGCCAAAAAGCTCGTTATAGTCCGGTGTTCTGAGGTGTCTAGCCATTCTAAGCTTTATAACAAACTGGTCGAACAGCTCCTGTGCGCCCTTTTCGTCGAGTATTCCTGCCTTCATATCTCTTTCTATATAGATATCAAAGAAGGTGCTCACTCTACCGAGCGACATAGCTGCGCCGTTTTGCTCCTTATTTGTAGCAAGGTAAGCAAAATATGTCCACTGCATAGCTTCCTGGGCTGTCTGTGCAGGCTGCGAGATATCAAAGCCGTAAAGCTGAGCCATTTCCTTGAGCTTATTTAAGAACGAAATCTGATTATAAAGCTCCTCTGTGAGTCTTATTGACTCGGTATCCATAAGGCCTTCGCCCACACGGAGCTTGTCAGCCTGCTTTTGTTCGATAAGCTTGTCTATACCATAGAGGGCAACTCTACGGTAGTCGCCTATAATTCTTCCTCTGCCGTATGCGTCGGGAAGTCCTGTGAGAAGTGCGCAATGTCTTGCTGCCTTCATTTCAGGGGTATAGGCTCTGAAAACACCGTCGTTGTGAGTTGTTCTGTATGTAAAGTATTCTTCAATCTTGTCTGAGAGCTTATAGCCGTAGGCATTGCAGGCTTCTCTGGCCATTCTTATACCACCGAAGGGGTTTACTCCTCTTTTAAGTGGGGCATCGGTCTGCAGGCCGACAATCAGCTCGTTTTCCTTATCGAGATAGCCCGGCTTATAGTTACAAAGCGATGATACGGTTGTAACGTCGATATCTAAGACGCCACCGTTTTCCATCTCCTGCTTCTGCAATTCGCGAAGCTTTTCCATAAGTCCCTTTGTTCTGTCGGTTGCACCCTCTAAAAAGCTACTGTCGCCACTATACGCCTTATAATTTGTCTGAATGAAGCTTCTGACGTTAATTTCTGTCTTCCATGCGCCGTCAACAAAGCCCTGCCACTGATTAAAATCCATAATAAAATCCTCCCCTTCGTACTCGGTGCTTTAGCATATTACACCGATAATTCAAAAGGGCAGCCCTTAGCCAAGGACTGCCCAGACGGTCGGCAAAATATCAATCACTACCACACTGTGTCAATTCACATTCCGTCAGCAATAATGACTGCAACTTAAATATAACACATCAGAGCGGTGTTTGTCAAGGATTTGCAAAGGACAATATCCCGAATATTTGCCCTTCTTTTTGGGTAGTTTTGCACAACTTTTCTGCGCTGTCTAAAGTCTTCGGCTACTCTTACGGGCAGATTTTGGAATTGCAAGCCCTCGGCTTTACTTTAAGGGTAGTTTTTTGTACTCAAAAGCAATATTTTGATTTGACAAACCCAATATAGCTTTGATATAATTATACTGAGCAAAAATAAAAATCAAGGAGGACAAAATGGAATACGCAATCTTAACAGTATCGGCTATTGCAGTGATTTTAGGAGTAATAAACCTTATTCTGATCTTGAAATCAAAGAAGGACACAGACGTAGCAGGCGAGCTTCAAAAGCTGGGCAGTCAGCAGCGACTGGAGCTTACTGAGAGCCTTAACAGCTCAATCAAGCTTATGAGCGATGTTTTATCGCAAAACCAGACGGCTATGAACGAGGCTACGCTACTATCGTTAAGACAGCTTGAGGAACGCTTAAAGACGCTCGAAACCACGAACGAGCAAAAGCTCTCGCAGATGAGAGAGTCTATAACCTCACATCTTACCTCTATTTCGGATATGAACAGCAAGCGACTTGAAGAAATCAGAAAGACTGTTGACGAGAAGCTTCAAGAGAGCATTGAGGAGAGAATGAACAGAAGCTTCAGGCGTGTTTCTGAGAGCCTTGAGGAAGTTTACAAGGGCATCGGCGAGATGAAGACTCTTGCTAATGATGTCGGTGGACTGAAGAGAGTTCTCTCAAACGTCAAGACTCGCGGAATAATGGGTGAAATTCAGCTTGGTGCGATACTTGGGGATATTCTAACCCCTGAGCAGTACGACGTAAACGTTGCGACGATTCCGGGCAGCCAGAACAGAGTTGAATTTGCTGTAAAGCTCCCCGGAGATGATGGCAGTCACGTTTATCTGCCTATCGACTCGAAGTTCCCTGCTGACTGCTATGCACAGCTTCAGGATGCGCAGGAATCGGGCGACAAGGCGGCCATCGACAGTGCAGTATCGGTTCTTACTTCAAGAATAAAGAGCTTTGCTAAGGATATCAAGGAAAAGTACATTGAGCCACCTTATACCACAAGCTTTGGAATAATGTTCCTGCCTTTCGAGGGGCTATATTCTGAGATTGTAAGCAGGGGGCTTGTAGAAACGCTTCAAAAAGAGTATAATATAAATATTGCCGGCCCATCGACTATGGCTGCACTTTTAAATTCATTGCAGATGGGCTTTAAGACACTCGCTATTCAAAAGCGTTCAAACGAGGTCTGGCAGGTGCTTTCCTCCGTCAAGTCGGAGTTTTCGAAGTTTGAAGATGTGCTTGCCTCTGCACAAAAGCATATTGACCAGGTCGGCAAGGACATTGACAAGCTTGTTGGCGTAAGGACAAGGGCTATTCAAAGGCGCTTGCGTGATGTACAGAGCCTTGAAACCACAAGCGACGACAGCGAAGGTCAGCTACCATATTTTGATGAAGAATAAAAAGGAATGATTTAGTGAAGATAAAACGATATATTGCGCTTTGCTCGGCTGCATGCCTTATGGCTACGATGCTAGGTGGCTGTGGAGAAATCGACAAGAAGGATATGAGCGATTGGTATTCTTCCTCGCAGGCAGACTCGGACAGCTTGGCGAGTTCTGATGGTGACGATTCTGCTGAAAATGAGGTTACCTCTAAAGATTTATACGAATTAATAAGCAGCTACAACAGCGAGCTACCATTCTCTGAGGACTTTATAAGCTGGTGTGGCAGCAACGCTAGGCAGGATAACTTTATTGCCGACACCTACAGCTATATCAAGGCTAACGGCTACAGCGACAACGATTGGTACAATCTTTCGGGAATGACAGTCAAGGCAACGCTTGACCTATATAACGGCAAGGCACAAAGCGAGGATAACTACCACGTTATTGAGGGCGATTCCGAAGAGGGCATAAGCCTCATATTCGGTGGCGATGTATGTCTTGACGACACCTACTACCCTATGCAGAAGTATGTAGAGCTTGGCTCGAAGATAGAAAACTGCATAAGCCCATATCTTATTGACAGGCTAAAGGGTGCTGACATAGCCTCGATAAACAGCGAATTCTGTTTCTCGGACAGAGGCTCGCCAATGGTAGGAAAACAGTGGACTTTTAGGGGACAGACTAAAAATGTAAGCATATACAACGAGCTCGGACTTGATATTGTACTGCTTGCAAACAACCACATCTTCGACTATGGTGAGGAAGCCTTCTATGACACGCTTGACACTCTCACCGATGCAGGCATTGAATATGTCGGTGCAGGCAAGGACATTGACGAGGCTTCTGCACCTGTATACTACATTGTAGAGGGAAAGAAGATTGCTTTTGTTGCTGCGACGAGGGCTGAAAAGTATGTTCTCACTCCTGAGGCTGACGAGCAAAACCCGGGCGTTTTAAGATGCTACGAGCCTGACGCATACATTGAGGTTATAAAAGAGGCAAAGCAAAACGCTGATTATGTAGTGGCACTTGTGCATTGGGGAACAGAGCACAGTCACGAGCTAGAGACTGTTCAGCCTGAAACTGCCTACCAATACATTGATGCAGGTGCTGACGTTATAATCGGTTCTCATGCACATTGTCTTCAGGGTATTGAATACTACGAGGGCAAGCCTATCGTATACAATCTCGGCAACTTCTGGTTTGACGGCTACGACATTGACACGGGACTTATTGAATTGACGCTCAATGATGACGACAGCGTTACTCTGCAGTTTATCCCTGCGACTCAGCGAGGCAGTCAGACTACCTATGTCGGTGGCGAAGACGAGGGCGCAAGAATTCTGCAATGTATGAGGGATTATTCTTTCAACATTACAATTGATTCCAAAGGCTACATCACAAAGGAATAGACACAAAAAGGCTCACAGATTTATATATCTGCGAGCCTTCTTTTATGCGTATTAAATTCAAATTATAGCTTGTTGCCACATTCAGAGCAGAACTTTGTTCCCGATGGTTCTACGCTGCCACACTTTGAGCAGACTATACAATCTACGGCAGATACCGGCTCTGACTGGTCATGACCAACTGCGTTAAGTCTTGTACCACACTCAGAGCAGAAGTTTACGCCCTGGGCTTCCTTATTGCCACAGCTTGGGCAGGTATTGAACTCAGGTACTTCTACTGCAGGTGCTTGAGCTGGGGTTTCTTCTACAGCAGGTGCTTCTACTGCAGGTGCTTCTACTGCAGATGCTTCTGCTACTATAGCATTATCCACAGGCTGTTCTACTGCAGGCACCACGCCGAGCTTTGTGCCACATTCTGAGCAGAACTTAACTCCGACTTCTTCCTTATTGCCACAGCTTGGGCAGATATTACCAGCAGGAGCTTCTACAACCTCATCAACTACAGGAGCTGCGATAGGTGCTACAGCTGGAACTTCTTCTACTGCAGGTGCTTCAACTGTTTCTTCGACCGTCGAAGTTTCTTCAACTACTTCTGCGATAGGTTCTGCTACTTCCTCGACTGCCTGAGCTTCAACTACTTCCTCGGCTACAGGAGCTTCTACAACCTCTTCAACTGCAGGAGTTTCTTCAACTGCAGGAGTTTCGACAGCAGCTTCTACATCTGGTGCTTCTGAAACTGGTGTTTCTGCGACCGGTGGCTCAATTTTTGCGCCACACTCGGAGCAGAACTTCATATTGCCTGGGATTGTAATGCCACACTTTGGACATACGATTGCTTCAGGTGCCGATGGCTCGACGCTTTCCGGGAGCTTTGTTCCACAGCTGGAGCAGAACTTTGTATCGAGGTTTTCGAGATTTCCACACTTAAGGCATCTTTTCTTTCCTTCGGGTGTTGGCTCTGCTTCAGGAGCTGGCACGACAACTCTACTGCCACACTTAGCGCAGAAGGATGAATTCACAGAAACGTCTTCTCCACAGTTCTGGCAAGGTACGATGCCCTTTGCAAGCTTTACCTTAAGCTCTAAGTCCTTGTTTTCGAGCTTTAGTGAGTCTATCTTTTCAAACATTGGTGTAAGCATTTGTTTTGTGATTTCGCCATTCTTATTGTTATAGCAAAGCTCACCTATTGCCTGGTAGGTTTCCTTAATTGTATTGTTGTTAGTACTAATCTGGTTGTTAAGCTTAGCAGTTCCTGCGAAGGTTTTTGTTGTATCTGTTACGCTTGAAACTCCGTTTGAAACTGCCTGACCGATTCTGTCAAAAAATGCCATAATATCTATCCTTTCAGAAAAGTTTAGTCATACTTATATTATATTTTCTAAAATTAAAAAAGTCAAGCGGAGAAGCACTCTGCCTGACTTTTTAAGCATTTTTAATAGTTTTTAAATTTGTCTGTTGTATACTATTCCAAAACAGCAAGCTCAGATTGCTGGGCTGATGTTTCGTAGGTAGATACTGTTGTTTCTACAACCTCAGGAGCCTCGACCGGTGGAGCTGTTGTTACTGCAGGAGTTGTTTCAGTAGTGGTTTGGGTAGTAGTTTCTGTCTTTGGTTCGGTCTGGGTTTTTGAAGTTGTTGTTGTAACCGATGTTGTTACTTTTGTTGTAACAGTTACAGACTGCTGAGGCTTCTTTTCGTCTTCCTTTTCCGGAAGGTCGCCCGGTGTAGCTTCCTGCTTATCAGCTGTATCGTCTTCACCAAAGCGGTCTACGGCTTCGCCGTTTACGCCTGAGCAACTAAGTCTTGCACCCTGATAATAGTACAGCAAAATTTGGTCGTACTTGAGTCCACCATGAATAGCGAGGAGATTTGCGCCCCACTGTGACATACCGACGCCGTGGCCGTAGCCATAGGTTGTAAAGGTGAACACGCCGTTAGAATAGCTGATATCGAAGGCTGTTGAACGGAGTGTGCTATTGCCGAGGATAGATGCTCTGAGCACTGCACCTGTAAGCTTTACGTTACGTCCGTTAACTCTAGCGTGGGTATTGCCTGCGATTTTAATTTCGCCTACATACTTTCCGTTTGTGTAATTAACAATCTCGAACCAATTTTCTACATCGCTGTTTGAAAGCTTGATATTGGTCTTTGACTCGATAATTCTCTTGAGCTGAGCTGCTGTAAATGTTCTTTTTACGCCATAGTTAGGGTCGAGGTAATCGTACTCGCTTGTTACGCCCTTGAGATAAGGGAGAGAGCCACCCCAGACGCTTGCGCTTGATGTTGTATTACCTGCTGTTGAGGCACAGAAAACTGCGTTAATGACCTTTCCGTCATATGTAAGCATCTGGCCTTCTACAGCCTTTACGGCATTTTTAATCTTATCGTTATACGAACCTCTTGTTGCTACAACAGGAACGAGTCCGTTATCGTCACAATATCTAAGATAGGAATAGATAGCGACAGCCTGTGCCTTCAAAGCTTCCTCGCTGAAGGATGGGCCCATCTCGCCGTTGAGTATCTTACAAACCATATCGAAGCCGTTACCTGACACTCTTGTGCCTGTTGTGAGCGACTTTACGGTATAATACTCATTTGCGATGCTTCTTGTACCGTAGTTCTTATGACTAACTACCTGTGCATTAGCTACTGCGCCGTATGATGACGGCTTTTCTACAGTAAAGCGAATATCCGGGAATGGTTCCTCAGGAACTACTTCCACCGGAAGCTCGACCTCTGTATCAGTATACTCAACGAGGTCATACTCGCTTATACCTGCCTTCCACCAACGCTGTGTAACCTCGGCGATTTGTGTTTGTGCCGAAGTGGTTGTTGTTACGCTGGTCTGAACAGTTTGTGCAGGTGCTACGCTTTTTTCATTGCTTGTACTTGCGCTGCTAAAGCTCATCTGTGTGCTACCGATTGCCACAGTAAGTGCTACTGCACCGGCTGCAAGATGTGTAGCAAGGCGCTTTACAAGCTTATTATGGCTCTTTACACTCTGAGCCTTTTTATTGAGCTGTGATTGCTCCATAAAACTCGTTTCCCTTTCGTATGATTTCCAAATTTTGATTTTGATTTTTATTTTTTCTTTTTTATTTTTCTATTTCTATTTTTACGCCAAAAAAGTCAAGACAGCTCCTGACTTTTTAAAGCTTTTCAGACTTACCAATTTACAGCTATATCGAAGGCTGTTGGGTAATTTGCAGCAAATCCGCCGGTATCGCACACGAGGCCGAGGCCGAGGCTTGTATATACTACAGAACCTCTTGGGTACAAATTCAGATTGGCTGCTATCATAACATAATCGCCGAGCATTTTAACTCCGTCGTCTCTAACCCAGTAAGGATATTCCTCTTCGGAGAAGCCGTATCTACGCATTATGTTAACGACGCCACCCATATAGAGATTGTAATAAGTTTCCTTATTGCCGTAGATGTTATAATTAACACCCTTAGAGCGTGTAAGCACGCTACCGTTTGCAGGATACTGCCAGCTCTTATCTACGTCTGCAATATCCTGAGGTGGGTTCTCGAGCTTGCCTGTTTCGGCAGGCTTCTTGGTTGTAGATGCAGGAGCCTTTGTGGTAGTAGCCTTCGGTGTTGTGGTGGTTGTTGTAGTTGTTGTTTTTGGTGTTGTAGTTGTAGTAGTTGTGGTAGTTGTTGTTGTGGTAGTGGTAGTTGTAGTAGTTGTTGTAGCAATACTGTCGTCAATTTCAATAAAGTCGTACTCGCCTACCTCTGCCTTCCACCAAGAAACTGTAGCGGAAATTTCCTTTTCAGTCTCACTGGTCTGAGCCTCGGTAACAACTGTAGCGGCTGTAGTGGTTGTTGTAGTAACTACAGGCTGTGGGTTTGAAGCCTCGATATAGCTATTCTCAGGCTTACTGTCAGCTGACAGTCCCATAATTCCTACTGCACAGATTGTTCCTATACAAAGCACGCCAAAGCCAAGCATTGAAGTTATCTTTTTAATAGAAGCCTTCTTTACAGACTTATTTTCGCTTGTTTCAGTATTAAGCTGCATATAAATTCATCGCCTTTCCGAGTGGCATAAAAGCCATACTCTTTAGTTGATAAAAGTCTTTACAGTTATCGAATCGGCAAATTCTGCTACTCGACTAATTTCTGTAGACCTTTTTGTTCCCCCATGAATAAATCCATCTCTGTGGGAAGTATATGTCTGCGTCATCTCTTTCTTCGTAGGTAGCGACAAGCTCGTCGACGTTTTCGCCACTTCTGAGCTTTCTTGCTACAATAACCCATCTCATATCTTCTATATCAGATGAGCAGGTTGATAATGTAATGTACTTGTCATTCTCATCCATTGGGATTGAGCTTGTATACCACGACCTCTTTTCCATCTCACTCTTCCATGTATTGAATGGATGCTCAGAGTCGAAGTTTCTATATCCTACATATTTAAACACATTGCCGTTGTCTTGGTCCTCCTCGACATTTGCGAGGAAGCAGCCTACTATTATATACTTCTCGTCGTAGGTTGAGTACAAGGTGTTAAACGTGATAAGCGGATTGCTCTTTAAAAATTCCACGCCCGACTTATACTCGTCGAGTCTGCCAAAGAAGGTTCCTGCCTTCATGTTGTGGCCGAAGATTGTCAGGTTATCTGTTCTTTCTCCCGGGATAACACTTGAGGCGTAGTCCAAGAAGATTGTTCCACCTGATGAACTGTAGTTCCTTTTTATATCACGGTAGAGGTAATAGTCGTTATCCTCGCCCTTGACTATTGGATAGTCGATATAAAGCTCGCCGTCAGGACTCTTCATTGTTTCAATTGTAATCCAGCCGACTACGTCTTCATTTATAGCAAGAAGACTATTCCAGCTCTCGTCGACTTCTGTAGAGTAGCTCTCCTCATCGTCTGTTGGAGGAGCGTCGACATTGCTGTTTGTACTGCCCTCGTGGGTGATTGACTGTGCGTCATCTGAGTTATTGACAGTCGGTTTAATCTCCTGCATTTCCTCGATAAGCTCATTAGTCTTGGCGTTACCGCTAAGGTATTCCGAGAGGCTGCTCATTGAGTAGCAGAAAACGATGATTGAAGCTACGAACACAAGCTTACGGAAAATCTCAGACAGACCGTCGCCCTTCCACGGGATAAAGTATTTAAAGAACCTTACAAAGAAGTTTTCTTCCTTTTCGGGAGTGCGCCTAAGGCTTGATAACTCGCTATACATCGACATCTTAAATCACCTCGCTGAGTGGGAGCCCAACAAGCTGTGCGACCATACACATTGCTTGTGTAGCGGCTTCGATACGGATATTCTCTCTTGTAAGCTCTTCAAGGCTTTCGTAGAGCTTTAGGTCATAGGTAATCTCCTTGTCGAACCCTACGACACTTACAAAGACTGTTCCGATAGGCTTGCCTTCCTCGGCACCTGTCGGCCCTGCTATACCTGTAATGCCTACCCCTATATCTGCATCACCGAGCTTTCTAACCCCGTGGGCCATTGCACCGGCTGTTTGTGCAGAAACGACACCGTACTGCTTAATGATATCTTCATCTACCGACAGAACCGAGCTCTTGATGCTTTCCCAGTAGCTGCAAACCCCGAGCCCGAAGATTTTAGATGCTCCTGCGACAGAAGTTATCGCTGCGGAAAGGATTCCACCCGTACAGCTCTCGGCTGTAGACATAGTTATCCCTTTCCCACATAAATATTTTACTACATACTTTGTAACAATGTCAAGCCTTTTTGTAACCAGTTTGTCACTTTTAGCAATAATCACGAAATTATCTCCTCTTTTTAATATAGTTCATACATAGAAAACAAGGCTTTTATGTACGAAATGTTAATGTGATTGTAACTTTTAACAATGCTTTTTAACTCAAAGTGTAACCAAATCGTAATTATTTCTATGCCTGATTAAAAAGCATTCAAGGTGTATATTTTTGTATCCTCGACAGCCTTTCTGATAAGTGGCTCATAGTCGAACGCCTGCTGGGCTTCGATAACGTCAGAGAGCTGTGGCTTTGTCTTTGGATGCTTTGGAGTAAAGACAGTACAGCAATCCTCGTAAGGCTCGATTGAGGTTTCAAAGGTATTGATTTTTCTAGAGATAGCTACGATTTCAGATTTATCCATACCGATGAGTGGTCTGAACACCGGCATACGGCAGGCGTTATCTGTGCAGACCATAGCTGACATTGTCTGGCTTGCGACCTGTCCCAGACTTTCTCCTGTAACGAGGGCAGAGATTTCCTCCTTATCGCATATACGCTGGGCAACCTCCATCATAAGTCTTCTCATAAGGATTGTGAAGAGTTCCTCGGGGGCGTTGTCACGCAAAACCTCCTGGATTTCTGTAAACGGAACGCAATGGAAGTTTATTGCACCACAATAGTGCGCCATAAGAGAAGCGAGCTTTTCGACCTTAAGTCTTGCTCTTTCGGAAGTATACGGTGGCGACTCGAAGTGTATTGCAGAGATTGCGACGCCTCTTTTAGCCATCATATAGCCTGCGACAGGTGAATCTATACCACCGGAGAGCAGCAGCATTGCCTTACCCGAAGTGCCGACGGGGATACCTCCTGCGGCGTCCTCTGAGCCAGCGTGGATAAATGCGTTCTCTCGTATTTCAACATTGACAACTATATCGGGGTTATGCACATCGACTGTAAGATGTGGAAACTTCTCCAGTATTGCGCCACCGAGCTCCATACAGATTTCCGGTGAACCCATTGGGAACTTCTTATCGGCTCTCTTAGCCTGCACCTTAAAGGTATTAGCGCAGGTGAGCTGGTCCTCGAAATACTCGGTAGAGGTTTTTACAATTTTATCCCAATCCTTTTCGACAGAAACAGCTCTGGCGATTTTTGCTATACCGAAGATTTTCTTGACCTTGTCGATTGCCTCCTCGATATCTATACTATCATCGAGTGGCTTTATGTAGAGGGTTGACTGTGCCTTCCAGTAATCGAACTTACCGAGTGGCTTGAGCCTACGCTTTACATTGCGAAGGAGGGCTACCTCGAAGGTGTTTTTGTTGAGTCCCTTGAGGACTATTTCACCAAATTTTGCGAGTATAATTTCTTTCATAACTATCTATCCTTACTTCTTTATATTTATAGTACAAAGCTCTGCCTTGGCGTTTTTGAGCATTTGGCAGAAGGCGTCTACATCCTGCACAGTGGTTTCGTGCGAGAAGCTGACACGCAGGGTTGAATCGGTTCTTTCGGGAGAAATTTTAAACTCCTGGAGCACCGAGCTTTTCTTACCCTTTGAGCAAGCCGAACCGCTTGACACGCAGATTCCCCTATCGCTCATATAGTTGAGCAGGGTTTCCGACTTATAGTTAGGCATTGAAATGCTGACTATATATGGTGAGGCTGTATCAACCGAATTAACGAGTACGCCTTCTATATCGGATAAGCCTTCTAAGAGGTGGCTTTTGAGCTTTGATACCTGCTCGTAGCGTTCGTCGATTGTCTTTGAGAGGAGCTCGACAGAGGCACCCATACCGACTATTGCAGGTACGTTCTCGGTTCCTGAGCGAAAGCCTTTTTCCTGACCACCACCCTGCATAAACGGAGTAAGGTGGACTCCCTTTTTAACGTACAGCACGCCTACGCCCTTTGGTGCATAGATTTTATGACCACTCAGCGACACAAGGTCGGCAGACATTTTCTGAGGCTTTAAGCTAAACTTCATAAAGCCTTGCACTGCGTCACAATGGGTAATGCAATTAGGGTACTTTCTTTTTATCATCGAGAAGGCTTTTTCTACAGGTAATATGTAGCCTGTTTCGTTATTGACGAGCATACAGCTTATGAGGCAGGTTTTATCGTCGACTGCGTCAAAGAGCATTTTTGCAGTAATCTCGCCGTCTTCGTTAGGCGACACTCTTGTAACCACTGCACCCATTTTCTCGAGCTTATCAAAGCAAGCCTTTACTGAAGGGTGCTCGACGGTAGTTGTGACGACCTTTGGCATTCTTTTAATTCTATTTTCGCAGGCAGACATAATCGCTGTGTTGTTGCTCTCTGTTGCACCTGATGTAAAGAACACCTCGTCCTCACGGCAGGACAGCGCGGCGGCGATTGTATCCCTTGCTTTTATAACCATCATATCCGCTTTAAGACCTACGGCATGGCGACTTGACGGGTTGCCAAACGCTTCGGTAAGGGCTTGGGTAGCGAGCTTCACGGCGTTTTCGCAGGGCTTAGTTGTTGCGGCATTATCGAGATATATCACGATTTTTCAGCTTCTTTCCTTGTAATATTACAATTTGCTCTATCTTTTTATTATACCAAAATACTATGTGTAAGTCAACTTTTAGAGGGTGCAAAAAAGGAGAGCTATATACTGCTCTCCCAATTTATATGCTATTCTACAATCTCGTACACAAAGCCGAGCTTCTTGCTGTCGCTATCGAGCTTTTCTCTTACCCATGCAGGATTAACGTTCTTCATAATTACACTGGGTACGCCTTCGACGATATCTATAGCCTGCTTTAATCCGAGCCCTGTAAACTCTCGTATCGCCTTGACTGTAAGGAGCTTATTTTCTTCTCTGTAGTACTTTAGATAGACGGTAGCCTTACCTTCCTTGGTAATAATGGCACCGGAGCTTGTGGTGGTTTCTTCTCTTACATAATGAGTTTCTATCCACTTGCCGTTTGCATCCTTCTTTTTATACATACCGTCGATGGCGAGGTCGTTTTTATATATTCCTCTGAACACTCTGCCGTCTTTATAATAATACACTCCTTGGCCGTGACGGCAGCCTGCTTGGTAGGTACCTATATGCTTTTCGCCACTAGCCCAAATCATTTCGCCCTGGCCGTCTTTTTTGTCGAAGAGGTAGTAGCCCTTATACATATCGCCTGTTTTGGAAATGAACTCGACGCCATAGCCACTTCTTTGGTCCTTTGCAAAATTGCCCTTATACCACGAGCCGTTCTCCCACTTCATAACACCATAGCCTTCCCTGACGCCGAAGGCATAGTTGCCCTTATAGATAGCCTTAGCTTTGATATGATACCGCTCACCCTTGCCGTGCTTCTTGTCGTTCTTCCACTCGCCCTTATACCACGAGCCGTCGGCATACTTCATAACGCCATAGCCCTCGCGAACTCCGTTTTTGAAGTCGCCCTCATAGGTTATTCCACTAGGATAGGTATAGACACCTTTACCCCAAAGCACGCCGTTTTTATACTTGCCGATATGTTTTTCGCCGTTAGCGTAGGTAAACTCGCCCTTGCCGTGTCTTTTGTCCTTCTTCCATTCGCCTACATAAGATGAGCCGTTAGGATAGTGCACTGTACCTTTGCCGTGGCGCAAGCCTTTTTTGAAGTCGCCCTCGTACACTGCACCGCTTGGATAGTTGCAACGCGCCTTTCCGCTGAAATCATCGCCGCTTGCAATCTGGGGAAGGTCGAAGCTATCGGTATATGAATTATATTCGTCGTTATAATAATTATCATTCATAAGAATTACACCTCTATTCACAAAAAATATTATAGCAGGTATTTTCTCTTACGTCAACTTAAGCAAAAGTGCCTCCGAGAAAATTCGGAAGCACTTTGATTTTTATTAACCAACAAGACCTGAACGCTCGATACCTTCGATAAAATATCTCTGCAAGAAGATATACATAATAAGGATTGGAGCGATTGTCAAAAGACATCCTGATTCGAGCCATACAATCATAGCACGGATACCGGGAGACTGGTTTTTAAAGAGCTGTGCGGTAAGCTCTGAGTCGAGGTTCTTGAGCATAAGGGCTACTGTATCATTTCTTGTGAAGAACGAGGATGATACGTAGTAGTCATTCCAATACCATACGATTGAGAAGAGGAATACGGTAAGGAAGGATGTCTTAGCATTAGGAACCATAACCTTGATATAGGTCTTAAGCGGGCCACAGCCGTCGAGGTATGCAGCGTCCTCGAGTTCCTTAGGAAGTCCTCTGAAGAACTGACGGAAGATGAGGATGAACAGACCTGCACGGATGCCGTTGGCGAACATTGCAGGCAGGTACATTGTCCAGCCTGAATTGATAAGAGTAACTGTTTCTCCGCCGTTAAAAAGTGGAATAAGTCCAAAGAGGTCGAAGAATGCATACTGCAGATACATTGGGATAGTGATAATCTGTGGTGGAACGAGAATCATAGCGATTACGATACCGAACAGAATGCTCTTTCCCTTAAAGCTGAATCTTGCAAAGCCGTAGCCTGTGATAGAACATGTAATAACCTGGAGAACAGATGCGATAAGATTGAGTCTGACGGTATTTAAAACCGTTGTATCAAAGTGCATAATCTCGAAGGTTTCCTCGATGTTCTGCAGGGTGAATGACTTAGGGAGCCAGACGATTGACGGGTCGTTCATCTGCTCATAAGGTCTGAATGCTGTTGAGACCATAAAGATAATCGGATAGAGGATTACAAAGCCAAGACCAAAAAGTATTAAGAATCTGAATATCGGCCATACAGCTCCGATGAGTTTCTTTTGCTTATTATAGCGAATTTGTTCAGGAGTAAGATAATTCTCGATACCCTCAGCTTCCATTTTTTCGTAACGTGCCTTGCGTATGAGCTTCATCTCTTTTTCAAACTGACGTTCTTCTTTTTTAGTTGCCATTAGTAATCCCCCCTTATCCTACTTCGTAATAAACGAATTTATTGACTATCGCAATTACAATTCCCAGCGCCACCGCGACTATAGCAAAGTACAGCCACAGCATAGCCGCCTGATAGCCGAATTCCCAGTTCTTACCCATACCGAGCACTATTTCCATTACTTGGTTTTGTGGGTCGACGAACGAGTCAACGATTGTATAGACAAGGCTTGCAACAATCATCGGGCTGATGTAAGGAAGTGTAATCTTCCAGAAGTACTCCCAAGAGGTTGCACCTTCCATCTGGGCTGCTTCCTTTGCAGAGAAAGGAATTGTTTGCAGAGCAGACAGGAACAGGAGAATCTGGATACCGGAGTTCCACACAAGGTTAAAGATATCGCTTGTGAGGGTGTTAATAATCTCGGTAAGCTTTTCGCTTATGTTATAGATTCCGAGGAATGTGAGAAGCTCGCCTACGAGGTCGGTTTCGAACAGGGAGTTAAACTGCTCGCTACCACCGTTTGTTCCGGCTGAATCCATATTACCATTGATAATGTCGATAACAGGGCCTGTTGCGATAATAACCGGCAGGAAGAATATTGCTCTTGCCAGCGTACGTCCCTTAAACTTCTGATTTAAGATAATCGCAATAAAGATTGAGAACACGAGAATCAGCGGTGTCTTTAGGAGTGTACCCTGGAGCACTTCAGGTAGGGCTCTCGAGTAGGAAGGGTGAACTGTAAGTGCATCCTTATAGTTCTTGATTCCGACAAAGTCGAGTGACATACCGCCGCCATCGGTGTTAGGGATAGTATCACAGAAGGAATAGATTATCGACTGGATAACCGGCATCATAAAGAAGTAGATTGCGCCAAAGAACCACAGTGCGATAAAGCCGTAGCCGTAGAGGGCTTTTCTTCTTTCGTATGGTATTTTAATACCCTTTTGCTTAGGAGGTTTCGAAGCTTTCTTGGGCTTAGCTTTTTTAGGCTTAGCTTCCTCGGCTTCGGTAGTGTCTATAGCTTCTACAGTGTCTTGTGCTACTTCTTCTATAGCTTCTTCGGTAGCATTTTCAATGTCTTTTACCATTTCGCTCATTAGCCCATCAAACCTCCTGTCATTATAGTATTAGAAAGGTCAACGCTCACGCCGTCGACGGTAACGGTAACGTTGTCGAGGTCTACCACAACCACCACGTCGTTCTTACCTTCTTCGCTATAGGTTGTAGTAAGGACTCTGCCGTCACGCTCAAAGTTTGAGATGGTCATTGTGCTAAGTGGTGCGAGAACGCTGCTTGCAACCTTATTCTGCTCTGAAGCTGTATCAACCCAAGCGTCGTAATAAGCGTAATACAAATCGTTATACTCGGTATCCTGTACCTCTGCTGCCTTTTCGTAAATCATATCATAATGCAGACCTGCACCATAGGCAATTGAGAGGAGGAAAGCTTCCTGGACATCAGATGTCTTATTGAGAGAAACCGATGAATAAGGAACATAGCCGTGGACTACCATCTGATAGAGTGGGATATCGAAGTCAGTGATATTATATCCACTTGAATAGAGCGGAACGTCTGTGATGTGCGAAGCATACTTAATGACGTATGAGTTAGCGCCATCGCAGAGCACCTTATCGAGTCCACCGTTTGTAGCCTGCTCGTAGCCTTCGATGATAGTATTCATTGACTGGTATCTTACCGACTTTTCTCTCTTGATAAAGTCAGAAACGAGGGCTGTTGAGTAGTTGCCGAAGCTGACTGTTGTCTGGCCCTTATCGCTAAAGCTTTCGATAATTTCGTCGAAAACCTTGCCATATGCATTTGGCGTAAGCAGAGCCGGTGAAACGCCCTTATCCTCTACACCGAATGCGATGCTGTATGAGGACTGTCTGGAATACGCATTGGACACTCTAATTGCTGTTTTTGTAAGAGTCCAATATCCCCAGGTTGAGCTATTCATAGTGAGGTTATCCATTGTAGGATACATTTCTGCACCGATGCTTTCAGCATAGTCCTTGAGGTCTTCAAAGTCGCCCTTGCCACCGAGTGTGCTTGACGGCTTATACTTAGTAGAGATATTATCCTTTATAAGCTTATTTGTCCAGTCGTTATAAGCAATGATTAAGTCCTCTACGCCGTTTTCGTCAAACTGCTCTAAGATTTCCTTAGCTTCTTCAAAGGAAGTCATAGAGGTTTTAAGGTCGAAAGGAAGTCCGAGGATAGAGGTCTGCTTTACAACGCCACCATACAAGTCGAGATAGAAGTTATACTTATTCTCCTCGGTAGATGCTTCGAGTCCGTTTTCTATAAGGTAATCTCTGAACACGCCCGCAACGTCTGCATAGTTAACGCCCTCATCGTCGGATATAGGGGTATACTTTACAGCGATTTCAGGGGTACCGATATCGCCCTTTTCAAAAACGACGAGCCTATTGCCTGAGTCGCCACTCATATAATAGGTATCCTTACTACGCAGCTCAAACTGGAAGTAGCAGGTGTTGAACGCCTGATTATTCTGTCCTGAAACCTGTGCGATTACGTCTGCGTTAGCGTCACCTGCTGTTGCGATAGCAACAAGTCCTTCGTTGCCGCTGACTGTTGCCACGAGAGGCAGGTATGCCTGGTCTGTTACCTTTGGAGCGTTGAGTGGAACGGCTGTATAATCCCTGCCGTAGAGCTTCTGGTTATACACCAGATAGTCGCTCTTACCGTTGTTATAGTTGATAACGGCACCGGAGCCATCGGGAACAATCATATATCCCTCAACCGGATTTCCGTCAAGGTCGGTTGTTGGTGCTGCGCCAAACTGTGGAGTAAGGGCGATATTTGTAACGACCTTACCGTCCTCCTGGCTTGTATTCTTTTCCTTGATATCAGTTGTATCTACTGATACGCTAAGTCCGTCCTCCTCGAGAACATACCTTACAGGAACTGTGATACCGGCACTTCTGAAGTTATAGGTAATTTCGATACCGTTCTTTATTGTCTTAACCTTTTCTGTAGCGTCATCGGCAGAATAGAGTGCTTTGGTTGTACGCTTTTCCTGCTTTAAGTCAGCATAGGTTAAAATTACATTTGAAGCAACCTGGAGTCTCTGGGTTTCACGCATTGTTCTGCCCTTTGCGGTGTCGATAATTGTATCATCAGAGAACACGTTTATAGGATTTGACCACCAGATTTTGCCTGTTGACTTTACATAAAGTCCGAATCTTGCTGCTGTGAGCTGCTTATCCTTCTTTTTCTTGCTGCTCTTATCCTCGCTGTCTTCGGTTTCTTCCTCTTCGACTTCTTCGCGTTCGCCGGAGTCAAAGTAGAGAATATAGTTATCATTCTCTGCTACGGCTTCGCAATACTCCAAAGCCTGCTCGTCGGTCTGCTTTGGTGGGAGGGCCTCGTCGGAATCCTTATCATCTTCGTCTTCGGATTCGTCTGTGGCTTCATCTGCCGATTCAACTGTAGCAAGGGGTGCTTCGTCGTCGGTTGAGCTAGCAAAAATTGCACTCGCCGGTGTAAGCATAGTAAGTACAAGTGCGAAAACGAGAAGCTTTTTCCATTTCTTATTCTGCATTTATACCACCATCCTTTAACCACGAATTCTATACGAAATTTCTGTATAGATTGAATAGAAGAACACGTAAACCTGCTGGAAGAGTGAGAGCAGAAGAATCATCAGGAACAGTATTATAAGCATTGCAGCAAGTGTAAGCACGATTGATGCAATTGTCTTTAAAACTGAATACTGGTGAACCGCCTTCATAGCCTGGAACATAAGTATCACTGACCAGCCTAATCCGAGAAAGCTTACTGCGTTAATCCAGATGATTTCATCAAGAACCATAAAGTTCGAGATAAAAACCGTAACAAACACACTTACGATATATGGAACGAGAGCGTATGCAGAGTTAATGCAAATCTGCTTGAGTCTGCCCTCGCCGTCCAGGAGTGTACACACTGACCAGTTTGCTAATACCCATGCAAAGAAGTACACTACGCTCTGCACGAGGAGTGGTACTACGTTAAACACCTTGGTATATGCCTGGTTAAACTGGAAGCCTACGAGCTGTCTATTGGCAACCATAGCTACAAACAGGAAGAAAACTATCCACATAGCTATTTTCATAGAGCCTTGCTTCTTCCATCTTAAATCCTCAAAGCCTTCGATTGGATGGAAGATACAGTGCTTGAGCCAACCCATTGGGGTAAATTCATACATATTATTCTTCCTCCTTTTCTTCAGACTTTGCTTCTTGTGCCTGTGCCTCTGCCTGAGCCTGTGCCTCTGCCTCAGCCTGAGCCAAAAGCTCTGCTTCGTGCTCGAGCTCCTTTTTAGTCTTCTTACGTTCCGGAGCCTTCTTGACCTTCTTTTCTCTCTTTTTGATTACACCCTTCTTTTTAAGGATAGAATATGTAATTCCGAGAACGAAGAGCAATACTACGCCGAGGAACACGAAGATAAAGTTATCCTGGAGCCACTGCTCGCGGTAATACTTAAAGGCTCTATCGTAGCTTCTCTGAGCGTAGCAATCCTTAAAGTATTCCATAGCAAGCTTATATTCTCCCTTATTGAGAGCTGCCTTACCCAGACCGAGCATAGCAAATGAGCATGTACCGTTAAGGTTTAAAACTTCCTGCCAATATGGCTCGGCTTCGATATACTTACCTTCATCATAGAGCAATACGGCTTGCTTTAAATAATCGCCGTACAATGTTGTTGAATAAACTGTGATATCGTTCTTGATACCATCTACAATATAGACATTACCGTACGCACTTTCCAGGGCGTTTGGTCCGTCAAAGCTACCCTTCTGGTCTGAAGTGCTGCTCTTTGTACCAAAGATAGTTACAAGTGAGCAGAACTCGTCGTACACAAATACTCTACCTGTTGAATAGTCCAGGATATTGATAAATCCACAGCTGTCTATATCGATATCTGTAAGTCTTGTAGAGTAGGTAGTATTAGTTGAGGCATCGTATGTTCCACCTGAAACTATATCGCCGAAGACGTATTCGTTTCCTGCGTCGTTATTCCAGATGTTATAGCCTGCTGCGTTGAGCTTCTTTACGGCGTCTGTTGTTGTATTTGCAGCTTCTGTACAGGTATAGATAAAGCCTTCTGCGTCGATATCGAAGTTCTTATATTCTGTAGGAGCTGCGCTCTTCATTGACTTGAGCTGTTCATCGGATGCGAATACTCTCCAGATATGTCTTCTTATAATCTCTGCGGTAACCTCAACTCTGTTTGCTCCGTAGAAGCCCTGGAACTCGCCCTTTGAATTAAACTGGGCAGAGCCTGCGTTGAGAGAGGTACATACTGCGTAGATGTTATCTGCTTTATCCACGAGAATTTTCTCGGGCATAAATGTTTTAGACTTTGTAGTATAGATAGCGGAATCAGGCTTTCCTATTTCGAGCTCGTTTGTACAGCTCAGCCCATCGACTATCTTACACTTTAAAATTCTGGAGTTTTCGGTATCGCCGACATACATTATAACGTCGCCGTTTTCTTCCACCTTAACGAACACGCCGTTAGGGTTATTAAATTTTGTATTACCACTTTCGGAGCTATCGACACCTGTATAGCAGCCGATAAGTGAAAGCTCCTTATCGAGTCTTAGGATTCTTGAATTCTGGGTATCTGCGACCCAGAACTCTTCAAGAGTTTGCTCGAAGTAGATATCCTTGGCGCCTGCGAGAGAGGTAGAGGTAGTTTCGCTTATAAAAAGCTCATCCTCCGGGTCGGTAAGCCTTGTAAGGTTCAGATTCTTGCCGGTATATGTATCGTTAACCTTATAGGCTGCCTGTGCAGGAACCGGGTCATTCCAAAAATCATAGCTGTACGAGTCATACGGCTCGCTTGCGTAGGCTGTCAAAACTGCTGTTGACATACTGCACACTGCAAGGAGCGAGGCTACAGCTCTTTTAAATGCTTTTTTCATTTGCACTGTTTTCACCTATATCCTTTTCAAAATTCTAGTCGTTTATCTAGCGTTAGTCTTTCGCTTAGTCCTTGATACCGGAGTTCGCCATTGTTTCGATAACGTTACTCTGTGCTACGAGGAACACGATAAGCGGAGGAAGCATAAGTATTACTGAAGTTGCAAATGTTACACCCTGACGAGCGATACCTGATGCGGCAATCTGCTGCATAATTGTTGGTAAGGTTTTAAGCTCTTCAGAGTAGATGATTGTACCACTTTGTCTGTTCCATGCATCCTGGAATGCAAAGATGATAAGAGTCATAATTGCAGGCTTCTGGTTAGGTACTACTACCTGCCAGCAGATTCTGAAGAGGCCTGCACCGTCAACCTTGGCGGCTTCAATCATCGAGTCGTGGATAGTTGTCATACTCTGTCTCATAAGGAACAAGCCCATTGGTGTAGCGATACTTGGGAGAATGAGTGCCCAGTAGCTATCAATCATACCGAGGGTCGCCATTACGAGGAACTGGATAATCCAGGTTGCCTGTGATGTAAAGAGGAGGGCTGTTACGATAAGCTTATTAATAAACTTATTGCCCGGGAACTTACACTTTGCGAGGACAAAGGCTGCACAGCAGCATACAAACACGTTGCAGGCTGTAACCACTACTGATACAAAAACGCTGTTGAAGATATATCTTGAAAGCGGTACCCAGAGGTTAGTTGCGACCTTCATCATATCCGAGTAGTTCTTTGTTGTCGGATTAAGAACGTAGAGCTTTGGTGGGAACACGAAGAGCTCTTCGATAGGCTTAAAGGACTGAACTACGGCGTAATAGATTGGAAAAATCATAAACAAGCCTGTAATGCACAAGAACAGAAAGATACAGATATTTCCGCCTCTTGAAGCGGTAATCTTCTTACTTCTCTTTTTAACCTTTACATCTTGTATATCGACTTTCTTTTTCTTTTTAATACCCATTGTCAGCCACCCCCTTAATCGACATACTTACGTAATACTCGATTGATAAGCGAGTTAGCAAGGAGCATTACTATAAACAGCACGAGGCATATAGCTGAGGCGTAGCCCATCTCATATCTAATCCAGCCATAGTCTGTTGCGTGGTTCATAACGGTATGTGCTGCATAGTCGGTTGATGGAAGTCCGACGAGGTTTTGTGATACTACAC
Source organism: Oscillospiraceae bacterium (assembly GCA_045602925.1). GTDB lineage: Bacteria > Bacillota > Clostridia > Oscillospirales > Ruminococcaceae > UBA7477. Next base: position 45,054 of record JAZSCN010000010.1, on the reverse strand, counting down.
CTACTGTGAATGATGCAGAAATCTGCAAAACTGCGGCAAACAGAAGCTGTGGGCCCATTGATGGGATTGTGATAAGGAACAGCTCCTGCCATCTGTTCTTGATACCTTCGATTGCGCCCGCCTCATACATTGACTTGTCGATGTTCTGGAAGCCTGCACGCAAGGAAAGGAAGCCTGCACCCATTGAAATCCACAGCTGAACGATGATACAAACAGGTAAAATATAGTTTGTATCTGTAAGCCACTGGTTTGGTGAGTTTAAGATTCCAAAGTCAATGAGGATAGCGTTTATATAACCCTTAGAGTCGCCTGAGAGGAGCAGCTGCCAGATTACATAAGCTGATGTAGTCATTGACGGAGCATAGAACACGAAGGTGAACACGGTTTTAAGCACAGGGTGCATTTCGTTGATGAGCCAAGCGAGAATAAAGCTGAGCACATAGCTGAACGGTCCTGTGAAAACTGCAAAAATGAGGGTATTACGAACGGCAATCATAAATGTATCGTCGTTCAAAAACAGTGTGTAGAAGTTAGACAGTCCTGTGAATTCAGGGAACTGTGCCATATTAAAGTTTGTAAATGCCAGTGGTAATGTAATGATAACCGGAATTACTGTAAATATGATAAAAAGAATCATAAATGGAGCGAGCATAAAGTAGCAGGCTTTATTAGCCTTCATCATATTCCAGGTGTACTTACCCTTACTCTGCTTATTAAGCGGAGTTTCCTGAGTTTTTGAAGCCACTATTATGACCCTCCTTTCTTAGACCGGAAGACCTAAGTCTTCGCGCTTACGAGTAATTTCAGCGTTGATATCCCTGTTATACCACATAAGGGTATCTCTGGCGTTGTCGGCATCGTTAACAACTGCTCTGAAAGCGTTAACGATATTTCTTGTTACGCCATAGGTTGCAGGGATAATAGGAATTTCAACCTGCTGTTCGAGCTGTGCGAGTATTACCTCGAGCTCTGATTGTGACCAAGAAAGTGCCTTCAGGGCTTCGACGTTAGCTGTATCAAAGCGTCCGAGTGTTCCGAGTACGGCTTCGATGTCGTTAGCGTATTCTATCTGAGCCTCGGTTGAAGTAAACCACTTGATGAAGTCCCAAGCTGCGTCTTGGTTATCACAGCTGGTGAAGATGATAGCACCTGAGCCTGCAGAGTTTGCTGCGTGGCTGATTGTGCCGTCTGCCTGCTTTGTACCCGGAACCAAGGTAAAGTTCCAAGCGCCCTTGATTTCAGGGGCAGTAACTGCGAGTGTATTATAGAATGTATAGTTCTGGAGAAGTACAGGCATTTCACCTGTTCTGAATCTTGTGATTGGGTCGTAGGTCTGCTGGAAGCTATACTTTGTATAGAATTCAGTCCACATTTCGAATGAATCTACGGCAATCTGATTATCGAAAGTTGTAGCTGTGAGGTCCTCGTTATAGAAGTTGAGGCCCTGCTGCAGCATAAGCATTGCGAAGGTATTGCCTGCCTCGGTAGTGGTAGGAACGGTTGTTGTACCGTTTACGCTTGTATTGGCAGGAAGGATAAGACCAACCTCGAGGTAATTTCTCTGGAGTGTTGGTAGGATTGAGATGAGGTCATCCCATGTCTGAATATCGGTTGCGCCGTTGATGCCATACTCTGAGAGTATATCGTCACGGTAGAACATAAGTGGGAATGACTGCTGGACAGGGAGTGCATAGACGCCGTCGTTATATGTATAGAGTGTCATAGCGTCCTTTGAAAATCTTGTTGTAACCTCCTCGTAGTCTTCATACTGCGAAACATCTACGAGCATATCACGGGCTGCGAGCTGAATCGGGTAGTCGCCACCCATAAACAAGCCTATATCCGGCCCCTTCCCCGCCATCGTCGATTCTAAGATACCGCCTTGAACGAGCTTTAATGCGACCTTAGTTTCTGCGTTAGGGTTATAGTCGTTTTCAATCATGGCTCTTACTACCTGAGCCTGGTCACGTCCGAGTGTAATCCAGCAAGAAAGCACGTCTGCCTCGCCCTCGTTTTCAGAGAGTGTGTTATAGTCCTCGAAGAACGAGCCTATAAATGCGAGGAAGTTAAACTTTAAGCTTTCAAAGAAGGATGTTTTTACGCTTGTAAATTCTTCTTCGGGAGCAGAAATCTCGATAAAGTCGAGCTCGAGTGGCTGTTCTCTGTAGGTAAGCATCCAGGATGAGAGTGCTGTAACATTATCCTTGATTTGATTCATAAGAGAAGGAATCTTCCAAGGGTCCTTATAGCACTTTTCGAGTATGATAGCCATTTCATTGAGGGTAACAGACTCGTTACCACCACTGCTCATAAGCTTATCTACTTCGTCCTGTAGGGCCTTGAGCTCTGCACTGAAGCGTTTGAAATCATCTCTTACTTCAGGGATGATTGTGTCGATGTTATAGTCGGTATACTCGTCAGGGTCAGGACCGGTAATCTGTCTGATTTCTCTATAGTAGTTATTAATTTCAGAAACGAGTCCGTCGAGCTTATCCATAATCTCACCGATTTCGCCCGGAACTGACTCTAGGGTGATTGTATGGTCGCCTTCGCTAAAGTAATAGTATACTGTATCGCCGTTTTCGGTTTCAGGAACTGTCAAAGTCCAATCGGTTGAGTAGTAGAACTTTAGTCTTTCGGATTCGGCATTCGGGCAGACACCGTCGATGCAGAGCTTTCTATTGGAATAGAAGCCTCTCATTGTGCTTTGTCTAGCTCTTATACCTATCTTATAGTAACCTGCTGTGTCGATATGTAAATTCCATGTAACCGACTGACCTGACTTTGCCCAGCTATCCTTACCGATTGTATTGTATCGTGTCTTTGTAGGGTCGGAAGGAGAAGTGAGGTAAGAGGTTCTGTCTGAGGTTGGGAACAAGGTTCTATCGCTCTTATAGTCGGCACTTTCGCCTTCGAGCTTGATTGTGCCTATTCCCTTGGTAGCAGAAAGCTCGGAATCTGCGGGAGCTACATAAGGCTGTGGAACTGCGTCTCTGCACAGCTTTATATACTCGATAGCAAATCTTGCTTTAGATGATTCTAAAGTAAGAGTGTGGCTACCCTTTGTGAAGTAGAACTCAAGCGCACCGTTGTAAAGTCCGTCGACGTCTTTAAGGTATGACTTTTGCCACATTACCTTTTCGACCTGGCCCGGTCTTATATCGTTGTCGTTAAAGTCCTGGGTGATTTCGGTTTCGTTAACCCACACCTTGCTAAGCGTAAGTCTTGAAGCTGTCTCATAAGGGTATTCGCCGTCTATGAGAAGTCCGAATTCAATCTCGTTAGCGGGGCTAGAGAGGGCTTCATAAGAAAACTCGATATTATAGAAGCCTTCCTCCTCGATATCAAGATTGTATGTGAGCTCACCATTCTGGCTCTCCCAATTGAGAACCTCGGTCTTACCGTCGACTGTGATAACGCTTGCGATAGTTTCGGCACTTTTTGAGGTATAATCCTTTCCGTAGATAACAACCTCTTTTTGTGGAAGATTTGCATCGGCGTGCTGTTCGAGGTACTCGCCGTATGTAAGCATAGAATTTCTTTCTTCCCAACTACTCTCTTCGGAGGTACCTACAGAAGAAGCAAGTTCGTCTGTCTCTTGCGCTGATGCTGAAGGAAGCATTGACATTGTCAGTGCAAGCGACAGTACAATAGCTGATATTCGCTTAAGCTTGTCTGTTTTCACATTTATCCACCTTTCTGTATTTGCCATATACGCTTTTATAAAAGCTTGCTTGTTGCAGATTACTTGGATTTAAAGACTACTATACGGTCCTTTTCTTCTGAAAGCTCGACCTTTACCTTTGAGCCGCCCTTTATCTCGAGTGCATCGAGATATTCTCTTGGGAGCTGTACTCGGCCTGCTCTATCGAGAACGGCAAGTTCCTCTTGAACAATCTCTTCTTCCTGCTCCTGCTCTTTCGAGAGGTTTTCTTCGTTCTCAAGCTCGCTTAAGTCCTCGGCGTAGCTACGCTTCCTAATTATCTCAGAGCTTGTTCTTCCGTCACGGATTGCAACGACACGGTCGATATGCTTTGCGAGCTTCACGTCGTGGGTAACTATTACAATAGTGATTCCCTCTGATTTATTAAGCTCCTTGAATATATCGAGGATAGCTGCTGAGGTTTTAGAGTCAACCGAGCCTGTAGGTTCGTCGGCTAGCAGTATCTTCGGCTTATTGGAGAGTGCTATTGCAATTGCGACTCTTTGCTGTTCACCACCGGACATCTGGTCGAGTCGGCTGTTCATTCTTTTTTCGAGTCCAACCTTCTTGAGAAGGTATGTAGCTCTTTCTCGCTTTTCCTTAGCGCCCTTCAGAAGCATTGGCATTTCTACATTCTGTAATGCTGTCAGATACGGAACTAGGTTTCTGGCGTTATTCTGCCACACAAAGCCGACTGTATTTCGCTTATAATCTATATAGTCGTTCTCTGTAAACTTCAAAAGGTTTTTGCCGTCGATATAGAGGCTACCTGCTGACGGCTTATCGAGTCCGCCGAGCATATTAAGGAGAGTTGACTTACCGCTACCGGAATTACCGACGATTGCCATAAGCTCGCCTCTTTTAACCTCGAGGTCAAGTCCCTGCAGGGCAACAACCTCGATTTCGTCTGTTTTATAAATCTTAACGAGATTATCGCAAGATATTATAACGTCGTCATTTACAATTGCTTCATTAGTCTCCAACAATCTCACCGTCCTCAAGTGTATATACCCTATCAGCAATATCCATCATGCTAGGGTCATGGGTTGTCATAATAATTGTCATCTTCTGCTTTGAAACAAGCTCCTTGAAAAGCTTAACAACGTGCAGTGCAGTATTAGTATCAAGCTCGGCAGTCGGCTCGTCGGCAAAGACAATCTCAGGCTTATGCGAAATAGCTCTTGCAATTGCGACTCTTTGCTGTTCGCCTCCGGAGAGCTCGCTCGGTCTATGGTGCATACGCTTTTCGAGTCCGACCTGAACAAGAGCTTCCTTAGCACGCTTTTCTCTTTCACTTGCAGGAATATTAGCAAGTCTCAGCCCGAATTCGACATTCTCATACGCTGTCATACTTGAAATAAGTGCAACAGACTGGAATACAAACGCCATATTATATCGTCTTAGGTCGTCACGCTTTTTGTCGGAAAGCTTGGTAATATCCTTTCCGTTAAATACGACTTCGCCGGACGTCGGCCTATCGAGTGCACCCAGAATATTTATAAGTGTTGTTTTACCGCTACCGGAACGGCCTCTCAGGATAGTCAGCTGTCCTTCTTCGATGTCAATGCAGACATTATTAAGTGCAGTAACAGTTGTACCGTCGCCTATTTTAAACTCTCTGACAATCTTATCAGCTTTAAGAATTACTCCCATATCTAAACTCCTTATGAAATTTTGTACATATTGCCTAACTTTTTAGCCCAATACCAGAATATTGCTCGAAAGATAGCGGTTGTTAAAAACGCTATCAAATTGACGCGATATACACGATTTATTTATGCACTTTGTTCAAAATGCCCATATTAAGCTAATTTAAATTATATCAATTATTCGCACTATTGTCAAGTTTCTCAAACGTTTGAAAAAAATATTTTTTTAAACGTTGTGCATATTGCACAATTGAAAACGATACCACTTGTAGAGAGCGACAATTGTACAGAAAAATTTGCATTTTGTGTTTCTTAAATTAATATTTCAAAGCAGGCTGATTACTTGAAAAAACGCATAAAAACAAGGAAAGCCCGACGATTAACGCGTCAAGCTTTCCTGTAATTTTAGTTTAGTATTTTTATTCTTTTCCGTTCCAACAATATGTGCACAGGCATTCAGGGTCGATTCCGACAGCCTTTATCATATCGTCGAGTCTGTTATACTTAAGTGTTGTGAAGCCGAGTTTAGCTCTTATATCCTCTAAAAGTTCCTGGTAGCACTTGCTTTCCGGGTCAGCGTACTCAGACAGCATTTCGTCGGCTCTGTCGCCTTCTCTTTCGAGGATAGTTCTTCTTGTGATAAGGTCGAGCTCAGAGGATGAGCGCGAGAAGTTAAGGTACTTACAGCCAAAGAGTATTGGTGGACAGGCAGGTCTTACGTGAACTTCCTTTGCACCGTTGTCATAGAGGAACTGGGTAGTTTCGCCAAGCTGTGTGCCTCTTACGATTGAGTCATCTATAAGCAGAAGGCTCTTATCCTTGATAACCTTTGTTACCGGAATCATCTTCATCTTTGCGATGAGGTTACGCTTCTTCTGTGTTGGTGGCATAAATGAACGTGGCCAAGTTGGTGTATACTTTATAAATGGTCTTGCGAAAGGAACGCCACTCTCATTAGCATAGCCGATAGCGTGACCTGTACCTGAGTCCGGTACACCTGCTACGATATCCGGTGAGATGTCGCCTAAATCTCTACCTGCGAGCATAGCTCCACAGCGTGTTCTTACTTCCTCTACGCTGATTCCCTCATAGGATGCGCATGGGTATCCGTAGTAAATCCAGAGGAATGTGCAAATCTTCATTTTCTTGCCCGGTTCCTTGACTGTCTTTACATCGTCGGCAGTCATAAACACGATTTCGCCCGGGCCTAAATCTCTATCCTTTTCATAGCCGAGATTGAAGAATGAGAAATCCTCAAATGCGACGCAATTGCTTCCATTCTTTTTCCCTAAAACGAGAGGTATTCTTCCCACTCTGTCACGGGCAGCGTATATTCCCTCACTTGTCATAACGAGCATGCTCATTGAGCCCTCGATAAGCTCCTGTGCGTATGCGATACCCTCTGTGATGCTTCCCTTCTGATTTATAATAGAAGCGCAAAGCTCGGTTGGGTTAATTTCTCCACCGCTCATTTCAAAGAAGTGTGTGTGGCCCTTGCTATACAAAAGCTCGACGAGTTCATCGGAGTTGTTTATTCTTCCTACTGTTGTAATTGCGTATGTACCAAGGTGAGAGCGAACCATAATCGGCTGTGGCTCATAGTCGCTGATACAGCCAATGCCGATGGTACCGACCATTTTATTCATCTCGTCGGTAAACTTAGTTCTGAATGGTGAATTCTCAATATTATGAATTGACCTATCAAAGCCCTTCTTTTCATCATAAACCACCATGCCGGCTCTTTTTGTGCCGAGATGTGAATGATAGTCAGTTCCGAAGAACACATCAAAAACGCAGTCGCTTTTTGAAACCGCACCGAACAATCCGCCCATAAAACACAATCATGCTCTCACAAGAAAGCATGTCCTCCTCCCATAGATATGGTAATAACTCAAGCTCGTAGCTTTTTACAAACGTATTATACCACAATTTCGCATCAAAATCAAGTAATCGGCAGGCAGTAATTTGCCACTTCAAAAGATTTTAGCAGTTTGTCATAATCTCGTCCTATCTTTCATAATTATTACTACAAAATTCTCAAAGAAGGCAGGGTATATTATGTTTATAAAAACTGTAAAAATCAAGAGCTTCTGGGCAGGCGTAACCATTTTATCTATAGTGGGTGTTGCTGTGGCGGCAATTTTGTTCGCTTCCCACGGAGCAAGAGAGCGTGCGGCAATCTACCGTATGACAAGCGAGCATCAGCGTCAGGAGTTCATTACCTCTCTGGGCTGGGAGACAAGTGAGGAATACGATACCTGCAGGATAGTGATTATCCCTCAGGAATTTGACGAGGTTTATCAAAGCTACAACGACCTGCAAAAGCAGCAGGGCTTTGACCTCGAAGAGTATAAGGGAAAGACTGTAGAAATCTACTCCTACCCTGTTCACAACTATCCGGGCGAAAATGACGTTGTGCTGAGTCTTATGGTATATAACGGTCAACTTATCGGCGGAGATGTTTGCAGCACGTCGCTTGATGGCTTTATGCAGGGACTAAAAAAGCTTGATGAAAAAGAAACCGACGGCAGCTCTGTAATTGATGACAGCTCAGTAGCAGATGACAGCACAGACGATAGCTCCTCAGAGATTGACGATTCCAAGACTTCCTTATAATAAGTAGCGTTGACAAAGCCACCTATATAATGTATAATAAATAATGTAATAGCCGCCAAGAACAATTATGGCGGTTATTTTTTATATCGTGGAGGGAGGGCATAGCAATGTCAGAAAAAAGCATCATGCGACTGGACAAGCTTATATCGTCGCAGAGAAATGATATTTCGAGAAGTGACGCAAGGGAGCTATGCAAAAAAGGCAGGGTTACCGTTGACGGCAAGATAGAAAAGAAATCTGACGCACGCATAGACGCTAATGCTGTAGTAGTATGTATCGACGGCACGCCTATCACATATAAAAAGCACATCTACATTATGCTCAACAAGCCACAGGGTGTTGTGTGTTCGACGAGAGACGGGCTGTCGCCAACCGTACTATCGCTTATCCCCGAGGAGCTTATGCGCCCGGGCCTCTTCCCTGCAGGCAGGCTTGACAAGGACACCGAGGGCTTTGTGCTTATAACTGACGACGGAGATTTTGCACACAGAATTCTCTCTCCAAAGAGTCACGTTGCAAAGAGATATTTTGTAAGACTCGAGAAGCCTTACGAGGAAAGTTACTCAGAGGCATTTAAAAACGGCATAACCCTACGAACCGGTGAGGAATGTATGCCGGCACAATTTATAGGTTCAGATAATCCTACAGAGTGCGAGGTTATTCTCCACGAAGGTATGTTTCATCAGGTGAAAAAGATGTTCGAGGCTCTCGGGAACAAGGTCATTTATCTCAAGCGAACACACATCGGAAACCTCGCTTTAGACGGAAAATTAGCCCTTGGAGAGTGTTTGGAACTTATGCACAAAGATGTTGAAAAAATCGCACGGCTTTTTGACGGCAAAAATTGATTTTTCACAAAGAGGGCGTTTTTTTCGTCAATATAAATAAATGATTATTTTAAAGTTTAGTAAAAAAACATCTTGTTTAAAAGGTTAAAATTTGTTATGATAATAGCATAGCTAAGATATATACACTATATTTAGCAAAAAATAATTGGGAGGTCCTCAAGAAATGGCAAGTGTATCATTAAGAGAAATTTATAAGAAGTATCCGGGCGGCGTTGTAGCTGTTTCAGATTGTAACATCGAGATTAAGGACAAGGAATTTATCATCCTTGTTGGTCCTTCTGGTTGTGGTAAGTCCACTACACTCAGAATGATTGCTGGTCTTGAAGAAATCACTGAAGGTGAACTCTACATCGGTGACAGACTCGTTAACGACATCGCTCCTAAGGACAGAGACATCGCAATGGTTTTCCAGAACTACGCTCTCTATCCTCACATGACAGTATTTGAAAACATGGCATTCGGTCTTAAGCTCCGTAAGGTTCCTAAGGACGAAATCGCTAGAAAGGTTGAAGAAGCTGCTAGAATCCTCGACATCGCTCACCTCCTCGACAGAAAGCCAAAGGCTCTCTCCGGTGGTCAGAGACAGAGAGTTGCGCTCGGACGTGCTATCGTTCGTGAGCCACAGGTATTCCTTCTCGACGAGCCTCTTTCCAACCTCGACGCTAAGCTCAGAGCTCAGATGAGAACTGAGATTGCTAAGCTCCACAAGAAGCTCGGTACAACATTTATCTACGTAACACACGACCAGACAGAAGCTATGACAATGGGTGACAGAATCGTAGTTATGAAGGACGGTTACATTCAGCAGATTGACTCACCTACAAACCTCTACCAGAATCCTGTTAACCAGTTCGTTGCTGGATTTATCGGTTCTCCACAGATGAACTTCGTTGATGCTTACCTCAGAAAGATCGAAGATAAGTACGTTGTTGAGTTCGGTTCTGAAGACACCAAGACAACAAGAGGCAAGAAGTACTATGTAGAAGTTCCAGAAGCTAAGGCTGATGCTGAAGTTCTCGAGCCACTGGTTGACCAGGAAATCGTAATGGGCGTTCGTCCAGAGTGTCTCCACGATGAAGCTGACCTCATTGAAAATGCTACAACAGGCGTTATCGAAGCTGAAGTTGAAGTTACTGAAATGATGGGTGCTGAAACTTACCTCTACATCAACTGCGAAGGTATCAACCTCACAGCTAGAGTTTCACCTCGTTCAACAGCTCGTCCTCAGGATCACATCAAGATTGCTATTGACCCTAACAGAATGCACCTCTTTGATAAGGAAACTGAAAAGTCCCTCATCAACTAATTGCAAACTTAGTTTAATAAGCTATCTAAGTCCTCCCTATTGCAGGGAGGACTTTTTATTATGTCATATTAACCGAAGAATCGCACCTTTCATATAATAAAATATCCGACAAAAATTTGTCGCTTAATATTATGAAAGGAGGCGTCACACAAAAGCTGTGACGATATTTATGGATAAAGACACTGTATTCTTAGTGGTCGGTGGTGACCTTAGACAGAATTTTCTTGCAAGACGTCTGTGCGATTGCTCCGACTTTGTATACACCTTGGGGTTATGCGAGGATGAACGCTACCCTGCCTTCAAAGAGCTGTCCCTCGATGAGCTTTGCACCATAAAAGCAGATGTAATTGTCCTGCCACTTATTGCAACAAGCGATGGAGAAAACGTAAACGCGCCCTTTTTCGATAAAAAAATACCACTCAAAAAGCTTCTCGATTGCTGTCATGGTGGCACACTTTTAGTCGGTGGAAAGCTCTCTAGAGAAATAGCTCGGATTTTTGAAAGAGCCGGTATAGCCTGCTGTGACTATTTTTTACGAGAAGAGCTAATAATTCGCAACTGTGTTGCAACTGCCGAGGGCACGCTTTTACTTAGCATGGAAAACACAGCTACGACGATTTCCGATACTGCTGTGGTAATCATCGGCTTTGGCAAGGTTGCAAAGGCTGTTGCGAGGCTTTTTGACGCTGTCGGTGCCAGAGTACATATTGCTGCAAGAAAGCAATCTGACCTCGCCTACGCCATGACGCTCGGTTACGAAGCTGTGCGGCTTAGTGATTTTACGGCTTCGCCCTACGGCTACCAGCTCATCATAAACACGGCTCCCGCACTGCTGCTTGACTCTGATTGTCTTGAAAAGATACCTGCTGACACGCTGATTATCGACCTTGCTTCAAAGCCAGGTGGAGTCGATTTTGACTATGCCTCAGCGCTTGGACTAAAGGTAATTTGGGCACTCTCTCTTCCACCAAACGACATAACGTACGAAACCCCTGCAGAAAAAATCTGTAGGGGTTCTTTGGTTTATCTAAAATAGTGTATCCTCTATAACATCAATATTCGCATCAAAATCGAGTTCGAGCACCGACTGGCCACCTATCATACTACCTTTATAGCAGTTGTCACAAGGTATTCTGAGCTCGTTTATTTCGTAGCCTGCGTATCTTATTAAGTTAAGCGAGAGGAGATACATTTCCTTCTTGCTCATATTTGTCACAACGCTACCTGCACATTTCTTGAGGAATGAATCAATCTCTCCTATAGAAAGTGACCTTGCCTTTTCTATAACCTTCTGTATAACCTCTCTCTGCCTCTCGGTACGCTCGAAATCGGCATTACCTACATATCTCAGTCTTGCGTATGCGAGAGCCTGGTTGCCGTTCATCAGATATGTTCCGCCGGATGGGAGAAAATCGGTATCGCTTGGCTTACCCAAGATATCGTTGACCTCTGCCATAGGCGCCTTCATTCCCTGAGCTTCGGCATCAGTTACAGTCAGCTCAATTCCACCGACGGCATCTACGATGCTGGAGAATGACTCAAAGTTTATATACACATAGTCGTCGATTTCCAGCTTGAAGTTGACCTCTAAGGTATCCATAAGAAGCTCTGCACCACCGTATCTGTAGGATGCGTTGAGCTTGCCCATTCCTCTGCCCGGGATTTCGACATAGCTATCTCTCATAAAAGAAGTCATTGTGATTGTCTTATTATCGGTATTGATTGAAAGCAAAATCACCGTATCGGCTCTACCCTTGTCTGTAACGCTTCTTGTGTCGCTACCGATAAGCAGTATATTTGTAACATTGTCGCTTGTCATAAGCTCTACGTTATGCTCTACACGTTCGCCGTCCTCGACGATTTCGACCTTATTTATATATCTCATTACAGCTATAGAATAACAAACAAAGAGCACCAGGGCAAGCACCAATGCTAGTTTCACAAGCTTCCATATAAATTTAAAAAAGCTTCCTATAAGCGAGTGACTCGACTTTTCTTCTTTCTTACTTTGTTCTTTATCTACCTGAGCCTCGTCGAGCTCTTCTTCGTCCAGATCTTCCTCATCATGGGAAAACAAGCTCATTATATCAGCTCCTTTCTCTAGTTACTCATTATTATATTTCATCTTAGCTATATTGTCAATCGGAAAAGCATATAATATCACAAGGTAAATGGAGGGATTTTCGTGAAGCTTATCAAAAAAGAGGACTTTGAGAAGTTTGTCCTTTACATATATGATGGTGAAGCTGACTCAAAGACAACTTATCGAAGGGTGTTGAAGGTGCTTGAGGAGTGCAATTTACGCAAGGCAATCGGCAGACAAGAAGGACAGCATAAGCATAGAAAGTCAGATTGAGGATTGTATGCCACTTGCCGGGAAAGAGCCGTACATATTCTCGGACAAGGGCTTTTCCGGTGCAAATCTCAACAGGCCCGGATTTAAAGAGCTACTATCTCTGGCAGAATCGGGCGAGCTTGACAGAATTATCATATATCGGCTTGACAGAATAAGCCGTTCGCTGATTGATTTTGTACTCCTCACCGACAAGCTAAAAAAACTTGGGGTTACGCTGATTTCGAGAACGGAGGGCTTTGACACCTCGTCAGAAACCGGCATCGTGCTACTAAACATTCTTATGATGTTTGCAGAAATGGAGAGAGGTGCAATTCGCAGGCGTGTTACAGACAATTACCACGCACGAGCAAGGCTGGGACTATATCTCGGTGGATACGCACCTCTTGGTTATGACAAGAAAGAAACTTTCCACCTAGGCTACAAGACGGCATATTTTGTTAAAAACAGCGACGCCTATCTTGTTGAAAAAATCTACCGACTTTACACCCACTCACTAATGAGCATAAATGCGATAGCGGCACACCTCAACGATAATGGCTTTAAGGGAAGGCGTGGTGGTGGCTGGACAGCAAGCTCGGTGAGGAGAATATTACGCTCGCCCACTTACGTTATGGCTGACGCTGACACATACGATTTTCTCAGCTCGCAGGGTTGTAACATACACAGCGACAAAGCCTTGTTCGATGGAACTCACGGGCTTATAGGTTACTCGAGCAGAGAAAATCGCAGAGGTGCTAAGCACACTTCGTTTTACGGTGAGAATATTTCTATCGGCTTACACGACGGAATAATCCCCTCGGAGCTTTGGCTTGAAGCTCAGCGTCGCAGGTACACGCCTTCTTTTATTACAGAAAAGTCGACACCAAGCTGGCTTCAAGGGGTTATGAAATGCAGCTGCGGGTATTCGTTTTATACAAAGGCTTACAGAAATCGCATATACCTATGCTGTCGTGGGCGCAAGCTTCATTTATGCAACGAGAAGCCCTGCGTCACTGCAGACGAGCTAGAACGCATTATAGCGCCTCTTATTTGCGAACGTTTACGAGCTCTGGAAGACCGGCACGGCGTAGCTGTAGCTTCGCGTAGTGGCTGTGCGGGACGTTCCGAGGCTCTAATTGAGCTTGAAGATGCAAAACGCCGAGTTGAAGCATCGAGTGGAGATTTTCTTACAGCCGAGTTGCAAAGGCTAGAGAGCTTAAAGCGTCGGTATCTTGTCACAAAAAATCAGCCTGCCACCCCTAAGGGTAGCGAGACTGTAAATTTCAGCGAGCTTGACTTTGACATACGCAGGCGAATTGTTACGCTACTAATCGCTCGAATCGAGATTTCATCGGACACAATCAAGCTTATATGGAGATAAAGAAAAGCCCTCGCCGAAAGGTGAGGGCTGAAATTTCTTTTTGCGCTTTCATTACTGAAAGCATATAAATAACTAATACACTTATTCCTTTACGCCACCGAGAGCAACACCGGCGATAATGTACTTGGAGAGTGCGAGGTAGAATACGATAAGAGGAACCGCTGTAAGCGAGAGACCCCAATATACTGCACCGAACTCGGTTGAGTACTTATTACCATTGAGCTTACCAACGAGGACTGGAACTGTTGACATATTCAGGTCATCAAGGAGAATTGATGGCAAGAGGTAGTTGTTCCAGTTAGTAACCATCGCAAAGATAGCCATTGTTGCCATACCTGGCTTAAGTATTGGAAGAACGAGTCTGTTGAAGATACCAAATTCAGAACATCCGTCGATTCGTCCCGCTTCTACCATGTCAATCGACAACGCCGACGACATATATTGCCTCAGGAAGAATACTGTACCTGGAGCTGCGATAGCTGGAACGATGAAAGGAATGTAGCTGTTGGTGAGATGCCACTTGTACATCATTTCAACAAAACTAATCATAGTAACCTGTGTAGGTACCATCTGGATTAACATAATGAATCCATAGAGAAGCTTATTGAGCTTGAATCTGTAAACAGCGAAGCCATAAGCTGTGAGAGCTGAGAAGTACACTGAAAGAAGTGTAGCACCTGCAGCGATAAAGAATGAGTTTAAGAAGCCTCTGCCGAATGGAAGTCCGAGTGCCTTAGAAGTAAGGAGGTACTTACCATTCTGGATGAAGGACTTTGAAGGGAGGAGAGAAACAATTGTCTTGTTCTTGATTTCAGGTGCCCAGTTAAGAACGCCCTTCTGAACCTCAATTCTGTCCTTAGAAGCATTAAACAACATGATAATGAAAGGTGCGATTGAAAGGATGGTAAGGAAGATACAAATAATGTATACAAAAATCTTTACCAAGGTAATACGGAAATGGTAACCGCCCTTTACAGTCTTTACTGTACCAGAATAATTAGCCATTAAATATTACCTCCTTCCAAAGCTGCCTGTTCCTTAGCGCGCTTCTTAGCGGCCTTTCTAGCCTTTTCTGCGTCCTTATCTCTCATAATCCAGAAGAGGAAGAGAGCGATAACGGCAGTAACAAAGAACAGCAACAGTGATGCAGCACATGCCTTACCTACAGAGAATGTACCGGAGTAACCGATTCTCTTGATGTAGATAACGATAGTTGTTACATGAGCACTGAACGCTGCCGAGTTATTACCTTCAACAAACATATTTGGAACGTCGAACATCTGGAAACCACCGATGAGCGATGTAACAAGTGTGTAAGTCATGATAGGTCTAATAAGCGGCAATGTAATCTTTCTGAATGTCTGGAAGCCGGTTGCTCCGTCGATAGAAGCAGCTTCGAAGAATGATGGATTAATGCCGAGGATACCAGCGATAAGTACAATCATAGTCTGACCGTACCACATCCACCACTGGATAAATGCTATAAGTCCTCGACCGAACCATTCACTTGCGAATGCCTTACGTTCGTTCTCGAGATAGCCGATTGATATCGCAAAATTGTGGATAAAACCGTTTCTACGGATAAATGCCAAGAAGAGCAGACCAACTGTGGTTGCTGTCATGATATTAGGCATATAGAATACAACCTTGAAGAAGCCCTGGCCCTTAACTCTAATCTTTTCGTTTGTAAACCAAGCTGCAAGAAGTAAAGCCATACCGAGCTGTGGGATAAAGCCCATCAGCCACATTACTGGTGTGTTATACATTGCAGTCTTAAAGTTTACGTCAGCGAGAACGGTCTTGAACTGGTCAATACCAACAAAATCAAAGTTCTGGCTTGGGTCCATAAACCATGCCTTAGCATTTGTAAGAGAGTAACGGAAAGTGTCAACGAGCGGCACAATCTGGAAAACTAAGTAGGCAATAAAGAACGGGGCAATGAAAATGTAACCCCAATGGTTCTTTTCAAGTCTAGCGCGTTTTCTTCTAGCGCGTTTTCTTTTAGTTGAAGCCATTTTTCACACTCCTACTTTGTTTGATACCGAAAACTAAAGACGGGTGGGCTGACCCACCCGTCTAGTTTGCGAGTTATGTTTTTAGTAAATTTAAACTAGATTTAAATTACTTGCTAAGGCCTTCGAGGTTAGACTGAGCTT
Organism: Oscillospiraceae bacterium; assembly: GCA_045602925.1. Lineage (GTDB taxonomy): Bacteria > Bacillota > Clostridia > Oscillospirales > Ruminococcaceae > UBA7477. The sequence goes on along the minus strand of JAZSCN010000010.1, from coordinate 29,060 downwards.
CTGTGTAGATCTTTTCTACAGCTTCGTCGATTGAAGCGCCTTCGATGATGAATGCCTTTGTAGCTACGTCAACTGCAGAGTTGAATGTATCATCGTATCTGCACATTGTCTTAGCGTTTACGTTCTTAGCTGCATCAGCAAAGAATACGTAGTGGTTCTGGCCACCGAGGAATGGGTTGTTGAATGCTTCGTCATTCTTGATAGCGTCAACTACAGAAATCTTAGAAACGAAGTCTCCAGAGGACTTAGCGTAGTCAGTCATAGCTTCAGCATCAGCTGTGTAGAATTCGATAACGTCAGCAACGATTGCCTTCTTAGCTTCGTCAGCTGCACACTTATCGGAACCGTACCACCATGTACCGCCCCAGAAGTAAGCCATTGGGCCCTGTACCATGCCCCACTTACCGAATGAACCGTTGCCTACAACGTAGTCAGAGTCAGCAACTGTTGGGTTGCCTTCTTCGTCAGCAGCACCAGTCTTGGTAGCGAGACAGTTTGGCTTGATTGTGTAGTGGAGGTACCATGTGCATCCGAAGTAGCAGAATACGCCGTCAACCATGCCTGTGTACCAGTCAGACTGCCACTGTGTAGCAGCTTCTGAAGATGTAGCACCCATGTCGTTGAGGTCATATGTTACCTGGAGGTACTGCTTAACGAGATCTTCGTCGAGCTGATACTTGAGGTTTTCGTCAACCCAAGCAGACTTTCTGTTAGCCATGAAGCATCTCTTAAGTTCGTCTGTACCAGAAATCATGTAGATGTCGTTATCAGCAAGTGTCTTAGCAACTTCCTTGAATCCATCCCATGTAGAAATCTTAGCCTGCATCTCTTCAGGAGTCTTAACTCCGAGGTATTCTTCAGCATAGTCAGTTCTGTAGAATACAGCACCTGGAGCTGCCTGGTGAGAAATAGCCATTCTCTTGCCATCAACTGTTGTGAAGTCGAGCATGTAAGCATAGTAGTCGCTCTCGTCGAACTCAACGCCGAGCTCTTCAAGTGTAGCTGTTCCTTCGAGACCTGCGAAAAGCTGTGCATAGTCAGCGTCAGCAAGGAAGAGGTCTGGAGCATCTGACTCGCTAGCGAGTGCAGAAGAAACCTTCTGGATGTAAGTAGATGCTGTAGCTTCAAGTGTTACTTCGAAGTCAACATTTACTTCAGGATGCTGTTCCTTGTATCTGTCGAGCATGCCCTGTGTTTCGTTTGTGAATGTGTAAACCTTGATGGTTACCTTTTCGCCGCTTGGTGTAGCTGCGCTTGAGTCGCCTGATGGTGTGCTTGTGCTATCAGCTGGAGCTGCAGATGAAGCTGAAGAATCATCGCCGCCACAAGCTGTGAGCATTGAAGCTGCCATAGCAAGTGCGAGTGTTCCTGAGAGAACTCTCTTAAGTTTGTTCATTGAAATCTTCCTCCTTAAATTGTGTGCATTAGTATAATTGTTTATTAATGCCTTAATTTATTTGACGGTTTCCCCCTCTAAAAGCTCACCGTCTACTAATAAAACCTCGTTAAAGGTTTGAGGGTTCTCAATTAACTCTACCAGCCTTTTTGCTGCAAGATATCCAATCTTGTTTGTGTCCTGGCGGTAGGTCGTCAGCCTTGGAGATATAACCTGTGAGAGGCTTATTCCGTCGTAGCCGACTATTGATACATCTTCCGGGACTTTAAGTCCCATATCATTCAGGGCGTTCAGACCGCCTATTGCTGAGAAGTCATCCGGCATAAATATGCAGGTTGGCGGCTCCGGCAGCGACATAAGCTGTTTTGTCCTATCGTAAGTTACGTCAGCGTTATGGAAGTCGCCCGGTACGAGGTACTCGTCTACCACTTGAATTCCGAAGGCCTGACAGGTCTTCACGAACGCTGCGAGTCGCTTCTCTGCGACTGAGGATTTATTGCCCTGGATAAAACCGATTTTTCTATGGCCCTTATTGAATACATATTCAACAAGTGCTCCCATACCGGCTGCGTTGTCGGAAAGAATTGCCGACTTACATTCAAACATATGGTCTATAGTAACTATCGGTATATCGGAATTAACAAGCTCGTATACATCCTGGCTGGTGAACTCGGTGCAAGCAATGAGCACTCCGTCGATGCTTCTGTACTTACAATGCTCATAAGCTGTCATATCACGACCGCCTATGTTCTTGTTAATAAAGGTAACATCATAGCCAAAGGTTTCGCAAGCTGTTTTAAAGGAATTAAGCACCTTTGCAAAGAACTCATGTGTAAGACCACTGTCGGCAGCGTCGAGATAGACAACGCCGATATTATATGTACGGTTGGTCTTAAGTGCTCTGGCCTGGGAGTTCGGGAAGTAGCCCATCTCCTTAGCAACCTTTACGAGTCGCTCTCTTGTAGCCTCGCTAACGTCCTTGTGACCGTTAAGTGCTTTACTGACTGTTGCGACCGAAACTCCACATCTAGCGGATATGTCCTTTAGTGAAACCAAAGTGTTCCGCCTCCTTACAGTCTCGTATCGTCCTAAATCGTTTCCGTATTAAAAATATACAATATTCCTGCTTCAAATTCAAGTTTTTTCTTCGTTTTTTTTAATTCTGTAATCAATTATGTTAATTCCCACAAAACTATTTCAAATCTTTTGTGCATCTTGCTAACAATATATAACGTTTTGTTACCGATTTGTAATATTTAAATTGGTTTTTGATAAGAACATTATAACAATTGGTTTAGAAATCGGCAATAATTCGCTATGTAATCGTTATTTTTCTTACATTTATATGCAGATTTGGCAGATTTTATCCATAAATGGAAAAATTATCATATAGAGTCAGCACAGGCTGTTTAATAATTTTGTATATATTCACCATTACCCCTTCAAGAAGCTTGATTTTGCGTGCTTTCTCGCTTAAACGTTTAAGCGTCCATCTTAATATTTTCGCAAGTCATTTTCTTTCATCCGGGAAAGGTCGCCCCAATAACCTCGGGCGAAATTATCGCCGAGACGATACTGAACATCATCGAGGAAAGGGGTGGCGGCGATGCATGACAGACTAAATGGCGTCAGGGTTGGCGTAGCTATGTGTGGTTCTTTTTGTACTTTTGCAGAGAGCTTTCGGCAGCTCGAGGTTCTCTCGGAGCTTGGCTGCGAGCTTTATCCGATAATGTCGCAGGTGGCAAGCACCGCATCGACTCGCTTTGGAAAGGCGCATGAAAACCTTGCTCGTCTAGAGTCGATTTGTGGCAAAAAGGCAATTTTGACTATACCGGACGCCGAACCAATCGGCCCCAAAAAGATGCTGGACGCATTAGTTGTGATGCCCTGCACATCAAACACGCTCTCTAAAATCTGCCACGGAATCACCGATTCGACTGTTACTATGGCTGTAAAATCGCACATCAGAAATCGCCTGCCGGTTATTTTAGCGATAGCGACAAACGACGCACTTGGCACGAGTGCAAAAAACATCGGCGAGCTTCTTTGTCGTAAGAACATATACTTTGTACCGTTCGGGCAGGATGACTACAAGTCAAAGCCACTCTCTATGATTTCTCATTTTGAGCTTGTACCTGACACAATAATCTCGGCTTTAGAGGGCAAGCAAATTCAACCACTTGTTCTTACTCCGAGGTAATATACTATTTATATTTCTATATAAAACAAGAGGGTATCGGATTTTCATTCTTCGATACCCTTAGACTATTATTCGCTGAGCAGCTCCTTGACAGCTGTGTTTGCCTGCTCGTAGATACTCTCTGGGGAAGCTCCCACGAAGAATTCGCCGTTTCTGTAAAGAACCTTACCTGCGCACATTGTCATCTTGACATTCTGCTTGCTACCACTATAGACTATATTCTTGACGATATTATGGAGTGGCTGCATATTAGGCTGGTTCAGGTCGATTTCGATAATATCTGCCTGCTTGCCGACCTCGAGGCTGTCGCAGTTTGTGAGCCCCATTGCACTTGCGCCGTCGAAGGCAGCCATTTTTAGGACATCCTGCGCAGGACAAGCTGACGCATCGCCTGTTGCGAGCTTTTGAAGGGCTGTTACCAAGAACATTTCTCTGAACATATCAAGGCAGTTATTACTTGCAGGACCGTCTGTACCTATTGCGATATTTACGCCCTCGCTGAGCATTCTCTGGATTGGTGCTATACCACTTGAAAGCTTCAGATTTGAAGAAGGGTTTGTGACAGCCCACAGCTTTTTCTCCTTAAAAATCTCAAAGTCCCTATCACTTAAGAAGTTGCAATGGAAGCCGCCGCCACCATACTCAAATATGCCGTTTTCGTAGAGGGTTTGAGTCGGGGTCATACCGTATCTTTCGATACACTCATCTACCTCACGCTGAGTTTCTGAGTTATGCATATACACCGGTGCCTTATATTTCTGTGCAAGGCTTGCGACGTCCTTTATGAGCGAAAGCGGAGAGAGATACTCCGAGTGAAGTCCGAGCTTATATGAGATAAGCGGGCTAACTGCGTTGAACTTATTGAAGCGGTTCTCTAAGTCCTCTGCCTTATCGTCTCCACACACTCCACCACACAATACACTTCTAAAGCCCATCTCTGTGCAGGCTCTTACATAGTCATCCAGGTAAAAATACATATCGAAGGCCGAGGTAACGCCACTTGTCAGATATTCTAAAATTGCAACTCTGGTGAACTTATACACTCTGTCGCCGTTCAGCTTTGCCTCTTGTGGAAAGACCTTCTGGAACAGCCATTCCTGGAGTGGAAGGTCATCGGCATAAGAACGCAGAAAAGTCATAGCCGAATGTGTATGGCAGTTCTTGAAGGAAGGCATAAGCAGGTTGCCTTTTATATCGTATTCGTTATCGAAAGCCTCGTCTGCAGGCTTTTTATCGCCGATGTAGGAAATCTTATCGTCTGTTACCCATACTTCACCTTCGGTAATGGACATATCCTTACTTAGAATCTTCGCATTATAAAGTCTTGTTCTCATTGTTATGCTCCTTCGATATACTACTTTGCAATAGCCTGAACCGACGCTTTGACGAGTGCTTTAAACTTCACTGCAACTCTGTCGGCTGTTTCCTGGACTTCTTTATGTGTAAGCGGATGCTTGGCAATACCTGCTGCCATATTCGAGATGCAGGAGATCGCACAGATGTCCATTTCCATATGATTAGCTGCGAGAGCTTCGCAGACTGTAGACATTCCGACTGCGTCAGCACCGAGCAAGCCGAGCATCTTGATTTCTGCCGGGGATTCATAGCTAGGACCGGTAAGCTGTACATACACTCCCTCTTGAAGCTCAATGCCAAGCTTTTTTGCTTGCTCCTTGATGATTTCACGCAGAGAGGTATTATATATGTCGGTCATATCGGGGAATCTTACGCCGAGCTCGTCTATATTCTCACCGATAAGCACGTTAGGAACAAAGTTCGATATATGGTCTCTTATGAGCATAAAGTCGCCGACCTTGAAGCTCTCGTTTATGCCACCTGCGGCATTTGTTAGAAAGAGAGTTTTTGCGCCGAGCATTCCCATAAGGCGAATAGGCATTACCACCTCGTCCATCTTATATCCCTCGTAATAGTGGACTCTGCCCTGCATACAAACTACTCTTACGTCACCGAGCATACCGAACACGAATCTGCCCTTATGCCCTGCGACAGTAGAAACGGGGAATCCGTCAATCTCGCTGTAGGCTATACTGCACTTTACGTCGATTTCATCAGCGAAGCCACCGAGCCCCGAGCCCAGCACGAGTGCTACCTGCGGAACAAAGTCGGTCTTTTCTCTTATACATTTAAGGCTTCTTTCGAGTCTTTCATACATTTCAGTCATAGCATTGTCCTCCTAAAAGTCTATGTTTATCCCTGCCTTGCGAGCTTGTGTTTGCTGCAGGGCTCTTTTTATGCGATAGTATTTTCCGTCCTTTTCAAAGTATGCACCCGTTTGCTTGAAATAAAACGAGGTCTTTGCACCTACGCACTGCTCTCTCAGACTGAGCACCCAGTCATACCTGCAAAGCCGAGCCTTATCGCCCGATTCGCCCCCTACTGTTACCATTTTTATTGAACCCAGATGTGCAGAGAGGTCGATTTCAGACAGCAGCGGCTCACAGATAATCTGCTTATGCTTTATTTTAAGCTTAGAAAATATCGGCAATCTGTAGTCTGCCATTGCCTGATTTTCACAGGTACAGCATATTGTGACGTTATCCCAGCCGTCGCCCCAATCGCTTGGCGCACACTTTTCAAATCGGTCTATTCGCTTTGTGATTATGAAAAAGCTGATATCCTGCCTTTGCCGTATCATATCCCAGACCTCGTCACGCCAGCAGTCTGCGTCTTCTAAAAAGAAGTCGGAGGTCATACAGGTATACAATGGCTCGCCTTTTTCGAGCGTTAGCTTGTAGCTACCGTCACGCTTTCGCTTTATCGGAAGGTCAAAATCGGCGTTTTTCTTGACAATATGGCTATCGCTTTTGTCGTGGGAAGCGTCAATTCTGTACACATAGCAGTTTCGACAACCCTCGCTGAGCTTATGACAGCCATGCCACGGATTCCATACAGCCATTTTGTCCCCTCCTCCACAGCTTTTATCACTAAGGTAAGTATAACACATACTATTTTGTTTTTCAATAGACTTTACGCTTATGGCAAGTTGACAATCTATTTTGAAAAGAGTATAATAAAGCTTGAAATCAACATAAAGGACAGTTTTAATGTATTACAAGGCTTACGGAATAACTGACATAGGCTGTATTCGTTCTAAGAATGAGGACAGAATTTTAATAAACGGCATAGTATCTGCCGATGGCGAATCCTCGGCACTAATCGGTACACCGTCAATCACGGCTGTTTGTGATGGTGTCGGTGGTGAGAGAGGCGGAGAACTTGCGGCACAGCTTTGTCTTGACGAGCTTTCTCAAAAAAGCTTTTCTTCGCTATGCGAGGCTAAGGATATAAGGCGTGATATTCTCGCAATTCACGATAAGATTCTCGATTTGGCTGAAGCTACTGACGAGCATCAGAATATGCAGACCACGCTTTGTGCTTTATCGCTCGACGAAAAGGGCAACGGGCTTTGCATAAACGTCGGTGACTCTAGGCTTTACAGATACGGCAATGGTTTGGCTACGCTTATTTCTACCGACCACACGCTTGTGCAATATCTATACGATATGGGCGAGATTTCTGCACAGGAGCTTAAAACCTCTCCGGACAGAAATGTTATTATATCCTCGCTCGGTGGGGATAGGCTTCCACCAAAAATTGATGTAACAACAATCGGCGCGCCATTTGGCATGCTTGTCAATGATGCAATTATTATCTGCACAGACGGGCTTTCTGACTATGTAGGGAAAACCGAGATTGAGGTTTGTATGACGCTAGAGATTCCGTTCGAGGAGAAAATTGACGCACTATACAGGCTGGCTCTTTCGAGGGGTAGCTGCGACAATCTGTCGATTATAGGAATTACAACACTTGACGAAAACGGGGATGACTAAAATGCCGGAAAATGATATTATAAAGGCGCTTGAGTTTGCAAAGAATTATGAAATCTGCAACGCTCACGCTCATATCTACCCTGCTAAGATTGCACAGAAGGCTGTCACTAATGTAGGTAGCTTTTACGGAATTGATATGGATATACCGGTGGGGACAAGCGAGATGCTTCTTACAGACAGCGAACCGTTTGGCGTAACAAATATGCTTGTATGCTCGGCAGCAACCGACCCTTCGCAGGTTGAGTCTATCAACAGCTTTATTATCGACGAGTGTCAAAAGCAGGATAAGTTCATAGGCTTTGGCACCCTTCACGCAGGCTATGAGGGCGACTTTACTAAGGAGCTTGACAGGCTTATTCAAAACGGAATCAGGGGAATAAAGCTTCATACTGATTTTCAAAAATTCAATATTGACGACAGAGGCGCGTACAAAATGTACGAGGCTATCGAGGGCAGGGTTCCTATACTTTTCCACATGGGCGACCCAAGATACGACTTCTCTGCACCAAAGAGGCTGGCAAAGCTTCTGAAGGATTTTCCAAAGCTTCAAGTTATTGCGGCACATCTCGGCGGATATACAGCCTGGGAAGAAGCGAGAAACGAGCTTTACGGCAATGACAGAGTGTATTACGACTGCAGCTCGTCGCTGTTTGTGCTCTCGCCGGAAAAGGCTACCGAGCTTATTCGTGAAATCGGAACAGACAGAGTATTCTTCGGTACCGACTTCCCTATGTGGAATATAGCGTCAGAACTTTTGAGATTTGAAAAGCTCACACTCTCAGACGATGAGAGAAGGGCGATTTTCTCGGGCAACTTCAAGAGCTATTTTGGCATAAAATAGCTTTGGTATACTATTATAAATATATAAGACTTTATTTCGTTAAAACAGAGGTGTGCTGAAATGGGTAAAAAGGTTTACGACAACCGAGAGCTTTCGTGGCTTAAATTTAATATGAGAGTTATGGAGGAGGCTCAGGATACCACCGTTCCGCTTCTCGAAAGATTGCTCTTTGCGTCGATATATTCGAGCAACTTAGACGAATTCTTCATGGTAAGAGTCGGCTCACTTCACGACGCTATGCTTGCTAATGACTCTGAACGTGACGGAAAGACAAAAATGAAGCCTTCCGAACAGCTTTCTGCTATATACAAGAGAGTGGGAGCTATGAGCGACGAGCTTTGCAAGACTATCAGCAAGATTGACAGCGACCTTGAAGACCTCGGTGTAAAGAGATGCAGCTTCAAGGACCTTAGCAAAAAGGAAGCTGAATACGTCGAGGCATACTTCAACTACGAAATCAAGCCGTTTTTATCGCCTGTAGTTATCGACAAGCGTCACCCGTTCCCCTTCCTTGCTAACAAGGAAATCTACGTTGTGGCAAAGCTTGCTTCAAAAAGCTCTGTTAAGCTGGGCGTTGTTTCTACTTCGACCAAGAACCCTAGAGTTCTGTTTCTACCTACAGCCGAGAAAAACGGAAAGATAAAATATATGCTCCACGAGGAGATTATCCTTCACTTTGCATCTGAGGTGTGGAAGGGCTTTAAGATTACAGAAAAGTCGGTTATGCGTGTCACAAGAAACGCTGACATAAACACCGAGGAGGCAGGCTACGAATACGAGCTTGACTACCGTAGTCTTATGGAGGAGCTTATCAAGAAGCGTAAGAGGCTTTGTCCTGTCCGTCTGGAGCTTTCAAGAGAGCTTTCAGAGCTCACCTTAGGCGAGCTAACTGCAAGACTTGAGCTTTCTAAAAAGCAGGTTTTCACGCAGAAGGCTCCGCTCGATATGTCCTATGTGTTCTCGATTTTTGACAAGCTTTCAAATCGCAGTGAGCTATTCTTCCCTAAACGTACGCCACAGGATGCTTATGGCATTGACCTTAAGAAGCCGATGATTGAACAGATTGAGAAAAAAGACCTGTTCCTCTCATATCCGTACGAATCTATAAAGCCGTTCATAAAGCTTCTTGAAGAGGCTGCTACCGATGAGAGCGTTGTTTCTATCAAAATCACTCTGTACCGAGTTGCGAGAAACAGCAAGGTTATTGAGGCTCTTATCAAGGCTCTCGAAAACGGCAAGCAGGTTACTGCACTTTTAGAGCTGCGAGCAAGATTCGACGAGGAAAACAACATCGGATGGTCAAAGCAGCTGGAGGACGCAGGCTGTCAGATTCTCTACGGCCCTGAAAATCTGAAGGTTCACTCAAAGCTACTTCTTATCACAAGAAAAATCAAGAACGAGGTCAGATATATAACCCAAATCGGCACCGGTAACTACAACGAAAAGACTGCTGCGCTATACACCGACTTCTGTCTTATGACTGCAAATCAGGAAATTGCGCTCGACGCCGCTGACGTATTTAATGCGCTTTCTACCGGTGAGCTCGTCAAGGAGACAAGGCATCTTCTTGTTGCACCGCTTTGTATGCAAAACAAGCTTCTCAACATGATGGATGAGCAGATTGAAATTGCAAAGAACGGTGGCGAGGGCTATGTTGCTGCGAAGCTGAATTCGCTCACCGACAAGGTAATTATCGACAAGCTTATTGAATGCTCGCAGGCAGGCGTCAAGGTCGAGCTTGTAATAAGAGGCATAAGCTGTCTTATAGCAGGTGTTCCCGGGGTAACCGACAACATCAGAATTGTATCGATTGTCGGCAGATTCCTCGAGCATTCGAGAGTATATATTTTCGGCAAGGATTTTGACAGAATATACATTTCGTCAGCCGACTTTATGACAAGAAACACCGTAAGACGAATCGAAGTCGCCTGCCCTATCTACGACGCAGACATCAAGAAGCGTATAGAGGATTACTTTAAGACTCAGCTTGAAGACAACGTCAAGGTGCGTGAGCAAAACAGCGACGGCAAGTACATAAAAGTTCCTGTCGGCGGTAAGGATTCTCTTAACTCGCAGGAATACTTTATCGCATCTGCTTACGAGTCTGCTTCTCGCTACAAGGATGAGCAGGAGGCTATGCAAAAGCCTAAGAAAAAAGGCTTCTTCGCTAGACTGTTCGGCATCTTCAAGAAAAACAAGCAGGTATAAAAACAGCTCCGAGGAGATTAAATCTCTTCGGAGCATTTTGTTTAATATTCTTTTATAAGAGGCTGGCAAAGATATTTAAAAGTGCACCGCAGAATCTCACCCTCAGCGGTATCTTAGCACACTCCTCAAGGGTTATGTGCTTTGACCTTGCGAGCATTGCCTCAAAGTCCTTTTTCATATCCATTACGCTGTCGGTTTTGTACATTGTAACTCCGCACTCAAAGTGGAGATAGAAGCTTCTGTAGTCGACGTTGACAGAGCCGCTAACTGCAATTTCGTCATCTGAAATAAAGCTCTTCTCGTGCACAAAGCCTTCTGTGAACTCATACAGCTCGACACCCATTTCTACAAGCTTACGATACTTAGACCGAGCGATAATCTTCATGTACTTCTTGTCGGGGATACCCGGCAAAAGCAATTTTACCTTGACGCCACTCTTTGTCGCATATTTAAGAGCGTTCATCATTTCGTTACCCAAGACGAGATACGGGGTGCTGATATATACATAATCTTTTGCAGTATTCAGAATATTAAGGTAGGTCTGCTTTCCGACTGGCTCGTCGTCAATCGGAGAATCACCGAACGGCAAGACATAGCTACCTTCTGTTCCCTCGAGTCTTGGACAGTCGTACTTATACTCGCTAACGTCGCATGACTCGCTTGTTATAAATCGCCACATCTGCAAAAACATCACAGTAAAATTATACACAGCGTCGCCTACGACACGCACGGCACCGTCCTTCCAGTAGCCAAAGCGCTCCTCTTCGTTAATATATTCATCAGCTAAGTTAAAGCCTCCGGTAAAGGCAACCTTACTGTCAACAACAACGATTTTTCGGTGGTCTCGGTTGTTTTGCGAGGTTGAAAGAAACGGTGTGAACGGCAGGAACACCTGGGTTTTAATGCCTGCCTTTTGCAGTTTTTTATGATAGCCTGCAGGGAGTGAGAGCTGTGAGCCGAAGCCGTCGTATATCACTCTTACGTCTACGCCCTCGCTGACCTTCTTCTTTAAAAGTTCAAGCAGTGCGTTCCACATTCTGCCCTCTTGGACTATGAAAAATTCTAAGAATATAAACTTTTCGGCTTTTTCGATTTCTTCAAGTATCACAGGAAAAACAGCCTCGCCCGAAGGATAATAGGTAGTTTTTGAATTTTCACAAATCGGGTACCCGCCAAAATCCCACATGTATTTCGAGTATCGCTTAAGATTATCCGAGCTTTTCTCGACCTTCTCAAGAAGCGTGTCGCTGAGCTCGAGCTGGGCTTTGGTTTCCTGCTGGATTTTAATGTGATGCTTTTTCATAAGCTGGAGGCTTATCTGCGCCTTGAAAAAGATGTACACAAAAGCAAAAAGCGGTGGTGCGACGAGCAGTGGTATAAGCCATGCTATTTTGAAGGCGGGGTCATCATCTCTATTCACGATATACAAAGCGAGAATGGCTGCGATAAGAGTCATTACGACATATACAGCGAGGTAATTATCCCCCAGGAGAAATACTGAAAGTGCGATAAATATAATCTGGCCCAATATCAAAAGTGCAACTATAAATCTTCTACTGAAAAATTGCAGTATGAACTTCCAAATCCTTTTCAAAGCATTTCCTCCCTTCAGTTTTATTGAAATATTATTTCATATAGTTATATACGTTGTTCTTCAAAAGCATATACTCGATAGAATCGACAAGCGCTGTCATACTTGCGCTGATGATGTCCTCCGATGCACCGACGGTTGTCCACGACTTCTTTCCGTCGGAGGATTCTATAAGAACTCTTGTTATAGAAGCTGTCGAAGCGCCGGTATCTATTACTCTAACCTTATAGTCTACAAGGTGCATTCTGCTAAGCACGGGGTAGAACACCTCGAGGGCTTTTCTGAGAGCCTTGTCGATAGCGTTAATCGGGCCCATTCCCTCGTCGGCAGTAATTTCAAAGCGTTCGCCAACCTTGACCTTGACCATAGCGTTTGCAAGAGCGTTCACGCCCTCTGTCTGCGACTCGATAAGCTTATAATCACATATCTTGAAAAACGGTGTAAACTTGCCGAGCTCACGGAGAACCATGAGTTCAAAGCTTGCATGTGCAGCCTCAAATACATAGCCTTTTTTCTCGTATTCCTTGAGCTTATCCATAACCCTTCTGGCATCGTCGCTTTCCTTCTCGATGGTGATTCCGTATCTATTAAGCTTTTCCAAAAGCGAGCGTCTGCCTGCAAGCTCAGAAAGCACAAAGCTTCTTCTGTTACCGACAAGCTCGGGGTTTATATGCTCAAAGCTTTCTCTTAGCTTTATAACTCCGTCGGCGTGCATTCCACCCTTATGCGAGAACGCTCCGCTTCCTACATACGGCAGAAAGGCAGGGAGCTTTACATTACAGGTTTCTGCAGTAAAGTACGCCATATCGGTAAGCTTTCTTATGCTATCCTCCGGCACGAGTGAGTAGCCTGCCTTTAGCTGTAGGTTGCCAATCAGATTGGAGAGATTCGCGTTACCGCATCTTTCGCCTATTCCTATAAAAGTGCCCTGGATATGTCTTGCACCGGCTTGAACGGCAGCCATGCTGTTTGCTGTAGCAAGTCCGCAATCGTTATGACAATGTATTCCCAATATTACTTCGTCGGGCAATGAATTTCTTGCGTCTGTGGTTGCCTTTGATACAAGGTCAGGGAACGCACCACCGTTTGTGTCACAAAGCACGACAGCAGTTGCACCTGCATCGGCAGCTGCCTTTATAGTTTTTAATGCATATTCGCTGTTATTCTTATATCCATCAAAGAAGTGCTCTGCGTCAAAAAGAACCTTTACGCCGCGGCTTACAAGGTAGCTTACAGTATCAGTAATCATTCTCAGGTTTTCTTCAAGGCTTGTTTCAAGAATCTTTAAAACGTGCAAATCCCAGCTCTTACCAAAAATGCTGACATACTCTGTTCCACAGTTAATAAGCGCTAAGACGCCACTATCCTCAGAGGCGCTGACATTCTTTCGACAGGTCGAGCCGAACGGTACAAGCTTTGAATTGCTGAGCTCCATACCGAGCACAGAATCGAAAAACTCTGCGTCCTTTGGATTTGAAGCAGGGTTGCCTGCCTCGATAAAAGCAACGCCAAAGTCATCGAGTGCCCGTACCATATTAAGCTTATCCTTAATTGAAAAGCTGATATTCTGTGTCTGTGCTCCGTCACGAAGCGTTGAATCAAGTATTTCTATTTTCATCTTATTTTCCCCTGTTTATGTATAAGGTATACTATCTTTTTCTGTTACTGCTTCTTCTTTGTGATGAGCTCTTTTTCTTACCAGAGCTTTTCTTCTTGCCCTTTCCGGAATCGCCGCTTAAAATCAGCGCGACTATCATAACTGCGCCCACTACGAGCAGGATGTTCGTTATGAGCTTTTTATTCTTCTCGTCGTCCTCGCTATTTTCTTCATCCTTTTTAGATGAGCTGTCAGGCTTTGCAGTCTTCTTGGTTGTTGTGGTTTTTTCTTCGCCCGGCTGATTATCGTTGCTCGGCTTATCGGTCTGCTGCGGCTGGTCGGCTGCTGTAGTTGTTGTAGCCTTAGCAGTTGTCGTGGTAGTGGTTGTGGTTGTTGTTTGTGACTCGTCAGTTTGCGACTGAGAATCGCTGACCTCTGGCTCATCGGTAGACACGGCAGTAGTCGTTGTGGTAGTAGTTGTAGTTTCGGCATTTGAAGAAGCCTTGATATTAACGGCATCCACAGGGCTACCGAGAAGGTCGCCAAGCTCGGAATATATGACGCTTGAAGAAACCATAAGCTGTGTACTTCCATTAGCAACAGCCTTGAATGTAAGCTTAAGAGTCTGGGTGCTTCCTACTGCATCAGGCCAACCGTTGACTATACAAAGTCCACCGCCGCCGTTAGCAAAATCGCCTGAAACGAACTCGACAACGTCGCTGTCATATTCTATTGTTGCCTTAAAGGAGCCGATATTCTCGCTCGACTTAAAGGTGAGCGAAACTGTGAACTGCTCGCCCGTTCTCACTTCTTCGGGAACGCCAAGCTTTATACTCTCACCGGTTGCACCGGCCGATACTTCAAAAGCCACAAGCATCAGCACTGCTAAAACAGCACACACAAGGCTCTTTAATGCTATCCCTATATTAATTTTTCTGCTGTCCATAGAGGGAAAATCGCCCTCCCTTTCTCTTTTCTGTATGGCAACAAGCTACGCTCTAGAGGTCAATTCGGTAAATCTCGCCCGATTGTTTGTAAAAACAGCACAAAACAAGGCTCGAAAATTGCCGACCTATAACGTTTTCTGTAGAAAGTCGCCGTGTTAATTGTTTGTTAATTATTTGGATACGATTAGTTCACCAACGAAACATTGGTTTGTACTATAATAAGTAAGTCGAATGGGTGGCTCCAGTAGGGGCTGCTTTTTTTTGCCATTTTTATGGTATGCGGCTAATTCACCTTTTCGTCATTTATAAGCCTTTCGATAAATTCGAGCGCATTATTGCAGGATTCTTCCATAACGCTTATATCAGAAGAAAGTGTTCTGACCGGAATTCTGACCTTAAGCACCATATCCTGTGGCATCAGCTGCCAGCTTATTGCCTGCTTAAGCTCATCGCCTGTGAGCGAAACGCCCTTTTCGGTAACATGCTTATTGCCGGGGAACTTCTTAGTTAGGTCCTCGAAGGCAACCTGCTCGACGCTGTATGCACTCACGTCATCGGTAAGGACAACGACTGTTCTTCCTGCCTGCAAATTTGAATATAGCTTTTGTGCGTAGTTTTGTGCAGCAGTGCTTGTGTCGGTTTCGTTCATTGGGCAGTGGATAATCTGCACATAAACCTCTCCGTCACCGTTTAAGTCCTCGCAGTATTGCTCGAAGTAATCTTCGAGGTCGCCCATTCTGTTGTAAAGACCATTGTCGACGACAGAAATGATAGCTATATCCGGATTGGTCTTGGTTATAAGGTCGATTACCATATATCCGCCAAACACTATAACAGCAACAGCGACTATAAACTGTATCTTATAATGGTACCAGAAATTTTCAAGCTTCTTCTTGAAGGACATCGGCTGCTGGGATTCTTCGTCCTCTTCGGAGTCGTCTTCCTGCTCCTCGTCGTTTTCTATGCCCTGCTTCTTCAAAAGCATTTCAATCTTCTCACGCCTGAGTCTTTGCTCATAACGGAGCTTTTCGTCGGCAATTCTTTTCTCTGCCTGGCGTTCAATCTCACCGGCGTTTTCTCTCTCGAGCATTGCCCTCTCGGCAAGCTCTTGTTCGTAGCTTGCGTCTTCTTCGGGAACAAGCTCTTCTGCACCGATTGGTGCTGTATCAATAGTCAGCTTACGCTTCTTTTTTTGTGACATAACAATGACCTCACTAGAATAGTATACATAATCTATTATACACTTTATTTATGAACATATTGTGAACAAATCCAACGTTTGTTGGCATTTTTGTGACATTCTGATGAAAATGGAGGATTTTTTATGAAAAACATCGCTGTAGGAACTATAGGAGAAACCGAATGGGTAGTTCTTGAAGGTATGCTCGCTTGCTCGGTAGGTAGTGGAAGTGCGAGAGTTTTCTCTACTCCAATGCTTTGCGCACTTATGGAAAACGCTTCTATGAACTGTCTTGCACAGAGCTTAGAGGAAGGCGAAACAACCGTTGGCACTTATATCGCGATTGAGCATCTAAGCGCAACTCCTGTAGGAATGAAGGTAAAAGCACAAGCAACCGTCACCGAGGTTAACGGCAGAGAAATAGCCTTCGAGGTAACAGCCTTTGACGAATGTGGTCAGATAGGAAAAGCCACACACAAGCGTTTTATGGTGTATTCCGAGAAATTCCAAGCAAAGACTGACGCCAAGCTTTCTGCCAAAGAATAATTTTTAAAAATGCTTGACAGACAAAAGTGTTTGTGATATAATATACAAGTCGCCACGATAAAGGCGACCGGCGTGGACAGGTGTCCGAGTGGTTTAAGGAGCTGGTCTTGAAAACCAGTGATACGGAAACGTACCGTGGGTTCGAATCCCACCCTGTCCGCCATTTTTATACTCTTTTTGCGGATTTACCCAAGTGGTGAAGGGGCTCCCCTGCTAAGGGAGTAGGTCGTGAAAACGGCGCGAGAGTTCAAATCTCTCAATCCGCGCCAGAAAAAGACAGTGAAACCGAAGGTTTTGCTGTCTTTTTCTTTTGTGGACTTTACAGTAGTCTGAAATATACTAAAGCTCAATCAACGTCCAGAGTTTTCCGCAGGAAAACTCGAAGCCTGCCCACGCAATGTAATGATTTAAGCAAACTTTTCGGGCAGGCTAGATCTCAATCCGCGCCAACAAAAAGCAGTGGGCTTTAGTCCTGCTGCTTTTTGTTTTTGTGGACTTGGGCGTAGTCTGAAATCCGAACAGTTTTACGTAGGAAAACTGTGGCATATTGTGAGTGTAACGAGCAATCTGTACGACCAGCCACACGCTGGACCGTTTTTACAAAATCACTTGTGATTTTGTAAAGTCCACCAATGATACTCACCGATAGACAGAAGCTTTGGCGTCAACTGCCATACAGCAGTGGTTTTAGTCCTGCTGCTTTTTATGTAACACAGTATGGGCTGGTAAATTGTCTTGACTTTTCAACGACTGCGTGTTATACTGTTTATATATGATTTTAGGGGGAATTACAATTGGCTATTATAGACAGAGTTAAATTTGACGGCTTGGCTTCGAAAGATTGGGTTATATACAAGCACCCTTCCGAAAAGCTTGTTGCCGGCACACAGCTCGTTGTTGGCGAAGGACAGGTTGCTGTTTTTGTCAAGAGTGGTAAGGTTTGCGACATTTTTGCACCAGGTACATACACACTCAGCACAGGTAACCTTCCAATTCTCAGCACTCTTGTGAACATTCCTTTCGGTGGAAAGACTCCGTTCACTGCTGAAATTTACTACATAAATACAGTTACTAAGCTGGATATTCGCTGGGGAACCTCAGACCCTATTCAGCTTATCGACCCTAAGTACCTTGTAAGACTTAGAATAAGAGCCTTCGGTCAGATGGGCCTTAAGATTTCTAACTGCAAGGACTTTATCACAAACATCATCGGTTCTATGAATGCAAACGATGTTGTTAAGTACGACAAGGTACTTGACTTCTACAGAGGTATTCTCGTAAGCAAGGTTAAGTCTGACATTGCTGACATTATTATTAATGACAAGATTTCTGCTCTTGAAATCACTCCACAACTTGACGAGATTTCCGTAGAGCTTGAAAAGACTCTCGCACCTGAATTTGAAAAGTTCGGTTTTACTATTGTTAACTTCTACGTTAAGTCGATTAACTTCCCGGAAGAAGACTTCGAAAAGATTAACACTATTCTCGAGGATAAGGCTGCCTTTGATATTATGGGCGACTCCAGATACGCTGTAAAGCGTTCCTTCGACGTATACGAGGGTGCTGCTACTAACGAAGGCGGCGGACTTGCAGGCGCAATGGTAGCAGGTGGCGTTGGACTTGGCGCCGGTGCCGCTCTTGCACAGGGTATGCCAGAAGTTGTTTCTACACCTAACGCTCAGACAGCATACTGCCCTTCCTGCCATGCGGCAAATCCTGAGGGTTCAAAGTTCTGCAACTCCTGCGGTAGTCTTATGAAGGTTACTCAGAATACTGTCAAGTGCCCAAGCTGTGGAAATGAAAATCCATCGGGCTCAAAGTTCTGCAACGAATGTGGACAACCGTTCGCACAGCCAAAGTGCACCTGTGGTGCCGAGCTGTGCCCGGGCGTTAAGTTCTGCAACGAATGCGGAAGAAAGGTAGGCGAATAATATGAGAAATCCTAACAGAAGTGGTAGCGCTTCAGGAAGTGTTATAGCAGGCTTCCTCTCGCTGTTCTTTATCGGAATAATCTTATTCGTGCTTATCGGCTATGTTGATATTCTCGACTATGACGCAGGCACACCTGCTCTTGTATTCGAAATCATCAGCCTTGTGGCAGTCGGAATTGTCTGCGGTCTTGCTCCTGCTATCAAGCGAGCTGTAGGAACTGCTTGCTACGCTTCTATTGCAGGTATTACCGTTATCTACGCTATTGCACAGCTTATATTTACTCTTGTTTCAATTGACGACATCAAGACCAAGACATACATTCTTATAAGCCTTATTGTACTGTTCATATACTGCGTCATCGTTCTCCCGATCGGTCTCAATGGTGCAAAGAACAAGAACGACTAATTCACGAAAGGATTGATTTTAGGTGGCAGCTACTAACTGCTCACAGTGTGGAGCACCAAGAACACCTGGTGCCAATTGCTGTGAATATTGTGGAAATCTCTTTGAGGTGGAGAAGCCTCAGGCTCCTGCTCAGCAGGTTCCTCCATACGCTCCACCACCAATATATCAACAGCCTATGCAGCCTATGATGTATCATCAGAACATGCAGACTATGCGAATGATGAACGATGGCATTGACCCTTCCTGGCCAATCAAGAGCAAGGGTACTGCTGCTGCTTTAGCCTTGTTTTTAGGTACTTTTGGAATACACCAATTCTATCTCGGTAAGACAGGTGTCGGCGTGCTATACCTCGTGCTCTGTGCAACAGGTATACCTACATTTCTTGGTATTATCGACGGCATTACGATGCTCTCCTCAAGCGACCATAACTTCCAGGTAAAGCACAAGGTAAGATTGAGTTAACATACTCTCACGAATAGTATTTATAGCAAATTATGGCATAAGTTATAACGCTTATGCCATTTTTGTAAGTATTTGAGTAAATGCTATTGACGTTTTAAAAAATGTATGCTATACTAGTGCTGTTGGATTTTTTTAGCACTTTTAAGGGGTGGACTTGCCCACCATCTTAATCGTCTAAGATTAATTTGACTTTTGCTTAGAAATATGTTATTATCTTAAAGCAAAGCACAACTACAAGGAGGAAACACTTATGAAGCTTTCTAAAAAGCTACTTACTGCGCTTATTTGTGGCGTTATGATGATGTCAGCTGTCGGCTGCTCAGAAGGAGACGACGATAAGTCCAGCAGTTCAAAGGTTTACTCTGATTCGTCAGCCGCTACAACTACTACCACCACTACAACTACAACAGCTAGCACTCCCGGTACAGACGACTCCGTGCCTGATATTACAACTCCTACAGTAACAGGCCAGGATACAAACACAACTGCTCCTGAAATTACAGCAGACGTTATCGACCAGGGTACCTGCGGAAATATGAATGGCAACGTTGCTTGGACAATTACCGAGGCAGGCGCGCTCGTTATCAGCGGTGACGGTCCAATGGCTGATATGACAGCGGTGGGACAGCCTTGGGCGGATTACATGTTCCAGATAACCTCTGTTGAAATCAAGGAAGGCGTTACAAGCGTTGGCGCTTATGCCTTCAACAACTGCATAGGTATGGAATCTGTTTCTCTTCCAAGCACCTTGACATCCATCGGTGAATATTCATTCTTTGACTGTCAGGTACTCAAGGAAGTAAAGATTCCTAACTCCGTTAAAAAAAATCGGTACATCGGCATTCTATGATTGCTATAGCCTTACATACGTTATAGTTCCTGAGAGCGTTGAGGAAATCAGCTTTGGTGCATTTATGAATTGCATAAATCTAAGAGCTATTACTATCAAAAACCCTAACTGCGTTATGAACAATCACGCAGGCGTAATTTCTCATTCTACAAATTACGAAACAGACGAAATTATCTACGAGGGCTTAATCTTCGGTCACGATGGTTCTACAGCAGAAACCTATGCTAAAACAAACAACAGAGAGTTTTACGCTTCAGTTGTAGACTACTATTCTGACTTTATCGTTGACCAGGAAGGATTGCTTATTAGATGCAACCCAATGGCAGAGGGTGCGATTGTACTCCCTGATACGGTTAAGTCTATCGAAAAAGGCGCATTTGCAAACTGCAAGAAGATAGAGAGCGTTGTGGTTCCAAGCGGCGTTGAGGCAATCGAAATCACAACCTTCGCTAACTGTTCTGCTCTCAAGAGCGTAGTTCTACCAGACAGCATCACATACGTTGACGCAACCGCTTTCCAGAATTCACCAAACGTTACTATCACCTACAAGGGAAAGACCTACAGCCCTAGCGATTTGGTTGCACTTTTCGGTGGTGAGGTTTCAAACGGTGACAGCTATCTTATAATGAACAAGTTTGGACTCGAAAGCTGTGACCCTAACGCGCAGGGTGATATCGTAATCCCTGACACAGTTACATTTATCGAAAGAGGCGCATTTGCAAACTGCAAGAAGATAGAGAGCGTAGTTGTTCCAAACGGCGTTGTGGGTATCGAAACCTCAACCTTCGCTAACTGCCCTGCTCTTAAGAGCGTAGTTCTCCCGGACAGCATTACATACGTTGACCCAGCTGCTTTCAAGAATTCACCAAACGTTATTATCACCTACAAGGGCAACAACTACAAGCCTGATGAGCTGATTGTACTTTTCTAATAAAGAGAACATTATTACATAAGCTAAGCCCTCACTTCCGTGGGGGCTTTACTTGTTGGATACCATAAAATGCTATTTGGGGCACTATAAAAATATCAGCACCGAGAATTTAAGCTTGGTGCTGATTTGGTATATATAGTCTTGTAGCTAGTCGGCTGATTTCTTTTTTACTTTCATAAGCTCGCCGAGCATTGCACCACTTTAGTGATGCCTATCAAATGTTTGGGGATTTTCTGCGAAAATTCCTAGGCACGCCCACGCACACCTTAACTAACGATAAGCCTATCGGGCGTGCTGCTTGTTATTCAAGCTCGAATGCGCCTGTATAGAGCTGGTAGTAGGTTCCCTTCATAGCGATAAGGTCCTCGTGATTGCCACGCTCGATAATTCTTCCGTGGTCTAAAACCATAATAACGTCGGAATTCTTTACCGTCGAAAGTCTATGTGCGATAACAAATACCGTTCTGCCCTTCATAAGAGCGTCCATACCCTTTTGCACGATAGCTTCTGTTCTTGTGTCGATAGAAGAAGTCGCCTCATCGAGAATCATTACAGGTGGGTCTGCAACTGCTGCACGAGCGATTGCGATAAGCTGACGCTGACCTTGCGAGAGGTTTGAGCCGTTATTTGAAAGCTCTGTAGCATAGCCATCAGGAAGTCTTGAAATAAAGTCGTCGGCACCTGCGAGCTTGGCAGCTTCCTTACATTCCTCGTCGGTTGCGTCGAGTCTGCCGTAACGGATATTCTCCATAACAGAGCCTGTAAAGAGGTTTGTTTCCTGCAAAACTATGCCGAGTGAACGACGCAGGTCATCCTTCTTAATCTTATTGATATTGATACCGTCGTAGCGAATCTTACCATCGGCGATATCATAGAAACGATTGATGAGGTTAGTGATAGTTGTCTTTCCTGCACCTGTTGCGCCAACAAATGCGACCTTCTGTCCCGGCTTTGCGTAGACGGTAACATTATGCAGAACGTTCTTTCCTTCCTCGTAGGCAAAGTCGACGTCGTCGAGCGTAACGTCACCGAGGAGCTCGGTGTAGGTTATAGTTCCGTCGCCGTGAGGGTGCTTCCACGCCCACTTATGAGTACGCTCGTCAGACTCGGTGATATTGCCTTCTTCGTCCTCGGTAGCGTTAACGAGTGTAACATAGCCTTCGTCATCCTCAGGCTTCTCGTCCATAAGGCCGAATATTCTCTGTGCACCTGCTCCTGCCATTACGATAGAGTTAATCTGCTGTGAGAACTGATTGATATTACCACAGAACTGCTTTGTCATTGATAAAAATGCCACGACGACGCTTGCTCTGAACGGCAATCCCGAGATGCTGATATTCGGGGCTTGGGTGAGAATAAGCACACCACCGATTGTTGCGATAAGGACATAGAGGATATTGCCTATATTCATATTGATTGGGCCTAGGCAGTTTGCATAAGCGTGAGCCCTGAAGGTATCGGAATAGAGCGCATTGTTTATATCGTTGAATTCCTGCTTACAATTATCCTCATGGCAGAAAACCTTAACGACCTTCTGACCGTTCATAATCTCCTGTATATAACCCTCTGCTCTACCGACAGACTGCTGTTGACGGATAAAGAATTTTGCTGAGCCTGCGCCGAACTTGCCTGCAACAGTGAGCATTCCTGCCACGCCGACAATTACGATAAGTGCAAGCCAGATGCTATAGTAGAGCATTATCGAGAAGACGCACAGCACTATTGCACCGGTCTGCAAAAGAGTTGGGAGCGACTGAGATATAAGCTGTCTTAGGGTATCGATATCGTTGGTATAATGGCTCATAATGTCGCCATGCTTGTGGGTATCAAAATACTTAATCGGGAGCTTTTGCATACTACCGAACATTGTGCATCTCATCTTACTCAGGTAGCCCTGGGTCATATACGCCATAAGCTGAGTATAGATAGTGATTGAGACGATTGACAGTGCATAGAGCCCGATAAGAATTGCGACCTTTGGAAGAATAACATCCTTAGCTGCTGCCCAGTCGCCTGACGGAGTCCACTTTTCTATATCGGCGATTACATTTTGCAAAAAGATTGCCGGAGCTGCCGAGGCTGCTGCTGAAAACAGTATGCATACTATTGTTATAGGCAGAAGTACCGGATAGAACTCTCTTAGCATTTTTACTGCTCTACCGAGGCAAGCAATCGCCTGTTTACCATTGAGCTTGCCGATAGCTACTCCCTTTGGAGGCTTCATATTACTTTGCTTCATCGCAATCACCTCCTCCGCTTGTCTGCTGAACGAACACTTCGTTATAAATCTCGCTCTTTTCCAAAAGCTCGCTATGTGTTCCGACAGCTTCTATAGTACCGTTATTCATAACGATAATTATATCTGCATCCTGCACTGACGATATACGCTGTGCGATAATAATCTTTGTTGTATCGGGGATATACTTCTTAAAGCCTGCTCTTATGAGCGCGTCGGTCTTTGTGTCGACGGCACTTGTAGAGTCGTCTAGGATAAGAATCTTAGGCTTTTTAAGCAGCGCTCTTGCGATACAAAGTCTTTGCTTCTGGCCACCGGAAACGTTAGTACCGCCCTGCTCGATTCTTGTTTCATAACCTTCTTCAAAGTTCATAACAAATTCGTGGGCCTGGGCGAGCTTGCACGCCTCGATAATCTCCTCATCGGTGGCATTTTCGTTACCCCAACGCAGATTATCGTTTATACTACCCGAGAAGAGAAGATTTTTCTGCAAAACCATTGCAACAGAGTCACGCAGTACTGTGAGGTCGTACTCTCTGACATCTCTGCCACCGACCTTGAGTTCACCCTGGGTAACGTCATAGAGTCGTGGGATAAGCTGAACGAGAGTTGACTTACTAGAACCTGTCGAACCGATGATTCCGACAGTTGCGCCGGACGGGATTTTAAGGTCGATATCAGCGAGTGCAAATCTCTTAGCCTTCTCTGAATACTTAAAGCTAACGTCGGTAAACTCGATTGAGCCGTCCTTTACCTCAAGGACAGGGTTTTCAGGATTAGAGAGAATTGGCTGTTCCTCCAAAACCTCATAGATACGCTTTATTGACTCTGACGACATAGTGAGCATTACATAAATCATAGACAGCATCATAAGCTGAATGAGGATCTGCATACCGTAGGTAATCATTGCAGAAATCTGACCGATGTCGATAACTGTACCCATATCGGAGATAACAAGCTTTGAGCCGACAATCAATATAAACGCCATATTAAAGTAGACGCAAATCTGCATAATAGGGTTATTGAGGGCAACAATTCTTTCTGCCTTAGTGAAGTCCTTACGGATACTTTCTGAGGCTTCTTCGAACTTATCCTTCTCATATTCTTCTCTTGAGAAGCCCTTTACGACTCTCATTGCACGGACATTTTCTTCAATCGACTCATTGAGTCTATCGTACTTTTTGAATACTCGTCTGAACGCAGGCATTGCAAATTTTGCTATGAGCAAAAGTCCGCAGGTCAAGAATGGAATAACCACGACAAAGGTTGTAGCGAGGCTTCCGCCCATAATAAACGCCATTATTACGCTGAAAATAAGGAGCATAGGCGCTCTTATTGCGAGTCGAATAATCATCATAAACGCCATTTGTACGTTATTGATGTCGGTTGTCATTCTTGTAACTAGCGACGATGATGAGAACTTATCGATATTGCCGAAGTCATACGACTGGATTTTCTCGAACATATCGTGTCTTAGATTCTTTGCAAAGCCTGCTGACGCTTTTGCACAGGTATAGGCTGCAATTCCACCACAGGCAAGCGACACTACTGCCATGGCGACGAGCGTTCCACCCAATTTTAAAATTTCCGAGATTTCTGCGCCGTCTTTGATATTATTCACGAGCTTGGCGATAATGAACGGAATAATTGCTTCGATAATCGCCTCTCCCATAATGAATAAAATCGTCAAGATTGTCGGTCGCTTATATTCTCTTAAGCATTTTGTGATAGTCTTAAACATAAATTATTCCTTCCGAGGATTAGATTTTTAAATTTTCTTTCATACGACTGAGGTAGTCGCTTAAGTTTTCAAGCTCTGCCTGAGTAAAGCCTCTGGTGAGCTTTTTAACAGCAGCCAATCTATCTTCGCTCGCTTTTAGTGCAAGCTCTTTAGACTTTGGCGTAAGTACGAGCTTTTTTAATCTGTCGTCACTGGCGACCTTTTCTCTGCCGACGAGGCCCTCATGCTCCATACGAGCCAACATTTTAGATGTTGTAGAACGGCTTATACCAAACTGCTTTTCGAGGTCCTTCTGGAAAATATCCTTGCCCTCGTTTTCGGCGAGATAGAGTATCACCCAGCCGTCAGAACCAGACACTTTCTCGAACTCCTTCTTCAGAGGAGATGTATCGAAATACCTTTTTATAGAGCAACCTATCGCTCTTAAATCTCTGAGAAGTTCTCTTTGCAAATTACGCACCTCCCTACGCAATAATGTTTCTTAGTAAACAGTTTATTTATAAACATTATATGCTATTATGCTTAAAAAGTCAAGCAGCTTTTTGTACAAAAAGCGTATACCCATCACTAATATTTTACGCAAAAAAAGAACGCTTATGTTGCCATAAGCGTTCTTTATATTTAAAGGATTACTTATCCTCTTCAGCGTAGAGCTTGCTGTAACGAACGAGGTAATCGTATCTGTCAGCAGCATTCTTAGCAGCAGAAGCGAAGAGCTTTTCTGCTCTTTCAGGATTCTGACGAGCGAGAGCGTTGTAACGAACTTCGCCCATAATGAAGTCCTTATATTCAGCTGTTGGAGCCTTAGAGTCAAGTGTGAATGGATTCTTACCCTCAGCCTTAAGACGTGGGTCGAATCTGAAGAGGTGCCAGTAGCCAGCCTGAACTGCCTTCTTCTCTTCTGTCTGAGCCTGGCTCATACCGCCCTTGATACCGTGGTTGATACATGGAGCGTAAGCGATGATGAGAGATGGACCGTTGTAGCTTTCAGCCTCTTCGATAGCCTTGATACACTGGTTGTAGTCAGCACCCATAGCGATGTGTGCAACGTATACATAACCATAGCTCATTGCGATACCAGCGAGGTCCTTCTTCTTAACTTCCTTACCAGCGGCAGCAAACTGAGCGATTGCACCTGTTGGAGTAGACTTAGAAGACTGTCCGCCTGTATTTGAGTAAACTTCTGTATCGAATACGAAGATGTTTACATCTTCGCCGGAAGCGATTACGTGGTCGAGACCGCTAAAGCCGATATCGTAAGCCCAACCGTCGCCACCGAATACCCACATAGACTTCTTTCTGAGGAAGTCAGCATCCTTGAGGATTTCGTCAGCAGCCTTTGTCTTGCTCTTCTTGAGAGTAGCAATAAGCTTATCTGTAGCAGGTGAGTTAGCCTTACCGTCGTTAACTGTTGAGAGGTAGCCTTCGATAGCTTCCTTAATGTCAGCCTTCTTAGTTGTCTTTTCGAGCTCTAAGAGCTTAGCGATTGTTCTCTGTCTGATTGTATTCTGAGCGAGGAACATACCGTAGCCGTACTCAGCGTTATCTTCAAAGAGTGAGTTAGCCCAAGCTGGACCCTTGCCTGCCTTATTTGTTGTGTAAGGAGTTGAAGGAGCAGAGCCACCCCAGATTGAAGAACAACCTGTAGCGTTAGCGATATACATTCTGTCGCCGAAGAGCTGTGTTACGAGCTTAGCGTATGGTGTTTCACCACAGCCTGCACAAGCGCCTGAGAACTCGAGGAGTGGCTGCTTGAACTGTGAGCCCTTAACTGTTGTAGCCTTGAACTTTTCGAATACTTCTGGCTTCTCTGCGAGTGTAAGGCCGTAGTTGAATACTTCCTGCTCAGCGAGCTGAGTTTCGAGAGGCATCATATTGAGAGCCTTGTTGCCCTTCTTACCAGGACATACGTTTACGCAAGAGCCACAGCCTGTACAGTCGAGTGCAGACATTGTCATTACGAAGTTATAGCCAGGCATACCTGTCATAGCAACAGCCTTATCCTTAGCGAGCTTAGGAGCCTTCTTAAGCTCAGCGTCTGTCATAACAACAGGACGGATTACAGCGTGTGGACATACATAAGAACAGAAGTTACACTGGATACAGTTTGCACCATCCCAAGCTGGAACGTCAACAGCGATACCTCTCTTTTCGAATGCAGCAGAGCCCTGTGGGAATGTACCGTCAGCCATTTCTACGAATGTAGAAACTGGGAGCTTGTCGCCTTCCTGAGCGTTGCATGGAATGAGAATATCGTTAACGAACTTTTCGAGTGTCTTGTTTGTGCTCTTAACTGCAGCAGCACCCATATCGGTATCCTTGCACTTCTTCCAAGCAGCAGGAACCTTAACCTCGTGAATCTGCTGGTAGCCAGCGTCGATTGCATCGTGGTTCATCTTAACGATTGCTTCACCCTTCTTGGAGTAAGAAGCTGTAGCAGCGTCCTTCATATACTTAACAGCATCTTCGATTGGAATGATGTTAGCGAGCTTGAAGAATGCAGACTGGAGTACAGTGTTGATTCTTGAGCCGAGGCCGATTTCCTTACCAATCTTTACGCCGTTGATTGTGTAGAACTTAATGCCGTTCTGAGCGATGTATCTCTTAACCTGGCCAGGGAGGTGAGCGTCGAGCTCCTTGTCATCCCACTGACAGTTGAGGAGGAATGTTCCGCCTGGCTTTACGTCGTTAACCATATTGTACTTTGTGATGTAGCTTTCGTTATGGCAAGCAACAAAGTCAGCCTGGTTAATGAGGTATGTGGACTTGATTGGTGTTTCGCCAAATCTTAAGTGAGAAACAGTTACACCACCGGACTTCTTGGAGTCGTAAGCAAAGTATGCCTGAGCATAGAGGTCTGTGTGGTCACCGATAATCTTGATGGAGTTCTTGTTAGCACCAACAGTACCGTCAGCACCGAGGCCCCAGAACTTACAAGCTGTTGTACCTGCAGGAGCAGAGTCGAGCTTGCCTTCAGATTCGAGTGAGAGATTTGTAACGTCGTCATTGATACCGATTGTGAATCTTGGCTTATAGGTATCCTTGAAGTCAGCGTTCCAGAATACAGCCTTAATCTGGTCAGGAGTTGTATCCTTAGAACCGAGGCCGTATCTACCGGAAGCGATTGTGATGTTATTGAACTTAGTACCCTTAAGAGCAGCTACTACGTCGAGGTAGAGTGGCTCGCCGAGTGAACCAGGTTCCTTAGTTCTGTCGAGAACAGAAATCTGAGTTACTGTATCAGGGATTGCTTCAACGAGCTTTTCAGCAACGAATGGTCTGTAAAGTCTAACCTTGATAAGACCGAGCTTTGTGCCTTCGTTAGCGTTGAGGTAATCGATTGTTTCTTCAATTGTGTCACATACAGAGCCCATAGCGATGATGATATGTGTAGCATCAGGAGCACCGTAGTAGTTGAAGAGCTTGTAGTTAGTGCCGATCTTAGCATTAACCTTATCCATATATTCCTCTACGATAGCAGGAATTTCGTTGTAGTAGTTGTTGCAAGCTTCTCTAGCCTGGAAGAAGATGTCAGGGTTCTGAGCTGTACCACGGAGTACAGGGTGCTCAGGGTTGATTGCTCTCTTTCTGAATGCTTCGATAGCGTCCATATCAACCATTTCAGCAACGTCAGCCTTATCCCATGTTTCAATCTTCTGGATTTCGTGGGATGTTCTGAAGCCGTCGAAGAAGTGGAGGAATGGTACTCTACCCTTGATTGTAGAAAGGTGAGAAATTGTACCGAGGTCCATAACTTCCTGTGGGTTTGTTGAGCACATCATAGCAAAGCCTGTCTGACGGCAAGCATATACGTCAGAGTGATCTCCGAAAATGTTAAGTGCGTGGGAAGCTACACATCTTGCAGAAACGTGAATTACGCAAGGGAGAAGCTCACCTGCAATCTTATACATGTTAGGAATCATAAGGAGAAGACCCTGTGATGCTGTATAAGTTGTTGTGAGTGCGCCTGCTGCTAAAGAGCCGTGAACTGTTCCGGATGCGCCTGCTTCTGACTGCATTTCTGCAACCTTTACAGGTGTACCGAAGATGTTTGTCTGACCCTTTGCAGACCACTGGTCTGTTACTTCAGCCATTACTGAAGACGGTGTGATAGGATAGATAGCAGCTACTTCTGTAAATGGATA
>JAZSCN010000009.1:0-92098 GCA_045602925.1 Oscillospiraceae bacterium | reverse complement strand
AATCGTCATGTACATACAGTGTCTCCTTTCTTTAGATTTAGAGAAACATTCTCTGTATATACCATAACACATTATTTTTTAAAATGCTATATCTGTAGCAAACAAATTTTTAGGCATTTATCCCACCACTTGTAGAAGTGGTGGGATAAATGCCACGTTTTTGATAAAATACAGCCGAACAACAAATGAACGGCTGTAAAATATTATTCTGAAATAGTCTGTGTTAGGATTGTAACAAGATTGTTCTTAATATCAACTATTCCGTTAGAAATAGTTATCTCACGGTTGCTTCCATCAGCTAAAGTGCATTTAACTACACCTGCTTTTACAGCAGAAGCATAAGGAATATGACCTGCAAGAATGCCTATATCCCCTGCTATACTTCTAAGGATAGTTTTTGTGACATTCTCAATTGTTACAGTCTGAACAGGTGATGAAATCTTTAAGGTGTAACTATTCATAGTAATTACCTCTGTTCAGAAGCCTTTGCCTTTTCTATAGCTTCTTCTATTGTACCAACGAACAAGAATGCAGATTCAGGAAGATTATCATGCTTACCTTCAATGATTTCCTTAAAGCCACGAATTGTTTCCTTAAGTGGAACATACTTACCCTGCATACCTGTAAACTGTTCAGCAACATTAAATGGCTGTGAGAGGAATCTTTGAATCTTTCTTGCACGAGCAACAGTAGTCTTGTCTTCATCAGAAAGTTCATCCATACCCATAATAGCAATAATGTCCTGAAGCTCATTGTAACGTTGCAGAATAGACTGTACAGCTCTTGCAACGTCGTAGTGTTCCTGGCCAACGATATCAGGCGAAAGAATTCTGGATGTAGAATCAAGCGGGTCAACAGCCGGATAGATACCGAGTGAAGCGATGTTTCTCGAAAGAACTGTCTTTGCATCAAGGTGAGCAAAGGTTGTAGCTGGAGCTGGGTCAGTAAGGTCATCGGCAGGAACATATACAGCCTGAACTGATGTGATAGAACCCTTGTTTGTTGATGTAATTCTTTCCTGTAAAGCTCCCATTTCTGTTGCGAGGGTTGGCTGATAGCCAACGGCTGAAGGCATACGTCCTAAAAGCGCAGAAACCTCAGAGCCGGCTTGTGTAAATCTAAAGATGTTATCAATAAAGAGAAGAACGTCCTGTCCTTGAACATCTCTAAAATATTCAGCCATAGTAAGTCCTGAAAGACCAACTCTCATTCTAGCTCCAGGAGGCTCATTCATCTGACCATAAACAAGTACGGTCTTATCAATAACTCCGGATTCTTTCATTTCATTATAAAGGTCATTACCCTCTCTGGTTCTTTCACCAACACCTGTGAAAACAGAGATACCACCATGCTGGTTTGCAACATTGTTGATAAGCTCCTGAATAAGAACTGTCTTACCAACTCCGGCACCACCGAAAAGACCGATTTTACCGCCCTTGAGGTAAGGAGCGATAAGGTCAATTACTTTGATACCTGTTTCAAGAACTTCTGTAGAAGCAGCCTGCTCTTCATAAGAAGGGGCCTGGCGGTGAATTTCCCATCGTTCAGAATCTTCTTCAAAAGGCATATTGTCAATTGGTTCGCCCAAAAGATTAAACATTCTTGAAAGTGTTTTTTCGCCAACAGGAACAGAGATTGTCTTTCCTGTATCGATAGCATCAATGCCACGAACAAGGCCGTCGGTAGAGCTCATAGCAATACATCTAACGGTATCATCACCGATATGCTGAGCTACCTCAACAACAAGCTTTTCGCCGTTATTATCAATTTCAATAGCATTTAAAAGCTTTGGTAGATTATTCTTAGAAAATCTGATGTCGACAACGGCACCGACAATCTGAACAACCTTTCCTATATTATTTGATTGCATAAATATCAACCCTTCTGTATGGATTAAATTAATTGCCTCTCATTGAGCCCGAAACAATTTCAGTAAGCTCCTGGGTAATTTGAGCTTGTCTAGCTCTATTATATTGAAGCGATAATGTGCTTATCATTTCATCAGCATTGTCTGTTGCATTTTCCATTGCGTTTCTTCTTGCAGCAAGCTCAGAAGCATAGGAATCAACAATTGAGCTGTACAGCATTCCCGATAGATATAGTGGAACAAGACTGTCAAAAAGCTCTTCAGGAGAAGGCTCGTACACAGTAACACCCTTAGGCTTAGTGCTTACCTCAGGAATAGTGTCAATAGGCAGAACCGAAATGTTCATAGGTTCTTGAGTAAGAGAAGAAACGAAAGTTGTATATACAAGCTCTACAGAGCCGATTTCCTGCAACTTCATCTGGCTTATGATAAAGGTTGAAATCTCTTCTAAAACTTCTTCGGGAGTATTATCAAATATACCGAAGTAAGACTTTACAACTTCAAAATTTCGCTTTTCAAAATACTCAATAGATTTCTTACCTATAGCGAGTATCTTGACTTCCCTGCCCGACTCTTTAATCTCATTAGCTCTATTTGTTGCAAGCTTTAATACATTGTGATTAAAGCCACCTGCAAGACCTCTGTCACCAGCAATAACAATAAGAAGTGTCGATTTTCTCATTTGCTCAGAGAGAAACATAGAACGAACAAGCTTATCAGACGAAATGTCACACATTGTTTCATAAAGAGTATTAAAATACGGCTGAGCATGTTCAGCTTTTTCTTTTGCGCGTCGAAGCTTTGAAGAGGCAACAAGCTGCATAGCTTTAGTTATCTGCTTTGTGCTTTCAACGCTTTTTATTCGGCGTTTTACCGCCTTCATATTAGCTGTTGCCATAAAACCTGCTCCTTACTTGGTACTTAAAAACTTATTTCCAAATTCAACGAGAACACTCTTGAGAGCTTCTTCGTTTTCTTTGGTGAGGTCCTTAGTATCGAGAATAGACTGATATATCTCATTATGAGTTGTTTCAATGTAATCAAAAAGCTCACGCTGATACTCATCAATATCAGCAACAGCGATATCTGCAAGATAGTTATTAACAACTGCATATATGATAACAACTTGTTGTTCAACTCTAAGAGGAGCGTTTCTACCCTGCTTTAATACGCCAACGATACGTTCACCCTGTGCAAGTCTATCCTTAGTATCTTTGTCAAGGTCAGAGCCGAACTGTGAGAATGACTGTAACTCTCTGTATTGAGAATAGAGAAGCTTCAGCGAGCCGGAAACCTTCTTCATAGCCTTAATCTGTGCCGAGCCACCAACTCTGGATACAGAGATACCAGGGTTAACAGCAGGTCTAATACCAGAATAGAAAAGCTCTGTTTCGAGGAATATCTGACCGTCTGTAATTGAAATAACGTTTGTTGGAATATAAGCAGAAACGTCGCCTGCTTGTGTTTCGATAATAGGAAGTGCAGTTAGTGTACCTCCACCGTAATCTTCATTTAAGCTACAAGCTCTTTCAAGCAGTCTTGAATGGAGATAGAATACGTCACCCGGATAAGCTTCACGACCTGTTGGTCTTTGGAGAAGCAGTGACATGGTTCTGTAAGCAACAGCATGCTTGGAGAGGTCATCGTAAACACAGAGAACGTCCTTACCCTGAAGCATGAAGTGTTCACCCATAGCACAACCTGAATATGGAGAAATATACTGAAGTGGTGCGAGCTCTGATGCAGTAGCAGCAACAACGATTGTATATTCCATTGCACCGGCTTTTTCAAGTGTTTCTACGACATTAGCTACTGTTGAACGCTTTTGACCTATAGCTACATAGATACAGATAACGTCTTTACCCTTCTGATTGATGATTGTATCAAGGGCAATAGCTGTTTTACCGGTCTGTCTGTCACCGATAATAAGCTCACGCTGTCCACGACCAATAGGAATCATAGAGTCTATAGCTTTGATACCTGTCTGCAGTGGACGATTTACAGACTTTCTTGTAATAACACCAAAAGCAGGTGTTTCAATTGGTCTTGTTTCGGTTGTGAGAACAGGTCCCTTACCGTCGATTGGCTCACCGAGTGCGTTTACAACACGTCCCAGTAGTTCATCACCGACCGGTACAGAAACAATCTTTCCTGTTCTTTTAACCTGTGTGCCTTCCTTGATGTCTTCATCAGAACCGAGAAGTACGGCTCCGACAAAATTAGTTTCAAGGTTAAGCGCCATTCCATATACACCACAATCAAACTCTAAAAGCTCACCACTCATACAGTTA
Source organism: Oscillospiraceae bacterium (assembly GCA_045602925.1). GTDB lineage: Bacteria > Bacillota > Clostridia > Oscillospirales > Ruminococcaceae > UBA7477. The sequence goes on along the minus strand of JAZSCN010000009.1, from coordinate 87,940 downwards.
TCAAGGCCGTGAATCTTTGAGATACCGTCACCTACTGTAACGACTGTACCAACGTCTGAAAGCTCAAGCTTACTGCGGTAGTTTTTTATTTGATGCTTTATGATATCAGTAATATCATCAGGTCGAAGATTCATAATAATTCTTACCTTTCTTATGCGATAACGCAGTCAATACTGCTCTTAATATCTGAAAGCTTCTTTTTAAGGCTTGCATCTATCTGCTTGTTATTGTAGTTTATAACAATACCACCTAAAAGCTTTTCGTCAATTTTTGTGTTAAGAATAATTTCCTTGCCCAGCTGTTTTGAAAGCTTTGATTTGAGCTTTTGTGCAAGCTCTTCGCTAAGTTCGATAGTTGTAATAACCTCGACTTCTACTAAACCAATCTTATCAAAATAAAGTTTTTTAAACTCAGAAAAAATATCAGTGAAGTTTAAAAGCTTTCCGTTATCTGCAAGTACACACAAAAAGTTTAAAACTGTATCGGTAACCTTACCTTCAAAGACTTCACTTATCATAGTAAGCTTTTCGTCTTTGGTAAGTGTAGGAAGACTTGCTAAAACGGTATATTCCGGGTTTTCACAAAAAGCCTTGTTGATAGAGTTAAGCTGTTCATAGCTATCTTTCAACGAGTTTTCTTCAGAGCATAGTGAAAAAAGCGCCAGCGCATAGTTTTTTACAAACTGCTCAGTCATTTTATTCACCTACGTTATCAATGAAAGACTCAATAAGTCTCTCGTTATCTTCTTTAGTGATTTCTTTTTCTACAAGTGTTTCAGCAACACTGAATGCGATGTCGGTAATTTCATTCTTAACAGAATTAACAGCACGCTTTTTCTCACGCTCAGCTTCATTATGAGCACGAGAAATGATATCCTGTGCTTCTGTATGAGCCTCACCAATAATCTGTTCGCTACGTGCCTGAGCTTTTACAGTGCTTTCACGAATGATATTTGCAGATTCTTCTTTTGCACTTGCGAGCTTCTCATTGTACTCTGCTTCAAGAGCGCTGGCACGTCTTTTGGTTTCGTCAGCTTCTTCGAAAGAGTCAACGATATCCTGTTTTCTGTCTTCAATTACCTTATTGACACGCTTAAAAAGAACCAGCTTAAAGATTAAAAACAAAATCAATAAATTTATCAGCGTAGCAATTATGGTTGTCGGGTCTATGCTGATAAAGTCGGTTACTTTAGCGTATGGCATATTGTGTAATTCCTCGCTTAATTAATTATTAAAGCTTTCCGATAAGTGGATTTGCAAAGAGAAGAACAATTGCGATGATGAGAGAGTAGATACCTGTAGACTCGGACATAGCAACACCGATAAACATAGTTCTTGTGCAGTCTCCCTGTGCTTCAGGCTGTCTTGCGATAGCTTCTATAGTCTTACCTACTGCAAAACCTTCACCGATACCAGGGCCAAGACCTGCTATCATAGCCAGACCTGCACCTATTGCAGAACATCCCAATACAATTGCTTTTTCCATAATAAAATTCCTCCAGTTTAAGATTTTTCAGCAGCTATGCTGACATTAACCATTGTTAACATTGCGAAAATATATGCCTGAATACATCCTGTAAACAGGTCGAAATAGAGTGACAGTATAGCAGGTATAAGAACCTGTACAGCGTGGAACTCTAATCCTCCGAAAGTAAATGAAGCACCGATTGCTCTTGATGCAGCCTCAAGTCCCATATAGAGCATTGAGGTAATGATTGTACCGCCTGCGATATTACCAAACATACGGAACGCCATAGAAAGTGGAGTTGATGCTTCACTAATGATGTTAAGCGGAAGCATTACAGGTATTGGTGAAGCAAAACCCTTTAGATAACCACCAAGCTTGTTAACCTTAATCTTGTAGTAAGTTATCATAATGAAGGTTACTAAAGCCATACCAAGCGTTGTGTTAAGGTCAGCGGTAACCGGTCTTAGACCAAATAAGCTTATAAGTGAACCTAGTAAAGAATATACAAGTATCGTAGCGATGTAAGGTGCAATAAATATGAACTTCTCACCCATCGATGTTTTGACGGTGTTATTTACAAAGTTCACAAGCATCTCGGCAACAATCTGACGCTTAGTAGTAGGAACCTTTTTTAGGTTACTTGTCAGGAATAGAGATAACAGAAGAACTATTAGAATTACAAGCCAGCCCATAACAACAGTTTCTGTAATATCTATTCCACCAAAAATATCAATTGTAAATACGACCTTAGGTCCGTCCATTACCATTACCTCTCTTAGTAAAGATAAAATGATTAAGCTGCAAAGCAGGTCTTGGAAACAGCTGTGGCAGCAAAACACCTATAACATTGAATATGCCTGTTTCAAACGACAGCCAGCAAATCAAAAACAAACCAGCAAAACGAACAAGATAGCAGGAAAACATTTTACGCTTTGCTTTCTTCTTGTCGGTTCCGGCTGTTGCTGAGCAAATTGTAATCGCAAGATATGAGTATGAGACCACAAGAAAAGTATACCCTAAAAGTATGCCGGTTATCATTGATAAGTCAAAGCCCCAAAACAAAGTAATCAGATATGTCACAGCACTCATAATTGCACCGAATTTAAAAATCACAAAAAGGTCACTTTTCATTGGAGATTCTTTAAGCAAATCAATATATTTTCTTATAGGTTTCATACATTATCACCCAAACGAACATATTTAATGCTCTTTAAATGTTAATCATACAGATATAATTATTATACAATATATAGAATAAAAAGTCAATAATAATGACAAAAATTAACAAAATAATGTTGTCCCCTATTCTGTGAACTTCCTAACGGAGAAAACAAAAACCGAATAGGAATTAACCAATCCATAACAAAACAGCCGAAGCTGACATTTTCTCAGCTTCGGCTTTAGTTTATTCGTCCGTATCTGTATCATTTCTGTTTTCCCTTATAACGGTCATCACACCTTTATCCATCTCGCATACGGTGTCGCAGAGAATGTCTATGTCCTCGGCAGAGTGTGATGCGATAAGGATTGTCTTGCCCTGTTCTTTAAATTTCAGCAGATACTTTCGCATATCGGCTACGCCTTCCTTGTCAAGTCCGTTGAAAGGCTCATCGAGGATTAAGAGCTTCGGGTCTTCCATAATAGCCTGTGCAAGACCTAAACGCTGACGCATACCGAGCGAGTAGTGCTTAACGCTTCTTCTTAGGTTAGGGTCAAGACCTACCATTTCCATTGCTTCTTTAACCTTGTCCTTTTTAATCTTCTTGTTAAGGCCTGCAAGGAGCTTTAGGTTTCTCATTCCGCTGTAGTGTGGAATAAAGCCCGGTGTTTCGATTATTATACCAACATCCTTTGGAAAGTCACAGTCAGAGCCTATCTCCTTGCCGTCAACAATTATGCTGCCTTCTGTTGGATGTATAAAGCCACAGATACACTTCATAAGCATTGTCTTACCGCTTCCGTTTCGGCCTATAAGTCCGTGAATTTTTCCGACTTCAAAGTCTTTTGTAACGTTCTTTAAGATGTCATTCTTTTTTAGGGTAAGGCTTACATTCTTTATTTCAATCATTTTTTCCATTCTATCATCTCCTTAGTCAATATCCTGCACGCTGTCAAAGTCTGTCTGGTCGAGTGAAATCATACTTATTGCTATGAGTACTACAGCTACGACTACGAAGTATAGTGCCGTTTTCCACATAGCAAAAACAGGCTCCCTGAAAAATCTTGTATAGTGCAGGTAGATGATTGTGTGCGCCATTGGGAATAACCACATAGCCTTTACGTTTGCTACGCTAAGCGCACCGCCGAAGGCGATTACAGCACCTGATGAGAGAAGTCCCATAAGCTTTAGCTTTATGCAGTTAAACATAAGCATTATTAGTGCGAGGGTAAGAAGATACGCCATCATAAGAAGATAGCTTTGAATTACAGCGCTGAAAGGTGGAAGCTGATTATACAGCTTTTCGGTAATAAGCTGATTGCCAAAGGACATCGCTTTTTCGGGGAAGATAATGCCGTACTGTTTTACTACAAGACTCCACTTGTCAGCAATAAAGCCCTGTGTAAGCATTGGAAGTACAGTTCCTAGAAAGACAGTACCTATAAAGGTAAAGATTGTCATTATTATAAAGAGAATCTGTCCTAACAGCCAGTTTATCTTTCCTGTTCTCAGAAGGAAGAAAAGCGTGTTTCCGTCTGTTCTTGGGAAGTCGGAGATTAAGGTTAGGTAAACTGCAGGGATAATAAGTATTAAAAGCTGTGAATTTGCAACAGCTATAAAAGGCTCAAACATATTAAGTGGAGAATTCATTTCCTCTGCCATCTGGAGCAGTGGGCTTACTGCAAAGTCATATATAAAGATAAGCATAACGCCTAAAATAATCATTCTCGGATTAGTTATCCACTTTACATACTCGGTTCGGGCGGTGCTTAGTATTTTTCTTATGCTCATACACTTATTCCCCCTTGTCCGTTCTTAGATTCATAATAACAACAAAGCCTACGAGAGCTACGAGAGTGAAAACTCCGTAGAAGCTTACGAGCAATGTTTTGTGAGTTGATCCGAATATTTGTACAAGACTTGAAGGAATCAGTGAGTAATACTTTATAGCCTCATCCCATTCATTAGCAGCCAGAAGATTCTGGGCGTGCTTTGTGAGGGCTGTTGTAAAGAAATATGTAAGCATAAACGGCAGGCAGGTAATGACGTATCTGTTCCTTATGAAGGATGCAAAGAAGAATGCAGGAACAGTAGAAACCGCACCATATATAAACGAGCCTACAAGCTCTTTGCCACAGCTTAAAATCGTCTTGACGTTATCCGGGGTATAAGCTAAACCGGCTTCCATCAAAATAGGATCTACGGGGTATTCCTCGGGCAGTGGGAATATACATAGCGATATTGCTCCGAATATTAGGTATCCCAGCATTACTGCAAGTCCGCCACCTATAAGTGCTGAGATAAATTTAGACATATAATAGCGATACTTTCCTGTTCTTGAGATAGTAAGTCTGATAAGACCTGAGTTTCTCTCAGAGCAGAAGTTTGGTATAAACGGGAATGCTGCTATAATTGGCAGAAACATTGCAAGATAGCCACTCATTGCGCAGGAAAAGATGTTTTGAAATCCGAAGGCACTGTTTTCCAATCGCTGTTCATAGCTTATGTCCTTTATGACATCAAGCACCATATAGTTCCTGCCTGTTTCGAGGTCTGTATACACAGACGCAGTAAAGCACAGCAGTGTTGTTATAACTATACATACAACAAAGCTGTAGTTAAGTAGTGTTTTCTTTATGTCTTGATATAGGGTATATATGAATTTCAATTTTATCACCTGGCTTTTAGGGGATCGTATTATTCTTTCTCTTCCATCAGATATTTAAAGTCCATTATTTGTGTTATTGAGTTGTAGCAGTATATATCACCACTTTGAGCGTCTACATATATAACCTTTCGAGGTGAATAGTATCCTCGTTCTGAACCACCTGTTTGTACTGTAAAACACCAGTATGGTGATGTAGACATAGTTGTGGCATTTGTGTTTTCAAAATATCTGCAGTATTTTAAACTAATTTCAGATATTTCATAGTTACTGTTAGGCGCAAGGTTAATTTCCAAGTGTTCAAGTGCTGACTCTAAAGTGATTATCTCTTTTATTTCTCTTTCTTCGGTTGGGTAAGGTGGATATATCGTGAAACTCGAGCAATCGTTGGGCTTTTGTATTTGAAACTCACAGACAAATCCGAATATTCCTTCGTTGAATAAATCTTCTACATATCCCTCTTTCATTAGTGGCGTTCCTTTATAGATTAGTTCAAAAGCGATAACATAATAGCTTTCGCCGGTATCGGTTGTTGAAAAAACATAGATACCATAAGGAGTTATTCCGTCGCAACCCGGGCAAAACGACTTGTATTTTGTGTTAAATTCGTCAGTAACAAAGTTCAGTGCATCTGTCAGCAAATATTCTTCGCCACCGACATTATATGAAATTCCTTCGATAGTATCTTTACCGATTATATATTCTTTTGGATTATCATGGTCGAAGTTTCTATTATGAAACCCATATTCTTCCGCTGTGGCAAGTATATTATAATAGCCATCTCCTTGAGTTGAAAACATATGCTCTTCGTAGACACCGGAATAAATATTTGGCACATCTTGATGATATACTTCACTCATATTTGATTCATCAACAGTTACTCCACTAAACGCAGTAGCTAAATCAAAGGCAAGCTTTTTTGCATCATTATCTGCATTATTACAACTATTAACAGTTATATCATATAGCTTATCGCCACAAACAATTACGAAATCATCGGGTAAAGTAAAGTTCTCGTATGTATTGTCCAGAACATTTTTAGCCTCGGAGACTGCTTCAGCAACAGGCTTTCTTTCAAGTCCGTCGTTGCCGTATTTTCCTCTGCCCAAAATTAGATAAAGAATAACTGCAGCTATTACAATAAGAAGTAAAGCTACTACTAATAATATTCTTGTGTTTTTGTTTTTTAGAATTTTCATTTTGAGTCTCCTTTCTATACTGTCCAGCTTCTGCTTTGCACAGCCATTGCTGAGAGTGACATAGCTGATACTGACATAACATTGCTACTAAAAACGTTATATACTAGCCCTAGTCTTTTTTCATTAGATACTTATATTTTTTATTGTTTACTAACGAGAAAACTTCACTAAATATTAACAGTAATTTTTCCTGTTGCACAATCTACGGAGATATAATACATCGCATATCCGTAATCATCAGGGTTATCAATCATAAAATACCATTTTGGTGTGCATTTAACAACTTCTGTTCCTTGCTTAGTTCCGTTGGTTTTTGTTATAACAGGCTCATACATAAGCTCTACATCCGAAAACTTTAGGTCAATCTCCGGTGCAAGCTCTTTTTCGAGCAGGTCACAAGCACTTTTAAAGGATATTACCTTGTCAATAGGCTCTTTAGATAAAACCTTATAGCTGTCGCTAACACTCAGTACTATTGGTTTCCCATCCTCAGCAAGGATTGCGTATGGGTTAAAATATTCTGATACAACCTCATCTTTTCTGCTTTCTAATATGTCGCCCTTAGTAGAAATCATATTACGGATTGGTATACCCTCGAAGCTCTTTTGAAGGTCTATACGATACCATTCATTGTCTTTAAATGTGTAATGTATAGCCTTATAGCACTTAGCATATTGGAGTGCGTCACCTGTAGTCGCACAGCATTTTTCCGAGAGGCTGTCGAAATACTCAATACCTGTAACGAGAACACTCGGCATATCGTCGTTTTGAAGCCTGTTTATGTATATATGCTCTACGCTCTCAAATGAATTAGGATTTTCGATGTCATCATTATCATTCCAGATTGTATATACTCGAGTCAATATATCTAGACTTGTACAGATATTATTTTCGAGTATGCTTTGTTCCCATTCTTCGCTGACTATTTCATATTCATCAAATATACCTAGGTTTTCTGCAAGCTTTTCCGCTGTAGTCGTAAGCCATTCTTCCGTTAAATCAGCACCGAGGCTTTGTATTTCAAGGTTATATATTCCGGTTGGCTGAAGGATTTTTACGCTCTCATTTTCGGGTAATTTAAACTTAGTGTAGCTTTGTTCAAACGCCTCATCAAAGTCACTTAGCATATCTAAATAGGAAACATACTGAGCTTCAGAAATATTTTCTTTATCAGGTTTTTTAACATCACTAAGCCCATCATCTGCACTACCGGAACAGCTACAAAATAGTGCTGTTGAAAGTACTAGCATCAGTATTCTTTTAAACATACATTTAACCTCCTCATATTGCTGCTAAAAATGCTGTTAATTTCTTGAATCGTTTCATATTGAAAACTCCTTTTAAATAATAATTATTATACGATTTACTTATTTGGATAAAAGCTTAACTGTACATTGGAATCAACCCCTTATTTACAAACAGAGATTTGCTGAATTTGGTTATACTTTAGATTAAATTTAATCTTCTATTATATAAGAGTCAAAAAAGTAGCATTTGGTTGCAAATAAATAAAAAATATTTAAAAGTTCAAAAGTCTGTTATGGATAATTAATTGTTTCCACTATATAAGAGTCAGAAAAGCTCTCTTTGGTTGCAACATTTTTTAATATTATAAGGAAAAGTTTACGATATAAAAAAGCAAACCCGAAAGGTTTCAGACCTTTCGGGTTTGCATATCAATATAATTTGTTCGTTAATGATAACAGACATTATATAGAGTTACTTTTTAATATAAAGAATACCGAGAGTATTAGCTCCACAATGTGTACAAACAGTAGCACCTGCTTCAGTCACAAGTATTTCTGAAAATGGCTGATACTTTTTTACTTCATCAACCGCAAGCTGAACAAGGCTGTCGTCCATAGGAGAATGAGTAACAAATATACGTTTAGTATCAATATCATCCTTGCCTTCAAGTCTTGCTGCAATATACTGTGGCAAAACCTTTGAGAGATTACCTCTGTACTTCTTCCCTACTCCCATAGCACCATCTCTAACCTCAATACAAGGCTTTAAATTAAGTAAATTTGCACCAAGTGCTGCAACAGCTGAGCAGCGCCCACCCTTGTGGAGATTATCAAGCTTATTCAGAACAAAGCTTGCATCAACTCTGTGCTTAAGTTCTTCAAGTGCTGAAACAATTTCCTCGGCAGTTTTACCTTCAGCTATCATTTCTGCAGTAGCAATAACAAGATGTCCAGAGCCGGTAGAAAGATTATAGCTGTCAACCGGAAAAAGACCCGGTAGTTCCTCTGCTGCAAGACAGCAGTTTCTATAACAAGAGCTGAACTTACTACTTATGTTTATGTGAATAACCTTGTAACCATCATCAATGTATGGCTTAAAAATATCGATATATGTCTGTACAGAAACAGCAGAAGTTTTTGGAAGAACGCCAAGCTCATTGGATAACTCAACAATCTTTTTACCGTTTATGCTGACGGTATCATAAAACTCATTATCACCAATTGAAACGTGAAGTGGTACAATACCTATGTCATATTTCTTATAAAGCTCTTCGCTTAAATCAGCTGTAGAATCGCAAAAAACCTTGATTTTGTTCATGTTTGCCTCCGAAATGTAAAATATACATTAAGTATAATACATCTAGTATGCTCTAAAAATCAAGCTGATATATTCTATAATTTGTTAAAATTCCATTGAATTTATTGTTATAAAGTTTAATTTATCTCGACTCTTACTGTGCCAATTCCCATAGAATTTTTACTTACAATAATCTTTTTATCGATTCTTGATTTAAGCTCAGAAACGTGAGAAATGATACCGATAAGCTTGTTTCCATCAGAAAGTGTAAGAAGTGCATTTATCGCCTCATTGAGAACATTATCGCTAAGACTTCCAAAGCCTTCGTCGATAAACATAGTACTTATCTCTATACCCGCAGATGATGATTGTATCTCATCTGACATTCCAAGAGCAAGAGAAAGAGAAGCTAAAAAGCTCTCACCACCCGACAGACTCGCTACACTTCTACGAGTTCTGTTGTAGTGATCGATTATTTCTACCTCAAGACCTGACTGCCCTGCTCCGCTGAAATCAGATTCCTTTCTTAGCATCTCGTAATGACCTGCAGTCATTTTCATAAACCTGATATTAGCACGTCTTATAATTCGGTCAAAATAGCTTGTCTGCACATAGGTTTCGAGCATAAGACGTTGTTTTTGCTTGAGCTTGCCGTTTGCTGTGGTACTAAGAGGATGTATAACTTCATACTCTTGAAGATTTTTATTAAGCTCAGAACAAAGTGGCAGTAGCGAATTTTTCACTTGAGTGTTGCTGAGTAATATTCCCGAGAGAGAAGAAATTTCATTTTCGAGTGCTTGCGAAGCCTCACTTAGTTCATAAAGCTTTTCGTCAAAGAATGCTTGTTCCTTTTCGCCCTCATAACTATTAGTTTCTTTTAAAGAAGCAAGACTTCCCTTTTGCGTATTTATTCTCTCTGAAATCAAGCTGATTTGCTCATTAATAGTTTCTGCATTTTGTTTATATCCTGTAATCTTAGCTTTGATGTCAAAAATGCACCTTTGAGCATCACCGAGGCTTTTAAATTCAGTCTTTTCTTTGAGTGCAGAATATCTTTCATCACATAGCTTTATTGATGTTTCAAGAGCTGAAATCCTTGTTTGATTCTGAATAAGGTCATCATTGAATTCATCAATTTTATTCTTATACTCTGTCTGCTTTTGTTCACAAGCTTGTTTTCTTCTCTTGTCACTGTTTAGCTTGTCGAGAAAATTATTTAGTCTTATTTTCTCATCATCATTCTGAGAAATAGTCGTAGTTATATCCGAGAAGATTGTTCTGTTTGAAATTTCAGCGTCAGAATAAACCTTTCCCAATAGCTCGGAGCTCAATGTTCTAAGCACTGCTAAAATGCTGTTCGCCTCTTCTTTTAGCTCTTGTGCACGTTTACATTTAGAATCACTTTTTGTGATGGCATTGTCACGCTCAGACTTTAAAATATCGACCTCTTCTTGTGTAGGAACATTGTCGAAAGCTTTAGCGGGCATCGGATGAGAAAGTGAGCCACAAACCGGACAAGGCATGTTGTCCTTAAGTTCTGTAGCAAGCACACCCGCCTGACCGTCAAGGAACAACGAGAGTGCTTTTTCATATTCTTGTGTAGCGTTTTTCTGTATTAGCAAGGAATTGTTATGCTCAGCTCTTGCTTTGGAAAACTCTTCAAATGTTGATAAAAAGCTATTAGCAACTTCATTTAGCTTATTTAGATTAAGCGATTTATCTATGCATTTTTCTAAAAGTGCGTTTTCTTTTGTTATCAAAACGTCAACATCTGAAAGCTTTGTTATTATCTCAGCGTTTGAATTCAATTCGCTCGTAAGCTTTGAGATATTTACTTTAAGATTATTATTTAAAACAACAAGCCTGTCATACTCAGAATTCTCGGCACGGAGCTTTTTAGAAAGCGACTCAAGCTCGTTATAATCACCTATAGATTGCTCTATTTTTGCTGCTTTTGCTGAAAGCTCATCACACAATTTTAGCTCATTATCTGATTGAAGCTTGTCCTGCTTTAACTTGGAAAGCTTAAGCTTATCGTTTGAAAGCATAGCATCAAGTTCTTTAATTTTGCGACAGTTTTCAACATGTTTATTAAACTGTTCGTACTGTGTCTTTATTTTAAGTGTTTCTTTGTTATTATTATCTCGCTGATTTTTAAGGGAAATAAGCTTTTTGTTTGCTTCATCATTGAGTGAATCTATAAGCAATAAAGCTTCTTGTTCGGATAAAATGCCGGCTGACAAATCATCAAGCTCCGACATATGTTTTGAATCATCACAGTAACATACGGAGCCATAAAGAGTCATGATGTTACTTTTGATAGTTTCTCTCTTTTTGCTGTTTTGTGCTTCTGCAACAGAAAGCATTTCTTGAAGCTTATTATACTTTTCAGTGCCAAAAATTTTTCTTAATATATCTTGCCTGTCCTTCGTACTAGACATTAAAAGCTTTTTGAATTCGCCCTGTGCAATCATAGACACCTGTGCAAATTGCTCTTTGTCCAGGCCCAAAAGCTCAACAATCGTTCTATTAGCCGTAGTCAAGGAAACTATCGTTTTAGAATCTGGCATAACGAGCTCGACATCATTAGTTATTTTTTGCTTTCCGTCTTTAGATACACTTGTTTGTATAGTTCTTTTGATATTATAGATTTTATTTTTGTGAGAGAATTTAAGCGAAACTTCAGTGTTAACCTTTGGCTGAGCATATTTACTTCTCATCATTGCAGGCTTTCTGTCGTTGCCACTAAGCTCTCCATATAATGCAAAGCAGATAGCATCGAAGATAGTAGTTTTTCCGGAGCCTGTATCACCTGTGATGAGATAAATACCATCATTACCGAGCGCAGTAAAATCAACCTCAGTTTTATCTGCATAAGGTCCAAAAGCTGTCATAGTTAAAATTAATGGCTTCATTCGTTATCACCCCACAGCTCTTCAATAAGAGAGTTTGCATAGTCCTTTTGATTTTCGCTCATAGGCTTGCCGTTCTGTGCTTCATAAAGCTCACAGAAATACTCAATAGGATTCTTTTCCTTGGATGAATCAATAGTAATATCTCCTGCTTCTGTGCGAGTTCTTGTATTATCATACTTGACGCTCAGAATCCTTGGATATATAGAACGTAGCTTTGCAGCAGCATCGGGCACGTCATCCTCGTCTGTGAGTAAAAATGCTATATAGTCCTCCTGGCTAAATTCACCACTTGTGTAAAAGCTTCTATCTGTAAGCTTGTCGTAATCCCCTTTTATAACCAAAAGCTCGTGGAGAGGTGTAAGCTCGTGATAAGTAAGCTTTAGATTCCCTTTCTCTAAAAGCTCTCCTATTATTACAAGCTTCTGATTATTTGCCTCTGAAACAGAGTATTTAAGCGGTGTTCCACAGTATTGGATGTTTTCTTTGCCGTTTACTCTTTGATGTGTGTGAAGATGCCCGAGCGCAACATAGTCAAAGCCTTCGTAAACTGAACCGTTAACATTATCAAGCCCACCGACATTGATTTGCTCGGAGTCACATCTGAACGAACCTGTAACATATTGGTGTGATAGTATAATATTACGCTGAGAATAATTAACGCTCATTTTGTTTATAGCTGTTTCTATGGCATCAGTATAAGTAGTTATATCCTCATCAGGAAAGAAGGCTCTAACATTCACAGGCTTTACAAACGGTAAGAGGTATACGTTTACCGGTCCGTATTCATCATTTACAGTAAAGCTCTTAACTTTACCATTATAGGTATTAGAGGTGTAAATATTGCAGTCACTTAGCATTGAAGACGCAAAAGAAACTCTGTATGATGAGTCGTGATTTCCACTTATTACTGCGACATTTATACCCAGCATAAAGAATTCAGTCAAAAGCCAGTCATACAGAGCAAAGCTTTCTTCTGATGGTGCAGCTTTGTCATAAATATCACCTGAAATCAAAACGGTATCTACATCTTCAGAAATAGCCAAATCGACAATTTGCTCAAAAATATATTTCTGGTCTTCTATTAAAGAAAAGTCATTGAGTCTTATTCCGATATGAAGGTCGGATAAATGCATGAACTTCAATACTCTCACCTCTTATTAATTATTTAAACGCTACACTATCATTACCTAAAATTTGCTGGAGCTTTTCTAAAACACTACTTGATAGCTTAATTCCACTAACTCCCTTTAGTGTAACAGACTTTTTAATATCGCTGAAATAGAAAACAAGCGGAGTTTCTCCAGTGTTTTTCGAAACAAGCTGATTAACTTTGGTTTTTATGTCTTCATCTGTGCTATTAAGCTTTAAATATAGAGTTCTTGATAAAGCCTTATCGCAATAATCCTGAGCCGTGAAAACCTCGTCAGCTATGATTTTGGGTTCTTCTTCATCCTTTAAAGAAATGTGTCCCTTTATTACAAGCGGAATATTCTGTGTAAGAAGAGATTTAGCACTTAAAAATACCTTTGGAAATACAATTACTTCTATAGTGCCTGTCATATCTTCAAAGGAAGTAAAGCACATTCTTTCACCGGATTTTGAATTGTAGAGTTTTTGAGCTTGCAGCATTGCAATTATAGTTACATTATATCCATCGGTATATTTTGATTCTTCGCCAATTATTTTTGCGATATCAATAATCTTGCAAGCTTTAGTAATCGGTAAAAATGCTTCAATAGGATGCCCTGAGAAGTATATACCAAGAGAATCTTTTTCCATTGACATAAGCTCATCCGGAGTATATTCATCCTCATATGGAAACTCATCGTTTATCTTGCTCTTTTCACTTTCTCCAAGCATACCAAACAAATCGAGCTGTCCTGTGATATTGTTTTTACTTCTTTCGGATGCATCTTTCAGAAGATGCTCGCAGTTATGCATCATCTGCTTTCTGTTGCTCTGTTTAAGACTGTCAAAAGCGCCACTACGTATAAGAGCTTCAGTTGCTCTTAGATTTATAGCTTCAGGCTTCATTCTAAAGCAGAAATCTGTGAGTGAAACAAAACTGCCGTTTGCTTTTCTTTCGGTAATTATTTCGTTAATAATACCACTGCCAAGAGTCTTAATCGCAAGTAAACCGAACCTGATGTTGCCATTTTCTGTAACAAATCCAAGCTCACTTTTATTTACGTCAACACTTAAGATCTTAACATCATTTTTTCTGGCGCTTGAACAATATCCTGCAAGCTTGTCCGAACCATCACTGATTACAGAAGTCATAAGGGCAGCCATATATGCTGGATAATAGTGGCATTTAAGATATGCAGTTTGATAAGAAATTGTAGCATATGCAGCAGCATGTGACTTATTAAATGCGTAAGAAGCAAAAGAGCTCATATCATCAAAAAGTTCATTTGCAATTTCAGGGCTTATTCCGTTAGCGACACATCCTACACAGTTAACCGTTCCGTCATCGTTTTTATCGCCATAAATAAATGCATTACGTTCAGCCTCAAGGACTTTGGCCTTCTTCTTTGCCATTGCACGTCTTACAATATCCGCTCTTCCGTACGAATAACCTGCAAGACTTCTAAATATCTGCATAACCTGTTCCTGATATACAATACATCCATAGGTTACTTCAAGGATAGGTTTTAAAAGAGGATGCTTGTATTTGATTGAAGACGGGTTGTGCTTGTTTGAAATATAAGTAGCAATAGAATCCATAGGTCCCGGTCTATACAGGGATATTATAGCAATAAGGTCCTCAATTTTTTCAGGCTGAAGCCTCATAATCGTTGAAGTCATACCTGCACTTTCAAACTGAAATACTCCGTCAGTATCACCCTTTGAAAGCATATCAAAAACGCTCTTGTCATCAATTGGAATTTTAGATATATCAAAGGAAGGAATCTGTTTTCTTATTTCGTTTTCACAATTTCTAATAACTGTTAAGTTTCTAAGACCTAAAAAGTCGAATTTCAATAATCCCATGCTCTCTAGGACGGTCATGGTAAATTGGGTAGAAATCTGTCCGTCACGGGAGAAAAGCGGTACATAGCTGTCAACAGGATCCTTTGTAATAACAATACCTGCTGCGTGGGTGCCTACGCTTTTCGGCATACCTTCGATTTTCATAGCAGTATCTACGAGCTGTTTTACCCTATCGTCTGTATCGTACATTTCTTTGAGCTCTGGAGAAATAGATAGAGATTGCTTTAAAGAGACGTCAAGCATTCTAGGTATTTTCTTTGCGACTTCATCTGCAAGCTGATATGGAAGATTCATAGCTCTAGCAGCATCTCTCACAGCACCCCTTGCAGCCATTGTGTTGAAAGTTGCAATCTGAGCTACATATTCGCTGCCGTATCTTCTCTTTACGTAGTCAATAACATCCTGTCTGCCATTGATACAAAAGTCAATGTCAAAGTCTGGCATAGATACTCTTTCAGGATTTAAAAATCTCTCGAAGAGCAAGCCGTATTTTAATGGGTCTATACCAGTAATTCCTATACAATAAGCACATAAACTACCTGCACCGCTTCCTCTGCCGACTCCAACCGGAATTCCGTTGTTTCTGGAATAGTTTGTAAAATCCCATACAATAAGGAAGTAATCTATATACCCCATTTTTTCGATAACAGAAAACTCATATTCGAGGCGTTCCCTAGCGCTTTGATTGTTATTGCCGTATTTTTCTATAAGTCCCTTTTCACAAAGCTCCCTAAAGAACTTTTTATTATCTGTTACATTTTTAAGTGTGAATTTCGGTAGCTTAATTTTACCAAATTCAAATTCTATATTACACATATCTGCAATCTTGCAGGTATTTGAAACAGCCCCCTCATACGTAGAAAATAACTCATTCATTTCGTCGTATGACTTTATATAGAATTCGTCTGTCGGAAATTCAAGTGCTTTTGGGTCACCCAGTGTTGTTTTTGTTGCAATACAAACCAGAACCTGCTGCATATATGCGTCGTCCTTTGAGATGTAGTGGGCGTCATTTGTGGCAACAAGTCCTATTCCGGTTTCTTTGGAAAGCCTGTATAAAAGCGGTAAAATTTGCTTTTGTTCTGGAATATCATGATTCTGAATTTCTATATAATAGTTATCTTCTCCGAAAACTTCTTTATATCGTAGAGCTGTTTCTTTAGCTTTTTCGTAATTGTTGTTAAGCAGAAGTCTTGGAATTTCACCGGCAAGACATGCTGATAAGCAGATTAGTCCATCTGAATGCTCTTTTAATATATCAAAGTCAATTCTAGGTCTTGAATAAAAGCCTTCGATATATCCTGCAGAAACAAGCTTAATCAGATTCTTATAGCCAGTCATGTTTTTGCATAGTAATACGAGGTGATATGGTGATGAGTCAATCTTGTTCACCTTATCAAATCTGCTTCTAGGGGCAACATATACTTCACAGCCGATAATTGGCTTAATCCCCTCTTTTAAGCAGGCATTATAAAATTCAATAGCACCATACATATTACCGTGGTCAGTTATAGCTACAGCATTTTGGCCAAGCTCTTTTACTCTTTCTACAAGTTCTGTAATTCTGCAAGCGCCATCAAGCAAGCTATATTCTGTATGGACATGGAGATGAACAAAATCAGTCATAATCTCATCCTTTACTGGTTTTCTGCAATTTTAATTAACTTATTAAGTCTGTGATTAAGTCCACTCTTTGAAATTGGAGGGTCTATAAGTTCTACAAGTTCATTAAGTGAAAGGTCGGGATTCTGAAGTCTTACATTAGCAACAATTTGTAGCTCAGAAGGGAGCTTTTCCAGTTCATTGTTGTCTCTTAGCTTTTTAATTGAATCAAGCTGTTTTTTAGCAGCTGCACTTGATTTTTTAAAGTTAGCAGTTGCACAGTTTATTGAACGATTAATTTGGTTTGTACCCTCTTTATCGACCTTGATTGTTATATGTTTTAGTGCAGCCGTTTGAGCACCAATAATTGTTAGTACATCCTGAATATTCTCGCTGTCTTTAAGATAAACAATCTCATTCTTTCCTCTTGACATTTGCTTTGCAATAATTCCATAATTGTCTATAAGCAGAAGTCCTAAATCATTACAAAGGTCAAGGGTTGGAACAACAAATTCAAGATGAGAGGATTTATTAGGGTCATTAACGCTACCACAAGCCAAATATGCACCCGATACTATCTGTGGTAGGTATTTTTGCTTTGGTAGGTTTTCATCTGTGAAGCGTTGATGCTTTTTGGATTCGTCAAGTTTAAAATAAGCAAAAATCTTCTTTATACACTCAGTATCAACAAGCTTTACTGAAAACATTTTTCTAGAGCCAATTCCGTATTCTATTACATCTATGTTATTACCTGAAATTCTCCCTAGATTTCTTGCTAAAAATTGAGCTGTAGCTTGATTTTCTGTAAGAAATTCAATGTTATTGACAGTTAGCTTTTTACAGAATAAAAGCATGCCCAAAATACAAGCATCGCATTTTGGGCGTGAATTCATATTTGATAAAATTTCTTCCTTAACTGAAACAGAAAATTGAAGCATATTCCCTCCGATTAGTGTTTCTCAATATCTCTGTGTGAAATTCTTGTTTTGTGGCCATTATCAAAAAGATGCTTTCCAAGTTTTTCAGCAAATGTAACGCTTCTGTGCTTTCCACCAGTACAGCCGAAAGCAATTACAATCTGTGACTTACCCTCCTTGATATAAAGAGGAATAAGAAAATCGATAAGGTCAGTAAGCTTAGCTAAAAGCTTTTGAGATTCTTCAAAACCCATAACATAGCTGGATACTTCATTTTGTAAGCCTGTTTTTAGTTTTAACTCAGCAATGTAGAATGGATTTGGCAAGCATCTTACGTCAAAAACGAGGTCTGCATCCGGAACTGAACCATATTTAAAGCCAAAAGACATAACGTCAATGTGTATAAAGTCATCCTTATCTTCAAGGAACATGCTATACATGCGTTCTTTAAACTGAGCCACAGAAAGTGTCGAGGTGTCTACATAATAATCGCAGGTGCCTCTTACGCTTGAAAGAAGCTCTCTTTCGGTGGCAATAGCTTTTCTTATATTTCCGTAAGAAACATCATCAAGAGGATGCTTTCTTCTTGTTTCCTTATATCTTCTTACAATACAATCATCGCTTGAATCAAGGAACAAAATCTTAAGGTCGGCACTCTCACTTCTTAACTCATTGATAGTATCATTTAGCTTTAAGAAAAAGTCTCCACCACGAATATCTACAACAAAAGCAACCTTCTGGATGTTTTCGTTAATGCCATTACAAATCTGTGCAAATTTAGAAATAAGTTCAGGTGGCATATTGTCTATACAGTAGTAACCAATATCCTCAAGAACGTTAATCGCAGTAGATTTACCACTTCCTGAAACACCTGTAACAATTAAGTAATTCATAGATTCCTCCTATGCATAAGCATCAGTCAATAATCTTAACCTCACACTCAAGACAATACCCTGTCTTTTCAAATACAATGTTTTGAACATTACGAATAAGTGTTGTAATATCTTCAAAGCTTGCGTTATCCTTGTTAATTACAAAACCACAGTGCTTTTCAGAAACCTGTGCACCACCGACAGTATATCCACGAAGGCCGCATTCGTCGATAAGTTTTCCTGCAAAACTTCCAAGCGGTCTCTTGAAGGTAGAGCCTGCACTTGGATATTCAAGTGGCTGTTTCGATTTTCTTCGATTCATAAGGTCATCCATTTTTGCCTTAATTTGTGTTTTGTCACCTTTTTGAAGCTTGAAAATTGCCTTCGTTATAACGCAATCAACATCCTGAAAAATACTTCTTCTATAGCTAAGCTCCATTTGCTCACGGTTAAATGATATGATTTTTCCATCAAAATCTATTGCTTGTGCAGACTCAATAACATTAGAAATTTCACCGTCATAAGCGCCAGCATTCATATAGACAGCTCCACCAACAGTACCAGGTATACCATAAGCAAATTCAAGGCCGGTAAGTCCGTTTTGAAGTGCAAACATACACAGCTGTGATAATAGGCATCCGGATTTAACTTCAATTGTAGTATCATCAATGAGACTGATTCCTTGAAAGTCCTTACCTATAATAAGCACTACCCCATCAAAGCCGTTATCGCTTACAAGAAGGTTCGAACCATTACCGATAACGAGAAGCTTAACCGAGTTGCTTGTGCAATATTTTAAGATTGATTTGATTGATTCTTCGCTTGTAGCAAATATAGCGACAGCACAATTACCACCAACCTTGAAGGTAGTATGCTTCGATAAAGTCTCATTTACTAACGTGCAACAGCCGAGCTTTTCAGCCAACGTTATTACATCAGAAATAATGTTTGGATTCATTTTTGTTCTCCAATCTATGCAATTAAAGGTCTAAATTAGGATGTCTTTTAAGTATGAATTCTCGCAGTTTATCCCAATTTGAGTTTATAATAAGTTCGGTAGGAAAATTTATACTTTCAGCTAGTTCAATCGCTAGTGGGGCTTTTCCTATCAGCTCGTGAAAGTGTGCGTCAGAGTCAATAGAAATATACACACCATACTTTTTACAAAGTTTCATTAGTTCCAGTGCGTTATCTTTAGAACCCCTCTTCCACATAATTGAGCTTTCGTTTATTTCCACGATTTTATCATATTCCTTAAACTTCTTTACGCATTTTTCCATATCGTACTCAAACATCGCTGTTGTCGGATGCCCAATAACGTCTATAATAGGATTTTCTGCAATTTTCAAATATCCCTTAGTATGTTCTTCGACGGTGGAAGGCTTACAAGTGTACTTATGGTATGAAGCAACTACCCATTCAAGATATGATAAGGTTTCGTCATCAATATCTATAGTGCCTTCGTAGTCGATTATATTTGCTTCAGCACCTTTTAGAACAACTACACCATTAATGGTTCTGGGCAGTATTTTAAGATTATGATAATGCCAGCAATGTGGTGCATCAGGCATAAGCATCGCATGGTCTGTCATAGCAATAGCTTTGATTCCATTCTCTCTTGCAAAATTACAGTTTTCGGTTATTGTTGAATATGCATGAGTTGAGGCTATAGTATGAGTGTGTAAATCAGCTTGGAGCTTAATCATTGTATTTCACCTTTTAATTAGAATGCTTCCCAATTATTAACCTTTTCCTCGCTATCCATGGTGAGTCCGAGATTATCAAGAAGCTCTTGTGCTGCATTGTAACCCATCTTCTTTTGACGGTTGTTCATAGCAGCAACCTCAATAATAACAGCTAGGTTTCTACCTGGCTTAATTGGAATTGTAAGGCTTGGGACCTTAATGCCGAGGATAGAGGTATATTCACTGTCTACTCCCATTCGGTCGTAAACCTTAGTACTATCCCAAGGCTCGAGATTGATTATAAGGTCAATTTTTTCAGAAACCTTAACAGCACCCATACCGAAGAGTCGTCTTGTATTGATAATACCGATACCACGAAGCTCAAGGAAGTGTCTTATATTGTCAGGTGACTGTCCGACAAGACTGATATTGGAAACCTTTCTGATTTCAACAGCGTCGTCAGCAACAAGTCTATGTCCTCTTTTTACAAGCTCAATAGCAGTTTCGCTCTTACCGACACCACTTTCACCAACGATAAGGATACCCTCGCCATATACTTCGATAAGAACGCCGTGACGAGTGATTCTAGGCGCAAGTCTAAGATTTAAGAATGCGATGAGTGCTGCAATAAAGGACGAAGTATTTCCACTTGTTCTCACAATAGGAACTTCATACTTTTTGGCATATTCGAGCATTTCGGGGAACAGTTCGTGACCTCTTGTTACAGCAAAAAGAGGAATTCTTTGTGAAAAAAGTTTTTCAACCTTTTCTTTTCTCTCGTTTTCTTCGAGAGAAGCAAGGTAAGCAAACTCCATATTACCGCAAATCTGTACTCTGTCAACGTCAAAGTATTCATAGAATCCCCAAAGCTGTAGACCCGGTCTGTTACAGTCATTACAAGAAATCTGAATTTCTTCAGCAGGCTTAGGAGTGTAGAGAACTTCGAGTTTTAACTCTTGAACTATTTCATTAAGTGGTACGCTATAAACTTCAGCCATTTGTTTTCCCTCCTGATTAATCAATATTTATTAGATTTTTCTCAAGCATTTTTTGAGCAGCAACCATAACGCCAATCTTACCTGTTGGATATGTTATACCGCCTTGAAGCCAAGCAGCAAATGGTTCTCTGAGCGGTGCGTCAGCAGAAAGCTCAATAGAAGCACCCATTGTGAAAGCACCGGCTGCCATTATAACCTTACTGTCATATCCCGGCATATCCCACGCCTCAGGCGTAACGTAGCTATCAACCGGTGAGCCAGCTTGAATTCCCTGACAGAATGCAACAAGATTTTCCGGATTTTTAAGAAGTATAGAAGCTATTATATCTGTTCTTGTTTCATTTGATTTAGGAAGTGTTTCAAAGCCGAGCTTTTCGAATAATCTACATGCAAATACAGATGTTTTCAAGGCAGATGAAACAACTTGCGGAGCCATAAAGAAGCCAAGGAACATTTCTCTGCTTTGATTTAATGTACAGCCTATTTCTTTACCCATACCTACGCATGTTAGTCTGTCTGCACATTTATTTACAAGGTCTGCTCTGCCTGCAATATATCCACCGGTTGTAGCGATAGCACCACCTGGATTCTTGATTAGCGAGCCGATAATAAGGTCTGCGCCTACTGAAGTAGGTTCTTTTTCTTCGACAAACTCGCCATAACAATTGTCTACCATTACGATTATATCAGGATTTGACTGCTTTGCGATATTTGCAATTTTTTCTATTACTTCAATGCTAAGAGAAGGTCTTAATGAGTAACCTCTTGAACGTTGGATGTAGCAAACCTTTGCACCTTTAGACTTTACAGCGATTGTATCATAGTCAGGTGTACCGTCAGGTAGAAGTTCTGCTTCATCATAAATAACACCAAAATCGATTAGTGAGCCGTTCCCTTTTTCTCCTCTTATACCGATTACTTCTTCTAAGGTGTCATAAGGTTTACCTGTTGCAGCAAGCATTGTATCGCCTGCTCTTAAAACGCCAAATAAGCTTGTTGAGAGAGCATGCGTTCCGTTAACAAATGTATGTCTTACAAGTGCATCCTCGCAGTCAAAAGCTTGCGCATAAACCTTGTCAATTGTATCTCTGCCGTAGTCACCGTAGCCGTAACCTGTTGTGCCTTTAAGACAAGTCTCGCTGACTCTGTTATCTATAAAAGCTTTAAGTACCTTCTGTGAATTATATTCACAGATTTTATCTATAAGCTCAAACTGGTCTTTGCATTCGCTTTCTGCTTCACACGCAAGCAAATTGAGCTTCTCGTTAAAATCAAATATGTTATTCATTCTTGTCTCCTTTATAATCGAGAACGTAATCTAAACCTATTTCTTTAAATCCAATTTCTTCATAATAGCTCTTTCTGTGATTTCTGGCAAAAAGACATACAGAGATATTATCAAGATTTAGTCTTTCACCAACCCAATACAGCAGGCTTCTGGCGTAGTGCTTGCCTCTAAATTCAGGCAGTGTTGCTACTTGACCTACAAGAGCACAATTATCTACGATATATTGAACGGTTGCGGTAGTGCAATTATTAAACAAAAATGCTTGTGAATAACCTCTGCGAACTCTGTGTGATGTATCGGTAAGCCATAAGTCGTAGCTGTCTGCGAGTGCAGGAAAGCCAGTCTTTAATATTTCAAAAACATCATCGAGCTTCGGCATTTCATCAACATCAAAATCCGGTAAAGTGTTTTTTGTGACAAACTGGAATTCGTGTCTCTCTCCAAGCTCATAGCTGTCTGAGAGATATGAAATTAGCTGTTTTGCGTATTGGGGTTCAAGCTCAACAGTCTGTGGTTTGTTAACTCTTGCAAGAAATGCGAGGTCTGCAATTCCTTCTTTGTCAAGCATCAGATTGTTGTATAGAGAAACAACCATAGCAGAGTTGAAAAGTGAAACTAATCCTACGGCGTTTCCATCGCCTGAAATGATTTGAAAGAACCTGCAAAAGTCATATTTGATTCCGTAAGCATCGTAATGCGATATAATACGTCTTGAATAATGATTACTTTTTAAATTTCCGAAAAGTGTGTAATCATCATTAAAGATTTGTTTTATCATAAGCTGTAAATCCTATCTGAAATGAGTTTTAATAATCTGTAAGAGTTTTCAAAGTCAGTTTTTGAAATAACACATGAAGATGAATGCAGATACCTGCAAGGCAAGGATATTGCACATACCTTTATTCCACTTCTGCTTATCTGGATTGCGCCTGCATCATTGCCACCAGCAACTCTTGTTTTTGTCTGACATGGAATGTCATTTTCGTTAGCGATATCAAACGCCAATTTGTATAACTCTTTGTCATATAACGTGTGACTATCCATATAAGATACAACAGGTCCGCCACCAACAGTACACACCTTATTGGCGCTACTAGCCGATGGAATATCTGCAGCAGTAGTAGCCTCAAGAATAATAGCGTATTCTGGTGCAACAGTATACGCAGCACAGGTAGCACCTCTCAGTCCGATTTCTTCTTGCACCACAAAGGTAAAGTAAGTGTCGTACTCAACTTGCTCATCTATCATTCTGAGCATCATTGCACAACCTGCTCTATCGTCTATTGCTTTACATTTTACATTATCAGCGCCGAGCTCAGTAAAGTCACTTACAAATGTAGCATAGCTGCCGAGTTTTACATGCTCTTTAGCTTCTTCGTAGTTTTTAGCACCGATATCAATAACGATATCATTGATAGAAGGTGCCTTATCCTTTTCATCGGCAGAAAGATTATGAAGAGCCTTTCCGCCAACAACGCCAACTATTCCATTTTCAAGCATAACTTGTCTGCCGAATATTACACGAGTGTCAATTCCACCTACGCAAGAGAAAGAAAGAGTTCCGTTATCATTGATATTTGTGATTATAAAACCGACTTCATCCATATGTGCTGAAATCATAAGCTTGTTTTTAGGCCTTCTATTGCCTTTTGAAAAAGCAATTACATTGCCTAAAGCATCTACTGTATACTCACACTTGTTTTTAAGTCTCTCGATAATATATTCACGCACAGATGCTTCATTGCCAGAAACAGCATCCAATAAGCAGAGGTCTTTTAATGTGTTTATCATTACTTTTTAGCCTCGCTTTCTTTTGATACCATCTCAGCAACAAGCCTAGCAGAATTTTCGATATCATCAAGGTCAATTATTTCAACCGGAGTATGCATATGCTTTAGAGGAATTGATATTGTTAAAGTTTTAACTCCACTTTGCATAACGCCAATCACGTCAGCGTTAGTACCGGTCCTGCCGGACATAACTTCAAGCTGATATGGTATGTTGTATCTTTCTGCAGTATCTATAGCATCATTCGAAAGCTCTCTGCAAAGAGATGGTGATATACCAATCATCGGTCCCTTTGAAAGCTCACCACAGTCACAATCATTTTCTAAAACTGTTTTTGCAAAAGAAACATCAACAATAATAGCTTTGTCACAAGACAGTGATAATGCTTTTGCGCCTCTCAAACCGAGCTCTTCTTGAACAGAAAAAATAACTGTTAAATTGTATTTTGTATCTCTGTTTTTTAAAAGTTCTAAAGCATTAAGAACGCAAATACAACCGGCTCTGTTATCAAGCGCCTTACCGGTAATTTTGCTACCCAGAAGCTTTTGAGGCTTTTGCTTAATATATGCAAAGTCGCCGAGTGAAATAAGTTCCTTCACTTCTTCTTCATTAAGACCGGTATCTGCATATAAGTCATCGAGAGACCAAGCCTTAGATTTATCAGATTCAAGATGTGGAGGTGTAGAAGATATTACAGCACTGACTGGCTTTTTGCCAAGTATGACAATCTCCTGAGCTGCAAGCACTCTTTTATCAATGCCGCCGCAAGATGAAAGCTTCAAAAAGCCACCATCACAAATATAGCTTACAACAAAGCCTATCTCGTCGATGTGTGCATCTATAAGCAAATTCTGTTTATCTGCAGAATGATTACCAACCTTGCAGATTATATTGCCAATATTATCAACATACGGCTCACCGTAGTCAGAAAGTTTTTCTAAAAGAATTGTATAAACTTTGCTGCTATTCGAAGAAAAAGAATCAGCTTCAGATAGGTCGCAAAGAGTTTTTAACATATCCATTCTCACACCACACTAATTGAGTTCATTTACAAGCTGCTTGAAGTGATTTCCTCTCTCTTCAAACATTCTATACATATCAAAGCTTGCACAAGCAGGTGAAAGTGAAACGATATCACCTTTCTGAGCATTATTTCTTGCAGCTATGACAGCTTCCTGCATATTATTAACTCGAACAATTTTTAATCCACTTTCAGCAAAAAGGCTTGATGAAGTTACTGCATCCTGAATTTTCTGAGCAGTTTCTCCCATAAGAATAAGTACTTTAACCTTACGGCAAATTTCATCTGCCATAGGCTCAAAGGATATTCCCTTATCAGAGCCACCCTGGATAACAATCTGCTTTTGGTCAAAAGAAGCAAGACAAGCAAGAACTCTTGTTGGGCTTGAAGCTATCGAATTGTTATAATACTTTACGCCATCAAGCTCTCTTACAAATTCTATTCTATGCTCAACGCCTGCAAATTCCTTGGCAACCTTTCTGACTGTTTCCGGTGAAACCTCGCCCCAGGTCATTGCAATAGCAGTGAGAAAGTTTTCAACGTTATGGATACCGGGTATTCTGATATCCTTCATATCAACGATTTTAGTAACCTTACCATAGTCACTATAGCAAAGCATTCCATCATCATCTAAGAATGCGCCGTTTTCGAGTTTTTCTCTCCTGCTGAAGTAAGATAGCTTACCTCTTACAAGTGATGAAAGCTCTCTTGTGGTTTCGTTGTCATAGCTTAAAACAGCTCTTGAAAAGGCATTCTGGTGATAGAGAAGATTGCATTTTGCAAAAATGTATTCATCCATTGTTCCGTGAACATTAAGATGATTTGGTGTTATGTTTGTAATACCGGCAACATCAGGTGATTCACGCATAGAGAGTAGCTGGAAGCTGGAAAGCTCTACTACTGCAATATCTGTGGGCTTAATATCTTCAATAATCGGTAATAGCGCCCTGCCGATATTTCCGCCAAGGTGGACGGTTTTTCCTTCGGCTTTAAAAAACTCAGAAACTAATGTTGTAGTAGTAGTCTTACCATCTGAGCCCGTAAGAGCGTATGTCTTACAAGGACAAAGGTCAAAGAAGCACTCCATTTCCGAAGTAACAACTATACCCTTTTCTCTGGCCTTAGTGATAATCGGGTGATTATAATACATTCCCGGTGTTCTGAAGATAATATCAGTATCAAGAAGTGCATCGAGATAATTCTCACCTAAAACAAATTTTGAACCAAGTGAGGAAAGCTCGCTATATACCTTGCTATCAAACTTATCGAAAGTCGCTTTGTCACAAACAGTTACATCAAGACCTTTAGAAAGCATAAGTTTTATAAGGTCAAAGTGACTAACACCAGCACCGATAACCGCTATTCTTTTATTCTTTAATGATTCAAAAAACATATGAGCACGTGTCATATCTTTTGTCTCCCTTGCAATATAGTCATATATATATTTATTATATAACATTTTTGAGAAAATAGCAATATTAATTTACAACTTAACTGTGTAATGATGTATAAATATGCTAACAGTAATTGATTATTTTTGTGAGAAGAACTAAAATAATTTTTAGCTATTGTAAAATCCGACAAAATGAGATATAATTCTAATATACATGTGTTTATACACGTCAGGTATAATATTTTCGGAAGGGATAATAGCAATGGATACGAAAGAAATAATTTTCAGCAAGCAAACAAACGTAGCACCACTCGGAATTATCGCAATGAACGGCACTCAGGAACTCTCAACAGAAATCAATGATTACCTTGTTGATTGGTATAAGCAAGGCGGAATTGAAACTGATTCATTCCTCATTGATGCTGATTGTCCAAGATTTTCTTCCGGCGATGGTAAGGCGCTCATCAAGTCTACAGTTAGAGGTGATGACCTTTTTATCATCTGTGATGTTGGTAACTACAATGTAAAGTACAATATGTTCGGTACTCAGAACAGTATGTCCCCTGATGACCACTATCAAGACTTAAAGAGAATTATTCAGGCTGCAAGTGGTAAGGCTCACAGAATAAACCTTGTAATGCCAATACTTTACGGTGGACGTCAGCACAGAAGAAACTACCGTGAATCTCTCGACTGTGCCGTTGCACTTCAGGAGCTTCAGTCAATGGGTGTTTCTAATATAATTACTTTTGATGCTCACGACCCTCGTGTTCAGAATGCTATTCCTCTTATGGGCTTTGACAATGTTATGCCAACATATCAGGTACTCAAGAAGATGTTCAGAGATATTCCTGACATCAATGTTGATAAGGACCACTTCATGGTTGTATCTCCTGACGAAGGTGCTATCAACAGAAATATGTACTACGCTTCAGTTCTCGGCATTAATCTCGGTATGTTCTATAAGAGACGTGACTACTCAGTTGTTGTAAACGGACGTAACCCTATTGTTGCACATGAGTATCTCGGTGATTCCGTTGAAGGTAAAGACATCTTCGTTTCTGATGACATTATTTCTTCCGGTGAATCTATGCTTGAGGTTGCTGCAGAGCTCAAGAAACGTAACGCTAGAAAGATTTACGCTTATGCTACATACCCACTCTTCACAAATGGCCTTAGTGTATTTGATGAAGCATATAAGAATGGAATTATCGATGGTGTGTTCGGAACAAACCTCACCTATCGTACACCTGAACTTCTCAGCAGAGAATGGTATCACGATGTTGACTGCGCTAAGTATATTGCTTACTTTATCGCATCTCTAAACCACGACCTTTCTATCTCGGCTATTATTGACCCACACGAAAAGATTAAGGCTCTTCTTAAGGAAACAGGTAGAGCATAATTTAGCTATATTGAGGAAGTTCACAAGGAGCTTCCTCTTTTTTATTTGACAGTGAAAATATATTGTGATAAAATTAGACATAATAACTTTAAGGAGATGTAATAACATGGAATTTTCATACAGAACCCAGAGCGTTTGTGCTTCTGAAATTAGATTTAAGCTTGAAGGCAATATAGTATCTGATATTGTATTTATAGGTGGATGCAACGGCAATCTTAAAGCAATTTCCAAGCTTTTGGAAGGTAAAACTGTTGAAGAAATCGAAAGTAAGCTTCTAGGTAATACCTGTGGAAGAAGACCGACATCCTGTGCAGACCAGCTTGCTCGTGCAGTCAGAATAGCATATGACAGCCAAAACAAAGGAGAATAATTATGATTGAATTTAGATATGACACACAGTTTCTCATTGAAGGCGAAAATCTTGATGAAGACATTGTTTATGATTATATTGTAGAAAACTTTAAGGGAGATTCCCTGCTTGCTGTTGGTGACGAGGAACTCATAAAGGTACATTTTCACACTAATGAGCCTTGGGATTTACTGAAATACGCTGCATCTCTCGGCGAGATATATGATATCGTTATAGAGGATATGGACAGACAGTCTCGTGGCTTAAAGGGATAATAAGTAAGGCACCTGCTAAAAAGCAAGTGCCTGTTTTTTATATAATTTCCCAGGTAATAGTAACTCCATCTGTTGATACTATATCTTCGGGATTTATGCTTGCGCCGGTTGTTTCTGCACATGCACGAACATCGGCAAATGAAAATGTACTATTAGAGTAAATTGATGGTTCAATATCAGAATATTTTATACTTAAAATATCGCCGAGCTGAGTTCCGGTAGCCGAGCATATAGCCATCGCATTTTCTCTTGCAGTTTTACAAGCATCTGCTAAAACCGCAGTTTTGATTGACGATGTATCCTTAGCAGTAAAATTAATGTGAAGGTTTGGCTCTGAAATAGTATCCGAAATTGATGCTAAAACCTTTGATAAAAGATTATTATCAAAGTCAAGCTCTAGCTTAAGAGAATGTGTGCATTTATAGCCTACAAACTCATTTACATATCCATTTTCTTTATGTACAGACTTATAATCTGAAACAACTCTATAGTCGGTCGTTTTAAGTTCTTTTTCATCAATATTTAAGTGTTTAAGTGAATTTTTAACAGCTGATAGTTTCTCTTCACATTTACTTGTAGCATTAGCATATTCCATATTTGTTTCAGAAAGATTTAGAGTAATTTCAACTAAATCAACGGGTGTTGATAACCTACCCATTCCAACTACGGTAATTGTTCTCTTATCCATTTTTAAACTCCTTTACTATTTAATTTATGTCACATCGATTTGTAATAGCTTTCTTAAATTATCCATACGTTTATCAAGGCTTTCGCTTAATTGCGAGCATTCATAAAGCTCATTAGCAATATAATCAGTAAATTCAAAATCCTTCTTATATCTGAGCTGGTGTTCGAGAGATGCCCATGAATCCATAGCTATTGTTCTAAGCTGAATTTCAACCTTCATAATTCGCTTCTCATTGGCTAAGAATATTGGAACCTCGACAATAAGATGTAAGCTTCTATAGCCGTTTGGTTTAGGATTTTCAATATAATCTTTCATCGAAACAAGAGTAATATCATCCTGCTTTAATAGAGCATCAGCAAGCATATAAACATCCTTTTCAAAAGAGCATACGACTCTTACGCCTGCTACATCATTGATGTTGCTTTCTATAGCTTCAACAGTTAATGGTAGACACTTTTTATCGAGTTTTTCTTTAAGGCTAATAGGCTTTTTAAGACGTGTTTTAATCGAGTTTATAGGATTACGGTCATATCTTAAAGAAAACTCAACATTAAGTACATTGAATTTTGTTTCGATTTCCATAATTGCACACTTGTAATATGACATAAGCGTGCCATAATTATGTAACAAAGATGCAGAGTCTTCAATATTACTTATTGAAAAAATATCTGTAATTTCTTTATCTTTGAGCTCCCTGCTATTGTTCATCGGATATCGCCTCTTTCTATTACTTAGCATAATTGTATCATAATGAAATTTTAAAGTCAACAGCTATAAATCTCACTTGACAAGCTCATTTAAAAGCTTTATAATTCTATATGAATATAGGCAGGAGATTAATTATGAGGTCTAGTATTAATAATATAACATATTCAGCAATATTTGTCGCATTAATTATTGTTTGTGCGCAAATCGTTATACCACTACCATCGGGAGTACCACTGACGCTACAAACCTTTGCAATCGCACTAACCGGTTATTGCTTAAAGACGGTTAGGTCTTTTATAATAATTTTAGTATACATATTACTTGGTGTTACCGGTGTACCGGTTTTTAGTAGCTTACATGGTGGCTTAGGTGTTATAACAGGATATTCCGGTGGCTTTATTATAGGATTCATTCCCCTTGCAATTATGTGTAGCTTAGCCGGTAAAGTAAAGCTTAAATCAGTGAAGATAGCTTTCTCTTTAATTGGTATTGTATTATGTCATTTAATCGGAACAATTTATTTTTCCTTTTATACAAACACTTCGGTTGTTAAGGCTGTTATCACTAGTTCGTTACCATATATTTTTAAAGACATAATTCTAATGCTGCTTGCTTATATTATATCAAGACGCATTAAAAAACAGATAAAATTATAAAGAGCCTCAATATGAGGCTCAAATTTATGCAAAAATTAATCTCCAAGGAATCTTTTTAGCTCAAGCAATCTGCTTGTTGCAAGATCCCTACCAATGTTATAAACCTTTTCTAAAGCGTCTGGATTATGTTCGATTCTTCCAATTGGCAATGGCTCTTCAGGAGTGAACACAAAGACATCGCCTTCGCTTTCTCTATCAAAAACATACTTGGTCTGCTTGTTGTATACTATGTGTCTGTTCCCCATTGCCTTTACAAGTTTGGGATACTCCTTGTAAGCGACCTTGATAAACGGAAGCGTGCTGTTTTTCTTTTTAATATAGTTGCGAGGTCTTGTGAGAATAACAACATTCTTATTGTAGCCAAGCTTCTCAAAAAATCTAAGTGGAATAGAATCTGAAATTCCACCATCAAGAAGCTTTCTTCCATCGATTTCTACTATTTTTGAGACAAGCGGCATCGACGCAGAAGCTCTTATCCATTGAAGGTCCTTTTCGTGACACTTATCAATTTTCTTATACACAGGCTTTCCTGTTTCTATATCTGTAGCAACAACATAGAAAGACATAGGTGATTTTTGAAAGGTTTCATAATCAAATACATCTAGGACATTCGGGAGTTCTCTATAGCAGAAATCAGCTCCGAATATATCCCCTGTTTTTATCAGTGAACGAATACTACAATACCTTTTGTCATTGCAATATTTCTTGTTATATCTTAGTGTACGTCCAATCTGATTTGATTTATAATTAATGCCAAAGCAAGCACCAGCAGAAACACCGACAGAACCGTCAAATTTTATCCCATTTTCCATAAGAACATCCAGGATACCGGCAGTGAATATTCCTCGCATTGCTCCGCCTTCTAAAACAAGTCCGGTTGACATTATATCGCCTCCATTCATATTCGTAAAGTATACCACCAATCGTTATATTTGTCAATGTAAATCCTACTATTCATATTATACAATTTGCTAATTTTGTTAAGCGAGCACTAATGAAATATACTTGAAATTATTGACAAATGGTAATGGATATGATATAATAACAAAGTTGAATTATTAATTTAATATGCGGGTGTGGTGAAATTGGCAGACACGATAGATTTAGGTTCTATTGCCACAAGCGTGCAGGTTCAAGTCCTGTCACCCGCACCAAAAAATTAGAGTGAACCGAGGAAATCGAGGTTTACTCTTATTTTTTTATATGGTGCGAAACAAGACTTGAACCTGTGGGGCAACGTCCTGTCACCCGCACCAAAAAATAGGAGCGAACCGAGGAAATCGAGGTTTGCTCTTGTTTTTTATATCGGTGCGAAACAAGACTTGAACCGTGGGGCAACGTCCTGTCACCCGCGCCAAACAAAAACAGACACTCGACTGGGTGTCTGTTTTTTCTCTATAAGCTGTTAATGTTTTATTTTTGAGGCAATTCTCTTGAATACACTTCTCTTAGGCTTTGAAGAATCATCATTTAATAGATGTTTTTTGTCTTTACAAACCTGTGAAAGTATATCAATGCATTTTTGATTTGATTCTTCTAATTCTTTGATCTTGGCACTTTGCTCTGAAACTATAGCTTTTAGGCTTTCAATCTCTTTAAGAGCGGAATCGTTCTTTGCAGAAGTAGACTTTACTACCCCGTCAATTCTTCTATCAATTAAATCATAAGTCGAATAAACCGACGTTTTTTTAGATGCATTTAATGCATTGTCAAGCCATTTCATACTATCGGTACGTAAGACGCTTAACTTTTCATTTACTGAGCTATAATCAATATCAGATAGTATAGAATCATTACCAATAATATCATTCGCTGAATAAACGATTCGGTCTTCAAGGTCGAACTTTTTAAGAAGCGAACCAAATCTAGCAAGGCCACGACGCTTATTACCGATAGAAACAAAGTTCTTTTCAAAAATAATCGAGAAACAAGTTCCGTGGAATGAGTCGGTTACTACCATCTTAGCGTTTTGGAAATACCAAAGCCAATCTTCCATATCTAAATTTTCTTTAATAGGAAGTCTCCAGCTACTACGCATATCGTTATTAACACTTGCATTAGGTATACAAATAATATCTGCGTCAAGACGAGCTGCAACATCTTCAATTGCCTTTTGCTTTCCTTCTGTTGGGTCAAGAACGTAAGCAAGCACATAATCTCTGCTTGGTGGATTCTTTTGAAGATTAGACTCCTTAATACAATTAAGATAGTGCTTTTTATCACACATAAACACCGGGTCCAAAACTTCTCTCGAATCAACGCCAAAATCATTCTTGCATAGGTCTACAGCGTAATCTTCTCTAACAGATACAGCATCAAATCGGTTTAGATAATATCCAGCAGCATTTTTGTTTTCTTCAGTACCCCTAAATTCGCTATGACCGAAGGAAGTTCCGTATGCAATCTTCTTTTTACATTCGTCTACAAAATCGAGGAAAAAGAATGTTTCTGCACTCTTACATAGAGTATAATTCCAAATCTGGTCAGAGCCAACGATGAAGCAATCTGCAAGTGCATTTAGCTTTTTCAAATCAGTTTTATTCTTATACTTGGCAGTAATTTTGAAGTGCTTGTATGCAAATCTCCTTGTAACGAACAATGGATTACGGTGTTTAATGCTTGTTGGCCATAGATGGTCAGGGATATCAGCAAAAATACAATTAATTCCCTTGTCTTCAAGCATTTTATATAACGCAAAATTCGTCATTAAAGAGCCGTAATTTGCAGCATACCATATACTCAAAAGTACTGCATCATATTTTTCTGACTTAGAATCACCAAGTGCTTGAGAAACTGTAGCACCATTGTTGAACTCTTCAAAAAACTTTTCACGACCGGGATTAGCATTACAGAATCTATATACATTAGAGTTTCTTCTGCCAAAAGCATCATAAAAAGGAATTTCAGCAAATGTCTTGAAGGTGTTACTTTCATTGATTTCATCGAGGATTTGCTGACCTTTATCTGTACTTACAATAACAGCTGATGTACCCTTTCTGTCATCGTACTTCTTAGCAATACCCCAAAAATCGCCTATTGTAATATCACCTTGGCGTGGAATGCGAGCAAATTGACAGCTTGTACAAGACTTTCTTGTTGTGAGATTCTTAGAAGCTGCCTGCATAAATGGATCATCTTTGAATAGTTTTACATATTCACTTCCGTCATCGAACTTAATACAAGTAGTAGCAGACCAACCAATAACGCCCTTATATCTAAAATTAACATCAGTTAGTTCTTTGCCATCAGAAACCTCAGAAACAAAACGTTCCCAAACCTTTTGCGATGAAGTTCCGTGACAAATAAGGTCAACAATGATAAGCTTCTCGTAATCCTTCTTTAAGAAAGAGCGCAATGCGGCACACTGACAAGGGGTACCGGTGAAAAGAACATACTTGTCATTTTTAAGCTTGTCTGATACTTGCTTATAAATATCATTATTTCTACTTGGAATATATTTAGAACGGCGCAGCTTATCAAGTTCTTTTTTGGAATTAATCATTATATGACTTACAGTTAAAAAGCCATCATCAAATGCAGCACCAACAACGGATCCCTTTTTGTCTAATACATAATCTGCAAGCACCGAGAAAGCTCCACCTGAGGCACTCTTTTCTCGTACATCATCGTTAGCCATAGCGACATATACTTTTGGATTAGGCATACCATTATACTCACAATTTATAACAGGACATACCTTTTGACAGGCACCGCAATCTATGCATAAAGCTTCGTCTATGCTAGGATACAAAAATCCATCATAGCCAGTCGTCATAGATATAGCATTCTTAGGACATATATTTGCGCACGCTTCACATCCATAGCACAAATCCATATTGTCAAGTATTTTCACGGAAATAAACCTCCATTGTTAATGGTAACCTATAAACAATTCATATCATTTATAGGGTAATATTCAAGTTTTCATCAAATTATATTATACTATTTTCTTGTGGGTTATGTCAAGAGCGATTAAGAATCGCAACTTATATATAATGAACTTGTTTTTATAACTTTAAACGAATCAAGCCTTGCAATTTCTGCAAGGCTGTCTTTCTAATTGTTATCTGTCATATGAATATCAAGCTGGGGATATGGAATTGTAATGTTATTTTTGTCAAATTCCTTCTTTACAGTTTCCATAAGGTCAAATCGAACATCCCAATAAACTTCGGTTTTACACCAAGCCTTCACACTATACACCAGGGCACTATCAGAGTGTTGCGAAAGTCTTGCGGTCGGTTCAGGGTCCTTTTGAATTAAAGGATGTGAGCTTACAATACCCATAAGTATGCCTTTGACTTTATCAATATCGCAATCATAAGATGTTGTAAAATCGATATCAACACGTCTTAGTTCTACAGAAGTTAGATTTTTAACAACAGAATTTGTAAGGGTTCCGTTAGGAATAGTAACTACCGTATTATCAGGCATTTTTAGAATTGTATAGACAAGGCTTATCTCTTCAACTGTACCCTCTGCATCCTCTTTTGGCGCACAGATGTAGTCGCCTACCTTAAAAGGCTTAAATATAAGTATCATAATACCGCCGGCAAAATTGCTGAGAGTTCCCTGCAATGCAAGACCGATAGCTGCAAAAGCTGATGCAAGAGCAGCAATAAACGATGTAGTTGGTATGCCTATAATCATCGCAATTGTTATGAATAATACAATGTACAAGACAACTACAACAAAGCTAGAAAGGAATGTGCGCACACCGCTTTCAATGTTGTCGAGCTTTTTACTAGTTTTAATAATTCTGCTTAGCCATTTTATAAGCTTTACGCCTATAATGAAAATTATAATAGAGCATATCAGTTTGATTCCAATAGAGGAAATTAAGTCAAACATAAGGTCTAAAAATTTTTCCCAGGACATCGTTTGTCCTCCTTCGATTATAGAATGTATTTTATAAGTTCGTCAGGCTTATCGACAATAGTTTTAGCACCATTATCTACAAGTACTTTTTTATCTCTGAAACCCCAGCTTACAAAAATTGCGTTAACATTAGCATTGCTCGCGGTTTTTATATCAACTTCAGAATCGCCAATGTATATTGTTTCATCCTTAGAAACGCCAAGCATATTGAGTATAGACAAAAGCGAATCAGGAGCAGGCTTTCTTGAAATCCCCTGCCTTTCTCCGTAGCAAGCAGTAAAATTACAGTCGTTAAAGTATCTGTTACATAGCTCAGTTACGGCATTTTGTGCTTTGTTAGAAAGAACCGCAAGCATTACACCGTTTTCAGAAAGTGCTTTTAGAAGCTCATAGATGCCCTCGTATGGCTTTGTTTTGTTGTAACAGTTAGTAATGTAGTGCTTTTTAAAAGCTTCAAAAACAGCATTTATTTCGCTTTCTGAGGCATTTGGTTGAACACACTTAATAATTAAATTATAAATTCCATTACCAACAAATTTTCTAACTTCATCAAGCGTTCTATTCGGAAAGCAGAAACTATCCAGTGCAAAATTTACACTATCGCACAAATCTTCAAGGGTATCAAGAATTGTGCCGTCTAAGTCAAATACAGCAAGCTTATATCTCATATAATTATCCTAAATGAATACCTGAAATGCTAACTATTGCGACTAAAGAACCTAGATTATCGGTAATCTCAACTTGATAAAAGCACATTCTTTTGCCTTCCTTTATAGGCCTACATTCTGCAAGTAATGTGTCGCCTTTAGCTGAGCAGAGAAAAGAAATGCTGCTTGTAGTTGTAACTGTTGGAACTCCGGCAAAATTAGATGCTACTGCAAAAGAAAAATCGGCAAGTGTATAAATTGCGCCACCCATAACCTGACCTACTGCATTTTTGTGGATAGGCATAATCTTCATTGAGCATTTTGAATACTGTTCTTTACATTCTTCGATAATTATTCCTGCAGCATCTGTAGCAAATTTGTCATTAGAAAAATACTCTCTGGCTTCATTAATATTATTCATAAAAACAGTCCATTTCGATTATATAAAATACAGTTTTAAAACTATTGCTGTGACAAAAATCACAGCAATAAATCTAAATCCATTATTCGCTTACTTTGCCAAATTCCTTCTTGACAGCTTCAAGGGCAGCTACAATAACCTTGTCCATGTCATAATACTTGTATTCGCCAAGTCTTCCACCAAAGATAACATTCTTTTCATTGTCAGCAAGAGTCTTATACTTTAAGTAAAGCTCGCCATTCTTTTCATTATTAACAGGATAGTAAGGCTCGTCACCTGGCTTCCACTCAGCAGAATATTCTCTGGAAATAATAGTAGTTGGCTGTGTACCGAATTCAAAGAACTTATGTTCAATAATTCTTGTAAACGGTGTATCGCCATCTGTATAGTTAACTACGGCGTTACCTTGATAGTTAGGAGTGCTGAGTTCTTCGGTTTCAAATCTAACGCTTCTGTACTCAAGATTACCGTAGCAATAATCATAATAAGCGTCGATAGGGCCGGTATATACAACCTTATCAGCTATAGCATCTAGTTCAGCCTTATTTTTGAGATAATCCTTTTCAAGAATAACATCAACACCATCGAGCATAGCTTCGACAATCTTTGTATAACCACCGATTGGAATACCCTGATAGCTATCATTAAAATAATTATTGTCAAATGTCATTCTTACAGGAAGTCTCTTGATGATGAACGCAGGAAGCTCCTTACAATCACGACCCCACTGTTTTTCTGTATAACATTTTACAAGCTTTTCATAGATATCTCTACCAACGAGTGAGATCGCCTGCTCTTCAAGATTCTTAGGTTCACCGGTAATTTCCTTACGCTGCTGCTCAATAATAGCCATAGCTTCATCAGGAGTTCTTATATTCCACATCTTAGCAAATGTGTTCATATTGAATGGTAAGTTGTAGAGTTCATCCTTATATCTTGCTACAGGTGAATTGGTATAGCGATTGAATTCAGCAAAGCGTTGTATATAGTTCCAGATAAACTTATCGCTTGTATGGAAAATATGTGCACCATAAACGTGAACATTTATATCACTACGTTTTTCGGTATAAATATTACCTGCGATGTGATTTCTCTTGTCAATTACAAGACAACTCTTTCCGTTACGCTTAGCTTCATAAGCAAAAACTGCACCATAAAGTCCTGCACCTACTATAAGGTAATCGTATTTTTTAGTCATTGAATTTCCCTCCGTTAATATATAAAATTTATTTGCTTTTCTTAGTTTTTTCGGCCTTTTCCTTAGCCTTTCTTTCTTCAATGGTTTCTAAATACTCATCACAAACCTCTTTCATATCGCCTTGCTTAACAACCATACCCTTATTAAGCCATATAGCTTTATCACACATTGTTTGGATATGATTCATATTATGCGAAACAATCAAGAGGGTTGTACCGTTTTTGAGCATCTGCTTCATTTTTGCCATACATTTCTTTTTGAAAAGAACGTCACCAACAGCCAAAACCTCGTCTACAATAAGGATATCTGGTTCAACCATTGTTGCAACTGAAAAGCCAAGTCTGGATTTCATACCTGACGAAAAGTTTTTTACAGGTGAATCGAGAAATTCTTCCAGCTCTGCAAACTCTACTATTTCATCAAATCTTTCTTCGATAAATTTCTTACTATAACCTAGAAGGCATCCGTTGAGATAAATATTTTCTCTTGCTGTAAGTCTTGGGTCAATACCTGCGCCGAGCTCAATGAGAGAAGCGACAGAGCCGTTGACCGTAACCGAACCCTTATATGGTTTTAAAATCTTGCTGATAACCTTTAGAAGTGTTGATTTACCACTACCATTGGTGCCAATAATAGCCCAGGCTTCACCTTTTTTTA
This sequence comes from Oscillospiraceae bacterium, assembly GCA_045602925.1. Lineage (GTDB taxonomy): Bacteria > Bacillota > Clostridia > Oscillospirales > Ruminococcaceae > UBA7477. The sequence goes on along the minus strand of JAZSCN010000009.1, from coordinate 49,551 downwards.
TCTTTAAACTTACGTCTTTTAAACCTAAAAACTCTTGGAACATTAGCTGACCTTTTACAAGCTTTATAAAATACTCTTTAAGGTCATTGATTTTTTCAGTAGCCTTATTAAATCTTACTGTAACATTATCAACATCAATGATATATTCATTTTCAGAAGGCGTATTAATTACTTCATTCATTGCTAAACCTCCTAAATATAAAGTATAAATTTATCCTGGTTACGCTTAAAGGCAAATGTACCGATAATAAGCATTAAAAATGCAAAACCAAAACCAAGGATAAAGTCCATACCTGAAATCTGTGCCCAGCTTGGTGTTGATGACTCAAGTGTAGGAACCCAAACAAAATATCTGAATTGCTTGATGTAGATATATATAGGGTTAAGATGTTCAATTATCCAAGCAAGATATTTGGCGAATGGTTCAGAACCGGCATCGATTTGTTGCTTTGCCTTATCATAAAACATTCCGATATCATAGAAGATAGCTGAACAATATGTTAAAGCAGTCATAAAAGCAGTATAAATATACTTGATATCTCTAAAAAACACATGAAGCTGTGCTAAGAAAATACCAAATCCTATTGCAAAGATGTAGGCTTCTACTATTACAATAAAAATACCAAAATTTGCAAGAGAAAAAAGACATCTTCCTTCCTTGATTGAAAAGAAAACCATTACAATAACCATAGCTCCAAGACTGAATACAAGGTCAACCATAGCAGCGGTTATTTTTGATAGTGGAAACATAAACTTAGAAACATAGGTTTTCTTTAAAAGTGCAGAATTGTCAGTAATTGAGTTAAGCGCTCTTTGACCTGAGTGATTAACAAACTCAAACATTGTTCGTCCTGCAAGCAGATAAATCGGAAATAAAGCAAGGTTTCTCTGGAACAGGAATGAGAAAACTACAGACATAATTATCATTATAAGAAGTGGATTGAGTATACTCCATACATAACCCAAAAAGCTTCTTCTATACTTTAGCTTTATGTCTCTAGATACTAACTGATAAAGTAAGTCTTTGTACTTGAAAGTCTCAAAGAATGATCCTTCCTTGGGCTTGACTTTTTCTTTGATAGTTGCCATTTTTGCCTCCAATTATTTAAAATCTCTTTTTCCTTTAATCTTATTGTAAAGTTTAGACTCGAGCATTTTAGAAAATGTTTTCTTGCCAATATGAAGATAATTCATAAGCATAAATGTATTGTATTGTTTTTTTGCCAGCTTAAAAGCTTGTGGCATATTCTCTAAAATAAATTCAACCATAAGTTTCGCTTGCACTCTACCCTGTTTTTTATCTTTCTCCACAAGTAAAACAGTAGATAAATAGCTCAAAAGGATCCCCTGGGTTTTCATAGCATAATAGGTTCTGCCCTTGCACTTTTGCGGTAACCTTAAATTCTTATACTCAGAAACCAGTCTTTCTATAACAGTCTTTGTATGTGAAATTCTCTTTAGCTGATTTTCATCAGAAACACTCTGTGCTACATCACCGATACGATAATTATAAATGAAAATATCAAGTGGTGTTATACTCTTAGCATAGCAACAAGGATGCGTCGCGTATTCATGGTCTTCATAGAAAACATGCTCAGATAGCTGTATGCAATATTTCTTGTAAAACTTGGTATTATATGTTATGCCGTGAAAAGTTAGACTTCTTGAAAAGTCATTCCATTTAGACATAATTGTTTTGAAATTATATGCTTTACCAAAACTCTGAGGATAGCTTTTCCACTTCTTAACCTCATTTGTTGATATATCGGTAGTATAATGATGTGTTAAAACGACATCAGAATCAATCTCTGTGAGCTTTTCAATGAATAAAGGCAGATTATCAGTTTCTACCCAGTCATCAGCATCAATAACTTTAGAATACTTACCTATTGCATTAGAAAGGCCGGTGTTTAGTGCACCACCATGACCTTTGTTTTCTTGAGATATAACCCTTATTGACGATGGATACTTTTCTGCATATTTTAGTCCTATACTCTCCGTTGAGTCGATAGAACCGTCATTTACGATTATAATATCAAGCTTATCTAATACTTCTTCACAAAGCATTGATGAAACACATTTATCAAGAAACTTTTCACAATTATACGACGGAATAATAATAGACAGTATCTTGCCCATAATAGACCTTCCTTTATTTTGGCACTTAAGCCATATTACTTATACTCTTTCTTTTTTAGCTTAGATATCTTATTTTCAAATATACCTTTGAAAATCGATATAAAAGCGTCTTTTGTAGAAATATACTTTGCATATTCTTTTTTCTTTATAACAACATAATATATTGCATATAACGAAGCCAGCGGGAGACCGAGAATATATCTTGTGGTGTTCCCTCTGTTTCTAAAGAACTTTTTATCATAGCCATTGAACCATGTAGACTGAGTCTGTGCAACTGAAGCTATTTCAGCAGGTACATAGTATATCTTAAGCTTTTTCTTTTCGCAATCGGTCAAGAATTTAAGCTCTTCCTCGGCTCCATTACCTGAACCTGCACCAAGTAAAACATCAAATTTAATATCATTTTTAATTATAGATTCGCGCCTAAATGAAATCTGCCACGATGAAACCTTCATAGTTAAAGGGAATCTTAATCTTTTAACCTTATTTTTGAAAGAAGGCTTTCTGTTTTTCATTTTAAAAATGATTACGTCGGCATCCTTTAATCTTTTGTATGCAGAGATGATTTTTCTTCTGTAATCATATTCAAAAACTTCATCATCATCGCATAAAAGACAAATATCTGCATCGGATTTTTCGATAGCTAGATTTCTGCTTCTTGTAAGTCCTCTCTCATTTACAGAATACATTTTTGCAGTACCAAATGAAGTTGAGCATTGAGCAAATCCGTTTTCATCACATTGATTTATAATTACAGCATCACCGATGATTTTAGACTTTGAAAGTATAGAAAAATCGTCCTGATGCATACAAGAAATCAGTACGTCAAGCTTTAAATCTTTATTAGAATTTGTATTAGGATAAGTCAGCAACAGATTCACCTCAAATCCTTACATTTATACATAATTATACATTCTCTATTTTATCACAACCAATATTCTATGTCAAGTCAATACGGATTTAGGTATAAAAATACGATGTTGTTACTAAAGAAATCAAACCATTATAATAAGTTTTGTAAAAATAGACTTAAAGGTAAATAATTACTTTTATTTACTTGACAAACATACCTAAAAGTTATATAATACATACGTTAATATTTCGAGGTGTGGCTCAGTTTGGTAGAGCGCTGCGTTCGGGACGCAGAGGCCGTGGGTTCAAGTCCCGTCACCTCGACCAGTAAAAAACCTTGTAGGTTTTCCTTCAAGGCTTTTTCATTTATTTAAGACTTTCTTAAAACAGAGAAGAAATAACATTCGCTATATTTTTAAGCACTATAAGTAGAAAGGAAGATTAATGTGCCAATTAAAATATACAACGTTGAACAATCAATTGAATGGGACAACGTTGTGAAGTCTTTTTCTGACTATGACGTATATTATCTTTCCGGATATGTAAAAGCATTTCAAATTAACGGCGATGGAGAGCCCATTCTTTTTTACTACGAAGACGAAAACAATCGTGGTATAAATGTAATCATGAGACGTGATATATCTGATGATGAAAGATTTTCAAATATAATAGCGCAAAATCAATATTTTGATTTCGTTACTCCATATGGATATGGTGGCTGGTTGATTGAAGGCAATGGTTCTGCTAATAAATTATTTGATACTTATGCTCAATGGTGTAGAGAAAATAATATAGTTAGTGAGTTTGTCAGATATCACCCGATGCTCAATAATAGTAATTATTCAAGAGAACACTATGAAGTTGTTGATTTGGGAAAGACTATAGCTATAGATTTGTCATCTCCCGAACTCATTTGGGAAAACTTTACAAGTAAAAATCGAAATATGATTAGAAAAGCAATTAAATCCGGCGTTAAAGTTTATCACGGACAATATCCTTCGATATATCAAACATTCAGACAAATTTACAATACAACAATGGATGCTAATGACGCTTCAGATTATTATTTTTTCTCAGAAGAGTTTTACAATAGCATTCTGAACGATTTAAAAAATGAGTCTTGTGTATTTTGGGCTGAGCTTGACGGAAAAATAATTGCTGCATCAATTTTTATTGCAGCTAATGGATTTTTAAATTATCATTTATCGGGTTCTCTATTAGAATACAGAAAATATGCTCCCACAAATTTGCTGTTATATGAAGCAGCCTTATGGGGCAATACAAACGGATATAAATCTTTACACCTTGGTGGTGGACTTGGTTCTCACGAAGACAGCTTATATGAATTTAAACATTCATTCAATAGAAATACAACACATCAATTTAGTATTGGCAAAAAAATATTTTTAGCTGATGCATATAAAAAACTTGTTGAAGTAAGAAAGCTTACTTCTAGTAGTGGATTTTTCCCGGAATATCGTGATAAATAACGATATAATCCTCGCAGTAAACTGTGGGGATTATTTTATTTTATATTTGACTAGTCTCCCCTGCGTCTACGAGTAAATATCAAGTCAAGAAAAAATCAATATTCTTTTCAAAAAGGTATTGACAAATAATTCCTCAAGTGATATACTATGTGCAACAGGTGTATTAGTACGCCTAGTACACTCAATACGCATTTTGAGAAAGGAGCATATTATGTTCAACGTTGACCTTTCAAGTAGAATCCCGATTTATGAGCAGCTTTATAAAAAAACTGTTGAGCTTGTTATTAAGGGTATACTGAAGGAAGGAACGCAGTTACCTAGCGTACGAGTTTTGGCAAAGCAGCTTAGTGTAAACCCCAATACAGTTTCGAAGGCTTATCAGCTACTTGAACACGACGGAATAATCTATTCGACTACCGGTATTGGAAGCTTCATTTCAAAAATAGATAAGAAAATTCTTAAGGAATACGCCTTTGAGGATTTTGATAAAGCAATTGAAGAAGCTTTAAACGCATCGGTTACCAAGGAAGAACTTATTGAAAGAATTAATAACTATAAAGGCGGTATGCAGAAATGATTAAGCTATGTGATGTATACAAAGAATTTGATGGCCACTTCTTAGCACTTAATAAGATTAATATGACAATTGAAAAAGGCTCTGCATTTGGTCTTTTAGGTTCAAACGGTGCCGGAAAATCGACTATACTCAGACTTCTATCTGGTGTCTATCAGGCTGAAAGCGGTATGGTGTTGATTGAAGACCAGCCAGTTTTCGATAATCCGAGCATTAAAGAAAAAGTGTTTTTTATAAACGATGAAACAATCCAGTTCGGTACATATACTCTAAAAGAACTAAAGGATTTTTACAAGGGCTTCTACCCTAACTTCTCATCGGAGCTCTTTGACAAGCTCAACGAGAAGATTAAGCTTCCCTATGACAAGAAGCTTAACCAATTTTCAAAAGGCATGAAAAGACAGGCAGTAGTTATAATAGGTCTTGCATGTCAGACAGAATATCTTATGCTTGACGAAGCATTTGATGGACTAGACCCTGCTATGAGAATTATTGTAAAAAGATTACTTGTAGATGCAATGATTGACAGACAGCTTACTGTTATTATCTCTTCACACAACCTTAAGGAGATTAGCGAAATCTGTGATGCAATTGCTTTCATTCATAAAGGTGAGCTTCTTTTCGCTAAAAGTATTGAGTCTGTTAAAAACGAAATTCACAAGCTTCAGGTAGCTTTTAGTGGTGAGATTTCTGAAGATGCACTTAATGGACTTAATATTGTAAAATCAGAAAGAAATCAAAGTGTTAGACACTACATAATCAGAGGTAACGGTGATGAAATCAGAGCCAGATTTGAAGCATTAAATCCGATTATCCTTGATATTATCCCTCTTACACTCGAAGAGATATTTGTAATAGAAATGGAAGAAAGGGGTTACGGCTATGATGATTAAAAACCCTACCACAAGACATTATTTTAAATGTGGCATTAAGAAAAACTCTAAGCTGATTATTACAGGTACTGTTTTCCATCTGCTTTCAGCACCAGCACTCTTACTTTCCTTGTTGATTAGAGAAATCACTACAGGTAACATAAGCTCAACTCTTTTATATTCTGTGTTTGCCGTGGTTTTCTTTTGTGTAGCAGTTTTTGAAGGTGTTGTAATAGGCGTAAATAATTTTTCATACTTACACAAAAAGCAGGAAACCGATACTTATTTCTCCTTCCCTCTTTCTGCAAAGCAACGTTTTTTCTGTGATTACTTATCTGGACTATTTTCATATTTAGCACCCGCTGTAGTATCTGCAGCTGCATCTTCAATATTAAGCGGTATACTATCCATTATGGATTACTCTGATTATTCTGTGTTTCACTGTGGCGAAAGATATTCACTTTTTACTGTTTCAATTACACTTTCAATAACAGCTATTGTAATAATGGCAATGCTATACACGATAACAGTGTTATCATCAGTGCTTTGTGGTACCAAAAGCGAATCATATATGAACTGTGGAATAATTAACGGTTTAATTCCGGGTATGATTACTCTGCTTTCATATATATGCTTTAATAAGGCTCCTGGATTGAACACCTTCAAGGCATGCTTACCTGTTTTTGATAAATCAAGTCCATTTGGTGCTGTTTACGGATTTTTCCATTCAATATCATATGAATATAGAAACGTTTTTGCACTTGGAGACTTATTAATATTTTTATTTTGGATAATTGCTTTTACAGCTCTTTATGTATTTTTATCCTATAAGATTTACACTAAAAGAAAAGCTGAACAGACATCGAAGCCATATCCATTCAAGCTATATTACAACATACTAATCACTTGTGTTACCTTTGCAATACTGAGTGTTATTCCTTCCTTCTATGAGATTTACTTTATTCCTTTTGTCATTCTTGCAATCGTATTTTACTTAAGCTTTGAAGTTATTTCAAAGAGAGGATTTAAGGGGATTTCAAAATCTTTTTTACGATGTGGATTAACTATCGGAGGCTGTCTTGCCCTTATATGTATTCTAAACAACAACTGGTGCTTTGGCGCAGCAAACAGAATTCCTGATGCTGAGGATGTCAAGGCTATATACATAAGTGGTGATTATGATGCAGCTTTTGGAGATAAAGAGGACTGTTTCAAGGTTACATCCGATGAAGGTATCGAAGCTGTACTAGTGTTCCATAGTGACTGTCTTGAGTATGATAATCTTATTCACGATGAAGGTCCGCTTGAATATTATGATAATTATACATATTTTGGATATTCAAAATTAAAAAATACAATTTATGTAAAGTATGAGCTCAAAAATGGTCTTACAATGGAGCGTGAACTTCATATATATGACGATAATAAATTCGTTATAAACACACTAGAGCAACTTCAAGCAAGTGAAGATTATGCCGACTTTGCTGTAAAATGCATTAAAGAAAAATACACGTCAGAAACTAATTCCGAATACGGTTCATCCAAATATAAATTCTATGCGACTTCACTCTCACATGAATACAATACCTTAGGACTTGATATCTCAGCAAATCAAATGAATGGTAACGAATATTCACATATGCCAGAAGAATACTTTATGCAGTTTATTGACGCGCTATGCGACGCTGTAAGACAAGATGTTATAAACAGAGATGCAAGCAAAATTAATACCAACTTGCCGTTATATCATTTCCACTTAGGCAATAATGAATACTTCTACATTTATTCATTTGATTATAATATTCTATCTGTACTTTATAAATACTCAAACGTCAAATAATTAAGTAATACAGCACCTCTAACTATAGGGGTGCTATATTTGTTTCTCAAAAGTTCTTTACTACGGAACCAATAAGTAACCATATATAAATTTCTATATTTTTGTTGCAAAATTTTGTTAGCTATGCTATAATAAACTTTAGTGGTTACACTAAAATAACAGCGACATAAAGCTGTAATTATTATTATCAAAATTCGGAGGTTTATCTATGGCAAGAACAGTTAAAGAGCTTATGGATATGATTCGTGACAACGATATCCAGATGATTGACTTTAAAATCGTTGACATCAATGGACAGTATCGCCACGTTACTATTCCAGCTGAGCAGTTCTCAGAAGACACATTAACAGAGGGCATCGGATTTGACGCCTCTAACTACGGCTACGCAGTTGTAGAAAAGAGCGATATGGTATTTATCCCTGACCTCGATACAGCACTTATCGACCCATTCTGCGGAGTACCTACACTTTCTATTACAGGTAACGCAATGGTTATTGATTACCCTAACAATCGTCCACTTGACCAGTATCCAAGAAACATCGTTCTCGCTGCTGAGCAGTATATGAAGGATACCGGCATTGCAGATACAATGCTCATTCTTCCTGAATTTGAGTTCCATCTTTTCGATAACGCAGGCTGGTCAGTTGCTCCTGAAAGAATCGGGATGTATGTTGATGCAACTCAGTCATACTGGAACAGCGAAACCGAAGGCAAGGGCTGTGTAGTTGCTCACCAGAAGAATTATCACATTGCAAAACCATTTGATACCTCTTACGAATGCAGAAGCGAAATGTGTATCGAAATGCAGAAGGCTGGTATTCCAATCAAGTATCACCACCCTGAAGTTGGTGCTGCCGGACAGTTTGAAATTGAGCCAATGCTCGGACAGATGTCAAAGATGGCTGACGCTACAATGATGATAAAGTACATTGTACATAACACAGCACTCAAGTATGGCAAGGTTGCAACATTTATGCCTAAGCCTGTATACAACGAGGCCGGTAACGGAATGCACGTTCATATGCTTCTTTTAAAGGATGGCGAACCTGTATTCTCCGATGACAACGGGTACTCACATCTTAGTGAAACAGCTCACTACTTTATGGGCGGTCTTCTCAAGCATATCGGTGCTCTTTGTGCTATCACAAATCCAAGTACAAACTCCTTCAAGCGTCTTGTACCAGGTTTTGAAGCTCCGGTAACAGTTGGTTATGCTACTTCAAACAGAAGTGCTGTAATTCGTATTCCTGCTTACGCTAAGACACCAAAGCTCAGAAGATTTGAAATCAGAAATCCTGACGCTACATGCAATCCATATCTTGCTTATGCTGCAATTCTTATGGCAGGTCTTGACGGAGTTAAGAATAAGATTGACCCACATGCTAACGGCTGGGGTCCATATGACTTTAACCTCTACAAGCTTTCTGATGAAGAAAAGGCAAAGCTCTCTTCACTTCCAACTACTCTTGAGGGTGCTCTTGATGCACTTGAGGCTGACTACTCATTCCTTACCGAAGGTGGAGTATTCCCAGAACAGCTCATCAAGAACTTCATTGCTAACAAGAGAAAGGAATGCTTCGAGCTTTCTAAGATTCCTCACCCTGCTGAGTTCGACAGATACTTTAATCTTTAATAGATAAGTCTTAAAAATTAAGTCCAAAAGAGAAATTAAAATCTCTTTTGGACTTTTTGTTTTGTATTTAATAATTACTCTGAAAGGCTCCAGCCGTTATCAGCATGATAAATCATAAGCTTAGTCATACCACCATCTATACAGATGTTTTCACCTGTAATAAAACCTGCTTTATCCGAGCAAAGAAACATTACCATATTTGCAATATCAAGTGGATTTCCAACTCTACCAGCAGGTTGCTGAATAGCATCAGGACCTTCGTACACCTTATAATTCGTATCAATCCAGCCCGGTGATATGCTATTAACTCTAACCTTACCGGAAAGACTTACAGCAAGAGCGTGTGTAAGAGCCGAAATTCCACCCTTTGCACTTGTATAGCTTTCAGTCTGTGGTTGGCTCATTCTATCCCTTGAGGATGATATGTTAATTATACTTGCACTATCTGTAAAATACGGCATAAAAAGCTTTGTGAGATAAAACGGTGCAGTAACTCCGACCTTTAGTGCATATTCAAAATCCTCGTAACTGCATTCGTTAATACCCTTCATTATTGGGATTGCATTATTTATAAGAAAATCAACTTTTCCGTACTTTGATATAACCATAACAGCAAACGATTCTAGAGTTTCCTTGTTGGAAATATCACCAACAAAATGTTCTCCTGCAGCAATATCAATTACTTCGACAAAAGCGCCGAGCTTTTTAAATTCCTCTGCGATGCACTAACCTATTCCGTTTGCACCACCGGTTACAACTGCGACCTTATTAGTAAACAACATTTTCACTCCCCTTTTGTCATAGACCAAGTCTATTTTGAACATTCTTTAATGTTTTAAGATATTCCTTGTCTGAATCTAGATGCTCAATGATAACAGGCATCTGTGGATTTTCAGCATTACAAAGCTTTGCGAATAACTCTAGATTGAGATTGCCCTCACAGGCAGCACATTCTCTTAGCTGAAATGTAAACTCATCGAGGAGTTTTACATCCTTAAGATGACAACTGCAAATTCTACCTTTTAAAACCTCAAAACATTCTTTCAAAAATTCATCATTAAAGAAATATCTTTGAGGAGTATTTATCATATTTACAACGTCAAGATGAGCAGTAAACTGCGGATGAGCAACTGCATCAAGAAGCTTTAAATACTCATGTGGGCTAGTTGGAATCATCCAAGGCATTGATTCAATACTAAAATGTGTTCTCTTCGGATTTGCCTGAGATAGAATATACTTTGTAGTTTCAACAGTTAGCTCAAAGGTTTCTTGTGAGAAATTGCCCTTGTATGCACCATCACAGCGTGGTCCGTGTGGCGTGCCTGCGACATTTACAGTACAGACAGCTCCGATTTCATCAGCGAAAATTATTTGCCTTATTGAGTAATCAATGTTTTGCTTTCTCTTTTCTGGGTCAGCATCAAGCATGTTGTTCCAAATACCTACCTCGGCAATTACAAGATCATTTTCCTTCGCACAAGCAACATATTCATTAACAAGAGACCTATCAGAATTACAATTTAGCGGAAAATTAACACATCCACAGCCAAGTTCCTTCATTTGCTTTGCCCAATGTTCAGGACTTGTATGACATAGTGGTGAAGATAATCCAAGTCTCATAGTTAGCCTTCCTCCTATTTCTTATGCCAGATTACACTTGAATCGATATCCGAAAGCTTCTTTGAACCTGTTCTTGCCATAACCATAGAAAGCTCTGCATTCATCTCATTTATTCTTCTGGTAACACCAATTGCGCCTTCAGCAAGAGGACCCATAAGATGTCTACCAACACATACACAATCCGCACCCAGCGCTAATGCTTTAAAAACATCCATACCGCTTTCAAAACCACAGTCTACTACGATTGTCATTTTTCCATTAACTGCATCAACGATTTGTGGGAGTATCTGCAATGGCGGAACAGCGTAGTTCATAATTCCATGGTGATGAGAAACTACAATACCGGAAACGCCAGCTTCAATACATTTCAGTGCATCGGATACACTTAAAACGCCCTTTACAATAAAAGGAACCTTCGATGCCTTTACGAACATTTTAATCTCATCGAGTGTTTTAGGGCGCATTGGCAGACCAATGACGTTATCATACTGACCATTCCAGGAGATTGCGTGGTCTACATCCATTCCTACGGCAAAAGCACCGTTTTGTACTGCGTGCTCAATTCTCCAAAAAACATCCTTATTATCGGCATGTGGCTTTATAATACGGATAGTTTTAGCACCTGTCGCGAAGATATCCTCCATCTCTTTAGGTTCGCCCATACCGACCCAATGCACTGCACCTGCATCTCTCGCACCTTTTGCGATTTCGACCATAGCATTATCACAAATGTTATGAAGATGAGAAAGTGCAGCAGTCATAATAGGAGTTTTAAATATTTCACCAAACATCTTAAACTCAAGGTTTGGAAGGTCACAGTCAATATGACGCATCTCAAGCAAAAGAGAATCAAAATATTCTCTTGTTATTTTATTTGAATCGTAAGGCATAATTATTCTCCTTTAAAGCACCTTATTATCATTAACAACAAGCTTAAATTTTGTTCCAAGAGTTTCAGCTGCAGCTCTACTCATAAGCATTCTACCGAGGAATATATCAAAGTATTCATACATTGTGCAGATATTCTCATCTATTTTTAGATATAGTGTAATTCTATCAGAAGTAACCTCTAAGTTGTTACCTGTAACTGCATAATTTACTCTATCATGAATATCAGAAGTTATGTGCTCAGGTTGTCTTACTCTTGACCTTCTAACATCAGTCTTATCGGCAATTATAAGTGCAGCAGAAACAGCATCTACAGCTCCGCCGGTTGACTCATCGTGATTAGAAATCGCTGACATTATAGTAACCTTATCAATTAGGTCAATATCAGTTTTAGAAAGTATGTCATTAACTAAAAGAGCACCGTATTCTGCGTGGTGAGTTCTGTTAACGGCATTACCTATATCATGCATATATCCGGCAATCTTTACGAGCTCTATTTCTTTTTCAGAATATCCAAGCTTTGAAAGAATATCTGCGGCTCTTTCAGCTACAAGTGTTGTATGTGCAACAGAATGGTCTGTAAATCCCAGAACATCCAGATTCTTCGAAGCTTTATTTATAAGTGCCTTAACTTCACTGTTAGATTTAATTTCTGAATATGTCATTATAAAATCCTCCTTATTTGTCCTGAATTTATTATACTATAACTAGATGGTTTTTTCAATCATTTTATAACTTTTAGGGACTTACAAATTGAAAATAAAATTAAAAACAATATATTTTTTGAAAATTTTCAATTTTTTCGACAAATTTCGACAAAATTTCAGATATACATGTGCTATAATACAGCTATCGGCATATCCCGCCGAACAATTAAATACTCAACCAAAGTAAAACGTCGACTGAATTATTCAGCCGACGTTTTGCTATTCTATTGAATTTTAATATCGAGTATTGAGCAGTATTCTTCTGTGGAAAGTGTAAGTGTATTGAATTTTTCAGCACCATTTGGAATATCTATAGTATATTCAGTAAAATCATCAAATGCATTTGCTACTGTAATAGGAACCTGTGATTCGATTTCATTTCCAAAGCAAGCCTTTATATATGATGGCTTTACAGTAGACTGAGCAGAGATAATTAGCTTTGATTTCCCTCTAAAATCAACACCCTCATAGGTTGCGCTTCCCGTATATTTGATTACACGAATATAATTTCTAAGAAGATTTTTAGAATAGAAAATCTTAACATTATTACACTTTTCATAGCTATCGGCAGTAAAAAAATCCCCTCTAGGCATTTTCTTTTCACCATTTATAAAGATAGTATCACTTAGTCTAATATCCTTACAAGATGCACCGAACATAAATTCATATGTGCCTTCTTCTAAAATCTTTCTAGCAGTTCTTACATCGTAGATTTCAAATGTATGATATGGCATCTTGATAGTAACTTCTACTGTCTCTCCTGCCTTTATATGAACTCTTTCGAATCCACATAACTTACGCTTAGGTCTAGAGACCTCAGAATCAAGCATAGTATAATAAGCTTCAATAACCTCATCGCCATCATATTTGCCACAGTTCTTAACAGAAAGCTTAGCAACTATAGAATCATCATGGGAAAGATTTAAATTTGAGTACTCAAAGCTAGAGTAAGATAAACCATAGCCAAACGGATAAAGTGGCTCACCCTCAAAATACATATAAGTAGTTTTGCCATTCTCAATGTCATATTCCATAATACTAGGAAGGTCGTTTTCACTCTTATACCAAGTTAATGCAAGACGGCCGGCAGGATTATACTTACCACTGATTACATCTGCAACAGCAGTTCCTAAATACATTCCAGCGTGTGAAGTATAAATAACAGCTGGTAATTTTTCATTCTCTTCGCAAATAGCGTAAGGATAGCTTGAAATGAGTACCATAACGGTATTATCGTTAACCTTTAGAAGTTTCTGTGCCATACCCTGCTGTATGTTTAGAGAAAGAGTTTGTCTGTCGTAGCATTCTTTTGCAACCTGAATTGGATGATTACCAATACAATAAAGTACAAGGTCATTTTCGCTAGCAAGCATATTAGCTCTGTCATCAGCATTAGAAATAACTTCGATATCAAATAGACAATTATCGTTAACAGCCTTATCAGTAGTAACAACTAGCTTTCCTTCGTCTGTACAGACAACTCTCCTGCCATTAAGATACTCTACTATAATAGTCTTTCCGAAGTGTTCTTTAAAGTTAAAGGTTTCTCTAGTAAACCAATCATAAACAACATTTTTATTAAGCTTAAAGGTTGCATCCTCAAAAAGTCTAACATACTTTTTGTACTTTACTGAAAAGAAATTGTTCCAATTCTCTCCCCAATCCTGAAGCTCAAACATCTCACTAACAGTAACAGCATCAGCATCGGCAACAACTTCTCCGTTTTCTTTTACAGATAAATACTTACCATTAGGAGCTTTAACAGATACTACATTCCATAACGAGTCATATGTAACAACTGAATCTTTGTATTCATTCTGAATACCATTCAACACTGAATTATTGGTAGAAGCGTATCCGGTGTACCAATCCATAAGATTTTCATCTGCAAGTGCACCAACAACAGCAATCTTTTTGGGAATAGTCTTAAGTGGAAGTATTCCATTGTTTTTAAGCAAAACGACTTGTTCTCTTGTTGCTCTTAAATTTGTTTTAGAATACTCGTCACAATCAATAATAGCTTTGTCTATCTCATTATATGGACAATCAGCATCAAACTGTCCGAGCTTAAATCTTGCAAACATAACGTTATATAACGTAAGGTCGATGTCAGCCTCAGTTAGTTCGCCATTCTTTAAAGCATTTTCTGCAGCATTTCGTACGAGTATTTCATTATCTGTCATCGTATCGGCGCCGGCTTTTATAGACATAGCAAGTGACTGTGAATGTGTTTCGCAATACCTATGAGAAACAACAGTCTGAGAAAAATCGCCACCATCACTAACAACAAACCAAAGTCCCCAAATATCTTTTAAAATATTTTGAATATCAGGATTGCATATACCCGGCACACCGTTTATCTCATTATAAGCAGCCATTATACTCTTAGCGCCGCCATATCTGATAGCATTTTCAAAAGAAGCATAGTAGTACTCATACTTAAGTCTAAGTGGTAGATATGCGTTACAGCTTGCTCTGTCAGCTTCATTGTTATTGGCACAGAAATGCTTAAGTGTAGGTATAGTTTTTAAATATGTTCCGTTGTCGCCTGCCATACCCTTAGTATAAGCCGCAGTTAATTCACCGGCAAGACAAGCATCTTCACCATAGGCTTCTTCTGTTCTTCCCCAACGCGGGTCTCTTACCATATCTACAGTAGGTCCCCACAAGCATAAGCCACCGTTTTTCTCTTCATTATAATAAGCTCTGGCTTCATTTGCTGCTATCTCGCCTAACTCAAACATAAGTTCTCTGTCAAAAGTTCCAGCAAGACCAACCGGTTGAGGAAACACAGTAGAAATCTTTTCAGGAGCTCTTCCGACATAGCCTCTTGCGACTTCTGTGCCGATATAAAACTCAGGAACATTAAGTCGTTCGATTGCATTATGATGAGTTGTGAGAAGCATTAGCTTTTCTTCGAGAGTCATTTTTGATACTAGTTCTTTAGCTCTTTCAAGGAAAAGCTCATCTGCTTTATTATTTATTATCATATAAATCACCTACACTAATATTTTATAAAAGTATAGCACATTAAAATTAATAAATATATAAGATTTCTGCTTAAAATTTCAATATTATGATTTAAGGGCTTAGTATCGTCTTTTCTTTGTATTAACTCCAACCATACCACCAATCGCGCTGAAAAGCATTGTGAAGAATAGCTTGCCACCGGTCGAAATATTTATTGTTGCTTTAGCAAAGATAATCCCAATAATCATCACAATTGCAAATATTATAATCCCACAAGTAACACCTAATGCAAGTCCATTCTTTCTTCTCTTCCTTGCACAAACATAACCACCAAAATATCCACCGAAGCATAATGCAATGCTTGCTAAAGCAGAAATTAGTGTAGGTGTAGCATTTAACTTACTAAGAAACATTGCAAAGCATAGTAGGCACAAAAGCATTGCACCAATTCCGAGTAAAGACGACATAAGCATACAACTTATAGGTGAATTTATATTATTTCTTCTTTTATATCGTGACATAAAAAATCCCTCCTAAATATTGAGTATATACTCAATACTTATTCGGGATAATGATTTTGTATGCTTATGGGGAATTATGCGTCGTGCTCTGTATTGCACTTAGCGATTGCCCACTTCATAACTCTAATCTTACTTCTGTCTCCACCTGTTTCAACAACAATTGTGTCATCCTTAATAGAGAAGATAATACCAACGATACCGCCTGCAGTAACAACCTCGTCACCAACTTCAAGTCTGTCACGCATTGCAGCATCTTCCTTTTCCTTCTTCTTCTGAGGTCTGATAAGAAGGAAATAGAAAACTACAAGGATAATAACGAGCCAAATGATTGAAAACCAACCGGTAATGCTGGAGCTTGCGCTTGCATCAGCTTCGCCGGCTAACATAGAAATTGCGTAATTCATATATGATACTTCCTTTCAATTATACTTTCAATTATAACGCAAATATTATTATACTATATTCTGAGGAAAATTTCAAGCATAATAATCATTTTTTAATAATTTCTTTGATACTTTCTTTTTCGCTATTCATTTTATCAGTGTACTCATCATTATTGTAAAAAATTGAATAGTTGTAGAATGCGACACCTGAAACATTATATAATTTAAAAGCATCATTAATCTGTTTTGCTAAGATGTTTTTAGTATACTTATACTCGCTTTCTTCAGAGATTTTGTAAGCTCCCAGTCCAATTATAAGGTTTACATTCTCATTATCACCAACCATTTCACTCCACTTTGAAATTGTAGAAAGATACGGCGAACTACTTTCATAACCAAAATATACCTGAGGAATTATGTTATCGCATATAACCGTGCTCTTACACCATTTATTTACATCAGCATACATTTGTGTATAGTTGTTATTGATATTACCCTGTGGTGAAATATCGAATTCAACAGAAGGATTGACCTTTTTAATTTCAACATTCATACCCATAACAAGTTTTGTTATGTTGTTAAGTCTCCACTGAGAAAGGTCTGTTGCACCTGAAGCTTCAAATGCTTCACTATCAAAGCTATCAGTGATTGTCGGATAGAAATAATCATCGATATGTATACCATCGACATTATAGCGTGACACAATTTCTGCAGCACCTTGTGCTACGTAATCTCTAACCTCTTCATAAGCGGGATTTAGCCACATATATGGGCTGTTTTCTACAGATACTAGCATTTCATTATACGATTCGTCGTAAAAACCTTTAAGCTTGTAGTTAGATGATAGCTGAGAGATTTTCTCATCTGTTTGACATCTAAGCGGATTAATCCATGCGTGAAATGAGAGTTCAAGCTCATGTGCTTCATCGATCATAATGCTTAGTGCATCAAAGCTATCGTTTTTACCGAAAGCATCGGCATACGGATAAAGTATCGAAGGATAATATGCATCACCAAATGCTCTGACATGCACATACACTGTATTTACGCCTAGGTCTTTAAGATTCTTGTATGCTCTGGAAATTTCTTCTCTAAAGCTATCCTCTGTTGAATTGTAAAGCATCTCAGATAAATCTATATAAGAAATCCACATGCCATAGTGGTTATCATAATTTCGTGCCTTATAATCATTTTGAGGGAATTCACTATTTTTAAAAATAGCATTTAAAAAATCATTCTGTAAAGTGTCACGATTTTGAAATTCTCCATCATCATCAAAAGTTATATTAGAATTATATATTACAGGAAAAATAAAACTTAAAATAATCAAAATTATATTTACTGAAACAATCCAAATTATACTTGTCCTTTTCATACGCACTCCTTTCTTTCTATAATATATTCGCTTTATACAACAAAAATGTAAGCCACATCAGACAGATGTGGCTTGAAAATTACTTATAACCTATAACTTCGCCCATTTTAACAGGAGTTTCCTTCTCATCGATTGTATTCATAAGAATATCGTAATCAGGAGAAACGGTTCCTTCCTTAAAGAGCTGTATAATTGTAGAACCACCGAACTCAAACATTCCCTTTTCGTCGCCTCTTTGGAATTTAGCTTTTTCGTGATGGTTAGTTATCTTGCCAACAAAGAGAGCTCCAACTTCAATCTGAATAACATCACCGAAATTCTCTGTTCTAAGAAGTGTGAATTCTCTGGAATTTTGTCTAAAAACCTTAACTCTGTTAATTGCAATCGGCTGAACAGTATGGAGCATGCCACCAATATAGAAATTCTTGGTCTTAACACCATTATCGATATATGCATATCTATGATAATGAGTCGGCTCAAGTCTATAAATAAAACACCAGCCGTTTTTATACTTTTCAGAAAGATTGTTGCTTCTTAAAAGCTCCGCAACCGTATATGAAACATCCTTGATTTCAAATACAGAATCCTCATTGATTTTATACACAGAGAGCTTTGAATCGCAAGGACTACAAAGCTTATTAGCTTCATAAGAAAATGGTCTGTTACCATCAACAAGCTTTCTGGTAAAGAAGTCATTAAAGGATTTAAATTCATTCTTTTCACACTGTGAAAGGTCGATATCATACTTGTTTAAATATCTCTTTACAAGTGGTAATGATAGCTTGCTGGTCATAAACAATCTTGCAAGCTTAGAAACTGTAACAGCTGTGAGTGGCTTTAAAAGAAACCTTCCTACAGGATTCTTATACATCATATTCAAAAATGGATTACTGTTGTTGTAATCTATTTTTATACCTTTTCTGAAAACTTCGTTTGACATTTTTAAAACCTCTTATACAAACTTTGTAAAGTCGATAAGCACAAGGAAAAACTCAACAATACCTATAAGTGCCATTACAATCATACCAACAGAATGTGGCTTCTTGATTCTGAGCGGAGTTATGTATGCAACAGCCATAACAAAGAGTGCTACAGTATAGAGAAGTGAGAAGTTTGGTATTGGCGCATATCTTACAAGACAATACACCAGTGGTACGATAAGTGATGATGAAGTAATAGGTAAACCCCTGAAATACTTTCTGTTCTCGTCAGTTTCATCCTGTCTTTCTTCTTCGGTTACGTTGTAATATGCAAGTCTAATAAGACCGGCAAGAACAAAGCCACAAGCTATAATAACATAGAGCTTACTAGCCTTATTGATATTATAACCGATTACAGCTGGAAGAACACCAAAGCAAACTAAGTCACAAAGTGAGTCGATTTGAATACCAAAACGTTTCTCTTGCTTAGTTCTTGTCTTCTTAGTTCTAGCAATCTTTCCGTCGAACATATCGCAAAAGCCGGAGAGCATAAGGCAAACAACAGCTTCCTGTAGATTACCGTCGCATGCACTAAAAATACCGGAAACAGATATAAATAAGCTTACATATGTAAGTATAACAGTATAATCGTAAAATCCAATCATATTAAGTCAGTTGAACTGATTCACCTCTATATATAAATTCTATATTATTATAACTCAAAAATTCAAATTTGTAAAGAGGATATAATAATTTTTAAAAAGCTCATTTAAGGCTTAATACTCTAAAAGCTTTAGTGCACCAGTCGGGCAAGCATCAAAGCATTTGCGACATGAAGCACAAGCAGAAATTGATTCATCATTATTAAATTCCGGTTTAATAACTGTAGAGAAGCCTCTGCCTACAAAGCCTAATATACCTTGTTTTGCAATATCGTCACAAATTCTAACACACAGGCCACAGAGAATACATTTATTTGGATTTCTCTCAATAACTCTAAGTTTTCTTTCGGTAATGTTAATGTTCTTCTTGCCTTCAAATCTACCAGGAGATACTCTTGCATTATCAGCATATCTTATAAGTTTACAATCGTCATAATCGTGACAACCACACTCAAGACAACGCTTTGCTTCATCAAAAACCTTCTGCTCATCATCAAAGCCGAGGTTTACAGCTTCAAAGTCTTTTTTTCTTTCCTCTGCAGGTCTGACAGGCATTTTTATGCGCTGATATTTTGGTTTATCAGAAAGGTCAACATCGCTGTCATTTCTCTTTGAAACGAACTTTTCTCTGTACGCAGTAATATTGCCCTTCAAATAGCTGTCAACTACATCAGCACATTTTCTTGCTTCGCCAATAGCTTCAATAGCAATACTTGCACCTCTGTTAGTAGCATCACCAACAGCAAACACCTTTTCATCAGATGTCATAAAAGTATTTGCATCAGAAGAAACAGTACCCTTTCTCGTTTTTTCAATAGAATCAAGTCCAATTGCATCAATTGTCTGACCGATAGCCATTATAACCCTATCAACATCGAGATATTCAAATTTTCCTTCTACAGCTACAGGAGAACGTCTTCCGCTTTCGTCAGGCTCGCCTAGTTCCATAACCTGAAGTTTAATCTGTTTTACCTTGCCATCTTCACCAATTATTTCAGCAGGGTTTGTAAGGAACTTAAAGTCTACGCCTTCTTCTATAGCTTCATCAATTTCAATTTCTTCAGCTGGCATTTCAGCTTTTGTTCTTCTATAGATAACATAAACATTCTTTGCGCCACATCTTACGGCAGACCTACAAGCGTCCATCGCAGTATTACCACCACCACAGACAGCAACATTCAAGCCTTCAAGGTTAGGCTTTTCACCGTCACCGGATGATATATCTCTAAGAAAATCTATACCGCCAAGTACGCCATCCAGTTTTTCGCCTTCTACACGCATTTGCATGCTCTTCCAAGCGCCAACAGCGATAATAACAGCGTCACTGGAAGTTTTTAATTCTTCAAGGGTTATGTCATATCCTAGTTTTATGTTATTTTTAAATGTAATGCCCAAAGCATTAATTTCTGAAATTTCTCTATCTAAAACATCCTTTGGGAGTCTATACGCAGGTATACCGTATCTTAGCATACCACCCATTTTAGGCATCGCATCATAGATAGTAACATTATGTCCTGAAAGCTTTAGATAATAAGCTGCAGTAAGACCGGCTGGGCCTCCACCTACAATTGCAACGTTTTTGCTGTTTGATGAACTTATATTAGGTCTAAATGTATTAGCTTCGAGGTCCTTGTCGGCTGCATAAGCCTTAAGAAAAGCAATTGAAAGTGGCTCTTCAACAAGTCTTCTTCTGCAATTTTGCTCACAAGGATGTGGACAGACTCTACCTATTGATGCAGGAATTGGAATTACCTTTTTTATAGTTTCTACAGCACCGTGAAAATCACCCAAAGAAATCTGCTTTAAATACTTTTGAACATCAGTACCTGCAGGACAATTAAGCTTACAAGGGCCGAGGCAATCGCCCTCGTGGTCGCTCATTAAAAGCTCTAAAGCTATCTTTCTAGAGCGCAATACCCTTTCTGAATCAATGCTTACAACATAGCCGTTTTGAGCTTTAGTTGCACAAGCTCTCATCAGCTTTGGAAGCGCCTGACCTTTTCCATTATCTATTATTTCAACAGCACAGATACCACACGCACCGAATGCAGCTACACTTTCATCGTTGCAAAGATTTGGTATTTCAATGCCATTATCTGTAGCAACCTTGAGTATATATTCGCCGTCATTGCAAATACATTCTTTTCCGTTAATTGTTATTATAATTTGCTCCATTTTCAGAGTTCACCTCAATTTTTAGAAATAGCACCAAAGTGACAGGTGTTTATGCACTGGCCACATTTGATACATACAGAAGAATCAATAGTATGTACCTTTTTAACCTCGCCCAAAATAGCCTTTGCAGGGCACTTCTTAGAACAAAGCGTACAACCTACGCACTTATCTTTGTCAATTTCATAGGTAATAAGATTACTACACTCCTTAGCAGGACATTTCTTTTGTGAAATATGAGCTTCATACTCGCTTCTGAAATACTTTATAGTTGTAAGAACAGGGTTAGGAGCAGTCTGGCCTAAGCCGCAAAGTGCGCCGTCTTTAATCGCTTCGCAAAGCTCTTCTAATAGCTCAATGTCACCTTCCTTACCATTTCCATCTACAATACGAGTAAGGATTTCCTGCATACGCTTAGTACCTATTCTGCAATGAACACATTTTCCACAGGATTCCTTTGCAGTAAAGTCAAGAAAAAACTTAGCCATACCAACCATACAAGTTGTTTCATCCATAACAACCATACCACCACTACCCATAATGGCACCGGTTGCACCAAGCTTTTTATAATCAATTACAGTATCAAGAAGCTCAGCAGGTATACAACCGCCAGATGGTCCGCCCATTTGAACAGCTTTAAACTGCATATTATTCTTGATTCCACCACCGATATCGAAAATTACTTCTCTAAGGGTTTTTCCCATTGGTATTTCAACAAGTCCGCCTCTTTTAACCTTACCGGTTAGTGCAAAAACTTTTGTTCCCTTGGAATCTTCTGTTCCCATAGCAGAGAATACTTCCCCACCATTTTCGATAATCCAAGCTACATTAGCGAAGGTTTCAACGTTATTGATATTAGAAGGCTTATGCCAATAACCCTCTTGTGCAGGGAAAGGTGGCTTAAGTCTTGGCATACCACGACTACCTTCAAGTGATTCGATAAGTGCAGTTTCTTCGCCACATACAAACGCGCCGGCTCCTGCCTTGATTCTAAAGTCACAGCTAAAGTTACTACCAAGAATATTATTGCCGACAAAACCCTTTTCTCTAGCTTGTTCAATAGCTTTTTGAAGTCTTAAGATAGCAAGTGGATACTCAGCTCTTACATAAACTACAGCTTCTTTAGCGCCAATTGCATAAGCACCGATAAGCATACCTTCAATAAGAGAATGGGGGTCACTTTCGATGACAGCTCTGTCCATAAAAGCACCCGGGTCACCCTCGTCAGCATTGCAAATGAGATACTTCTCCACACCCGGTGACTGCTTAGCAGCATTCCACTTAAACCATGTTGGGAATCCCGCACCGCCTCTACCTGCAAGACCAGAAATCTTAATTTCTTCAATAACGTCATCCTGCGACATAGAGGTAATAACCTTCTTGAGTGCAGAATAACCGCCATTAGCGATATATTCTTCAATATCCTCAGGGTTTATAATTCCACAGTTGCGAAGTGCAACTCGGGTTTGCTGAGTAAGAAATGAGTTATCATCTGCTGAAATCTCATATTCCAGAGCATTACTAAAGTCACCTGATTTTATAGCCTGAGCAATTATAGAGGCGATATGCTCATCAACCTTAACATATCTATGTAAAACATTATCATCATCTATTACATCAACAATAGGTTCAAGCCAGCACATTCCAATACATCCGGTTATTCCAACATTAATATTATCTAAGGAGAGTGCATTTTCAAGAATGGATAAAATCTTACCCGCGCCTGCAGCGATACCACAGCTACCTTGACCGACAGTTATTTTCATAGTTACACCACCAATTCAGTTTATCTGTTTTTAAGTTCTTTAATAATCTCTCTAACCTTTTCGGGTGTCAGATTGCCATAAGTTTCGTCATTTATCATCATTACAGGAGATAAGCTACAGCATCCAAGACAAGCAACAAAGCTTAGTGAAAACAGCCCATCTTCGGTAGTATCACCATCACCAATGCCGAGAGTTTCTTTTAAAGTCTGTGCAATCATTTCGCTACCATTGACGTGACATGCTGTACCTTTACACAGAAGGATAAGATACTTACCGACCGGCTTAAATCTGAACTGTGTATAAAAAGTTGCTACACCCATAACCTTTGCTGGCGAATTACCAGTATTAGCAGCAACTTCATAGAGAACCTCTGTAGGAAGATATCCGTAAATTTCCTGAACATTTTGTAGTATTGTAATAAGACTGCCTTTAACACCTGCATACTTATCGAGAACAGGCTTAAGGAGCGATAAATCTATATTATTTGAATTACAGCTACACGAACACATAACTATACCTCCAATAGAATCAATATATGTTTTATTTTATCATATTTCTGTTTTTAAATCAATATTTTTTAGCCAAAAACAAAAATTAGCACACTTTAAAAATAAAAAGGCACCTGCGATTTGCAAGTGCTTTTATGGGGTGGGAGGTGGGATTCGAACCCACGGTCTTCGGGACCACAATCCGACGCTTTAACCAACTAAGCTACACCCACCATATAACAAATGCTGAAGTAAATTCAGCATTTGTGGCGCGTCTTGCAGGACTCGAACCTGCGGCCTACTGCTTAGAAGGCAGTTGCTCTATCCAGCTGAGCTAAAGACGCATAATTGATGGAGCGGGTGATGGGAATCGAACCCACGCGGCCAGCTTGGAAGGCTGGAATTCTACCATTGAACTACACCCGCAAAACAAGTTATCTTCAAGCAACGTTAATAATTATATCATCATTCCCTGAAGATGTCAAGTAATTTTAATAAAAATTATCGATAAAACTTATTTTTATGCTATTTGCATTTTTTCTTTAGAATCTTTTGTTGAAATTTAGCCATTATTCTATTTCTAAATATAATACCTAAAAATGTTATTACAAAAACAATAACCGAAACAATAATCGCAAGTACAAACCTGCCATCTCTAATACTTTGTCCTACAACACCACTGAGTATAATCGCAGGGAGTCTTGCAGGTATTACCACATAGAAAAAGTCTCTCTTTTTCATTTTTGAAAGTGGTAGGATATATGTCAGAATATCCTTTGGTATGCCCGGCAACAGATAAAGTAAAGCGAAAAAAGTAACTACCTTTTCTTCGTCTTGCAAAAACTTATATTTTGAAATTTTCTTTTCGCTAAAGAAAAGCTGAACAATTGGATATCCTATAAGCTTTACAAGTATAAAAACAACTGTTGAGCCCAGATAAATTCCAATTGCAGAAAATACAGTTCCCCAAAATGCACCAAAAAGCATTCCGCCGAGAATCTGGAGTGGTGGTACAACACCTAAAATAATCTGAACAGCCTGAAGAGCTGTAAAAAGTAGTGCACCCTTGACTTCGTTTTCTTTTATTAATTCTGTTAAAGCATCTCTACCCTCTTGAGTTTTAAGCATCCCCGCATAAGGGTAAAACTTAATTGTTGCAAATATAATCACAACAACAAAAAGTACAAGTACTATAATTTTTCCTATAAGTGTTCTCTTGTACGAGCTACTTTGCTTGTCCAAAAGAAGCTTATCGTATTCCCCCAAATCTACACCTTCCTATTTGTCCAAATGTCTTATTATCTTTTTTCTAAACCATTTTAAGTATGATGTAACAAGATTAGTTACAGCTATATCATAAATAACAAACACAACGTTAGCAGCTGCGAGTAAAATTGGAACAGCAAACTTACCTATCTCATCAAGACTATCCTTTAGTTCCGGTGAACTTACAAGTAGCATAACAAGATTATAATATATAATTACGGATAAATTAAACAATAAAAGCTTAACAGCCCACTGAAATTGCTTACGTTTAATTTTTGTTTCTATAACAGATTTTAAGATTGGATAGTATCCTAAAAATGTTATGAACAGGAGACCTGATTCCTTATTAGGAACAACAAAGAATGATAAAATTGCAACTCCTATATAAGTCAAAAATGCCCATCGCAAGCCAATTTCTATAACAATAATGATGAGTAGTATTCCCGCAAATGCCGGAATTGCATATTCGAGCCCAGGAATCACCGAAGCTAAAAGCATAGTTACAAGACTCAATGCCGAAACAATTCCACCAAGTGCAACTTTATAACTAGTTCTTTTCATAATTCTTAGCAGCAGGAGATAAGGTCTCCACCCAAACATTCACAGCAGCAATCGGCACAGATAAGTCCCTGGCACAGATCACAACCGGAACAGCCTGGGTTTGATGAGGTATTGTAATGCTGTGAAGGATTACCGTTCATATATCCTCCACGCTGTGAATTCATCTGACTAAGTGCAGCTGAATACTCTCTATTGCCAGGTTCCAGGTTACATGCCTTAGAAAAATAGTTATAGGCATCATTAAGCCAGCCTCTTGAGTATGCTACACTTCCCTTAAGGAAGTACCACTCAGCATTTCTATAAGACGATGAAATACCATCAAGGAGGTTATCGGCCTCAGTTACCATACCACTTTGAATAAGAGTTCTGATTTCCTTATAATCAGAACTTGAGCTACTTGAATAGCCAAAGCTAGAGCCTGCATACGCAGAGCCTCCACGTCTCGAATTCATAATTTCGTCAAAAGCATTATTAATCTCTGTCATTTTTTCGCCAGCAAGGTCACCGAGCGGATTATTTGCATAATTATCAGGGTGATACTTCTTTGCAAGCTCTCTGTAAGCTGCTTTAATTTCATCATCACTAGCAGATGGCGAAACGCCTAAAATCTTGTATGGGTCGTTCATTATTCATTTCCTTTCTTGTCGCAGTACTTATTATCAATTATCTGCTGACAGCTGTTTTTTAATCCAAGATATATAATATTGTCAATTATTGGTTTATACTTTTTAAGCTCTAAAAGAGTATAACAATTTGCAAGTTCACCTAGTGTCATATTTACATTAGCTATTATAAACTCAGCAACATCCTTCTTTTGTTCTTCAGAAAGGTCTCCACTAAGCGAAAACTCTTTTATAAGAGGATTGAAATTTTTAGATTTCAAGTCGTCGATAAGGTCGTCAAGAGCATCACATAGATAAATATACCTACCAAGAAAATACCCAAAACGTTCAAGAACGCGTCGATGACTATCGTCATCTGATATATAATGTGCTATAGCTTGCATCATTTTAGCAGATGGTTCCGATGCCATATCAATAGAACAATCAGGCTGTGATTCAAGCGATGCTTGTAGTTTCATTTGGGCTTCAATTTCTTTTGAAAGCTCTGGATATAGCTTAGATGCTTTCTTATACCCTCTTTTAAGAAATAAGAGCATAAGCTTAGCTGCTAGTTTTTTAAAAAAACCTTTATCAGCACAATCATCACGAAGCTTATGGTATATTAGAATTTCGGCAGCAGCTGCAGGATACTGTAATCCGCTATCGCACTTTACACAGACTGTCTTTTTCAGAGGATGAGCAATACATCTGCACTTCTCAGCTTTAGCTTCACAATCATTGAACCCTGCATTCATGATGGACAAAAAAGCAAAATCATAGCTAAGAGTCAGCGTTGCCATAAAGCCATAATCTTTTTTAATACGCTTGCAAAGTCCACAGTAAAATGCCTTGTAAATGTCATATTCACACATTCGCATTTGTGGTTTAAACGCTCGAACATAACCAAACATACTGTCACCTCGCAATACATATTTATTTTAACATATTTTACAGCCAATGTCAACCATATTGACAGTGAAAGATTTGAGGGTGCTCAGCAAAAGCCGAACACCCTACTGGATTATATTTTATAATTGAATATTGCTATCGTCTGACTTACAACCACAGAGACTTGTATCTTCTAGATTTTTGGGAAAGAACTCATTAACCGGAAAGTTTAGCTTATCAAAGAGTTCGCATGGACTATCTGTATTTGAAGTACATTCCTTCTGTGGTATACAGTAATCGTAAGTTGGCACCATAATAGGAACTCTTCTTTGTAGCTGAACTATTGAAAACATTCCGATTGTAATATATACATATTTTACTCCAACAACTGCAGGTTCTGTTTCACAGATTAAACACTCTTCGTTTGAAGAGCTTGTAGGTATTGGTCTGCAGGTAAACTTAATATCTAATACAATTGGGTCTACAACCTTCACGCTTGCTATTGGAAGTGAATTTCTTGTACAGCTACAACCATCTGGAGTGTAATAGTTATCTTCATCCGAGTAGAAATTCTTGGTGTTTCCGTCACTACCAAAGAGGATAACCTTCTTTGTAAATGTACTTGTTCCCTGAACCTGTGTCGGAGCAGAGCCTAGCGACTGATAAACATCTACATATACGTTAAAAGCGTATGTAATATCCACTGCATAAAAACCACAATGGAAAGGAACCGGCTCAATCGTAAAGGTAACATTAACTATTTCGACACAGCTACTTTTCACAAAACAAGCTGTATTGATTAGTTGTTGGTCGGTTGTAGTAAAATTCACAGCAAGGTCTTCAAGGCAATCCTTATCCGAGCACGAATCAAAGATTTTCATAGTGTCGATACAAGTAGCCTCTTTAAAGCAATTCTGAACATTGATATTTTCGCTCATATTATTCCTCCTAAGAATAGACTTGTTTCAATAAGAAACTTGTTTGTCAGAGTTAAATCGCTGACATTAGTACATTCTATTCAAAGTAAGGTGAAAATGTGAAAAATCGGCTGAAATTTAATTTCAACCGATTTTAGTGCAAATTATTAGGTATTCTTGTCTACCTGATGAAATGTCTTGAGATTGCCAATTTTCTCATTTCTTTCATCAAGAACTCTTTCAACCTCAGACCAATCAAGACCCTGGTTAGCGCAAAGCACCATTACATGATAGAGAAGGTCATTAATTTCGTTCATAAGCTCGTCGTTGTCGCCGTTTTTCGCAGCGATAACAGTTTCAGTAGCTTCCTCACCAATCTTCTTACAGATTTTATCTACACCCTTATCAAAAAGGTAGCAGGTATAGGAATTCTCCTGAGCTGTTCCCTCTTCAAAAGCCTTTTTACGAGCCTTGATTACTTCAAAAATTTCCTGATAAACTGTCATTATTCATTCTCCTCATTATACATTTCATTGAAAAAACAGCTATATGAACCTGTATGGCAAGCTACGCCTGTCTGCTTTACATTAACCAGTAAAGTATCATTATCGCAGTCAGAATAGATAGAAACAACCTTTTGTAGGTGTCCGCTGGTTGCACCCTTATTCCAATATTCTTGTCGAGAACGACTCCAAAACCAAGTATAACCGGTTTCAAGAGTCTTTCTAAGGCTTTCCTTGTTCATATATGCAAGCATTAAAACTGTTTTTGTATCAACCTCATAACAAATAGCAGGGATAAGTTCAGCTTTTTCAAAATACTTATCGAGGTCATTAATATCAATCTTAATCATATTCCCTCCTGATTATCTTACAAGTATTCCCTTACTTCTGCAATCATCCTTAACTTCACCGATTGTAAGTTCCTTGAAGTGGAAAAGTGAAGCAGCAAGAGCTGCTGAACAATCGGTCTTTAAGAACGCATCAGCAAAGTCAGAAAGCTTACCGGCACCACCACTGGCGATGACAGGGATAGTAACATTATCACAAACAGCCTTGAGCATTTCTATATCAAAGCCACCTCTAACTCCATCAGTATCAATAGAGTTAAGACAAATTTCACCTGCTCCGAGCTTTTGAACTGTTCTAACCCACTCGATAAGGTCGAGCTTCATATCAATTCTGCCACCGTTGATAAATACAGTCCACTTACCATCTGAAACCTTCTTAGCATCAATTCCGACACAAATACACTGCGAGCCGAAAATATCAGCACCATCCTTAATGAGCTGTGGATTTTTTACAGCTTGAGAATTAACAGAAACCTTATCTGCACCGGCTCTGAGTGTATCTCTTATATCATCAACAGTAGTAATTCCACCACCAACAGTAAGAGGAACAAAAACCTTCTTGGCTGTTTCTCTAACGACATCGAGCATTACGCCTCTGCCTTCATGAGAAGCTGTAATATCATAAAAAACTATTTCATCAGCATTTTGCTTGTTATACTCATATGCACATTCAACAGGGTCACCGACATCCTTAACGCCCTCAAAGTTTACGCCCTTAACAACCTTTCCGTTACGAACATCGAGGCAAGGTATTATTCTTTTAGCAAGCATTTACTTTACCTCCTCTATCATTTCAGCAAAATTAGAAAGAATCTTAAGTCCAACACTGCCACTTTTTTCAGGGTGAAACTGAGCACCGAAAACATATTCACCATCAGTAACCATAGCTGGAACTAAGCTGCCATAATCACAATACGCAACGAGGTTCTCCTTATCGCAAAATGCTTTGTATGAGTGAACAAAATAAACATAGTCATTATTTGAGATATCCTTCATAATCGGGCTATCACAGGTTATCTCGAGCTTATTCCAGCCCATATGAGGAACAACAAGTCCCTCGTCTTCGATCATCTTGACACTACCCGGAATAAGTCCTAAACCTTCAAATTCACCGAATTCGTAGCCTTTTTCAAAGAGCACCTGCATACCAAGGCATATTCCGAGAAATGGCTTTTTCTTGGCTTCTTCCTTAAGCACAGGTACAAGTCCTGACTTTTCAAGCATATTCATTGCCCAGCCGAAAGCTCCAACGCCTGGGAGGATTATTGCATCTGCATTTCTAATCTCGTCGGCATTATTTGTGAGCTTATTTTCAATCCCAAGAAAATCCAGTGCATTTTTTACGCTGAAAATATTACCAGCGCCATAATCAATAAGTGCTATCATAATTTATAAAGCTCCCTTGGTAGAAAGAAGTGTGTCGGAATTCACCTTTACAGCCTGCTTAAAAGCATGTGCAAAAGCCTTAAATATAGCTTCTGTAACGTGGTGGTCATTGCTTCCATAACAAGACTTAATATGTAGAGTTATTCCTGCGTTGAAAGCAAGTGCTCTGAAAAACTCTTCTGTAAGACAGGAATCATATTCACCAATTTTACTATCTGTAAAGCTTGCATCAAACACAAGGTAAGGTCTTGCACTTATATCAAGTGAGCAAAATCCGAGAGCCTCGTCCATTGGGATATAGGCAGTGCCATATCTAGCTATACCGCATTTGTCACCTACTGCCTTAGCAATAGCCTGTCCTATAACAATACCTGTATCCTCAACTGTGTGATGTCCATCAACATTGAGGTCGCCCTTTACTGATACTTCAAGCGACATATTACCGTGTACAGCAAGAGCTGTAAGCATGTGGTCAAAGAAGCCAATTCCGGTATCAATCTTAACTGTATTTTTTTCGCAATCGAGTGCGAGCTTAACAGAAATATCTGTTTCCTTAGTTTTTCTTTCAATAATAGCTTCTCTCATATTTTTAGCTCCTTTCATATTCGGAAAGTATTTGTGTGAGTGCATCAAACAGCTTATCCATTTGTTCTTTAGTTCCGATTGTAATTCTCAAGTGATTATTAATCCTTGGCTTATTCCAATGTCTTACAAAGATATTGCGTTCCTTAAGCTTTTCAAAAATAGTCTTGCCATCAACAGTCTTGTGCTTTGCAAAAATGAAATTACTCATTGACTTCGGAAATTCAAAGCCAAGCTCTTTAAGCTTTTCTTTTGAATATTCGCGTGTTTTTATAATTTCATTTCTTGTCATGTTAAAATACTCATCATCTTTTACAGCTTCTGCACCTGCATACTGTGTAACCCAGTTCATAGTATATGAGTTAATTGAAAACTTTACATCATTTAAGTATTTGATAAGCTTCTTTGAACCAAACGCGAATCCAATTCTTCCACCAGCCATTGAACGCGACTTTGAAAAGGTTTGGACAACAAGCAAGTTTTCGTACTTGTCAATAAGCTTAAGACAACTTTCGCCACCAAAATCTATATATGCCTCATCAACGATAACAACGCTGTTTGGATTAGCCTTCAGAATAACTTCAAACATATCAGTTGATTCGTACACACCTGTCGGTGCATTAGGATTAGGAATTACTATTCCACCATTTTCGCCAAGATAGTCATTCACGTCAATTGTGAAATCATTCTTTAATGGCTTTGTTTCATACTTGATTCTATATACATCACACCAAACATCATAAAATGAATATGTGATATCAGGAAACAGTACCGGCTTATCAGAATTAAAGAAAGTAAGAAAAGCCATTGATAAAACGTCATCCGAGCCAACGCCAACAAAAATTTGGTCATTACAGATACCATACTTTTCAGCGAGTGCATCTACAAGAACGGTAGAATCAGTATCGGGATATAGCTTCAACTTATCACTTTCAAAATTCTTCAAAAGTTCTGCAACCTTTGGAGAAGGAGGATACGGATTTTCGTTAGTATTAAGCTTTATAATGTCACTGCATTTAGGCTGTTCGCCCGGTATATAAGGAACAACAGTACGAACGTTATTTTCCCATAAATTCATTTAAAATGCCCCTATCCTAGTCTTCAAATCTAATTTTGATTGCGTTAGCGTGAGCAGTAAGACCTTCTCTTTCGGCAACAGTTACAATATCCTGCTTAGCAGACATAAGAGCCTCTTCTGTGTAGTAAATAAAGCTCTGTCTCTTTTCAAAGCTATTTACACCGAGTGGAGAGAAAAATCTTGCTGTACCACTTGTTGGAAGAACGTGGTTAGGACCAGCATAATAATCTCCAAGTGGCTCAGGAGAGAAATTGCCAAGGAACATAGAGCCTGCATTGTCTATCTGTCCTACATACTCAAGCGGATTTTCAAAAAGAATTTCAATGTGTTCAGGTGCAAATCTATTTGCCATCTGAACAGCCTGAGCTTTATTCTCACATACGATAATTGCTCCGTAATCATCGAGAGACTTTCTTATAATCTCAGCACGGCTAAGAGTTGCGAGTTGCTTTTCAAGCTCTACCATAGCCTTATCAGCACTTTCTTCATCGGTTGTTACCAAAATAGCAGAAGCTAAAACATCGTGTTCTGCCTGTGACATAAGGTCAGCAGCAATAAACTTAGGGTCTGCAGAGCCGTCAGAAAGCACGAGAATTTCACTTGGGCCAGCAACCATATCGATATCAACAGTACCGTATAGAAGCTTCTTAGCAGTCGCAACATAGATGTTACCGGGGCCTACTATCTTATCTACCTTTGGAATCTGCTCTGTACCGTAAGCAAGAGCTGCAATAGCCTGCGCACCACCTGAAAGGAACACTCTGTCTACACCACAAAGTGCAGCAGCAACAAGTATATCCTTATTTGGTGTACCATCCTTGAGTGGTGGTGTAACCATAATAATTTCCTTAACGCCTGCAATCTTGGCAGGAACTGCGTTCATAAGAACGGATGATGGGTATGCTGCTGTGCCACCAGGTACATAAAGACCAACTCTTTCAAGACCTCTTACACGCTGACCGAGAATTACGCCGTTATCCTTAGTATCAACAAAGGACTGGGACTTCTGCTTCTCGTGGAAAACTCTAATATTCTCAATAGAATTTAAAAGAGCATCAGTAAAATCACTATCAGCTTCAGTGAGGGCATCATTTATAACCTCTCTTGGCACTTCATAGTATTTAGGAAGCTTTCCGTCGAACTTTTCTGTGTATGCCAAAACGGCTTTATCACCGTTTTCTTTAACGTCGTCGATGATTTCAGAAACAACCTGTGTAACCTTCTTATTTGTCTCACCGTTTCTCTTATCTAAGTCGGCAAAAAACTTATATTCATCAACGCCGTTTGCGTATATCTTTTTCATAATGAATAATCCTTTCTTTTATATATTAGCTTCAATGAGAGATAAAAGCTGTTCAATTTCTTTTTGTCTGAGCTTCATACTTACTGTATTTACGATAAGTCTTGCCGAAATAGGTGCGATATCTTCAATTACTTCAAGACCATTTTCTTTAAGAGTTGTACCTGTTTCGACAATATCTACGATACCATCTGAAAGCTCAAGAAGCGGAGCAAGCTCTACAGAGCCTTCAATCTTAACGATTTCAACATCCATACCTTTGCTTTCAAAAAAAGTTCTTGCAACATTTGGGTATTTTGAAGCGATTTTCTTTACGTCATAACCACCGAAGAACTTATCGCCCTTCTTGGTAGCGAGTGCAAATCTGCATCTACCAAAGCCTAAGTCACAGAGCTCAAAATACTTGCCCTGCATCTCCATAATGGTATCCTTACCAACAACACCAATATCGCAAACACCATGCTCGACGTATGTAATAACGTCATTTGCCTTAGCGAGTACGACTTCTAAATTGCCATCAGGAATAGGAAGAATAAGTTTTCTTCCCTTTTCTCTTACAGCTGTACAATCATAGCCGATTTTCTCGAACAATGCGATTGTATCCTTTTCAAGTCTGCCCTTTGTAAGTGCGATTCTAATCGGCTTATTCAACGTACTCACCATCCTTAAGTGTTAAAATCTTTACTGTATCAGAAACAATATGGAGCTCATTTACGCCCTTGTTCTTACAGTATTCAATAGTATTTATAAGATCTTCAAATACAGCATTTTCAGCGACCTTGCCACCTTCTGCAAGCTTCATAGCATAGGTGATTGCATCTATACAATAGCTATGCTCAGCAAACACAACTACGTCAGGTGCCTTTGATATAGGTGAAAGCGAAAGCTTTCTTACAAGTGCAGCAACGAGGTTTACATTTATAGCAAATCCTGTCGCCGGAACGTTGTAACCAAACTCAGAGATAAGCTTGTTGTATCTGCCGCCCTGAAGAACTGCTTCACCAACGCCACTTAGATAACCCTTGAATACTATACCTGTATAGTAATCAGTTCTATTAACTATACCGAGGTCAACAGAAAGCTTATCGCCTAAGCCAAGCTTTTGAAGTGAATTATAGAATTCTCTTAGATTATCTAGAATACTCTGAATCTTATCATTAGCAACAAGCTTAGATGCTTTATCAAACACCTCGACGCCGCCAAAAAGTGACGGAAGCTTTTTAAGTGCCTTAGTAACGTTATTATTTCCGATTGAATCTAGAAGGTCATTGAGTGCAGGATAGTTCTTAGCTTCAATGAGATATCTGATTTCTTCGCTGACATTATCACTGACGCCAAGAAGTGCTACGAGTTCCTTAAAAAAGCCAATATCGCCGATTTCAAGTCTGAAATCTGTACCCCTATAAGCCTTAAGTACACTGACAGCTATGCTCATTACCTCAAAGTCAGCTCTCTTATATTCAGAACCGATAAGTTCAATACCTGACTGAACAATCTCATCGGAACGGCCTTTTAAAAGTTTATTGTTCTCATACACATTCTGAGTGTAGAAAAGTCTAAGAGGAAGCTCAATATCACGAAGTCTTGTCGCAACAAGTCTTGCTATAGGTATTGTGCAATCAGGTCTTAATGTAATAAGTCTGCCCTTAGAATCTGTAAGCTTATATAAAGCTTCCTGCGAATACTTTCTTGCACCGGAATTGAAAACATCATAAAATTCTATTCCCGGTGTAAGTACCTCACTGTAGCCCATTCCTTTAAAGATGTTTATATATTTATTCTCTACATCTCTTATTGCTAGGCACTCATCAAAAAGTATATCCTTGGTACCCTCCGGGGTTATAAGTTCGTAGCTTCTCATTATGTTATCTCCTTGCATAATTTAGTGTAGTAAAGTGTTACTATGTTATCATACTACTATGATAACACGACAAATGCAATTTGTCAATGATAATTATCCACAAATATACATAAAAAGGACTATTATCATATATGCTTATTTACAATCAGAAGAATGAAATCTGATTAGTTTCAGGAATATCGCCAAAAGCGTTACAATTAGCTAGCACCTCAATAACTGACTTCGAAGCGCCGCTTCTTTGCTGGAATTCCTCGATAGAAATAAACGACTCACCAGTTGATGCGGCATTATATACTGCATCTGCAGCAGCTCTTCCGACACCCGAAAGTGCAGAGAATGGTATTCTGATTTTTCCATCTTCAATTCTGTAAATAAACGAGTGGGACTTATTTATATCGATTGGTAAAAACTCATATCCTCTTGCCATCATTTCATTGACAAGCATAAGCATATCAAGTGTATCAGAATCAGTTGCAGAAAGCTGGTTACCCTGGTTTTTAAGCTCGTTAATCTTAGAAAGAACCGCACTTCTACCCTTCATAACAGTTTCTGCATCAAAGCCGTCAGCCTTTACCGTAAAGGTAGTTGCATAGAATGCAAGTGGTATATGTACTTTAAACCAGCAGAGTCTTATAGCAGCTGTTACATAAGCTGCAGCATGTGCCTTTGGGAACATATACTTGATTTTAAGACAGCTATCAATATACCACTCAGGTACATCGTGTTCTCTCATATTCTGCTTCATTTCTTCTGTAAGCTTGAAAGGGGCTTGTCCTTTTCTTGTAATTTCCATTATACTAAAAGCAAGCTTTGGTTCAAGTCCATGATACAAAAGATATGTCATAATACTGTCACGAGTACCAATAACATTAGAAATATCGCACGTACCATTTTTGATAAGGTCCTGTGCATTACCGAGCCAAACGTCTGTACCATGAGAGAGTCCAGAAATCTGCAAGAGGTCAGAAAAATTCTTAGGCCTTGCATCAAGGAGCATCTGTCTAACGAATGGTGTACCCATCTCCGGGATAGCAAGAGTACCGGTCTGGCACATAATATCGTCTTCAGTTACGCCAAGTGATTCTGTTGAAGTAAACAGCTTATAAACTTCAGGGTCTGACATCGGTACGCTATTAATATCCATACCTGTCATATCTTCAAGATATTTATACATCGTCGGAACGTCGTGTCCGAGCTCGTCAAGCTTTAGTATTGTATCGTGTAGTGAGCGGAAGTCATAATGTGTTGTTACCATGTCTGAATCTACCTTTTCAGCAGGATGCTGTACAGGTGTAAAGTCATAGACTTCATAGTCAGCAGGAATAACAACCATTCCACCAGGATGCTGGCTTGTTGTACGCTTAATATCTACACAGCCATTTACTAGTCGTTGTTCCTCAGCTTTTGAAACAACAATATTTCTTTCTTCAAGATACTTTTTAACAAAGCCAAAAGCAGTCTTATCTTGGACCTTACCGATAGTACCAGCTTTAAAAACGTGGTCCTCACCAAAAAGTTCTTCTGTATACTTGTGTGCTCTAGCCTGATAGTCACCAGAGAAGTTAAGGTCAATATCTGGTGCCTTATCGCCATCAAAGCCAAGGAAGGTTTCGAATGGAATATCGTGTCCGTCACGATGAAGTGGTTCAGAACAATTTGGGCAATTCTTTTCCGGCAGGTCAAAACCAGAACCAACTGAACCATCCTCGATAAACTCACTGTAGTGACACTTCTTGCAGACATAGTGAGGCATCAAAGGGTTAACCTCAGATATACCGGACATTGAAGCAACGAATGAAGAACCTACTGAGCCTCTTGAACCAACTTGATAGCCATTCTCATTAGAGTTTGCTACAAGCTTTTGTGATATCATATACAGAACGGCAAATCCGTGCTTTATAATTGAATCAAGCTCTCTTTTAAGTCGATTAAAAACAATCTCAGGAATATGACCATCAAAAAACTTTGAAACATCTACGCCCTCACCATCAGGAATTTCGATATTATTAGGGTCACAATCGCCATAAATAGAACAGCATTTCTTCCAGCAAATAACTTGAAGCTCGTGTACTGCACCTTCAATATAAGGTGTAAATGTTCCATTCGGGAACGGACGCAAATCCGGGTCACACATATTTGCTATATAATTGGTGTTTGTAACTACTACCTCAAATGCTTTTTCTTCGCCAAGGTAAGCAAAGTCAGAGAGCATTTCTTCGGTTGTTTTGAGATAGAGTGGAGCTTGATTATCGCAGTCGTCATACTTAACGCTCTGAATTATGGCTCTAAACTGTGCATCTTCCTTATCGAGGAAATGAACGTCACCTGTTGCACAAACAGGAATATTAAGTTCCTCACCAAGCTTAACAATAGTTCGGTTATAATCTCTGAGTTGTTCAAGAGATGTAACTTCGCCCTTTCTATACATAAATTCATTATTGCCGATTGGCTGAATTTCAAGAAAGTCATAGAACGAAGCAATATCACATAGTTCATCCCAAGGTTTGTTAGCGATAACAGCTCTAAACAACTCGCCTGCCTCACAAGCACTGCCGATAATAAGTCCTTCTCTGTGCTTTATGAGCTCAGACTTAGGTACTCTAGGAAATCTCTTAAAATACTTAAGATTTGAGAAAGAAATAAGCTTATAAAGGTTCTTCAGGCCAACATTATCCTTAACAAGAATAATCTGGTGGTAAGTATCCTTAGGCGACATAGCCTGAACATCAACAACACCAACAAGGCTATTAAAACTATCAAATGTACATGATTTTGCGCCGTGTTCGTCGATAAGCTGTTTTACTAAGGCTATAAAGATGCCACCACAAATTTTTGCATCATCACAAGCTCTATGATGCTCAAAATCTCCAAGATTAAGCCGTTTTGCAACAATATCTAGCTTATGTTTCTTTAAGTCCTGAAGCATACATCTTGACATAACAAGGGTATCGACAGCACTATAAGTAAACTTAGTTTTAGTACGCTTAATATAAGCATTTATAAACGAAGTGTCAAAGTTAGCATTATGGGCTACAAGGATTGGATTTTCACCACAAAACTCAAAAAACTTGCTCATAGCTGTTTTCTCGTCAGGGGCATCCTTGACCATTTCATTTGTAATGCCGGTAAGATTAGTAATAAATGGTGAGATTTCCTCTCCCGGATTTATAAAGATATCAAAAGAATCTACTATCTCAAGATTTCTAATCTTAACAGCGCCGATTTCAATTATTTTATTTACACTTGCAGAAAGTCCGGTCGTTTCAAGGTCAAATGCAATAAACTCATCAGTTAGTGATCTATCATCACTTCCCCAGGAAGCCTTAACCTCGTCATTAACCTGATAAGCCTCCATACCAAAGATTACCTTAAATTTTCCACCACTCTTTCTAATGCCATCAAGCTCTTTCATAGCATCAGTAAAGCCTTGACAAACACCATGGTCTGTTATTGCTAAAGCCTGATGTCCCCATCCGAAAGCACGCTTAACAAGTGAACCTGCAGGCGCAAGAGCATCCATCATAGACATATTGGTATGACAATGCAGTTCAACTCGCTTTTGTTCAGCGTTATCCATTAACTTATGCTTACCAATAATCATAAGGTCGGATGGAACAACATAGATCTGGTGGTCATATTCATCTTCGGTAAGTGAGCCCTTAAGCATAATGGTTGTGCCCTTT
Organism: Oscillospiraceae bacterium; assembly: GCA_045602925.1. Taxonomy (GTDB): domain Bacteria; phylum Bacillota; class Clostridia; order Oscillospirales; family Ruminococcaceae; genus UBA7477. The sequence goes on along the minus strand of JAZSCN010000009.1, from coordinate 10,705 downwards.
TTAATCTTTTCAAGAGCAGACATCATTTGTGCTTTAGTAATCTTAGATTTTGAATACTTATTGACCTTTTCAGATGCTAAAATTTTTATTGTGTGAGAACTGGTGTAATCGGTGAACATAATGTTCACGATAAGCATCTTACTCTTAGTTTCTCTTGATTCTACAGAGAAAACATCGCCCCACATTGTATAGCTTGTATCATTAATGTCAAGCTCTGAAAGTTTAGTAAAGCTTTCACCGTCACCAAACTTCTTACCGAAAACAAGCTTAGCACCATCGCCGATAAGAAGGTCATTGGTGAGATTAATATCAAAAGCTTCCATCTCTTGAGGTTCAGTGTTGTCCGATGCTTTTGAACTATCGCTATTCTGTATTACTACAGGAATTTGAGAAATAGCCTCATTGGTTTCTTTTCTAAACTGCTCAACATCGGTGTCTAAAGTACCGTCAAATGAAACCTTGATACTGCAAGAGAACATTTTAGAAACAAGCTCAGGCAAAGCATTATCTATACCTGCATGCTTTAGTACTGTATACCCACCGTTTTTAAGATTTATTCTAAGCACGTCATTTTCATAAGTAGCTTCTGCATCATCCAAAAAGCCATTAACAACAGGAAAGCATCTTCTTAAAAACTTTATGATATCATTAAAATAGCTATCAGAAAACAGAGATGGATTATATCTTACAAGTACTTTAAAATCCTTAACAGACATAGCCCTAGCAATATCTTGCTCAAAAGCTTCTATAACATCGAACGCAACAAGCTTGTCAAAAGCAATTGTAGCAATTATTCTATTGTAATCCTTTGTGACAGAGAGTGACAAAACCTTGCCGTTTTCAATATCACGTGGAATAAGATTGCTGTATTCTTCAAACAGCTCTAATACTGTTCTTTGAGACATAGTACTTCCTTTCAGCTTTACAAGAGCTCAATCTCCTTAAGTAAAGCAGGCAGGGCTTCTTCCTCAGAAACCTTGCAAATTTTTTGTTTATTCTTAAATATTACTGCACATCCGTCGCCACCAGCTATGCCGATATCAGCCTCTCCGGCTTCACCAATGCCGTTTACAACGCAGCCCATAACTGCAACGGTAATATCTTTGTCAATATTCTTGGTAGCTTCTTCGACCTTTTTAGCAAGTCCGATAAGGTCAATCCTTGTGCGACCGCAGGTAGGACAAGAAACGATTTTTACACCGTTCCCTTTTCCAATAGCCTTGAGAATATCCTTTGCTGCATAAATCTCTTTAACTGGGTCATCAGTAAGCGATACACGAATAGTCTCTCCGATACCGTCTACTAAAAGTGAACCTATACCTACAGCAGACTTTATAATGCCCATACGTTCTGTTCCTGCTTCAGTTACACCGAGGTGTAGCGGATAATTGCACTGCAGCGATAAAAGCCTGTACGCGTTTATCATATTTGGTACGTTAGATGATTTTATAGAAATTACGATATCATTAAAGTCACAATTTTCTAGAATTTTTACATGACCTAATGCACTTTCAACGAGAGCCTCAGGACAAGGATGACCATATTTTTGTAAAAGCTCTTTTTCGAGTGAACCTGCATTAACGCCGATTCTAATTGGAATATTCCTTGATTTACAAGCCTTTACAACCTCACGAACTCTATCCATTGAGCCAATATTACCAGGGTTAATGCGTATTTTATCTATACCTGCCTCTGCAGAAGCAAGAGCGAGCTTGTAATCAAAATGAATATCTGCTACAAGTGGAATAGTAATTTTATCTTTAATTGCAGGAATAAGTTTTACTGCATTTATATCCGGAACAGCAATTCTGACAATCTCGCAACCAGCCTCTTGTAACTCGACAGCCTGCTTAACGCTACCTTCAATATCGTTTGAATTAACGCTTAGCATAGACTGAATATATATTTTCTTTCCATCAAGCGTAAGATTACCTACCTTGACAGGAATACATTTTCTTTCCATAATATCACCAATTTAAAATAATCTTGAAATATCATTAAAGGTTATAATAATCATTAGAAGCATTAGTAATCCAAGGCCGATTAAATGTATCATACCTTCTTTTTCCGGTGGTATCTTTTTTCTTCTGATAGCTTCAATAATTAGGAATAGGAGTCTACCACCATCAAGTGCCGGGAAAGGAATAAGATTAAAGATTCCGACATTAATTGTGATAAATGCTGCGATATGAAGAATATCATTCCACAGGCTTTCCCAGTCAATGTTGTTATCTTCATCAATCTGGTTATCGACAACGTCACCGATTACATCAACAATTCCAACCGGACCTGAAAGGTCATTGAGCTTATACTTACCGGTAATTAAGTCGGCAAAAGATATCCAGATAAGTCTTGCATTTGTTGCAAACTGACCACAAGATTCCTTCAAAACTGAAGTGAAGGTTATTTTTTCTCCGACAACAATAAAGTCAATATGCAAGCTATTTTCAGTCTTATCGAAAGTAACGCCTTTTAGTTCAGTTTCTTTGCCATCTCTTAAAACAAGCATATCAAAACATGCGTCTTCGTCATTTTGAAGCTGGTACGAAATATCCATAACTGTAAAAATAGACATTCCGTTAACCTCTAAAATTTCATCGCCTTCTTTGAGTCCTGTAAGCTTTGAAGTTGCAGTAGAAGTAACGATTTCGCCTTGTTCGTTTAAGGTTTCTTTATCATAAAAGCTATGAATTGTTGTTGAGGTAATAGCATCACTTGTCGAAACCATAACAATTATGAGAATGAAGCCTAAAATCAGGTTCATAACTGCGCCCGCAACAACAATCGCAATCCTCTTATATACAGGCTTATTAACGAATGCTCTATCGTCGGTACTATCCTCATCCTCGCCCTCCATAGCACAAAATCCACCAATTGGAAGAAGTCTAAGGGCATACTGAGTCTCGCCTTTTTTAAACTTAAAAATAGCTGGACCCATACCAAGAGCAAATTCATTAACCTTTACACCACAAAGCTTAGCTACAACAAAATGTCCAAGCTCATGGATAGCAATAATCAAGCTAAATACTAAAATTGCTATAACAATACTCAATTATAAATTACCTCACATTTACATTTTTGATTTTTTTCTTTATAAATTCTCTCGCCTTAGCGTCGACTCTAAATACATCTTCAAGAGAATTAATGCTTTCGTTCTCAAGCTCTTCAGTAACCGACATAACCAGTTCACCGATTTGCAAAAAGCTTATATTACCGGTTAAAAATTGTGAAACGGCTTCTTCATTAGCTCCATTAACCATAGCTGGCATAGCCCCTCCCATAGATATTGCTTTTATACAAGCAGAAAGGCAGTCGAAGGTTTCAAAATTAGGTCTGTCAAAGGTTAATGTTCCATAATCAGCAAGTGATAGTGGTTTAGTCGGACAATCTACACGCTGAGGATACAAAAGAGCATACTGGATAGGAATTTTCATATCCGGTACTCCGAGTTGCGCAATAACAGAGTGGTCATTATATTCAACAGCAGAATGAATAACACTTTCTCTTTGAATTAATATTTCAATCTGTTCTGGCTTTAAGTCAAAGAGCCAAATAGCTTCTATAAATTCAAGACCTTTATTCATAAGAGTAGCTGAATCTATTGTGATTTTCTTGCCCATAGACCAATTCGGATGATTAAGGGCATCTTCAATCGAAACATTTTTAAGATCTTGTTTTGTCTTTTTAAAAAATGGTCCGCCACTTGCAGTCAATATAATTTTTGAAAGTTGTTTTTTGTCATTACCTTGCAGACACTGAAAAATTGCAGAATGCTCGCTATCGACTGGATATATAGTTACGCCATTTTCCTTAGCAGCCTTTATAACCAGCTCGCCACCTGCGACAAGGGTTTCTTTATTTGCAAGAGCAATATCCTTATGAGCTTTAATTGCAGAAAGAGTTGGCTTAAGACCAACCATACCGACAACAGAATTGAGTACAATGTCAACTTCGCTAAGTGTTGCAAGCTTACAAAGCCCGTCCATACCACTCAAAACTACAGTATCAGTGCCTGAAAAAGCGTTCTTTAAAAGTTCAAGCTTATCCTCGTCATATATGCAAACATACTTGCAATTAAACTCCTTTGCTTGTTCTATAAGAAGCTGTGCATTAGACTTTGCAGCAAGAGCAATTACTCTTATATTATGCATTTTTGCTATTTCTAACGCTTGGGTTCCGATGGAACCTGTCGAGCCCAAAACAGAGATAGTTTTTATATAATTCATTGTATTCTATCCGATTTTACGGATATTCCCCTTTCAACAAATTGGTGATAATAAACACTGCAAACCCGACACCAAAAGTGACGGGTTTGGTATGTAATATTAAAACAGAAGTCCTGCACTAACGACAAAATACATGAAAGGTGCAACAAAAAGCACACTGTCAAACCTGTCCATAACTCCACCGTGGCCAGGCATTATATTACCATAATCCTTGATACCACACTGGCGCTTAATTAGTGAAGCGAAAAGGTCACCTACAAGACCGACAATTGAAGATACGGCACCAACTAAAACTACCATAAGATAATTGAAGTCTACTGCACCGTCTTTAATTACTTTATCATAGACAAGACAAAGGATAAGACATAAAACTGCGTTTGTTACAGCTCCACCACATACACCCTCGATAGTTTTCTTTGGACTAATCTTCGGGCAAAGCTTGTGCTTGCCAAGAAAAGTACCTGCAAAATAAGCACCACTATCTGCAAGCCATGCACAGCAAAGTGTAAGAACAACAAGGAAAATACCGGATATCAGATTATTCATGTCTACAAGTGTACCAAGTGCAGCAGGAACAAGTAGAGCGCTTGCTAACATGAATGATATATGGTAAAAATTAATTTCTTCATGCTCTTTAAAGAAGCAAAGTGCAATCGCAATAACTAAAGCAACCTTGAGTCCGTAATACCACACATATGGCTTATCGGTAAATCCAATGAACATATACACTGATGCATATACAACAGCAACGATAGTAGGACCTTTAAATCTAATACAATTTGCTGCTCTTAAAAGCTCAAATACTGCACCAGCAGAAATGAGTGCAATTGCAATCTCAAATAGAATTGTCTCGTGTAAAATAAGCACGATGAGAGCTACTACGAAAGCAACAGCAGCTGATATAATTCTGGTTTTCATTATTGTTATACTCCTCCAAAGCGTCTACTTCTATCCCCGAAGCATACAATAGCTTCATCAAAATCCTTAATTGAAAAATCAGGCCACAAAATATTAGTAAAATAATACTCTGCATATGCAGCCTGCCAAATCATAAAATTAGATAGACGCATCTCACCACTAGGTCTAATAATATAGTCAACCGGTGGTATATCCTCGGTATACAGATGTTCGGTAATTAATTGTGTAGTTATATCCGAGGTGTTAATTTCACCATTTTTGACCTTCTCGCTAATACACTTGACAGCATTACAAATTTCATCCTGCCCACCATAGTTTATAGCGAGTATCATTGTTGTATCCGTAAACTGCTTTGATGATTCTTCGGTGTTTCTCATCTTTTCTCTGAGAGTTTCAGAGAGTGCAGTTCTATCGCCTATAAATCTGACTCTGATTTCTTCATCGATAAAGTCTTTGACCTCATCAAGATTCTTTTCAAACAGAGCCATTATGGAATCAACCTCTTCCTTAGGACGTTTCCAATTTTCGGTTGAAAAGGCATAGAAGGTTATATACTTAATGCCGAGCTGCTTAGCTCTTCTTGTAATTGCTCTAAAGGTTTTAACGCCTTCACGATGACCAAACTTTCGTGGAAGTCCACGCTTTTTAGCCCAACGACCGTTACCATCCATAATGACGCCAACGTGTGTGGGAACAGAGTTAAGCTCAGGCAAGGCAATTTCCTTAGCCAATTAAATCACCTCAGATATTTGCAAACTAGATAGAGAGAATTTCCTTTTCCTTAACAGAAACGAGTTCATCGATGTTCTTGATAAACTTATCGTGAATCTTCTGAACCTGCTCTTCGCAATCCTTGAGGTCATCCTCAGTAATTTCGGAATTCTTCTTCATTGCCTTGAACTTATCCATAGTATCTCTTCTGATAGAACGGATAGCAACCTTTGATTCTTCGCCCATCTTCTTGATATCCTTAACGATTTCCTTACGTCTTTCCTCTGTAAGCTGTGGGAATGTAAGTCTAAGCATACTACCATCATTTGTTGGGTTGATGCCGATATCGGAAGCCTGGATTGCCTTTTCAATAGGCTTGAGCTGTGTCTTATCCCAAGGCTGAATTGTAAGTACTCTAGCTTCTGCAACAGAAACTGTAGCCATCTGACCTACAGGAGTTGGTGTTCCGTAGTAATCAACTGTAACCTTATCGAGTACGTTAGGATTAGCTCTACCTGCTCTGATAGCAGCAAATTCCTTATCGAGCACGTTAACTGTCTTCTGCATTTTTTCCTTAGCTGTATTCATTGTGTCTTTCATAAAAATTCTCCTTTATAATAAGTTTTATCCGTTGTAAACGAGTGTACCTACCTGCTTGCCCATACAAGCATCGAGGATATTATCTGGTCTTGCGAGGTCAAATACTATGATAGGAATGTTGTTATCCTTACACATAGCAGCTGCTGTAGAATCCATTACCTGGAGTCCGTTAGCGAGCACTTCTGTAAAAGTAAGCTTTTCATAACGCTTTGCATCGTCAAACTTATGTGGGTCCTTATCATAAACGCCGTCAACCATTGTAGCCTTGAGGAAGATATCTGCTTCAATTTCAGCAGCTCTCAAGGCAGCGGCAGTATCAGTTGAGAAAAATGGATTACCTGTACCGCATCCAAAAATAACAACTCTGCCCTTATCAAAATGTCTAAGCGTCTTACCTCTAATGTATGGCTCTGCAACCTGACGCATTGTGATTGCAGTTTGTACTCTTGCTTCAACTCCTACATTTTCAAGAACATCAGCAACAGCAAGTGCATTCATTGCGGTTGCAAGCATTCCGATATGGTCAGCTCTTGTTCTATCCATTGCACCACTTGAACGGCCTCTCCAGAAGTTACCTCCACCAACTACGATACCTACTTCAACGCCAGCTTCAACGCATTTTTTAATGCTTTCAGCATAGGTAGTCATAACGGTGTAATCAAGTCCGGTTTTCTTTTCTCCTGCAAGCGCTTCGCCACTGAGCTTGAGCAAAACTCTCTTGTATTTTGGTTCCATAAATATTCGCACTCCTTAAACGATAGTTAGAGTTCTATACATATTTCATTGTATCACAAATCAGGTAATATGTAAAGAGAATTTCGCAATTTTCCTATTAATTTTTAATTGAAAATTTCCAATTAAGACTATAAAATTATCCCAACATAAAACAAGAGTCGCCAATAATGACGACTCAAATTTTTAATATACAATTACATGATATAAAGCTCTTCTTCAGCCTCATGTTTTGACTGTCTACCCATAAGATTTTGAAGTGCTGTCTGAGTATTCTGATTTTCAAAAAGAATCTTATAAAGCTGTTCGGTGATAGGAACCTCAACATCAAGCTTCTTTGCAAGCTCATAGGCTGTTTTGGTACAGTAATATCCCTCGACAGTACCCACTCTCTTGACAGCTTCATCAGCTGAAACACCTTGACCGATAAGAATACCTGCACGTCTGTTTCGGCTATGCATACTTGTGCAAGTAACAATTAGGTCACCAACTCCGGTAAGACCCGAGAATGTAGATTTTTTTGCACCAAGAGCTAAGCCAAGTCTTGTTATTTCTGCAAGACCTCTGGTAATAAGTGCAGCTTTTGTATTATCGCCAAGGCCCATGCCATCAAGCACACCACAAGCGAGTGCGATAACATTCTTTAAAGAGCCACCGATTTCGCAGCCGATAACATCGCTGTTAGTGTATATTCTAAGGGTATTATTAGAAAGTTCCTTTTGAACAAACTTAGCACACTCAATATTTTCGCACGCTGCAACAATTGTAGTCGGAATTCCCCTGCCCACTTCTTCCGCATGAGATGGGCCTGAAAGTACGACAACAGGATTGTCTAAAATCTCAGAAATAACCTCACTCATTCTCTTGAGAGTGCCATTTTCAAGTCCCTTTGAAGTACTTACAATGACAGCTTTCTTATCGAGATATGGTTTAGCTTGCTCACAAACAGAGCCAACAAACGAAGATGGTATACCAATAATTACAATATTTGAATTAGCTACACAAGTAATATCAGTAGTAAGCTTTACGCTACTAGGAATTATAACGCCCGGTAGCTTTGAGCGAAGTTCTCCGGTACGCTTGATTGCGTCTATTTCGTCTTGGAAAGCAGACCAGACAGTGACATTATGATTTGCATTTGCACACATATATGCAAGCGCAAGACCAAATCCACCTGAGCCTAAAATAGTGATATCAGCCATACGAATTACTCCTTACTCTTAGACTTAAAGCTAAGCTTATTCTCAGTACCACTGACAAGTCTTTTGATGTTTGACCTATGCTTTACAACAATCAGCAAAGCAATAAGTGAAGTAAAGATAACATTCATCCAAACCTTATCGTAATCTCTAAGTGTCTGAGTTATAAATGTAATAATAGGATAAGCTATGCCTGCAAGAATTGAAGAAAGAGAAACATACTTACTAAGGCTTACAACAATCACAAACACACTTAGTGCAAGAGCACATGTCAGTGGGTCGATAGCAAGTAAGGTTGTAGCAGTAAGCAAAACACCCTTTCCACCTCTGAATCCATAATACAGAGGGAAAACATGTCCTAAAATAACTGTAATACCAGCAAGATAGGAGATGAAAAGTGGGTTAGAAAATATCTCTACATCAAAATATATTGCAACATACTTGCAAAGAAGAACAGCTACAACACCTTTGATAAGGTCAACAATAAGCGTAACTGCGGCAGTAGGCTTACCAAACACTCTGAGAACATTTGTAAGACCAGCGTTATTGCTGCCGAACTCTCTTATATCCTTACCCTTCATAATTCTACATACAACAATAGCAGAATTCATACTGCCAAAAAGATAAGAAAATAACACTGTAAAGGCTATAACTAAAACATCTGTCATATAAAAACTCCCGTTAACTATTTAACATCTTGAGTATCTCGTTCTCTAACGCTCATAACAATCGGTGTAGCGTCAAGCCCAAAGGTTTCACGAATCTGATTTTCAAGATATCTTTGATATGAGAAATGGAAAAGGTCCTTTCTATTAACAAATACAACGAACGTTGGTGGCTTTGTTGAAGCCTGCGTCATATAGTAAATTTTAAGTCTCTTGCCCTTATCGGACGGAGGCTGAACTCTAGCAGTAGCATATGCAAGAACATCATTGAGCTTTCCGGTAGAAATTCTCATACAATTCTGTGCTGCAACATACTTAATCATATCAAAAAGCTTATCGATTCTTTGACCGGTTTTTGCAGAAATAAACACAAACGGTACATAGGACATAAAGCTAAAGTCGTCCTTGAGCTTATTTCTGAACTCATCCATTGTGTTTGTATCCTTTTCAATAGCATCCCACTTATTCACGGCAACTATACAAGCCTTGCCCTTTTCGTGAGCATATCCTGCTACCTTTGAATCTTGTTCAGTAAAGCCTTCAGTTGCATCAATTACAATAACTGCAACATCGGCTCTATCAACAGCCATATAAGAACGTAGAACACTGAACTTCTCAATATTTTCAAGTACTTTAGACTTTCTTCTAATACCTGCAGTATCTATAAACACAAAGCTACCGTTCTCATTTTCAACGACTGTATCAGTCGCATCTCTGGTAGTTCCTGCGATATTGGAAACTATAACTCTTTCTTCGCCACAAATTCTGTTGATAATTGATGACTTACCTACATTAGGTTTACCAATTACAGCGACCTTTATAACATCCTCGCCATAATCCTCTGAAGCTTCGTCAGGCAAAAATTCAAGAACTGCGTCAAGAAGGTCACCTGTTCCGTGACCGTGTACAGATGAAACTGCAATAGGGTCACCGAGTCCTAAGTTGTAGAACTCATAAAACTCCATTGGTGGTTCACCGAGCGTATCACACTTATTGACACACAAAACGACAGGCTTACCAGACTTTAAGAGCATTGATGCTACCTCATAGTCATTAGCAGTAACACCACATTTCATATCAGTAACAAGTACAGTCACCTGAGCAGTTGTAATAGCAAGCTCGGCTTGTCTACGCATCTGAGACAATATAATATCGTCGCTATCAGGCTCTATACCACCTGTATCAACGAGCATAAACTCTCTGCCCGACCACTCACACTTTGAATAGATACGGTCTCTGGTAACACCTGGCGTATCTTCTACAATAGAGAGCCTTTGCCCTATAAGCTTATTAAACAAAGTCGACTTTCCGACATTAGGTCTGCCGACAATAGCAACTACAGGAAGCGCCATATTTCTCTCCTTCCTTTTTACGAAAAAAGCAGAGAAGGATTACCCCTCTCTGCTAACCTTCGAAAAACGCATTAATCCTCGTTCTTAGCGATTACCTCTACGCCCTTATAATATCCGCAAGCCTTGCAAACCTTGTGTGGAGCTGTAAGCTCACCGCAATTTGAGCACTTGCACAGAGCAGGCTGTTCTAACTTCCAAACTGCAGAACGTCTCTTGTCACGTCTAGCCTTGGATACCTTTCTCTTTGGTACTGCCATTTTGGCACCTCCTCTTTAGGATTTTCAAATCAAAATTGTTGTTAT